>NZ_JAAQWV010000007.1:0-339001 GCF_012985715.1 Pseudomonas sp. WS 5051
TTGGCTGGCTGAAGGAGAACCGTCGCATCGTGACGCGCTTCGACAAGCTCGCAACAAGTTTTGCGGCGATGGTCTCATTGGCCTGCGCTATGCGGTGCTTGCGACAATACTTTACGTACAGAGCCTAAGTAAGGAATCAAGGAAGTGTTGGATGAATGATTTACCTGAGACTTATCGTAGTCTTTCCTTACGGCTGGCCCAGCCGTAATGCCCATCGTCTTCATGGGGCACGGCTTTGTCGATGCCTGAACTCCCGCCATCCCGCTGAGAGGAAGCGCTAAGGGAAACTCCGAACAAGTCCTTAGATGTGCTGAAATACAGCCTCACCACCTGACCCGAGCCACGCATGAGCCAGATGAGCTATTCCGACTTTGAATACGCCGGCAAGCGCAAGCAAACCCGCCGTGAACGCTTCCTTGCCGAAATGGATCAGGTGGTGCCCTGGTGCGGTTTGTTGGAGTTGATCCAACCGTTTTACCCGAAGGCTGGTGGTGGCCGTAAACCTTATCCGCTGGAGACCATGTTGCGCATCCATCTGCTGCAAAACTGGTTCTCGCTGAGCGACCCGGCCATGGAAGAAGCGCTTTATGAAATCACTCCCATGCGTCAGTTCGCCCGTCTTACATTAAGCGCGCCGATCCCTGAAGACACCACGATCATGAACTTCCGGCACTTGCTGGAGAAACATAAATTGGCGCCTGCGATCCTGGCTGTCATCAACGGTTATTTGCAGGAAAAAGGTCTGTCCCTGCGCCAGGGCACCATCGTCGATGCCACGATCATTCATGCTCCCAGCTCAACCAAGAACGAGGAAGGCAAGCGTGATCCTGAGATGCATCAGACCAAAAAAGGTAACCAATACTACTTTGGAATGAAGGCTCATATCGGCGCTGATGTGGAATCAGGGCTGGTTCACCACGTCCACGGCACAGCCGCGAATGTGGCCGACGTAACCCAAGTTGCGGAGCTGCTACATTGCGAGGAAAACGCAGTCTATGCGGATGCCGGTTACACCGGCGTCGAGAAGCGTGATGAGCACAAAAATCGTGAAGTGATCTGGCAGATCGCGGCGCGACGTAGCACTTATTCACGACTGAATAAACGCAGCATTCTCTACAAGGCCAAGCGCAAGATCGAGTACTGTAAAGCCCAGACGCGGGCCAAGGTCGAACATCCATTTCGGGTGATCAAGCGCCAGTTTGGTTATGTGAAAGTGCGCTTTCGTGGGCTGATGAAAAACACCGATCAACTGACCACGCTGTTTGCTCTGTCGAACCTTTGGATGGCTCGAAAACAGCTGATGGGTATGGGCGTGTAACGCGGGGAGCGGGGCTGAAAAGCCCCGGCGAAGCAATGCAGAGGGCCTTTCTGCGCTAAGCAGCGCTGAAAGTCGTTGTCGTTTCGACTAACAGCCCGCACACCGCGAGTTGATCGGAGTTTCCTAAGCTGATCATGAATATGATGCAAAACCGCAGATAGTGTTTCATGGGCTGAAGTGTAGCCGGTGAAAATGCACCCAACAATTCACCCTTGGGTCTTCTTTGTTGGCTGCCACTAACCCCTATTCCGCGCTCATTTCCATTACCGGACTTAAGGTGCCTAGCCACGC
This sequence comes from Pseudomonas sp. WS 5051, assembly GCF_012985715.1. Taxonomy (NCBI): domain Bacteria; kingdom Pseudomonadati; phylum Pseudomonadota; class Gammaproteobacteria; order Pseudomonadales; family Pseudomonadaceae; genus Pseudomonas; species Pseudomonas sp. WS 5051. The sequence goes on from NZ_JAAQWV010000007.1 coordinate 1,610, forward strand.
GACGAGGCAAATTATGACGATCGCCATTGTAAATTCCAGCGTCATGCTGCGGCGCAATGCATTAACTGCAACAGAATATTCTCCGTTGCGAACTGACTTTTCTAGTGCCGGGCTTAAGTGGAAGCGGTTGAGCGCGGCTAACACGATCATTCCGGCAAAGAGCAAGATTTTCAAAAATAGAAGTTGGCCATAAGTACTGAGCATCACTTCATCGAGGTTTGGTCCAACGATAAATAGGTAATTGACTATTCCAGTGATGCTTATGATTGCCACAATCACTCCGCCGGCCGACTCAAAGCCAGTCAATACCCGAGCAAGAATTTGTGCTTCCTGCTCGCTTTTGAGCGATTTTAAACGCAGTAGTAGGGCAAATGCCGCTAGAGCACCTAACCATCCACCGGCGGCCAAAAGATGGAAAATATCACTGATAAAATGCCAGTAGCGTCGACTGCCCTCATCCATGGCACCGTGCCCTGTCCATGCTAACGTCGCCAACGCAATCGCTCCGCATACAGTGACCATCCAGAGACTGAGTGTCGGAAATCTTTTATTCAGCGCTACGCCAATAATTGCCATAACCAAGGCAGCTATGCGGACCATCCAGGTCAGTCCGACGTCAGTCCCCATGAGGACCATTTGAAAAATATGGTGATGTAGTTCCATGAACCCCGATACACCGCTCATTGCTTTCGCAAGCAACAACATTGCTGCAAGGGATAGAGCTACACCTACAACAGAAGTACCGTAAAGAAGCGACTCAAAATTCAAGACCGTGCCCGATACTCTTTCTTTTCCCCTAAGGCTGTACAAGCCGAAAATTGCCAATCCGAATAACAGCATCAGGTCTAAATAAAGAGCAAAGCGAACCACAATATTTATTGAGTCGCTCATGAATCATTTCACTTTGAATGAGAAGTTACCGGTGATCGGATGAGTGTCCGAGGAGACGGCACGCCATTCGACTTTGTAGGTGCCTGTGGTCAAAGGTGCTGCCGGTGTAATCACCATCGTTTTCGGATCACTGCCACCAGCGACGCCTGCCTTAACACCCATCGGGGAGTTCGGCATCCCAGGCATATCGGTCATGATCAGTTTTGCACCTGAAAACTGAGTAGTTAGATTTTCAGAAAAGTGCAGCTCAATTTTCGAAGGGGCCGCCGCATCCGAGCCTTCTACCGGAGTAGAAGAAAGGAGCTTTGGATGTGCTTGAACTACAGCACTCAGAAGTAAGCCCGCAGTAAGTGCAACAGCTACGGTCGTAGTTTTAAGGAATGACATGCAGACTCCTCACAGCAAGAGCTGTTGGTTCGAGGTTTGTTTGGGAATATCTAGTTTTTTACTTTTCGACGCTTGTTAAAACCACTGGCGAATACCTAGCAGGTTCAGTGTCCTATGGCGGAACGAACAGGAGGAGCTCACAAGAATCTCCACGTCACAGCGCAAGTACACGATGCCACATGAATGTAAACTGTTCGATTACATTTCAGTCAGCTTGGGGCGGGTTTTTGGCTACTGGATGGCGCGGATAATGGGCCTAAATACGCCCCCTCTTCGAGGCGTATCAAGAGCTCTAACTCATTCAAAAAAGGGCCTTTAAGCTAATCCCATACTGCGTGGTTGAATATCTGCAGCTTGTTGCGTAATTGCATGGAATTGACCACCTATTTGCATTCGACTTGACCAGTTGTTTGCATGGGATCTGACCAGCGCACGGGGAAGTCCTGATCGGCAGAAATCGGCCAAAAGCAGACTGTCCTCCATCGCGGGAGTAGTTCAAAAGCATGTCGAAAACCTTGGCGTAGATTTCAGCATTTCATAAGCCCAAAGCCTAGCTAGCCTGATCATCCTTTTTCATGGGTATAGTAGAGGAGCAGCCGTGTCGCGAACCGGCGAGGCACTTCTGCTTCTGCACGTAAGCTTGAGCAAGACAGGCCGATTTGCTGAGAAAAAGCACAACATACATGCACTACCAGTCTATCTAGCACTACATGTTGTATTTGCCCGTTTCGATGCTACCTTCTACTAGGCAGGCAACTCACTAGTAGAGGTGTTCCATGGCAGGCAAAAATCAGCACGTCGTGAAACGTGATGAAGGCTGGGCGGTTCGGGGTGAGGGGAATACTAAAGACACCTCCCACCATCGGACTCAAAAGGAAGCTGCTGACGCGGCTCGTCAGATAGCTCAAAACCAAAAAAGCGAGGTGCTCATCCACGGCCGGGACAACCTGATCCGTGAACGAGACTCCTATGGCAACGACCCCCATCCTCCCAAGGGCTGATTACGACCTCATAGCGTCTCCGGAAGGAGGCGCATCCTGGGCTTCAATAAGGTATTCGGTATGAAGATCGTAACGGTGGTTCACGTGCACCTGAACCGAATCGGTTCTACCCGTGGCGGGTTTGGAAGTCATAAGCGACTGACCACCTATGCAGAAACATCTGATGCAGAAATCGAAACCCTTCGAGATCTAGTGATTTCGATTGCCGAACAAAATGGTGAGGCACCTGGGTCTCTGAACGACCTTCGCCATGAACGGCAAAGCGGCCACCCTCCCCAGGTTAAGGTCTTCAACATTCATTCGCCCAGCACTTTATTCAGCGAGCCCTATGCATATTGCGAAGCCTTTCCAGCGCTCAAGGCTGACAACCGGATCTTCAAGCTAGAAGAACTGCCAAGCTGAGACACGAAGGGTTCATTGTTGCTTATCCTCCATCCGCCTGCTGGCCACGCTCAATTCTTAGGAAAGCTTGCGCCCGATTCGGAACAAAGCGTCCTCCAGCCACTGGTTGAAAACGCCCTGTGACGCTGGAATCAGCAGTTTTCTTTCCTCAATGTTTTTCTCACTGCGGTACGGCATGGACATCGACGATGCCGGGGTGGTTGGCGGCTCGGCGTAAACTTGGTGAGAAATTCCGTAGATCCCCAGCTGGAACCAGCCTCCCTTACCTCGGCTAATCAAACTAAAAGCTTCTTCCGCAAAGCGTTTTAGCCGGCTGGGCGAGATGTAGTAGGAGGCAAAATATTCGCCGTCCTTTGCTGGGGCTGCCAGAGGAATAGAGAGCCAGCTCATCCCATTATCGTGATGCCGCCAAGAGGCCTCCGCATCGAGGCCGGTGATGTCTCCCTCGTTAAATGACTTGTAACCACCCTTGATAGAAACCAAGCCCGCCTGAGAAAGCTTGAGGAAGAATTCATCATGCTGGGAGTGTATGGAACGCAACGTACCCGAGAGAATGGGCTGCGGCAGAAACACGAGCTCAAGGCGATCTTCACGAGGCCGGCTATTCCAATTTCGGCTGTTGCTACGATTCTGCAGGTGCTGAACGAACTCCTGTTCGGAAATGGCGCTGCGACTGGCTGCAAGTTGGCTTAGCCCCTGGATGATTTTGTCTGAGAGATCGCGATCACCTGTGAAGGTGGAACGGAAAAGGCCGTCGACGTAATCGGAAACCTCCCAGTGAAAGCGCTTTTGATCATCCTCGACCGGAACCTCTTCCAGAAAAGCCAGGATGGGTTTATTGGCAGCTTTGGCGCGATGGAACTCCTGCTGAGTGACGGACTCACCTGTGTGGGTTTTGAAGCCGAAGTCCGCGCCAAGAATCAGCACCACTACGTCGGCCTGGTCAACCTCAGTCATGCATGCGACTTCAGAGGAATAGGGTCTTGCACCAAAATCCTCACACATCACCGGGATGTGCCCCAACAGAGAAACTGCTTTTTTGGCGGCCGCACGATAGTGCTCAAAATTACGTACTACAGAGCTGATAAACACGTTCATAGCAGTCCTCATCACTTAGGCCACATCCGTTTCGCCTCATCATACCGGCCGCTTTGCTCGAAATGACAGTAGCCGAAAAAAAGCTAGCCGCTTAATAGCCCCCCGATTCCGTAGATACTGACTGCTTTTGGCCGATTGTGTTGAAAAAGTCGGTTTTCTGAAATGGCTAGAAGATTGACCGGTGAAAGCACCTTCCCAGCGCGCTGCTACGTGAAATCTGAGTCCGCTAACCTCAGCCGAAAGCGGAGATTTCAATCACAGACGCATGCTTTTCTGCTGCGAAAACTATGGCCGATTTCTGCCGGTCAAGGCCCACCCCGTGGGCTGGTCAAAACTCATGCAAACAACTGGTCAAGTCGAATGCAAATGGCTGGTCAAGAGGAATGCAATTCGCCAGCTTGTCTCAGGCCTTTTTTTCGTCTGCACTAGGAAGCTCTATATGGAATGCCGTTTTCCCATTAGATGACGTACACCATATCTTTCCGTCATGCGCCTCGATTATCGATCGGGTGATCGATAAACCTAGCCCGGCGTTGCTTGGGCTCCCTTCTCTACGCGCAGGGTCCACTCGATAAAATCGATCGAAAAGCTTTTCAAGATGCTCAGGCGCAATGGACTCTCCAGGATTTTCCACTACGACCAATACCGACGTTCCTTTTTGTTGGATATCGACATTGATGCACTTCCCTTCAGAGGTATACCTGAGCGCATTTGATAGCAGATTAGAGATGGCTCGGTGCAGCATTAGAACATCGCCTCGGACGCTACCCCGCCCTGAAACCGTGAGGCCAATCCCTCGCTCATCAGCTAGTAGAGAGTAGTACTCCTGTAATTTCTCCACTATCTCTACTAGGTCTATCGGTTTCTTCTCGTGTGAAATCAGACCGTTGTCTGATTTTGCCAGAAAAAGCATGTCATCAATCATCCGACTCATACGCTTCAAGTCATCAAGATTTGAATACAAATTGTCTTCGTAGTCCTCAATATTTCTTTTTCTAGAAAGCACTACTTCTGTGTGGGTCATCAAATTGCTGACCGGCGTCCGTAACTCGTGAGCGATGTCCGCGGAAAAATTCGATAAACGGACAAATGCATCATCCAGCCTGGATAACATTGCGTTGAACGACAGCACCATCTGCTGAAGCTCTTTAGGAACAGATGCTAAGGGAATGCGCTCCTTAAGGGATTTAGCTGACATTGAAGCAGTGACCCGAGTGACTTGACGTATAGGCCGCAGACCACTGCTCGCGACCATCCAACCCAAGGCAGCACTGATCAGTGCGCTGATCACCAGCCCTATCCAAAACCACCGCTCAAGTGTCTCGAAGAAAGACATATGCTGAGTCACATCAAAGATCAACATAACGGTTAATGGCCTGTCTTGCCCCGTCACGATCACTTGTGCAGTCACTCCACGGAACATTTTCTCCTGCTCCCGCCACTCCCAGACGTTGCTGTTCGGGATCGTACGAAATTCCTCTGGAACATCGATCGAGCCGGGATCAGCAAACAGTAACTTCCCGTCACCATCGATTATTATGGCAGTCAAATCACGGTGAGCACCAAGCAGCGCCTCCAGCTCAGGCTTAACATCACTGAATTGATCGATGCTATTCAATCCAGTCAAAATTCTCTGAGTAGAATGGAGCTTTTCGCTTAGTGCCTGTTGATCCAGCATCTTGAAGTGATGCTGGCTAAGGTTATTGAAGCTGAGGCCGGCAATAGTGAGCACCGCCGTTACAGCCAGCATGAACATCAGACTCATACGGCTCGTCAGAGACATTCGCTTCATTTCGACTCCGAATCAGGAGAGTCGAGCATGTAACCCATACCTCGCGAGGTATGAATCAGCTTGACCTCAAAATCGTCATCGATTTTGGCTCTCAGTCGCCTGATCGCCACCTCGATAACGTTGGTATCGCTATCAAAATTCATGTCCCAAACTTGGGAAGCGATAAGCGATTTTGGCAGCACCTCTCCTCGACGACGCAGCAACAGCTCAAGCAAAGCAAACTCTTTAGCTGTCAGATCTATACGTTTACCTCCACGGATGGCCCGACGCTTAAGCAGGTCCACTTCCAGATCGGCCAATTTCATATAGGTTTGCGAGGGAGCGCTGCTACCCCTACGCAGCAGCGTTCTAACGCGAGCCAAAAGCTCAGAAAAGGCGAAAGGTTTGATCAGGTAATCATCTGCCCCGAGTTCAAGGCCCTTCACTCGATCTTCGACGCGGTCTCGCGCCGTGAGGAAGAGCACGGGAACATCCTTCCCGGATGCACGTACCTTCTGGAGGACTTCCCAGCCATCCAGCCCAGGCATCATGACGTCGAGAATCAGCAGGTCATAGGCTTCGCTCAAGGCGTGCTGAAGTGCCTCTTTGCCATCGGTAAACCGATCAACATTGAACCCCGCCTCGGTGAGTCCTTGCTGCAAATAGATGCCTATTTTTGGTTCGTCTTCAGCAACAAGAAGTCTCATAGGAGTGGCTCTCAAGTAATTATGAAACGGAGTCTGCAACGAAAAACACAAGCCAAGCAGCAACTGACAGAAAAGTAATATTGGCTTCAGGTATATGTCAGCGACCGCTGTCTATGGTCAAAAATGAGCATTTCCCTAATGCTCAGCCGACTCTTCAGCATGAAACGTATTTGGAGCCGGAAAACAATTCCAAAAGGAGCGGCACCATGAATCGCTTAAAAGTTCTTATTCTTGTGAGCTCGCTACTCGTCTCGTCTTCTCTATGGGCTGAAAGTGGCGGAGACCGGGTTGTCGAGCGTATGGAAAACCTGCGCAACAAGGCTGAAGCTGTGCTTATACAAGCTGAAAGAGCTCCTGAAGGGCAGCGTCATGTCCACATGGCCGAGCATATGAATATGCTTGGGGAGATCATGAGTCAGCTCCATCAAGATCACCCAGACGCATCGATGTCACCTCAGCAGCACCTCGCTTGGATGGAAAAGCACGACAAAATAGTTGATGACGTTTTGAGCCAAATGCAGCGTGAGCACAAATTGATGCTTTCTGAAAACCATCAGTGACCAACCGAGTCTCATTGGGGGTTTGTTAACCGCTCCGCTGAACACGGCGTTACCTGGGCGCCGTGTTTTCTTTTGAAAACTGACAGAAATGTAGTGTTCAGGTCAGTTAACTAGCAGCTCATCCCCTTTAGCATAGCCAGTGATTCCCTCTTACTCTCGAGGTCACCATGAAAGCTAAGCTCATTACCCCTGTTATTGCGGCAATCACCCTAATCTTCGGTGCTACGGCGATCGCCAGTGTTGGTCATGGTAAAGAGGACATCGGCCAGCCCGGTGTCTCTTCTAAGGTTACCCGTACGGTGGAAGTGGAGATGGGTGATGTTTTCTTCAAACCTAAAAGCATCGACGTCAAACCGGGTGAAACGGTCCGATTCGTCCTTCGCAATGAGGGTTCGCTGCTGCACGAGTTCAACATCGGCAAAGCCGCTGCTCATGCGGCACACCAAAAAGAAATGGCGAACATGTTCCAGAACGGGGCGCTAAGCCCCACCGGGGCCGGGAAAATGATGAGCGACATGGGCCATAGCATGGGAGGGATGAAGATGGTCGAAATGGAACACAACGACCCGAACAGCGTGCTGATCGAGCCAGGCGCAACCAAGGAGCTGATCTGGACCTTCAACAACACCACTGGGCTTCAATTTGCTTGCAACGTGCCGGGGCATTATCAATCAGGGATGGTCGGTCAGATTGACCTGAAGTAGGCCATAGTTGGCTGCAAACCACGCGTCGACGAAAGCGTTGACGCGTGATAATCAACCGGCGCTCGATCCGCGCAGATCACGTTACCCTGGAAGAGTTGCGGGCCCCATTGGAGGCCATAGTGAGGAGGCGCTGAATTAGACTGGTCGAAACTCGATCGTCAGATGGCTGACCTCGTGAACCGACTTGAGACGTTCACGAATGCTGTCGGCATTCGCAGTGGCCTCACCAAGGACGCTGACGATTGCCGCATGGGCTTGCGGCCCAATCTGCCAGACGTGTAAGTCCGTAATGGTGGCATCCCCCGGTGTCTCAACCAGTTCACGGATTTCCTCGGCAACGTGTGCATCGGTCTGATCCAGCAGTACACCTGCAGTGACTCCCATCAAGGTCCATGCCCACCGCGCAATAACGATGGCGCCGACGATGCCCATGACCGGGTCCAGCCACACCCAGCCGAGATAACGGCCGGCGAGCAGTGCCACAATGGCCAGAACCGAAGTCAGCGCGTCCGCGATGACGTGGACGTAGGCCGATTTCAGGTTGTTGTCGCTCCCGTGATGGGCATGACCATGATCATCATGAACGTGCCCATGACCCAGCAGCAGGGCGCTGGCAATGTTGACGATCAAACCGGCAATCGCGATGAGCGTAGCGGTGCCGAACTGCACGTCCGTTGGCTGGAAGAGGCGCATGACAGACTCAGCGCCAATTCCCAGGGAGACCATGCCGAGAATCAACGCCGAGGCAAACCCGCCCAGGTCTCCAACTTTTCCGGTACCGAAGCTGTAGCGCTGGCTGAAAGCGTGGCGTTTTGCATATCTGTAAGCAACGGCCGCTATGCCCAATGCCACGGCATGGGTTGCCATATGAAAGCCATCGGCCAGCAACGCCATCGAGCCAGTGATATAACCGGCGGTGATCTCGCCAACCATCATCACAACGGTAAGAGCCACAACCCAAAGCGTACGCTTGGCATTATCGTCGTGTGCTGAGCCAAGGAATACGTGGTCGTGGGTGTGTTTGATGTTGATGCCGCTCATGAGTGATTCCTGAAGGCGTTTACTTGGAGTAACGGCGAATGGCTTCAAGAAGCTCTTCCACGCCCTTACTACGCTCTTCCTCACTGAGAGCAGGGTTCGCAACATGCTCACGCGCATGCTCCTCGATGATTTCCTCCATCAAGCCGTTCATGGCACCGCGAGTGGCGGCAACAAGATGCAGTGTTTTGGCGCAATCGAGATCCGATTCCAACGCTCGCTCAACCGCTTGAAGTTGTCCGGCGATACGTTTTACACGCTTGAGAAGATCATCTTTGTTTGCTGCGATATGGCCCATGGGATACCTCTCCTACCTATACGTCGCACATGATAGGCATACCCCCTATACCTATACAAGGTTCACAGGCGTATGGGGCATTAAAAAACAGTGACAGGAAAGAGAGGTTCAAATCTGAGTGATGAAGCAGAGGGCCTGAAATGTTTACTTCTGGCCGCTCTCTGCCGGCCATGGCCTAGATGCGTACTGGTCGGACCCGATACAAATCGGCTGCTTAGGTCAAATGAAAACGGTTGGTCAAGTCTGTGTAATTATCCATCAATGACGCTCACAATTTGAAACAGACAACTATTGACATTGCCATAGTGTCAACCTTGATGCTGCCGGTGCGGTGAAAAGAGACCGCTCAGCACGAGAGGAATAACCATGTTCATCTTAGATGTATCAGGCATTGGTTGCGGCGGTTGCGTCAGCAAAATCACTAAAGCAATTCAGTCATTGGACAACAAAGCTACGATTTCCGTGGATCGGTCCGCCGGAAAGGTGAGTGTTGAAAGTAGCGAAAGCTCAGAGCAAATTCGTAAAGCTGTCGAGGCGTTAGGTTTTCCTTCCCAAATCAGCACTTGAATGCTGACACCTACCCTTGGCCCATAGTCAGCGCCCCTTATGCAGATGGCTCACAAGACCCTGCGCTACTAATCTCCTCGCAGAGCTTTGAGCAAACCTTTGAATGCACCATTCAAACGAGTAAAAGCGGCATCGAAACGTATCCCATTTCCTGTGTATTTTGCGACCTCAACCTGCTGATCGACAGTATTTTGATCGATGGCAGGTTGAACCGGAGTGCTGTAAAGCAAACCGCTTCCGTAAATATCACTTGCTGAATCTTTTCCGGCAATATGTTTTACATTTGGCGTTTTCATAGAAAACGTATTAGCAAGGTTTTCTCTATTCTGACTTGCAAGCACAGTAGAGAAGTCCACATCTCGAGCCTTGAAGTTCGGCGTATCGGCGTTTGCGATATTATTACTCAGGATTTCAGCTCTTTGACTACGATAAAATAACGCTCTTTCTGATGTGCCAAGTGCTTTCTCAAAGTTAATGCTCACACTCAATCACCCTTGATGGCTCAATTTTTTTCCAGGAACAACTAATACTTTGATTTTGCCGCAGTGCATCTAGGTTCATACACGAAGCTCCGGCATAGAAATCTAAAAACGACTTCACCTTGAAAGCACCTAAACCAAATCAATTACCCACCTAAAGCTGAGGCTAAATAAACAGCCGTGCGACTCGAAAAGATCGATACTTTACGTATTGAATAGCGTATTCCTCAAGAGAAATATGCCAACCTGACACAACTGTAATATTCAGCTAAGGCTTCTGACAGGGCATGAGCTTTATAGTCCTATTGAGCCTTAAGCTCTCCCCTAAGAATCATCGTTTGATGTGGATTTAGGGATTACCAATACTCCCAGAGGACACTAAAATGAAATCCATCAAAGCTTTGTTCATCATTGCAGCCCTAACCGTCTCTTCTTTTGCTATGGCTGAAGGCGGTGGTGATCGGACGTTCGCCCGCATGGAAGTAGCTAGGAATAATTCAATGGAATCGTATCAAGTAGCCCAACAACAGAGCACCCAGCCCCCGATCGCAGAAAGCAAAGTCAAAGCGATGGGCCACAAGAATTGCTGAATAGCTTACTGCGCATCAAAACTGACAGAAATGTAATCACTGTGATGGTTCAAATGTGGCAATTTCTGAGCTCGCTTGCCGTAAACACTCGTTTTTAGTGACGGCGAGCTAAGCTCATTCGGGCGCATCCCCCCCGAGAGAGTTCCTTCAACCTGTTGAGCAACTCATTGGTTGTTTCGCACGGCTTCCCTTTTTCACTGATCGGACGTAAACGGCATGAATTCCAAAACCTCTAGGCGGACATTCGTTAAAGGCCTGGCCGCTGGTGGCGTTCTCGGCGGCCTTGGTCTGTGGCGCACTCCTGTATGGGCAGTGACCAGTCCTGGTCTGCCGAGCATTCTCACCGGTAACGAATTTGATCTGTTTATTGGTGAAACCCCTGTAAATATTACTGGCTCGCCGCGCACAGCCATGACCATCAATGGTTCGTTGCCCGGACCTTTGCTTCGTTGGCGCGAAGGCGAAACGGTCACACTGCGTGTGAAAAACCGCCTAGACCAAGACACGTCGATTCATTGGCACGGGATCATTCTGCCCGCCAATATGGACGGTGTACCGGGGTTGAGTTTCCATGGCATCGCGCCCGACGGGATGTACGAGTACAAATTCAATGTGCATCAAAACGGCACATACTGGTACCACAGCCATTCAGGCTTGCAGGAACAGGCAGGCGTATACGGTCCAATTGTCATCGACTCTAAAGAGCCTGAACCTTTTCAATACGATCGCGACTATGTGGTGATGTTGACTGACTGGACCGATGAAGATCCTAGTCGTGTCATGGCCAAGCTCAAGAAGCAATCGGACTACTACAACCACCACAAACGTACCGTGGGCGACTTTATCGGCGACGTCAGCAAGCAAGGTTGGTCTGCTGCTGTGGCCGACCGCAAGATGTGGGCTGAAATGAAAATGAACCCCACTGATCTCGCAGACGTCAGTGGGGATACTTACACCTATCTCATGAATGGCCAAGCGCCTAACGGTAACTGGACCGGTATTTTCAAGCCGGGCGAGAAGCTGCGCCTGCGCTTTATCAACGGTTCAGCTATGAGCTATTTCGACGTTCGCATCCCTGGTTTGAAAATGACCGTTGTGGCGGCTGACGGTCAACATGTCAAACCAGTCAGCGTCGATGAATTCCGCATCGCCGTGGCAGAAACGTATGACGTGATCGTAGAACCTACCAGCGAAGAGGCTTACACCATCTTTGCCCAGTCCATGGATAGAACCGGTTATGCACGTGGAACCTTGGCAGTTCGCGAAGGTTTGAAAGCACAGGTACCTGCGATCGATCCTCGGCCGCTTTTGACCATGGATGACATGGGTATGGGCGGTATGGAGGGCATGGACCATGGCGGCATGGCTGGTATGGGCGGCGATATGAAGCAAGGTGAAATGTCAGGCATGGCTGGCATGGATCACAGCAAGATGACGGGGATGAACCAAAGCGACATGACCGGCATGGACAGCGGTGACATGTCTAACATGGCCGGCATGGATCACAGCAAGATGGCGGGAATGGACAAAGGCGACACGTCCAATATGGCCGGCATGGACCACAGCCAGATGGCTGGGATGAGCGATATGAGTGGCGAAATGCAGGCCCATCCAGCATCCGAAACCAACAACCCCTTGGTTGATATGCAAGCCATGAGCCCTACGCCAAAGCTAAACGACCCTGGCATAGGTTTGCGGAATAATGGTCGTCGAGTCCTCACCTACTCTGATTTGAGAAGCACTTTCCAAGACCCTGACGGCCGCGAGCCCAATCGCACTATTGAACTTCATCTGACCGGTCACATGGAGAAGTTTTCGTGGTCCTTCAACGGAATCAAATTTTCAGACGCAGAGCCGCTTCGTCTGAAGTATGGGGAGCGTCTTCGGATCACCCTGGTGAATGACACCATGATGACCCATCCCATCCACCTTCACGGCATGTGGAGCGATCTTGAAGACGAAAATGGCAAGTTCATGGTGCGCAAGCACACAATTGACATGCCACCAGGTACTAAGCGCAGTTATCGAGTCACCGCTGATGCCTTAGGTCGCTGGGCCTATCACTGCCACCTACTTTTCCATATGGAAATGGGCATGTTCCGTGAAGTACGGGTTGATGAGTAAAGGAGACGATCTGTGAGCACATACGTAAATCGTAATAAATCGCTGGTGGGTTGCCTCTTTGCCGTTGGTCTGATGGGCGGACTCTCTTCTGTGGTGATGGCAGGAGAAGATAGTAGTGATCATTCATCTACTGCGAAAGCAACTAACAAACCTGCAACTACGGCAAACGAAACTAAGCCCGATCACGGTTCAATGGACCACAGCAAGATGGGGTCTATGGATCACAGTAAGATGAGCATGGACGACGGGGAAATGGAAGGTATGGAAAGCATGGATGGAGGAGCGACCGCCACGAGTCGAACCCCGATCCCTGTACTTACCGACGCTGACCGTGCAGCCGCCTTTCCAGATGTGGCAGGTCATGGTGTCCACGACAAACAACTCAACTCCTTCATGCTGCTGGATAAGTTTGAGTACCAGGATGCTGATAACGGTAGTGCACTGGCTTGGGATGCGAAAGGATGGATCGGCGGTGACGTTGACCGATTGTGGTTGCGCTCGGAAGGCGAACGTACCAATGGTGTAACGGAAAGCGCTGAACTCTCCGCACTTTGGGGACACGCCATCGGTCCGTGGTGGGATGTCGTCACCGGCGTACGGCAAGACTTCAAGCCCGGGTCGCCACAAACTTGGGGAGCGCTCGGTATACAGGGCATGGCCCTGTATAACTTTGAAGCCGAAGCCACTGCCTACATCGGTGAGAACGGTCAGACCGCTGCTCGATTTGAGGGCGACTACGACATTCTGCTGACCAATCGCCTGATCTTGCAGCCTACAGCCGAAGTAAATTTATACGGGAAAAATGATCCTCAGCGTGGCATTGGGTCTGGATTGGCTAACACCGAAGTAGGGTTGCGATTGCGTTACGAGATTGTTCGCCAATTTGCCCCCTACATTGGAGTTAGCTGGAACCGCTCCTACGGCAAGACGGCCGACCTGGCGAGCGATGAAGGAGAAAGGACCAGCGAGGCTCGATTTGTTGCCGGTATTCGGATGTGGTTCTGAGTGCATGACATGAAAAACATTGACCTCTGCTGGTGTGTTCGCCGCAATAGTAGCTGCCGGTAAGGTGCTCCCTCTGGATATCTTCATGCAGATGCAGCCGAAGAGGTAACCGAAGCAGAGGACCATCATGGCGAGAGACAGCGACTACGGTGAGGTAGCAGCACCTTCTCAGGATGAAAGTACCCAACATACCCATCCTTAGGGGGGCGAGGCTTCACATGACGCGTCTTCAACTCCGACCGCTTAGCCAAAAAATCATACCCATGCTGATGGGAAGGAACATACCCATGCGAAATAACATTTTTCGTCCTGGTCGGGCACTGCGCCTCGCTGCACTCTCGGTTCTGTTTATCAGTTCCGCAGGTCATGCCACAGAATTGCTGACGATCAACGTCCATCGTGACGCTAACTGTGGATGCTGCAAGAAGTGGATGGAGCACCTTGACGCCAACGGTTTCACCGTCGTTGATCATGTAGAAACCAACATGAGCAGAGTCAAGAAAGACTTGGGTGTTATTCCGCGTCTCTCGTCATGCCACACCGCTATGATCAACGGAAAATTTGTTGAAGGCCATGTACCTGCAGAGCAAATAGTTGCTTTGATCAAACGCGACGACCTTATCGGGATTGCTGTACCTGGCATGCCGACAGGCTCACCTGGCATGGAGGTCGGTGGAAAGAAGGATGCTTATCAGGTCATTGGCCTGAGCAAAACAGGTATTAACCAAGTGATTGCCGAATACCCGGCAAACTAGTTTTCAAACTTTCCTTAATTCTTGCGTGGTCACTGCCCTTGATCATGCAAGTGACGGAGTGCTTACTCTAATGAGCTATCAAAATTGAGACGGACTCCTCACTGGCTATAACCACCCACCTGTAAGTTGGCAAAAAGCTATTAAGCATTTGTAGTCGTATGGGTGACACACCATAAAAAAGGCGCCACTAGGGCGCCTAAACCATCTCCACAACCAAAGGAGAAACACAGAGATGGGGTGTATCTGGTAAGCGAACATTTGTTGCTAGCTAGTGTTCGTTAATGGAGTGGCAGTGGTTACTCAACAACAAATCGAACCTAATCCAAATAAGATTCGAAAATGTCTGCACTCGTCGTTACTTGGCAACCATTAAACACATGCGCTCCAGAGAACCTACCATGGCTACCTTAGTCTATCCTCCGCGTGGGCAGTTAGTACCCATAACCCTGTACTCTACAGTGTTGAGCTTGCCAGCCGAATCTTCAAAGGTCATACGCGAAGGCGCAACAGCACAGTTTATATTAGCTTGCGTTATACTGACGACCTTATGAATATCTAGGTCCATACCATATTTATAATGAACAATTTCAGGGTTAGACTTCCCGTTTTTCAAGGCGTACTGCTCCATCGCCTGTTGGTTTTCTTGCATCATCCGACCGTAAACGCGATCACCACCTCCTTCAGCTATTGCCAAAGACGACAAGGCCAATATTGAAATGGTAAAAAATGCTTTAAATACTTTCATGATTGTCTCCTAGTGCTCACTTACTTCTGACTAGAGGATAACGAATCATACCTTTCAGAAAGCTGCCGCGAATATTACTTATGTGTCAGGCATTGTGAGCCCGGCTCCTGGCTTGCAAGGTGTCTAGAGAATCCGGGGCGATTCAGACAGTTGCTACCGCACCGGTGGGTAGAGCTCCATCGCATTGATCAAATGGGCGTAACCCACTAGATTTCCCATTTTTTCCCCTGTCGCTGACTAGATTTTCTTAACCGCGCCAAGATTTTCTTAAAATGTGCGCCGAACACTCAGAAAATATTAACCGAAAATGGCCGCGCAACCACTATTTTGGGGCTTTCCGCTTATTGGCGGTAAGCGTCCCGCAATCACACCTTACCGCATTGCGCTTTCTGGACGACCTGGGCTTTGAACGTTTTGGGATAAGAGCTACGTTGGCGCATGGAAATCCTAGCGATAAGGGTGATTGCGTTCGCTTAAAAATACGCGGACACAATCGCCCTTAATGCTGGAGTTCGGTAGGTGAGTTCGCCGGACGGTTACTGCTATGGGGCATCTCAGCCAGAACGCAGTCACTGAGTGCGAGCTACCCAACTGAGCTGGGAGTTGAACTGCTGAAAAGCACGGTTATTGGTAGAAGGCTGCCGACCCGTAGAACTCAAGTGGAGTATAATCTTCCTCTTTCCTTCGAAGCTGACGGATTAAATCAAATTCTCTTCCAGTTTTGGAGGCAAGGTCGTCTGCGATCTCTAATGTAGACCTCCTAATTGCAAGCATCGCCATCTTATAGGCGTCGAAATAAGAGTTCCCAGCCGCCAAATTGAAAGCTAGATAAGCTCCGAACGCTGCTGCTGGATAACCCATGACAGGCCATAGATGGGAAATTGTCGCTTGATCTGCGCTCGCTAAACCTGGGGCTATACCGATTTTTGGTAGAAAACCGCGTTCCTCAAATCGCGCTCCGTCACAAATGTTTAGAAATGCTAATCGCCGTTTATCCATGACTGGAGCCTGCTCCCATAGATCCTCAAGCGAAACGGATAAATTATCCCCGATGTGCATTTTCACATGTTTAGGAGACCAGTGATCAAACTCGCCGTGGGATGCGACCCAAATAATATCGTACTTAGGGTCTTTATAAGCGTCGATGAAGCTTTGTTGCGTGGCTTCGGTGAAGCAGACCACTTTTACGGTGGCTCCGGCAGATTCAAAGATGTGCTTAATTACTTCGGCCTCAAGTTCTTCTGTAAGACTTCCGCCACCACACCAAATCAAAACATTTTGCGGTTTTCTGTCAGATTTTGGAGTGGATAACGATGAGGTTAGCGGCCATGTTTCACCCCACACTTTGAGCTGTATCGCTTGCAGCGGGGTACACTCAGTATCAAGAATCAACTGGTATAAAGGTTTGGCGTTGAACGGAAATGGAGAAAAGCAATAGCTTCTAGTTAGGGCTGTTTCGTATTCTGTAGAATTCCCATACTTAGGGATTCCTATTCTATTTGGAATTGTTAGACCAGAGTTGTCGGAATAAGCGATGGTTTTTGCCACGCCTAAAAAATGGTTGCTCGATTGTACCAGTTGCTCGATAAAGGTCTGAGTATCACGCTCAATGAATATTTTCTCGTCGCCTAAAGCTGCGAGATAGCCATGCTCACCGAACGGAATAGATATGTACAGATCTTGTGCATTGATATTGGAATTGGCTGTCAGTAACTGGTGCCACAGCAGTAAACCGTCAAGCGTGACGTGGGTTTTACCGGCGTTCAAGCTGTTGACGACAAACGGCAAAATTGAGCCGCTCCGCATTGCTGCATCACGAAAGAAATTAATTCCGTCAAGCTTTGACTTATAGAAACCTTGGACAAGGTTTATCTTTCTGAGAAGTGCGGATGGGTCTCCATCCTTATTGCCTGCATAGATAGTGGCTAGCAGTTGCAGCTTATGCGGCTCAGCGAGGTTTTCATTGAAGTCGGCGAGTGCCTTTGCTGCCCACTCATGCGATGCTTTGCTTGAGAACGCACTTGCTGTAGTAGACAAGGTGTAATAATGAACGGCACGGACTTCATCTGGTAGAGTATTTTTGCCAGCGACAGACTCTAGGTATGGAACGAAAGTCTTGGCCAAGTCAGGCGCTTCTTTTGCTGCCCAGCATGCCATTTGACTTCCAAGATTTGCTTCGTCAATGTAAATGTATTCCGCAGGCAGATTCATCGTGTCTGCAAAAGTCGATGCGGCGAAGGGCCATAGCTCGCGTGCTATATTGTTCATGGCTGTTCGCTCGCGAGCGTAGTAGTAGAAGGCGCTGAAAAATTTCACCATCACCGGCACAAACCCTGGCCAGGTTCTTACCACCGCTGATGAATAGAAGTCAAAGATTCTCCCCAGATGTAAATTTTTTGAGTGACTGTCTCTGGTGTCTTCTGATAACGCCCATCCAATCCAGCTCCCCATATCAGTTAGTTCATATATACGGTATGACGCGTGAAGTGTTTCGGTAGCAAAAATGAACTGGTAATAGTGGGACAATAGTCTGTCTTCGGCAGGGGCACTATTTTGCTGATCAATTATAAGGCAGATTATGCGTCGGACTTCTGCATGCGAGATGGATGAAGCTAAAGTGGCGTCACGGAAAACTTTGTCAAAGTGCTCATGCAGAATCGCTAGGCTTTGTTCGAGGTTCAATACATTGCTTCCTTCTAGTCTGCATTGATCAATTTATGTATCCGTTGGCCTCAGTCGGACTGCTCCTCTCTATGGGCACTGTCAATGTCGAGCGCCTAAACTGGCTGTGGATGTTTTGGCCGCTGTCAATCCTACCTGCAATCGGCAGGATTTATGTCAACCTTTGCCCCAATCATTGACAGTCAATCCAGTTCTGTAAGTATCGGGCGGTAGCCCCGGTTTCGCGGGGGATTTCGGTGTCAATGGTGATTGGACATAGGTGATATAAGGCATTACTGGCCCGATGATCCGCTGGTGGCCGAAGCCACGGCGCGGATCAAGCCGCGGAAGCCGTAGCGACCGGGCGTACGCATCGCGAGCAAGCCCGCTCCCACAAAAATTGCGCAGTTCTTGTGGGAGCGGGCTTGCTCGCGATGGCATCAACGCGGTGAGTAGAGCTTCACGACCCGATATAGCTGGTCTTGACCACGGTGTAGAATTCTTGCGCATAGCGGCCTTGCTCGCGCGAGCCATAGGACGAGCCTTTGCGCCCGCCAAACGGCACGTGGTAATCCACCCCCGCCGTGGGCAGGTTGACCATCACCATCCCTGCCTGGGAATGACGCTTGAAGTGATTGGCATATTTGAGCGAGGTCGTGGCAATACCCGCCGACAAGCCAAACTCGGTGTCATTGGCCATCGCCAGGGCGGCTTCGTAGTCTGCAACCTTGATGATATTGGCTACCGGGCCGAACACTTCTTCGCGGCTGATGCGCATGTCGGCCGTGCTGTCGGCAAACAAGGCCGGGGCCAGGAAATAACCCTCGGTATCGCAGGTCACCAGGCTGCCTCCGGCAACCAGGCGGGCGCCTTCGTTGCGGGCGATGTCGATGTAACCCAAATCCTGGTCGAGCTGCGCTCGGGACACCACCGGGCCGATATCAATCCCGGCCTGCAAGGCATGCCCGACCTTGATCGAACGCATGCGCTCGGCCATCGCCTCGACGAATTTGTCGTGGATGCCCGCGGTAACAATCAGGCGGCTGGAGGCGGTGCAACGCTGGCCGGTGGAGTAAAACGCACTCTGCACCGCCAGTTCGACCGCTTGCTTGAGGTCGGCATCGTCGAGGATGACCTGTGGGTTTTTACCGCCCATTTCCAGCTGCACCTTGGCCTGGCGCGACACACAGCTGATGGCGATCTGGCGACCGACGCTCACCGAGCCGGTAAAGCTTATACCGTCCACTTTCGGGCTGTTGACGATAGCGTCGCCGACCACGCGGCCGCTGCCCATCACCAGGTTGAACACGCCTGCCGGGAAGCCTGCGCGAGCAATGATCTCGGCCAGTGCCCAGGCGCAACCCGGTACCAGATCGGCCGGCTTGAACACTACACAGTTGCCATAGGCCAGGGCCGGGGCGATCTTCCAGGCGGGGATGGCGATGGGGAAGTTCCATGGCGTGATCAGGCCAACCACGCCCAGGGCTTCACGGGTGACCTCCACATGCACGCCCGGGCGTACCGAAGGCAGGTAATCGCCCGACAGGCGCAGGCATTCACCGGCGAAAAACTTGAAGATATTGCCGGCACGGCTCACTTCACCGATGGCTTCGGGCAGGGTCTTGCCTTCTTCGCGAGCCAGCAGGGTGCCCAGTTCTTGCTTGCGGGCGAGGATTTCGCTGCCGATCTTGTCCAGCGCATCGCTGCGCGCCTGGATGCCGGAGGTCGACCAGGCAGGGAACGCAGCCCGTGCCGCATCAATGGCAGTCTGGACCTGGGCGACGTCAGCCTTGGCATATTCGCCAATCACATCGCTCAGGTCGGAGGGGTTGATATTGGTGCTGTATTCAGTGGCTGTTACCCACTCGCCACCGATGTAATTGTCGAAACGCTTTGAACCAGTCATCAAATTTCTCCACACGTGGACAGGCATCGATTTCCAGTAGTTATACGTCATCGTACGACTTCAGGCAAAAACAATCGGCGCGGCTAAACTGAGCGAGGGAGGGAACCGTCTGATTGGGTTTCAACTGTGGGAGCGAGCCTGCTCGCGAAGACTGTATTCGCGAGCAGGCTCGCTCCCACAGGGTCAGTCTGCAGGCAGCAGCAATCGGGCCAGCACCGGCAGGTGGTCGGAGATGGTCTGGGTGTCTTCCTGGCGCACATAGCCTTCGATGCGCTGCAGCTTGGGGCTGTGGAAGAGGTAGTCGAGCGTACGGTCGGGCTCGTCCGCGTCGGGGAGATTGGGAAAGTGGGTCAGCCACAGTTCGCGGTCGATGCCGGTAGCTTCAGGGTTGCTGGGGATCATCGGGTACTTTTCCCAGAGCAGGTGCAACTCGCTGTCTTGCGAGTAGCCCTGGCGCAATGGCTCGGGCAGGCGCAAGTACTGGCCGATGGGCAGCAGGTTGAAGTCCCCGCCGATCAACCACGGCGTGCCCTGGCCTTCCAGCTTGTCGGCCAGTTCGGCGACAGTCTGCATTTGCAGGCGCAGGTTGCTGTTGTTGGCGGAGGGCGCATCCAGTTGTGTATTGATTGCTGCCAGTTGCCCGCCATCATTGAGCGGCAGGTAGTTGACCAGCAGCGCGGGCCTGGGCTGGAATTGACGGCTGAGAAAGTTGGTATCGGCCAGGGGCAATTGCAGACGTTCTGCGTGTTCGATCTGGAAGCGGCTGAGGGTGACCAGAGAGCGCCCGACACTGCCGAAAATATGCCAGTCGGGCACAAAGTCGGCCTTCCAGGTAAAGGCCTGGGTGCTGCAGGGGTAAAGGTCGATCAGGCGTTCTTGCAGCAGGGCCAGCTGGTTCTGGTAATCGCTGGCCTTGGCGTTGTCATCGACTTCCTGCAACAGCACGAGATCCGGGCGTTCGTCACGTATGACCCGCGCTACCTCATCAAGGCTGAAAGCCATGTCTTCCCGGGTGGGGCGGGTGTCAGGGCCGCTGCCGTCAGCCAGGTTGTACCAGAACACATAGCGCTTGCCGGCCAGGTACTGGATGTTCCACGTCATTACCTTGAGCGCCTGGCCTGGTACCAGCACCGGGGCGGTGCCGGGGCACGTCAGGGGCAGCACCTCGCGGGCACCGGGCCGCCATGTAACGCTATAAACCAGACATGCCAGCAGCGCTGAGATCAGCAGCAAACCTGATGCGGTGCGGCGTAATAAACGTGACATGAGCTCGACTTAATAACGTTACAGGGAAGGCTCGAACATACCCGACGGCAGTGCGGCCTTCCAAGGTTCTTTGTGTAGGAAATTTCTGTTTTTATAGTTCTGACTTTTCGCTGATCAACATAAATAAACGAAACAGTACGACGGAAACAAACAACTGCAAGAAGCTGTTGGCGCTATCGAGTGCCAGCGTTAGCAGTGTGTTGTCGTCCTTGGAAAACAGGGTGTAACTGAATTCCTTGAGCAACATCAGCGGGCCCAGTACGGCCAGTATGCAAACGAAAATCCGCCAGAAATGCCCGCGGGTCAGGGTGAAGCTCGACTTCATGGCCGCCAGCGGAGCATCACCACGCAATACCAGTCGGTACTCGGAGAAGGCCAGTACCACGGTGAGGAAAATGCCCGGAATAAAAAACATCGACAGCCCCAGCACGATCAGCAGCGTGCTGATTGCCGAGAGCAGGGCGAATTTGGGCCAAAGATTAACCGCCGAGGCCAGCAGGTCGCGGTTGCGCGGGCTTTCGCCCTGGCTGCGGGCATCGAGAAACAGGATCAGGGCGGCGGTGTACAGAGGGTACAGCAGCAGTCCGACAACCAGGCCATAACCGGGCGATGCATCCGGGCCTGCGGCGTTGTCGACAATGTGCTGCAGCACAGCTTCAAGGATGACCAGCGGCAGGCACAGCGTTACGATCTGGCTCAGATTGCGCTGGAAGAAGTACAGGGAGTCGCGAAGAACAGTCAGCGGATTCATTGGCAGTTGTCAGCAGTCAAGAGCGGTGCGTCACTTTAACCGATGAGACGCCAAGATGAACAAAAGTTCACGCAGGCCTGATGCTGTTGAAACGGGTTGTAGTGCCCCAATAACGCGTTTGAGCTTCTGCGTAATGCAAGGGGCAGGTTTCTATCTGCAATCGAAAGAGGTTGTCATGAACAGCGAAGAGCAAAGCCTGATTGACGGGTTGTTTACACGGTTGCAGCAGGCCGAGGCAGGATCAGCCCCGCGCGATGCCCAGGCCCAGACGCGGATCAATGAACATCTGGCGCGTCAGCCTGGGGCAACGTACTACATGGCTCAGGCACTGCTGGTGCAAGAAGCCGCACTTAAACAACTCGACCAGCAGAACAAGCAATTGCAGGCAGAACTGGCTCAGGCGAAGGCTGCTGCGGCACCTGCGCCATCCGGTGGGAGCTTTTTGTCGGGACTCTTTGGCGGTGGCGATCGGGTATCGGCCCCCACGCCCGGCCCAACGTCGGGCACCGGGGGCTGGCGTGATGGCCCGGCAGCGGCTCCTGTCGTGGCCCCTCAACCAGCAGCAGCGGCGCCGGCCCCAGCATTGGGCAGCGGCTTTTTGGGCGGAGCCCTGAAAACGGCAGCGGGTGTGGCGGGCGGCGTGATGCTGGCGCAAGGCATCAGTAACCTGTTCCACCACAATCAGCAGCCACAGATTGTCGAGGAAATCATCGAGCAACCAGGCTCTGTCAGCGACGCTGGCTGGGGCAGCGGCAACCAGCAATACGCCAATAGCGGCTCGGGAATTGAAGACGTCGGCCTGGACGATGACGGCTTCTTTTCTGACGACGACTCCTACGTTTGAGTCCATCGCCCGGTGCCTTATTGCACGCCGGGCGGTTTATCCGCGCAAACCCCCGGCAGGCTGGCATACTGCAGCCTTGTTTTTCAGTCGCGTGCCCGCTGCCCGGGCGCCATGAGGTTTGCCGGTGAAAAAAATTGCGGTCTTCGCGGATGTGCAGAACCTTTATTACACGGTTCGCCAGGCCTATGGCTGCCATTTCAATTACGCCGCCCTGTGGGCTGATATCAGCAAGCGCGGTGAAATTGTCGAAGCCTATGCCTATGCGATTGACCGGGGTGACAGCAAGCAGCAGCAGTTTCAGCAGATCCTGCGCAACCTCGGTTTTATCGTAAAACTCAAACCCTATATCCAGCGCAGCGATGGCTCGGCCAAGGGCGACTGGGATGTGGGCATTACCATCGATATCATGGACTCGGCAGCCAATGTCGACGAAGTGGTACTGGCCTCGGGTGACGGTGATTTCGACCTGCTCCTGGAGCGTATTGCCAGCAAGCATGGGGTTGAAACCGTGGCCTACGGTGTGCCCGGTCTGACGGCCAATTCATTGATTCGCGCTGCCAGCCGCTATGTGCCGATTGAAGGCAATTTGCTGCTTAAGTAACCCTTATTTTTTACAGGATTGACCAGGTTTGGAACGCATCGCGGTAATTGACTTTGAGACCACCGGCATCTCCCCGAGCAGCACCTGCCGGGCCACTGAAATTGCCGTGGTGATTCTTGAGCGCGGTCGCATTGTCGAGCGTTATCAAAGCCTGATGAATGCCGGTGTGCGGGTGCCTGGGTTTATCGAGCAGTTGACCGGCATCAGCAACGCCATGTTGCGCACCGCGCCGTCGGCTGAGCAGGTGATGAACGAGGTCAACGAGTTCGTCGGCATTACCCCGTTGCTGGCGCACAATGCTGCGTTTGACCAAAAATTCTGGGATTTTGAAATGGGCCGCATCAAGCGCACCCGTTTACAGAACTTCGCCTGTTCATTGTTGCTGGCGCGTCGCCTGATGCCTGCGGCGCCTAACCACAAGCTGGGCACGCTGACCACCTTTGCCGACTTGCCCCACACCGGCAAAGCTCACCGGGCCATGGCCGATGCGGAAATGGCGGCCAACTTGACGGCTCACCTGGCTGAGCAACTGCGCCAGAAGCACGGGTTACGTGAATTGAACCACGACCTGTTGTGCAGCTTGCAGAAAGTCCCGGCGGCGAAGATCAATGAGCATCTCAAGCGGTATCGCGGGTTTTAAAAGCGACCCTCTCCCTTTGGGAGAGGGCTATTTGATCTCCATCGAAAAGTGTACGGCCCCTTTTGGTGCGTTCTGTTACTTATTATTTCCCGGCGCCCTGTCTAAACTCTCCAGTCCCCTGCCTCTGCCCTTGAGCTGCCTTCATGCCTGCCGCACGTCGTTTTCCGCTACAACTGATCGGTGCTTTTTTTGCCTTGTACATCATTTGGGGCTCGACTTATCTGGCTATCCGCATCGGTATTGAGTCCTGGCCGCCGTTGATGATGGCTGGTGTGCGCTTCCTGATTGCGGGCAGCCTGATGTATGGCTTTATGCGCTGGCGCGGTGCCCCCGCACCCACTGCCGTGCAATGGCGTTCGGCAGCCATGATCGGCTTTCTGTTGCTGGCGTGCGGCAACGGCGGTGTGACCCTGGCCGAACACTCGGGCGTAGCTTCCGGCGTCGCCGCCCTGGCCGTAGCCACCGTGCCCCTGTTCACCCTGCTGTTTGGTTACTTCTGGGGCAACCGCAACACCCGCCTGGAATGGGCCGGGATTGTCCTGGGGCTGATCGGCATCGGTATGCTCAACCTGGGCTCCAACCTGCAGGCCAGTCCTATGGGCGCGGCGATGGTGATCTTTGCCGCCGCGGCCTGGGCCTTTGGTTCGGTGTGGAGCCGCCACTTGCCACTGCCAGCCGGGCCAATGGCCAGCGCTGCGGAAATGCTCACCGCCGGTGCCGTATTGCTGGCGGGCAGCCTGCTCAGTGGCGAGCGCATGACTCAAATGCCCACCGCTGCAGGCTGGGGTGCGCTGCTGTATCTGGTGTTCTTCGGCTCGATCATCGCCTTCAGCGCCTATATGTACCTGCTTAAGAATGTGCGTCCGGCGGCGGCCACCAGCTATGCCTACGTCAATCCGGCGGTGGCGGTCATGCTGGGGATTGCCTTTGCCGGCGAGAGCATCGGTTTTGAGGAGTGCCTGGCCATGGCGGTCATCATCAGTGCGGTGGTGTTGATCGGTTTGCCACAGTGGCGCAAGCAGAAACCGGCCTGAATTAGGGTAAACTGCGCGCCATTGCAACTTATGCACCCACGCGCTGACCTTTTTCGACGGTATCCCCATGACATTCGCCACCCTTGGCCTGATCGAACCCCTGCTGCGCGCCCTTGAGACGCTCGGCTACAAGACCCCAACCCCGGTTCAGGCCCAAGCGATTCCCGCAGTACTGGCTGGTCGCGACCTGATGGCTGCGGCCCAGACCGGTACCGGCAAAACTGGCGGTTTCGCTTTACCGTTGCTGCAGTCGCTGACCATGGAAGGCCCGAAAGTGGCCAGCAACTCGGTGCGTGCACTGGTGCTGGTGCCGACCCGCGAACTGGCCGAACAGGTTCACGAAAGCATTCGCCAGTACGCCGAACACCTGCCGTTGAGCACCTACGCGGTGTACGGCGGTGTCAGCATCAACCCGCAAATGATGAAAATGCGCAAAGGCGTTGATGTACTGGTGGCCACACCGGGCCGTCTGCTGGACCTCTATCGCCAGAAAGCGATCAAGTTCAACCAGCTGCAAACCCTGATCCTCGACGAAGCTGACCGCATGCTCGACCTGGGCTTCTCCGAAGAGCTGCGTGATATCTACCGCGCCTTGCCGAAAAAGCGTCAGACCCTGCTGTTCTCGGCGACCTTTTCTGACGCGATCCGCCTGTTGGCCGAGCAGATGCTCGACAACCCGCTGAGCATCGAAGTCAGCCCGCGCAACGTGGCGGCCAGCAGCGTCAAGCAGTGGGTCATCCCGGTCGACAAAAAGCGCAAGGCCGAGCTGTTTTTGCACTTGTTGCGCACCCAGCACTGGAAGCAGGTCCTGGTGTTCGCCAAGACCCGCAACGGTGTCGATGAATTGGTAGGCAAGCTGCAAGGTCTGGGGATCAACGCTGACGGTATTCATGGCGACAAGCCACAGGCCACGCGCCAACGGGCGCTGGACCGCTTCAAGGCCAGCGAAGTGCAGATCCTGGTGGCTACCGATGTGGCTGCCCGTGGTCTGGACATCGAAGACCTGCCGCTGGTGGTCAACTTCGACCTGCCCATCGTGGCCGAAGACTACATCCATCGCATTGGCCGTACCGGTCGTGCCGGTCAGAAAGGCGAGGCCATTTCCCTGGTCTGTGCTGATGAAGTGAACATGCTGTCGGCGATCGAGATGTTGACCCGTCAGACGTTGCCACGCCACGAAGAGCAGGATTTCGAGCCTGAGCACCGAGTGCCTGAAACTGATGCTTCGGGGCAGGTGATCAAAAAGCCGAAGAAGCCGAAAAAACCTAAAACCTCGGGCGGTGGCGGCAAGCGCAATCTGGGCAAATGGGTGGATAGCGGCGAAGCAGCACCCGCCGAGCCATCGGTAAAGCCGGTGCGCAAAGTGCCTGTATTCAACACCGGCCCGCGCAAGCGCAAGCCGTAAGCCCGGTCGAGGCTAAAAACTCCAACTGTGGGAGCGAGCCTGCTCGCGAACGGCCTTCGCGAGCAGGCTCGCTCCCACAGGGACGGTCAGCGTTTAGCCTTCAACCAGCTTAATACCCCTAACCCTGCGGCACGACCACTGGCAAAACAGCCCGTGAGCAGGTAGCCGCCGGTGGGTGCTTCCCAATCCAGCATCTCGCCTGCACAGAACACGCCGGGTAATTGCCTGAGCATCAGATTTTCATCCACAGCCTCGAACCGCACGCCACCGGCGCTGCTGATGGCTTCGTCCAAGGGGCGGGCTTTTATCAGCTTCAACGGTAGCGCCTTGATGGCCTGAGCCAGTTGCGCCGGGTCATTGAAGCATTCTGCAGGCGCCAGCTCGCGCAACAGCGCCGCTTTTACCCCATCAATCCCCAGCTGGCTGTGCAAATGCTTGCTCATCGAGCGTGAGCCGCGGGGTTTGGCCAAGGCTGCCTGGATTTTATCCACAGGCTTGCCCGGCAGCAGGTCGATCAGGATCGTCGCTTCACCCTGTTGATTGATCGCTTCACGAATCGGCGCCGACCAGGCGTAAATCAAGCTGCCTTCAATGCCTGTGGCGGTAATCACGCATTCGCCCAGGCGCGGCGTGCTGTGTTCCAGGGCAATGGCGATGTTTTTCAGCGGGGCGCCGGCGAACTTGCTGCGCAGCACCTCGCTCCAGCCCGCCACATCAAACCCGCAATTGCTCGGCTGCAAGGGGGCCAGGTCAACGCCGCGCTCAGCCAGCAAGGGCATCCAGGCACCGTCCGAGCCCAGTCGCGCCCAACTGCCACCGCCCAAGGCCAGCAGCACCGCGTCGGGGTTGAGCTGCTTTTGGCCTTCGGGACTGTCCACCAGCAACTGGCCATCGGCCTGCCAACCCAGCCAGCGGTGGCGGGTGTGGATAACTACACCGGACTCGCGCAGGCGCTTGAGCCATGCGCGCAGCAGCGGCGCGGCTTTCATATCGGTGGGGAACACCCGGCCGGAACTGCCGACAAAGGTTTCGATCCCCAACTCATGAATCCACTGGCACAACCCATCGGCATCGAAGGCGCGCAGCAACGGTGCCATCTGCGGTGCGCGTTCGGCGTAGCGCGACAGGAAGGCCGGGTAGGCTTCGGAATGGGTGATATTCATGCCGCCGACCCCGGCCAGCAGAAACTTGCGGCCCACCGACGGCATGCCATCGTAGAGATCGACCTTCACCCCAGCCTGACTCAACACTTCGGCGGCCATCAAACCGGCGGGGCCACCGCCAATAATGGCGACGTGACGGGAAGGGAGTGTGGAGGGTTCAGTCATGGCAGGGCTGCAAATCGGCGAAATAGGCCGGGCATTCTACCTGACTGGGCGGAGCAGATCCCCTGTAGCAGCAGCCTTCGTCCCTCGGCAGCTGCTACAGAGATAGCGATGGCTGTACGAAAAACATACAGCCTTCTGGAGGCCATGTTCTCTGTGCCCTGCAGGCGCTTTCACTCAGGTTATCCACAGGCAGTTCCACAGGCATTGTGGGTAAAATCACACCTCAGTGACAACCTGATGACAGCCAGACCTTCTGTGCACTGTGATGCAATATCCCGTGGCGGCGCGCCAGGGCCTTGCGATCCTTGCTGTATCCGCCGCCAATCACCCCGACCACCGGTATGTCGCGACCCAGGCAGTGGCGCATCACGCTCTCGTCACGGGCCGCCACACCTTCATCGGTGAGCTTCAAATAGCCCAGGGCGTCGTCTTTATGCACATCGACCCCGGCGTCATACAGCACCAGATCCGGTTGATACAACGGCAGCAGGTAATTGAGCGCCTCGTCCACCACTTGCAAATATTCAGCATCGCCCATACCCATAGGCAGGCCGATGTCCCAGTCGCTTTGCGCCTTGCGTGCCGGAAAGTTTTTTTCGCAGTGCAGGGAAACGGTAATGGCATCCGGCGTATGTTCAAGAATTCGCGCAGTACCGTCGCCCTGATGCACATCGCAGTCAAAAATCAGTACGCGGTTTACCCGGCCGCTTTCCAGCATATAGCGGCTGATGATCGCCAGATCGTTGAAGATGCAAAAACCCGCCGGGTGATCGTAGTGCGCGTGATGAGTGCCGCCCGCCAGATGGCAGGCCAGGCCGTGCTCAAGCGCCTGCTCGGCGGCCAGCAGAGATCCGCCCACGGCGCGAACGGTACGTCGCGCCAGTGCCTCGCTCCAGGGCAGGCCCAGGCGGCGTTGATCTTCGCGGGCCAGCTCGCCTGCCATATAGCGCTCGATATAGCTGCGGTCATGGGCCAGGGCGAGGATATCCACAGGGCATAATTCGGGACGCAGCAGCTCTGCATCAAGGGTCAGCCCTGAGTCGACCAGGTGATCGCGTAACAGGCGGAACTTATCCATAGGAAAACGATGCTCCGCTGGGAACTGCGGGCTGTAGTCATCGTGGTAAATCAGCGGCACTGGCATAGGGATTTTCGCGTCGTAACGAGCGCTGGATATTACCAGCGCTGTACACTCTCATCATATGTAAAGCCCGGTAACAAATCGGAGAGGACGGATGGAGCAGATCAAAGAGCTCGAAAGTGCCCGTTTGCACTTGCGCCCCTGGCGTGACACAGACTTGCCCGAGTTCGCTGCCATGTGCGCCGACCCTCAGGTGATGCGCTATTTTCCGGCGCCCCTGAGCCGCCTTGAAAGCGCCGCGCTGATTGGCCGGGTTCGTGGTCACTTTGCCGAATATGGCTACGGGGTATGGGCATTGGAGCGCAAGGACACCGGTGCCTTTATCGGCTTTACCGGGCTGATGAATGTGTCGTTCGAGGCGCCGTTTACCCCTGCCGTAGAAATCGCCTGGCGTCTGGCTCCCGAACACTGGGGCCTGGGTTACGCCAGTGAGGCTGCCTGGGCCGTGTTGCGCTGCGCCTTTGATCGTCTGGCCCTGGACCAGGTGGTGTCGTTTACCAGCGAGCTGAACCTGCCCTCGCAAAAAGTCATGCAGGCGATTGGCATGCAGCACGATGTCGACGGTGATTTTGAACACCCCTTGCTGCCCGCAGGCGACCCGCTCAGACCCCATGTGCTGTACCGGATCACGCGGGCACAGTGGCTGGAAACCCTGCACGGCTAGGCGGTGTGTTTAGCGGCGCAAGCCGAAAATTTTGACCTGCGTAACGAAGATTACGACGGTAATGCTCTGTGTGAGGAGAATCTGAATGAGCCAAGTGTTGGATGATCTGGTCAATTTGCTGACCCTGGAACCGATCGAAGAGAACCTCTTTCGCGGCAGCAGTCAGGACTTGGGCTTTCGCCAGTTGTTCGGTGGTCAGGTGCTCGGTCAATCGCTGTCGGCCATGAGCCAGACGGTTGAAGACGCCCGCCATGTGCATTCCATGCACGGCTATTTCCTGCGCCCTGGTGATGCCGGTTTGCCCGTGGTGTATCAGGTTGATCGCGTGCGGGACGGCGGCAGCTTCAGCACGCGCCGGGTGACCGCGATCCAGAAGGGCCAGCCGATTTTTACCAGCAGCGCCTCGTTTCAGTACGACGAAGGCGGTTTTGAACATCAGACGACTATGCCCGACGTTGTGGGCCCTGAGAATCTGCCCTCGGAACTGGACATGATGCGCCTGCGTGCGCACCTGATCCCCGAGTCGATGCGGGAAAAACTGCTGTGCGCCAAGCCTATCGAGTTCCGCCCGGTGGTAGGAGAAGACCCGTTCAACCCCAAGGTCACGGATCCGATCAAGTATGTGTGGTTTCGCGCCGACGGCACCTTGCCCGATACCCCGGCGCTGCATAAGTACCTGCTGGCCTACGCCTCGGACTTCGGCTTGTTGACCACGTCCTTGCTGCCCCATGGCAAAGGGGTATGGCAAAACGATATGCAGGTCGCCAGCCTTGATCACGCACTGTGGTTCCACGCCGACCTGCGTGCCGATGACTGGTTGCTCTACGCCATGGACAGCCCATGGGCGGGCAATTCCCGTGGATTCTCCCGTGGCAGTGTCTACAACCGCGCTGGCCAACTGGTGGCTTCGGTCACGCAGGAAGGGTTGATCCGCCATCGCAAGGACTGGGCATGACACTCAAGGACGTCAAACACTGGGTTTTCGACATGGACGGCACCCTGACTGTTGCCGTGCATGACTTTGCCCTGATCCGCCGTGAGCTGGAGATCCCGGCGGATGCCGATATCCTCACTCATCTCAACGGCCTGCCCACCGAGGTGGCGGCGGCCAAACACGCCTGGCTGCTGGAGCATGAACGCGAGCTGGCACAGGCCTCCACCGCCGCGCCGGGCGCGGTTGAGCTGGTGCGCGACCTGGCGGCTCGTGGCTGTCGTCTGGGGATACTGACCCGAAATGCCCAGGAACTGGCGCATATCACCCTCAAGGCCATTGGCCTGGGCGAATGCTTTGCGCCCGAGGATGTACTGGGCCGGGACAACGCGGCGCACAAACCCGACCCGGACGGCCTGCTGCAACTGGCGCGGGCATGGGATGTTGCAGCGGCGAACATGGTAATGGTGGGGGATTACTACTTTGACCTGGCGTGTGGTCGCGCGGCAGGCAGCAAAACCGTACTGGTCAATGTTCCTGAAAACCCGTGGCCGGAACTGACCGACTGGCATGCCAAAGACTGCTACGCGCTGCGCCGGTTGCTCGGTTAACGAAATACGCGTAGCAGCTGCCGAAGGAACGAGGCTGCGTTCGACGGCGACGCCGTCGTAAATCCAGGCAGCGCGGAGAGTCAGTTAAACCG
This sequence comes from Pseudomonas sp. WS 5051, assembly GCF_012985715.1. Taxonomy (NCBI): domain Bacteria; kingdom Pseudomonadati; phylum Pseudomonadota; class Gammaproteobacteria; order Pseudomonadales; family Pseudomonadaceae; genus Pseudomonas; species Pseudomonas sp. WS 5051. The sequence continues at coordinate 32,607 of NZ_JAAQWV010000007.1, forward strand.
TGCACTCAGACTTCACGATCGCTTTGCAATCGAACGCAGCCTCGTTCCTTCGGCAGCTGCTACACAGGGTGCTCTTACTCGCCAAACAACGCCTTCTGACCTTCAGGCGAGGTAAACATCTGATCGCCGTTGTGCCCCACCCCGGGCACTTCAATCAACCGTTGATTGAGCCCTTGTGGATGGCGCTGGGTCAAATACTCAAAGTAGTTCTTGCCCCTTACCAGCCTGAACGCCCCCTGGGCCTCGGCTTCGCAGCCTTTATCAAGCGCCGGGTGGTTGGGGTCGATGTCCTTGGCGCCTAGCAGATAGGTAATGTCGCGCTCTATATAGGCCTGTTCCAACTGTCGGTGTTTTTGCCCATCTGCGTAGGCTGGCAGATCCTTGAGCCCGTATTTCCAGGTATTGAAGCCCGGGCAGTTTGCAGCATCAAAGGTCGGAATCGGTCGCTGTGCATTGAAGTAGGCATAAGAAGACGGGTTGGCCACTACATAGCGCACCTTGATCCCGTCTGCCTGCAAGGCCTTGTCGGCCTGGGTGGTCAGGGCATAGCGCTGCACCACTTGGGCGCCGCCGGAGTGCCCGGCAATCACCACCTCGCGCAAGGCCGGGAAGCGCTTGCGGTCATCAAGACGCTCAAGGATCTGATCCAGTGCCGCGTAGGAACTCAGTGCCTGTGGGCTCACAGCAGGGGCACCGGCCATCCAGTCATTGGCATGCCAGCGCAGCACATTGTCGGGCAAGGTATGGCGCGAGCCATCGCTTTCATTGAGAAACTGCGGTGCAATGACCAGGGTTGTGGACAGCTGCCCGGCCTGCGTCGCGGCTTGCTCGGCGCTGTGTAAATACGTCTGGGCGTTGCGCAGACGACCATGAATCACGATCAGTGCGCGTTGCACCTGAGGCAGTGGCTGTTTCCAGTCCTGACTCACCCCGACACTCAACTCGCCGGGGCCGATCTTGAGATGTTCGGGGCTGAGTTCTTTAACTCCGTGCTCGGCTGCTTGAACCACAGAGCAGGCCAGCATCAGGCCCATTAATGAAGCGATAGAGCGTATTCCCATTTAAAGCCTCGCTGCCGAGAAGGTATCGCACTGGTTGATATTGCCTTGGGCAAAACCGGTCTTGAACCACTTCACCCGTTGTGCCGATGTGCCGTGGGTAAAAGAGTCCGGCATCACACGGCCCTGGCTTTGCTGCTGCAAGCGATCATCGCCAATGGCATTGGCGGCGTTCAAGGCCGATTCTATATCGCCTGCTTCCAGCCAATTGTGACGTTTTTGCGCAAGGTTGGCCCACACCCCGGCCAGACAGTCGGCCTGCAACTCCTGGCGCACCAGCAAGCCACCATCGCCTTCCATACGCTTGCCTTGTTGACGGGCCATCTGCATTTTCGACGACACACCCAGCAAGGTCTGCACATGATGGCCAACTTCGTGAGCGATCACATAAGCCTGGGCAAAATCGCCAGCAGCCTTGAAGCGTTGGGCCATTTCCTGGAAGAAACTCATATCCAGATAGACCTTCTGGTCGGCCGGGCAATAAAACGGCCCGCTGGCAGCTGTTGCAAAGCCGCAGGCCGAATTGATCTGACCGCGAAACAGCACCAGGGTCGGGTCTTTATAGCTGCGTCCGGCTTGCTGAAACACTTGGCGCCAGGTGTCCTCTGTGTCACCCAGAATCGCCCGTACAAAATCGGCCTGCTCGTCATTGGCCGCCGGTGCGCGACCGGCTGGCTGGGTGACCTGAGGCGAAGACTGTTCGGTGAGCTGGCCGCTTAACTGTCCGAGGATCTGCATGGGGTCCTGCCCGGTCAACAAACCGATGCCAACAATCACCACCACGGCCATCAAACTCAGACCTTTGCCGCCGCCAAACCGCATCCCGCCACCACCACCGGTGCCTTGATCGCGTACGTCTTCGACATTATCGCTACGTCGACCTTTTTTCCAAAGCATGGGGGAGTCCTCTGATAAATCGTGTGTTCAAGTGTTGTTGCTGAGTCGGGACAATGCCAGCCCGGCTGTCAGACGTTTCTTGGGTGGGGGGCGAGTATGGCATTGCGCTAAAAAGACCTGAACGCCTTAATACAGTTCCGGGCATCGGGCTGAAGTGGTTGAATACGCCACGCCAATCCCCGCCCCGGAGTTGTTAGCCCTGTGAATATCGATACCCGTATCAAGTACCGCCACCTCGTATGCTTTTTGGAGATGGCGCGCCAGGGCAGCCTGGCGCGGGCGGCGGATGTGCTGGCGGTAAGCCAGCCGGCGATGTCAAAAACCCTCAAGGAGCTTGAGGAGTTACTGACGGTCAGCCTGTTTGTACGCAGTAAAAGCGGGGTCACCCTGACCGAGGCCGGGGTGGCCTTTCTGCGTTATGCGACACCTTCGGTGCAGGCCTTGCGTGAAGGTGTGAATGCTCTGCGGGGTGGCGAATACGTGGGCGGTACGGTGCGTCTGGGGGTGTTGTCGACGGTAGAAAGCCTGCTGATACCCGAGTTGGTGCAGCGCCTGCACGCCAGGCATTCGTCGCTGGTGGTGAGCGTCGTGACCGGGCCCAGCGCCTATCTGTTATCGCAGTTACGGGTAGGCGATGTCGATTTGGTAGTGGGGCGCATGACCGATAGCCCGGAAATTCAGGGTATGAATTTTGAGCATCTCTACAGCGAATCCATGACCCTGGTGGTGCGCGCAGATCACCCCTTGATCCGGGGACCGCTGGACCGCAGCCAGCTGGAAAATTACCCGCTGGTTTTGCCATTGGCCAACACCACCATTCGCACCTTTGCCGACAGCCTGTTTGTGCAGTGCGGCATCAGCCAGTCCCGCCAGCGCCTGGAAACCCTGTCGATCACCCTCAGCCGGCGTTATGTGCTGCGCAACGATGCGGTGTGGATCGCCCCGCTGGATGCCGTGCGCCTGGACCTGGCCAGTGGCGAGCTGCAAGAAATCGACCTGGGCCAGCGTGAGCCGGGCGGTTCGATCGGTATTTGCAGCAACGCCCATGTGCCGATGTCGGTGGCAGCGCAAGGGTGTGTCGAGGTTTTGCGTGAATTGGGCCAAGCTTACGGCGAAGGCATTTATCCATAACCATTTGGTTATGGATAGGCCTGGCCTTTTCAATAGTCGTTACGCCCCTGTTGGTTAAAACTGGCGCCCAGCCTTTATAAAAACAACAGGAGATCGACATGTCTGATGCAGACAGCCGGCGCTTTATCATCCGTGACCGCAACTGGCACCCCAAAGCTCTGACCCCTGACTACAAGACTTCCATTGCCCGTTCCCCGCGTCAGGCGCTGGTGAGCATCCCGCAATCGGTGAGTGAGACCAGCGGGCCTGACTTTTCCCACCTTAAGTTCGGCAAGTTCGACAACGACTTGCTGCTGAATTTCAATAATGGCGGTTTGCCGATAGGCGAGCGGATCATCCTGGCAGGTCGCGTGCGCGATCAATATGGCAAGCCGATTCCTCATACCTTGGTGGAAATCTGGCAGGCCAACGCAGGCGGTCGGTATCGTCACAAGAACGACCGCTACCTGGCGCCGCTGGACCCAAACTTCGGCGGCGTAGGCCGCACCTTGACCGACAGTGAAGGTTATTACAGCTTTCGCACTGTCAAGCCAGGGCCCTACCCGTGGCGCAACGGGCCAAACGACTGGCGCCCGGCGCATATCCACGTTTCCATCAGTGGCCCCTCGATTGCCACGCGCCTGATTACCCAGCTGTACTTCGAAGGTGATCCGATGATCCCCATGTGCCCGATCGTCAAATCGATTACCAACGCCGATGCCGTGCAGAGCCTGATTGCCCGGTTGGACATGGGCGCGGCCAATCCGATGGATTGTCTGGCCTATCGTTTTGACATTGTGCTGCGCGGTCAGCGCCAGACTCACTTCGAAAACTGCTGAGGAGCCCCGTCATGCCTATCGAACTGCTACCGGAAACCCCATCGCAAACTGCTGGTCCCTACGTGCATATCGGCCTGGCGCTGGCTGCGGCCGGCAACCCGTCGCGTCCAGAGGAAATCTGGAGCGAAATGGCCAGACCCGATGCTGCGGGCGAGCATATTGTGCTGTTTGGCAACGTTTATGACGGTAATGGCCACCTGGTGCGCGACTCTTTTCTGGAGCTTTGGCAAGCCGACCATAAAGGGGTCTATGACAAAAACTTCGACTCGGAAAAAGCCTTCAACAGCTTTGGTCGCACCGCCACCACCTTCGATGCGGGTGAGTGGACACTCAATACCATCAAGCCGGGCGTGGTGAACAACGCAGCTGGCGTGCCGATGGCGCCGCATATCAACGTGTCGCTGTTTGCCCGGGGTATCAACATCCATTTGCAGACGCGGCTGTACTTTAGCGATGAGCCAGAAGCCAATGCCAAGTGCCCGGTGCTTAACCTGATCGAACAGCCGCAACGGCGTGAAACCCTGATCGCCCAGCGTTGCGAAGTAAATGGCAAAACGGCCTATCGGTTTGACATCCGCATTCAGGGCGAAGGCGAGACGGTGTTCTTCGACTTTTAAAAGGATATGAGGCAAATGCAAAATCTGTAGCAGCTGCCTCGTTCCTTCGGCAGCTGCTACGGGAATTATGTGCGGCTGCGCCGCTGCTGCCACGCCGCCGCCAACCCGCTGGCACAGATAATCGCAATACCGACCCGGCTGGCCAGATCTGGTGTGTGGTCAAATAGCAACCAGCCCAATATCCCCGAGAATACGATCTGGCAGTAACTGAATGGCGCCAGCAATGCCGGTGCAGCAACGCGAAACGATTGGGTCAGCAGCAAGTGCGCAGTCATGCCCAGGCTGCCCAAAGCCAGCATTTGCAGGCCGTGGGTCAGGGTTGGCGTTTGCCAGAAAAAAGGCACCAGCGCACTCATCACCAGCACATTGAACAGCCCGGCAAAAAAGTTGCTGGTGGTAGGGCTGTCGTACGCGCTGAGTTTGCGCGTGAGGATTTGATAGCAGCTAAAGCACAACGCCGCCGCCATCGGCAGTAACACCGCTGGGGTAAACAGTTCGCCACCCGGGTGGATGATGATGACCACGCCGATAAAGCCGCACACCACCGCCAACCATTGCCCCCGCGTGACCGTCTCGCCCAGCAGCGGCCCGGACAAGGCCGCCACCAGCAGCGGTGCCAGAAAGTTGACCGCGGTATTTTCAGCCAGCGGGATAAACAGCAAGCCATAGGTGAAGAACAGGCCCGAACCCAGCAGGCAGATAGCCCGCAACACCTGAAGCAAAGGCCGTTTGCTGCGCAGTACACGCAACCCCGACTGCGGCAGAAAGATCCCTGCCATCAATACGGTATGCACCAGGTAACGTGCCCACACCACCATCACCACCGGGTAAAAACCACTGAGGTACTTGGACAGCGCATCATGGCTGGAGAACAGCGCTGTGGCCGTCACAATCAGCAAGATGCCCTTCAAGGGTTGGTTCACCCCCGAAAGGGGTGTGGGTAATGTCATCGAATACCTCGGTGTTCTATGCGCTAAACCTGCGGGATTTTTCGCGGTGCCATGAAGTACATCCACACTAACGCAATGAAGTACATCGCTGGAATCATGGTGAACAGCAAGGTGTAATTATTGTTGGTGACCGTCAGCACATAGCCCACGAACTGGGTCATAAACATCCCGCCGATCGCAGCGCACATGCCGCCAAAGCCGAACACGGTGCCCATCATGTGCTTAGGTGTGTAGTCCATCACCATGCTCCACACGTTGGCCGTCCAGGCCTGGTGCGCACCCAGGGCCAGGGCAATGGCGCCCACTGCGACCCACAGCTGGCTGGAGCCTGCGGCCATCACCACGCCGATGATGCTGATGGCACACAACAGCATCGACACCAGGCGCGCCTTGACTGCCGCCATGCCGCGTTTGATCAGAACCGATGACAGGATCCCGCCGCCCACACTGCCGAAATCGGCAGTGATGTAGATGATGATCAGCGGGATGCCCATTTGCGTCACGCTGATGCCCAGGTTGTATTGCTGGTTCAGGAACGGCGGCAGCCAGTACAGGTAGAACCAGAACACCGGTGCCGTCATGGCGTAGGACAAGGCGAAGGCCCAGGTACCGCGCATCTTGAGGATGGTGCCGAACGAGACGGTGGTTTGCTCAGGCTCTTTCTCTTGTTGGATGTAGTCCAGCTCGGCCTTGGTGACGGTCGGGTGCTCTTCCGGGTTGTAGTACTTCAAACCCCAGAAGATCAGCCAGATACCGCCCAAGGCTGCCATGCACAAAAAGGCCGCCTGCCAGCCCCACACATGCAGTACCAGCGGCAACATCATCGGCGTGAACATGGCGCCTACGTTGGTGCCGGCGTTGAAGATGCCGCTGGCCACGGCGCGCTCGCTGGCCGGGAACCACAGGCGCGTGGTTTTTACGCAGGCCGGGTAATTGGCGGCTTCAGTGATGCCTAAAATAAAGCGGCAGATCATAAAGCCCACCGCCGAAGTGGCCAGGCCATGGGCGCCGGTGGCCAGGCTCCACAGCAACACGGCGCAGAAGAACACGCGCTTGACCCCGACACGGTCGATCAGTCGGCCTTGCAGCACGAAGCCGATGGCGTAGCCCACCTGAAACCAGAAGTTGATGTTGGCGTAATCCATCGCCGTCCAGCTCATCTCCTTGGCCAAGATCGGTTGCATTACGCCCAGGGCAGCACGGTCGATAAAGTTGAGGGTGGTGGCGAAAAACACCAGTGCGAGCATGCCCCAACGGGTTTTGCCAGTCGCCAGGGTGCCGCGAATCTTGTCACCGATTCCTGCGTTTGGAGCATGGGCAGAAGTGGTGCGTGCAGTCGGAGAAGGGACCATGGATGTTTACCCGTTTCTTGGAATTTTTATGTGGTGTTGCACAACAAGTGACGCAAGGAGTACGGGCTTGATGGTGGCGAGTGGACAAAAAGTCGTCAATTCAAGATAGGCCATATTGTTCGATAATCGCACGCAAAACTAACCGGTTGGTACAGATTGGTTGCTCAATAATAGGGCGCCCTTAATAATCAAGCCATTAAGAAATGCCGTCGCCTGCAGGCTGCGCCAATCCTGGGAGTTATAAATGAAGCGTTCGATCGCCACGGTTTCCTTGAGCGGCACCTTGCCGGAGAAGCTCGATGCCATTGCGGCGGCAGGTTTTGACGGGGTCGAAATTTTTGAAAACGACCTGCTGTATTATGACGGCAGCCCCCGAGAGGTGCGTCAGATATGTACCGATCTGGGGTTGGAAATAAGCCTGTTTCAGCCGTTTCGTGATTTTGAAGGCTGCCGCCGCGACCGTTTGGCCCGCAACCTCGACCGCGCCGAACGCAAGTTTGACCTGATGCAGGAGCTGGGCACCGATCTGGTGCTGGTGTGCAGCAATGCCGCAACGGATTCGGTGGGTGACCGGCAGATTCTGCTCGATGACCTGAGCCTGCTCGCCGAGCGCGCCGGGGCGCGCAATCTGCGCATTGGTTACGAAGCCCTGGCGTGGGGCCGTCATGTCAACACCTGGCAACAGGTCTGGGACCTGGTGCGCGAGGTCGATCACCCCAACCTCGGCGTATTGCTCGACAGCTTCCACACCCTGTCCCTCAAGGGTGACCCGAGTGGCATTGCGCAGATTCCCGGTGACAAAATCTTCTTTGTACAGATGGCAGACGCCCCGATTCTGGCGATGGATGTGCTGGAGTGGAGCCGTCATTTCCGCTGTTTCCCGGGGCAGGGCGAGTTCGATCTGCCAGGCTTCCTGGCACCGATCATACAAAGTGGCTACACCGGGCCGCTGTCGCTGGAGATCTTCAACGACGGTTTTCGCGCCGCTCCGCCCCGCGCCAATGCGGCCGATGGCTTGCGTTCTTTGCTGTATCTGGAAGAGAAAACCAGCGAGCGGCTTGCCCTGCAAAATCCCCCGGTCGCTACCCTGGAGCCATTGTTCGCCCCGCCAGTCGCCAGCCCGTACGACGGCATCGAGTTTCTCGAATTTGCCGTGGATGAAAGCCAGGGCGCGCAACTGACCCACTGGCTCGAGCGCCTGGGTTTCAGCAAGGCCGGGCAGCACCGCTCAAAAAATGTGAGCTTGCTGCGCCAGGGTGATATCAACCTGATCCTCAACGCCGAACCCTATTCTTTTGCCCATAACTTTTTTGAGGCCCACGGTCCGTCTTTATGTGCCACTGCCATTCGGGTGCAAGACAGTGCCAGCGCACTGGCCCGTGCCGTGGCTTACAAGGGGCAGCCTTATCGCGGGCTGGTCGGCCCTAACGAACTGGAGCTGGCGGCAGTGCGTGCGCCCGATGGCAGCCTGATTTATCTGGTGGACAAAGACGCTACCGGCAAGCCGTTGTATGAATCTGACTTCAACCTCACGTCAGCCCCATCACCCCAGGGCGGCCTTAAACGCATCGATCATATGGCGATGGCATTACCCGCCGACAGCCTCGACAGCTGGGTACTGTTCTATAAGAGCCTGCTGGATTTCGAAGCCGATGACGAAGTGGTGCTCCCCGACCCCTATGGTCTGGTAAAGAGCCGCGCGCTGCGTAGTCGTTGCAGCTCGATTCGCTTGCCGCTGAATATCTCCGAGAACAGAAACACCGCCATCTCACATGCTCTGTCGAGTTATCGCGGCTCGGGTGTGCACCATATCGCCTTTGAGTGTGACGACCTGTTCGCCGAAGTCAGCCGCGCCAAAGCCGCAGGCGTGCCGCTGCTGGATATCCCGCTCAATTATTACGACGACCTGGCTGCACGCTTCGATTTCGATGACGAATTCCTGAGCAAACTGGCTTATTTCAACGTGCTGTATGACCGCGATGCCCAGGGTGGCGAGCTGTTTCATGTGTACACCGAGGCGTTTGAAGGGCGGTTTTTCTTCGAGCTGCTGCAACGCAAAAATGGCTATGCCGGGTATGGCGCGGCGAACGTTGCGGTGCGCCTGGCGGCGATGGCCAAGTCACGCAGTGGTGCGGTGCGTCAGGCAAAGTTGTAGGGCGACTTCCTTCATGGGGCGGGGCGCCCCATAATCCCGGGCACTCCAACCTGGCCGTGAGCCTTTAATGACCAATACTCCAGAAGTCGATACCGGCGCCACGGCACCGGTAGTCGAACCGCGCAAAAGCCGTAAGAACAACCCTGAAAAGACCCGGGAAAATATCCTGCAAGAAGCCATTGTCGAGTTCGTCGAACAAGGCCTGGCGGGGGCGCGGGTGGATGCGATTGCCGAGCGCACTAAAACCTCCAAGCGCATGATCTATTACTACTTCACCAGCAAGGAGCAGCTCTACGTCGAGGTGCTGGAGAAGTTGTACGGCGAAATCCGCAGCATCGAAAGCTGTTTGAATCTGGATCAGCTTGAGCCGGTTCTGGCGATTCAACGACTGGTGGAGTTCACCTTCGACCACCACGACATGAATGCGGATTTTGTGCGTATCGTCAGCATCGAAAATATCCACAAGGGTGAATACATCAAGCGCTCCGAAGGCATCAAGGCCATGAACGACACGATCGTGCAGGCACTTGAAAACATCCTGCAGCGCGGCGTTGAACAACGGGTGTTCCGTGCCGGGCTCAACCCGCTGGATGTGCATTTGCTGGTCAGCTCATTCTGTTTTTACCGGGTATCGAATCGCTACACCCTGGGTGAAATTTTCCAGGTCGACTTCTCTGATCTGCAGGTCAAGCAGCGTCAGCGCGACATGATGTGTGATGCCGTATTGCGCTATTTGCAGGCGTGAACAGGCGGCACACTTTGTACTAATGAAACACAATACCAATTGAAAATCATTCTCGACAAAAAGTAAGATAGCGGCCCCTTTCCTTCATGCTCAGGGAGTCGGTTTGTTGGATACGGATCTCAAGGGCTTGTTCCTCAAGCATGCCAGTACCCTGCGCGGGTATCTGGCGCGCAAGGTACGAGACCCACAGCTGGCCGCGGACCTGGTGCAGGAAAGTTTTCTGCGCATGGCCGAGCGTGGCCGCAAAGAGCACATCGACAACTCCCCCGGTTACCTCTATCGCATTGCTGGCAACCTGCTGGTCGATCATATCCGCCAGGAAACCCGGCGCAAGACCGATACGGTCCCCCATGAAGCACTGGCCGAAATCGAAGACGAAATGGCAGGGCTGGAGGCCCAGGCGATGGCTGAACAACAGCGCATGGCTCTAAAGCAGGCATTGTCCGAGTTGCCCGAAAGGACTCAGGAAATCTTCCGTCTCAACCGCATCGAGGGCATGACCCATGCTCAAGTTGCGCGGCATCTTGAAATTTCCGACAGCTCAGTGCAGAAGCATCTGTCGAAAGCTTTGGCTTACGTCATGCAGCGTCTACAAGAGCCCGAGAAATAACTTTCAAATATGTGGATGAACGGCTTACTGAGTTTTAGCCGGCGAGACGTCACTGCTTATATATAACGAGAAATAGAGATTCACACCTGATGAGCCAAGGCCCCGAACAGCAGAGCATTACTGAAGCGGCCGCCGAGTGGGCGGTGCGTCTGCACGCGGGTGCGTTGAGCGAGGAGGCGCAGGCGCAACTGGAGCAGTGGCTGGCGGCCGATAAGCGCCATCCAGAGGCCTTGCGCTTTGCCGAGCAGACCTGGGCAGCGCTGGGGGATTTGGCGCTGGAGCCGCGGCCTGTAGCCCATCGCCAGCGACCAGCAGAAGCCCGACCCGCGCCGGTGAGCCGACGTCGACGGCCGTTGCGCTGGGCCGGACGTGCGGCAGTGCTGTCGTTGGTAGTCGCAGTTGGCTGGTTTAGCGGCCCGACGATACTGATACAGATGCAGGCCGACTACCGCACAGGTGCGGGAGAAATCCGCACGGTTCAGCTCGACGACGGCAGCTCGGTACAGCTGGATGCCTCCAGTGCCATCAGCATCGACTACGACACTGGCGAGCGGCGTATCAGCCTGCTGGCGGGTTCGGCGGTGTTTGACGTGGCGCCCATGGGCGAAGCCGAAACCCGGCCTTTTGTGGTGCAAAGTGCGGGCGGGCGCACCCGAGCGCTGGGCACGCAATTTGTGGTGGGCCGCGAAAGCCGCGATCAGGCGTGGGTCGGCGTGCTGCAACACAGCGTTGCCGTGAGCCTGCAAGCGCCGCCGGCCCAAGGCGCAGCGCAGCAAACCCTTGAGGAGGGCCAGAGCGCCCGCTACAGCGCAGCGCAGGGTGTAGAAAAACTGCCCGGTTTCGACTTGAGCGCAGCCACCAGCTGGCGCCGTGGTGTGCTGGTATTTGACCGCCAGCCATTGGGCCATGTGATCGAGCAGCTCAACCGCTATCGCCCCGGCCAGATCATCTTGGCCAACCCGGCCCTGGCCAGTCGACAGGTCAGCGGCGTATTCCGCCTCGAAATGCTCGACAGCGCCCTGCACACCCTCACCCAGGAGTTGCAGGTGCAGCGCGTCGAACTGGCGGGCGTGAGCCTGGTGTATTGAGCCACCACAAAGCTCTGCAGCGCTTTTTGAAAATTAATCGCAAAAACCTTTACTGACTTTTCCCCCATCTTACGTCTTGCTATTGAGATTCATTCGCAAAGCAGCTCGTAAGCCTGGGGAAAATAAAAATGATGGGTAGTCAGCGCAAAGGGGTGCAATCCGCAAGTCGGTTAGCCTTTGCAGTTCATGTCGGGATTTTCGCCCTGTTGGCGGCGCAAATGCCGGTGCAGGCCGCAAATAAGATCAGCAGCGCCGTTCAGCAAGAATTTATTGCTTTCCATATTCCGGCCCAGCCGCTGGACAAGGCCGTACTGATATTTGCCGAGCAGGCCGGCCTGCAAGTGCTGTTTGACAGCCAGATGCTGCGCGGCCTGAACTCCGTAGCGCTGAACGGTGACCTTGGCGTACAGGAAGGCCTGGCGCGCTTGCTGGGCAACAACCCGGTGGAGTATCGCTTTACCGGCGAACGCCAGATCACCCTGACCCGCGTCAGCGGCGAACACAACGGCGCCCTGGCCCTGGGCACTACATCGGTGACGGCCAGTGAGGGTAATACTGCGGATTGGGTGTACCAGACCCCATCCTCCGTCGCTGTCATTACCCGTGAGCAAATCAACAAGCGTGCCCCCCGTCATGCCGCTGACATGCTTGAAGAAACCGCGGGCGTGTACACCGCCGTCAACCAGCGTGACCAGGGCCTGTCGGTCAATATCCGCGGGATTCAGGACTATGGCCGGGTCAACATGAACGTTGACGGCATGCGCCAGAACTTCAATGTCAACGGCCACCAGCAACGCAATGGCGTGATGCTGATCGACCCGGAAATGGTCTCCAGCGTTGAAATCGACAAAGGTGCCCAGTCCGGTATGGGCGGTGCTGGCGTATTGGGAGGCATTGCCAGCTTTAACACCCTGCAAGCCAGCGAGTTCCTGAAAGACGGCAAAGAGTACGGCGGGCGCATCCGGGCTGGCAGCGGTATCGGTAAATTGGGTAATGGCACCTATTTCAATGGCGGTGGCGTCTTCGCATTTGGCAATGATCTTGGCGATGTTTTGGTCGCTTATAGCGAACGCCATTTTGGTGACTACCGTACCGGTCGGCAAAACGCCGATAACCTGGGCGTAAATATTCTCAGCAAGAACAAATATCGCGAAGCCTGGAAAGACTGGCTGTCCAGTGAAGTAGGCGATACCGGCAGTGTGACCCGTTCGCAGATGGTCAAGTTCGGGCTGAACCTGCCCAACGACCAGCGAGCGCAGTTCACTTACCTGGAAACCGACAGCGATAGCGCTGACGCATGGACCAACCTCAATGCGACGAAGGATGGTTATGACTATGTTCGTACCGGTAAAAGCAATATCAATACCGGCAACCTGGCGCTGGACTACAGCTACAACCCGGATAACGAGCTGATCGACTTCAAAAGTAAACTTTATTACGTCAATACGCAGCTTGATCGACGTAATGCCCCCCACAAAGCGTCGGCTGATAGTGGTAATGCATTTGATGGTTACGAAGATGAGTTTCGCACCAGTACATGGGGCTTTCAGGTAGAAAACACGTCCCGGTTTGACTTCAACAACTACGGGCAACTGAGCTGGAACTATGGCCTGGAGAGTTATCAGGACATCTTTAAGTCCAAGAACAATCTGGTGCCTGCAGAGAATGAGACCGATCTGCCCTGGGTTGAGGGTGCTGACCCGGAAGGTAAACGTACCATGGCCAGCCTGTTCAATAACCTGCACTACCAGTACAGCTATTGGCTGACGCTGGATGCCGGGTTGCGTTATGACCGCTATCGTCTGGAAGGCAAGACAGGCATGAGCTTATGGCAAGCGCCAGTCACTCCAGGGGAGAATGGTGGCGAGGTGATGACATCGGGGAGTTCTGTAAGAAATGTTTATTTCTATGATTCCGATCGTGAAGAAGGCAAGTTTTCTCCGACGTTTGGTATAGGGGTAAAACCCGGAGTTGACTGGTTGCAGTTTTATGGGCGGTGGGGTCAGGGCTGGCGCCCGCCGGCGGTGACTGAGGTGTTTATGACCGGGCGGCCCCATGGGGGGAATGCGCCGGAGCGGGTTTACCCCAATCCATACCTGAAAGCTGAGGAAAACCAGGAATGGGAGTTCGGGTTAAATATCTTTAAAGAATCCCTGTTCTTTAATAATGATCGGCTCGGGGTGAAAGTTGCTTACTTTGATAACAACATCAAGAACTTCTCGTTTTTAAATTATGGCGTCTCTCTACCAGGTTCGGACGACATTTCCACGCCGGGTCGTTCGGCATATGTGAATAACCTGGCTGAGACCCGTTTTCGAGGTGTCGAATATCAGTTGAACTACGACGTGGGGCGGTTGTATACCAATCTGAGTTATACGCATATGATTGGCAGTAATGACTTTTGCTCAAATGAATTCTATATGGGTGGGGCCAAAAAAAGGGGTGAGGTTATTAAGATAATCAAAGTGCCCTATACCCGGCCTAATGGCACGATTGGCTACACCAATACTCGAGTCTCTGAATGGCTCGATGACCCTGACAGAAACAACGCAATCACTTGCGGGGCTATCATGGGTAATGCGGCGCATATACCCGCAGATCGAGGGTCTCTAACGGTCGGAGCTCGTTTTCTTGAGCGGCGCCTGGACACTGGGATACGCTTGCGCTACAGCCCTGGTAATGACGCGAGCTTGAATGAGTGGAGTTACAACGGTATAGAGCAAGCACTCTGGCCTAAATACAGCGTGTACGACCTGTATGCAAGTTACTGGCCGACGAACACGTTGAATATTACCTTGTCGTTAGAGAACGCTACCGACGAAGCCTACTTTGTGGCCATGGGAGATGCCAGCAACTTGAGCATGGCGCGCGGTCGGACATTGAGCGGCATGCTCGAATATAAATTCTAAATAACGGACTGTTTGCTTCGTTATATAAAAGATTGCTCGTTGTGAGCAAAGGCGTGCATCGCTGTACGCCACTTCACTGAAACTATCTAAGGAAGAAACTCAAGTCATGACTATTTCGATTAACTACAGCTCGTTTATTGGTTCTGATTCGATTGGTGACGTACTCAGCGACTGGGCTCAAGGTTTTAAAACTGCGGGTCACGGTCTAAGTAATACCGGTGGTTTCAACAGTGGTGTTAGCGCTCAAGATGGTGAGCAGTATGCGACGCATGGTGCCAATAAGTCGGACTACGCCTTTATCGCAGGAAGCGATACCAACAATGGCCTGCATTATGTGTATGACCCTAAAGTCTCTGCTGGCGACAACATGAACCACTACCTGTGGGGTGAACTGGACAGCGTGAGTTTGGGTGAAGTGCTGACTGGCGGCTCGGGTAGCGCGTTTGGCCTGGGCGACTACACCGTCTCCTTCAACGGTCTCGACCTGTCTGCCGCCAGCGATGCCGGCCGTGCTGGCAACGCTGTTCAGGACGTGATCTACGGCCTGATGAAAGGCGACGTATCGGGTCTGGAAGGCGTGCTCAACAACCTGCTGAGCGGGTTCGGCCTGAGCACCGATTCAACCTTCGACCAACTGGCTGCGGCCGGCCTGGCTCACGCCGATGCACCGCTGGCGGCTGATATCAGCCTGGTGGGCGTGCTGGATGTGGCTCAGGACTGGGCACTGGCGGCGTAACTCCCGCCCACCTCAGTGAACTCCAATCTTGTGGGAGCCGGGCTTGCCCGCGATTGCATCCGCGTGGTCTGACAGACAAACCGCGACCTATGCATCGCAGGCAAGCCAGCCCCCACAGGGTTTTCGGCCCATATCCTCGGAATCTTTCCATGACCCGGCCCAAAGCCAACGAGATGCTGGCTGCCTTGACGGCCTACAAACGTGCTTTTTTCAATATCGGCCTGTTCTCGGCCGTGATCAATTTACTGATGCTGGCCCCGGCCCTGTACATGCTGCAGGTATATGACCGGGTGCTGGCATCGGGCAATCAAATGACCCTGTTGATGCTGACGCTGATGATCCTCGGCCTGTTTGGCCTGATGGGGGCGTTGGAGTGGGTGCGTAGCCAGGTGGTGATCCGCCTTGGCACGCAGATGGACATGCGCTTGAATCAGCGCGTCTACGACGCCGCTTTCGAAGCACAATTGCGCACCGGCAGCCCGGCAGCAGCGCAGGCGTTGAATGACCTCACCAGCCTGCGCCAGTTCGCGACGGGCAATGCGCTGTTCGCGTTTTTCGACGCGCCGTGGTTTCCGGTGTATCTGTTTGTGATCTTTATGTTCAGCCCCTGGCTGGGGCTGTTGGCCCTGGGCGGCGCGGTACTGTTGATGATTCTGGCATGGGTCAATCAGCGCGTTTCCCAAGCGCCGCTCAAGGCCGCCAGCGAGTTGTCGGTGCAGGCCACCCAGCAGGCCAGCGCGCATCTGCGCAATGCCGAGGCCATTGAAGCCATGGGCATGCTCGACACCTTGCGCGGGCGTTGGCTGGCGCAGCACACGGCCTTTTTGGCGCAGCAGAATCTGGCCAGCGAAAAAACCGCCACCGTCAGTGCCTGGTCCAAGGGCGTGCGTCTGGCCCTGCAATCCCTGGTGCTTGGCCTCGGTGCCTTGCTGGCGGTGCAGGGGCAGATCACGGCCGGGATGATGATTGCCGGCTCCATTCTGATGGGCCGGGTGTTGAGCCCCATCGATCAGTTGATCGGCGTGTGGAAACAGTGGAGTTCGGCGCGGCTGGCCTATCAGCGTCTCGGAGCCTTGCTGCACAGCTATCCGGCTCGGGCGCAACGCATGGCTTTGCCCGCGCCACGGGGCGAGCTGGCGGTGGAGCAATTGAGCGCCAGTGCGCCCGGCACCCGTCGCGCCACCCTGGCCAACCTGAGTTTTACCCTGCCGGCCGGGCAGGTGCTGGGGGTGATCGGGCCTTCTGGTTGCGGCAAGTCAACCCTGGCCCGGCTGCTGATCGGCGTATGGCAGCCGCTGGCGGGCAAGGTGCGGCTGGACGGTGCCGAGCTGTCGCAGTGGGACAAACACCAGCTTGGCCCGCACTTGGGTTATTTGCCCCAGGACATTCAGCTGTTTGCCGGCACCATCGCGCAAAACATCGCACGCTTTGCCGAGGTGGATGCCGATAAGGTACTGGCCGCCGCGCAACTGGCGGGTGTGCATCAGCTGATTCTGCAATTGCCCGACGGTTATGAAACGCGCCTGGGCGAGGGTGGCGCTGGTTTGTCCGGCGGGCAGAAGCAGCGCATCGGCCTGGCCCGCGCGCTGTACGGTCTGCCTGCGGTGATCGTGCTCGACGAACCCAACTCCAACCTCGATGAAGCCGGGGAGCAGGCCTTGTTGCAGGCCATTACCCAGCTCAAACAGCACAAGCGAACCCTGATTTTGATCACCCACAAACCCAATGTGCTGACCCTCACCGACCAACTGTTGATCCTGCGCGAAGGCCAGCTACAAGCCTTTGGCCCCACGGCCAAAGTGCTCGGCGCGCCCGCTGCAGCTAAACCTGCGGCGCCCAAACCGGCGATGAACGTGAGCTACCGGCTCGGCACGGCAGAGGCGAACAAGGCATGACGCAGTTAAATGCCAAGGCCGTTGGCGACAGCAATGTGCTGCAACTGGATGACACCCGATATGCGCGCCTGGGCTGGTTGTTGATGCTCGGCGGCTTTCTCGGATTTCTCGGCTGGGCCGCATTGGCACCGCTGGATAAGGGCGTTGCGGTGTCGGGCAAGGTGATGGTTTCGGGCCATCGCAAAGTGGTGCAACACCCCAGCGGCGGGATTGTTGAGCGCATCGACGTGCGCGACGGCGACAAGGTGGCCGCAGGCCAGGTACTGATTCGCTTGAAGGAAACCCCGCTGCTGGGCCAGGCCCAATCCTTGCGCAGCCAGTTTTATGGCTCGCTGGCCAGTGAAGCGCGGCTTAATGCCGAGCGCGACGGTGTGGCCAGTGTGAGCTTTCCCACCGAGTTGACGGCATTGGCGAGCGAGCCGGAGGTGGCGTCCAATCTGGCTTTGCAACGGCAATTGTTCGATAGCCGTCGTCAGGCGTTGCTGCTGGATCAGCAGGGTATCGACGAGAGCATCGCGGGTGCCGAGGCGCAGTTGCGTGGGGTACGTGACTCCCAGGCCAGCAAGGTACTGCAACGCACAGCACTGGCCGAGCAGTTACAAGGTTTGCGTGAGCTGGCCCGTGAAGGCTATATCCCGCGCAATCGCCTGTTGGACAGCGAGCGGGTGTACGCCCAGGTGCTGGGTTCGATCAGTGAAGACTACGGTCGCATCGGCCAATTGCAGCGACAAGTGCTGGAGATGCGTCTGAAAATTCGGCAACTGGCCGAGGAGTATCAAAAGGAAGTGCGTACGCAACTGGCCGATACCCGGGTTCGCACTGAAGACCTGCGCAATCGGCTGGCGTCGGCCGAGTTTGAACTGGCCAACAGCCAGCTGCGTGCGCCGGTGGCCGGGATTGTGGTGGGGCTGGATGTGTTTACCGAAGGTGGGGTGATCAAGCCCGGTCAGGCGCTGATGGAAATCGTGCCCCAGGGCGAGCCCCTGCTGGTCGAGGCCCGGGTGCCGGTCGAGCTGGCCGACAAGGTGCACGCCGGGTTGCCGGTGGAGCTGATGTTTTCGGCCTTTAGCCAGAGCACCACGCCGCGGGTGGCGGGGGAAGTGATGCTGGTGTCGGCGGATCGCCAGGTCGATGAACGCACGGACGAGCCGTATTACACACTGCGTGCCCAGGTCACTGAAGCAGGCATGTCCCAGTTGGCAGGGTTGCAGATTCGCCCGGGCATGCCGGTTGAGGCATTTGTGCGCACGGGCGAGCGCTCGATGCTCAATTACCTGTTCAAACCGCTGCTCGACCGTACTCACATGGCATTGGTGGAAGAATGACCGTGCGCCAGTTTGTATGTGGATTATTGATGGTGTGCACGGGGCCGGTGCAGGGATTGGGGTTGCTGGACGCCTACGATCTGGCCGTGCGCAATGACCCGACCTTCCAGGCCGCCATCGAAGAGCGTGCCGCCGGTGAGGAGAACCGCGCCCTTGGCCGCTCCGCCTTGCTGCCGACCCTGTCGTGGAACTACAACAACTCACGCAACGAGTCTGAAGTCACCCAGGCCAGCACCCGGACCGATCGCGACTACCGCAGTTATGCGGCAACCTTGACCTTGCAGCAACCGCTGCTGGACTACGAAGCCTACGCACGATTCCGCCAGGGCGCGGCGCAGGCGTTGTTTTCTGATGAACGCTTTCGCAGCAAAAGCCAGTACCTGGCGGTGCGGCTGCTTAATGCCTATAGCCAGGCCTTGCTGGCACAGGAGCGCATTGAACTGAGCCGTGCGCAAAAGCGTGCTTTTGCCGAGCGTTTGCAGCTTAACCAGCGGCTCCTTAAAGGGGGGGAAGGGACCCGCACCGATGTGCTGGAAACCCAGGCACGCCTGAGCATGGCGGTGGCCGAAGAAATCGAGGCGCAAGACAATCAGGACGCTGCCCTGCGGGAGCTGGAGGCGATGCTTGGGGAGCCGTTGCAGATCGAGCAGCTGGCCCCGCTGGCGGCGCACTTTGTGATTGCGCCGCTGGAGCCGCAGCGCTTTGAAAGCTGGCGCGAACTGGCCCTGGCCAATAACCCGGAACTGGCCTCGCAGCATCATGCGCTGACCTCGGCCGAGTACGAGGTGGAGCGCAAGAGGGCCGGGCACTTACCCAAACTCAGCTTGTATGCCAGCAGCCGTCAGACCAGTTCTGACTCCGAAAGTACCTATAACCAGAAATACGACACCAACAGTGTCGGCATTCAGCTCACCGTGCCGTTGTTTGCGGGGGGATCGGTGTCGGCATCGACCCGCCAGGCCGCGCGGCAATTGTCCCAGGCCCAGTATGAACTGGACGCGCAAACAGCCAGCACGCTGGTGGACCTGCGCAAGCAGTACAACCTCAATAGCAGTGCCGCGGCCAAGGTGCGGGCCTATGAAATGGCGGTGGAGTCCGCCGGTGCCCTGGTGCAGGCGACGCAGAAAAGCGTGAGTGGCGGCGAGCGGGTCAATCTGGATGTGCTGGATGCCGAGCAGCAGTTGTTCAGTGCCAAGCGGGATCTGGCCGAGGCACGCTATACGTATTTATTGGCACGGGTACAGCTCAGGTATTACGCGGGGGTGTTGAACGAGGGGGATTTGCGGCAGGTGGCGGGGTATTTTCGGGCCCATTAAACATGGCCATATTGCGGCGTTACCATCGCGGGCAAGCCCGCTCCCACAGGTATTGCGCTGATCCTGTGGGAGCGGGCTTGCTCGCGATTCGGTCGACACGGTGTATCAGAACCTGTGTTTACCGACGAACCAGCAACACACCCGATTCCATATGGTGCGTCCAAGGAAACTGGTCAAATACCGCGCAGCGCTCGATACGGTGAGTATCGTGCAGTTGGGCGATATTCTCGGCCAATGTCGCCGGGTTGCACGAGATATACAGGATGTTGTCGAAACGGCGGGTCAGCTCACAGGTGTCCGGGTCCATGCCCGCGCGAGGCGGGTCGACGAAGACGCTGCCGAACTCGTAGCTTTTCAGGTCGATGCCCTGCAAGCGACGGAACGGACGTACTTCGTTCAGGGCTTCGGTCAGCTCTTCGGCCGACAAGCGTACCAGCGTGACGTTATCCACAGCGTTGTCGCGCAGGTTGTTCAGCGCGGCGTATACCGACGTCTTGCTGATTTCGGTGGCAAGTACCTTACGCACACGGGTAGCCAGCGGCAGGGTGAAGTTGCCGTTGCCGCAATACAGCTCCAGCAGATCATCTGAACGCTCGCCCAGTGCGTCGTATGCCCAATTGAGCATCTTCTGGTTGACCGTACCGTTTGGCTGGGTGAACGCGCCTTCAGGCTGTTGATACGTGAAGGTGCGACCTGCCACTTCCAGCTTCTCGACTACATGATCGCGGCCAATCACAACACGTTTGCCCTTGGAGCGACCGATCACGCTGATATCCAGGTCTTTGGCCAACTGCTCGGCGGCGGTTTGCCAGTGCTCGTCCAGCGGGCGGTGATAGCACAAGGTGACCATTGCATCGCCTGCCAGGGTGGTCTGGAACTCCACCTGGAACAACTTGTGGCTCAGGGCCGAACTGGCTTGCCAGGCAGCCTTGAGCTGGGGCATCAGTTGGTTGATGCGCAGGCTGGCGATCGGGAAGTCTTCGATCAGGATCGGTGTGCGCTTGTCGTCCTGGGCAAACATGGCGTAGTGACGCTCACCACCCTCGCGCCACAGACGGAACTCGGCCCGCAGGCGAAAGTGCTTGAGCGGCGAGTCGAACACCTGCGGCTCAGGCGCATCGAAGGGCGCCAGCAGCTCACGCAGACGGTTGGCCTTGGCTTCAAGCTCAACGGCGTAGGTAGCAGAATCAAACGGCAAGGCACTCATGCGTTAAACCAACCCAGCTTGACCACAAACAGAACCGACAAAATGATCAGCGGTGCATTCAACTCGCGGGCGCGGCCCGACAGCAGCTTGATCACGGTCCAGGAAATAAAGCCGAAGGCGATGCCGTTGGCGATGGAGTAGGTGAACGGCATGGCCAGGGCGGTGATTACCACCGGGGCGGCGACAGTTACGTCGTCCCATTCGATTTCTGCCAGGCCGCTCATCATCAGTACGGCCACGAACATCAGCGCAGGCGCGGTGGCGAAAGCGGGAACGCTGGCTGCCAATGGCGAGAAGAACAGCGCCAGCAGGAACATGATGCCAACCACAATGGCGGTCAGGCCGGTACGGCCACCGGCGCTCACGCCCGCTGCCGACTCGATGTAGCTGGTGGTGGTCGAAGTGCCCAGCAGCGAACCGGCCATGGCCGCGGTGCTGTCGGCGATCAGGGCGCGGCCCATTTTCGGCATGTGGCCGTCCTTGCCCATCAGCCCGGCGCGCTTGGCAACGCCGATCAGGGTGCCGGAGTTGTCGAACAGGTCAACAAACAGGAAGGCAAAGATCACGCTGATCAGGCCGATATCCAGCGCGCCTTTGATATCCAGCTGCAGGAAGGTCGGAGCCAGGGAGGGCGGCATCGACACGACACCACCGAAATCGGTCACGCCCATGGCAATCGAGGCAATGGTCACGGCCAGGATGCCAATCAGCACCGCCCCGCGCACTTTCATCGCTTCAAGGGCCACGATCAGGGCAAAGCCCAGGGAGGCGAGGATCACTTTTGGCTGAGCCAGATCGCCCATACCTACCAGGGTAGCCTTGTTGGCAACCACGATACCGGCGTTGCCCAGGGCGATCAGCGCCAGGAACAGGCCGATACCGGCGGCAATGGCCGAGCGCAGCGGTAGCGGGATGCTGTTGATGATCCATTCGCGGATGCGAAAGATCGACAGCAGGAAGAACAGCACTGCCGAGATAAACACTGCGCCCAGCGCGACCTGCCAGGTATGGCCAAGGTGCAGCACCACGGTGTAGGTGAAAAAGGCGTTCAGGCCCATGCCCGGTGCCAGTGCAATCGGGTAGTTGGCGATAATGCCCATGGTGGCTGAACCGATGGCGGCCGCCAGACAGGTGGCAACAAACACGGCGCCCTTGTCCATGCCCGTTTCACCGAGGATGCTCGGGTTTACGAACAGGATATAGGCCATCGCCAGGAAGGTGGTGATACCCGCAAGTATCTCGGTACGCACATTGGTGTTGTGTGCTTTGAGTTGAAACAGCCTTTCCAGCATGCCAGTCCCCGTGGCGCCAAATGCGCCGTGATTAAATCGTTTTCAACAGCAAAGCACAGACGCGGACCGCCTGAAGATTTTCTGTCTGTCGGAAAAAGCCGCGCATCATACCAGCAGCTCGTGGATATGGCTGCTTTGGTTACCTTGCGAGGCCATGTTTTATAACCTTGATGTGGCAGGCATACTGCGTGCCAGTTTTCGGAGGGACCCATGAAGCACTTCATCAAACCTGTTTCAGCCTGTTTTGGCCTCTTTATAAGTGCCGCTGTCAGCGCTGCGCCTGCCATGCCTTTGAGCACTGTCGAGATCCTCAAGGTAGCGTCTGTTTCCTGTGCGGTGGAGGATGTGTCCGATGGTCGCGAGCAGACCCGCTGCGACCATAACGGCCCCCATATCAAGGTCTATGTGCTGGAACGCGGTTACGGCGGCCAGCCGAATGTGACTCTGGACGGCCAGGAAGTGGATGGCGTACGGGCGCCGGTATGCAATCAGGGCGAGGGGCTGGTGGCCTGTAACGGTTCAGGCACCACCGTGGGGCACTTGTACACCTTTGATCTGGGTAACAAGAACGGTGGCTGGTTCGAGTTCAGTAACAGTTCGCTGGTACCGCCGCACAATCGGCTGGGTGTGAAGCTATATATAAGGTAGCAGCGGCTACAGAAAACCTCCGCCGTGGGAGCGAGCCTGCTCGCGAACGCTTTTCGCGAGCAGGCTCGCTCCCACGGAAGGGCTTGATCGGGAACAGAATATCTAGAGGGTATTGCGCTCTTCCACCATCCGGTCCCGATTGGCCAGCCCCGGGAACAGTTTTATCCACAGCCCGGTAACAATCAGCGTACCGACGCCGCCCAGCACGACAGCAGGCACTGTGCCCAGCCAGTGAGCCGTGGCCCCGGATTCAAACTCCCCCAACTGGTTGGACGCGCCGATAAACAGACCGTTAACCGCGCTCACCCGGCCACGCATCTCGTCCGGGGTCTCCAGTTGCACAAACGAGGCGCGAATCACCATGCTGATCATGTCCGCCGCGCCGAGTACCACCAGTACCGCCAATGAAAACCAGAACGAGGTCGACAGGCCGAAGGCGATGGTGGCAACGCCGAAGACCCCCACAGCGGTGAACATCACGCGCCCCACCTTGCGCTCCACCGGGAATCTGGCCAACCACAGTGACATCAGCAAGGCGCCGATCGCCGGTGCCGAACGCAACATGCCCAGACCCCAGGGGCCGGTCAGCAGAATATCCTTGGCAAACACCGGCAGCAGCGCCGTGGCCCCGCCCAGCAGCACGGCAAACAGGTCCAGGGAGATAGCGCCCAGCACGTCCGGGCGACTGCGAATAAAACGAATGCCCGCCAGCAATGAGTCCAGCGTGGCCTTGGCCTTGTTCAACGGCAACTGACGGGCTGGCAGGTTGCTCATCAGCAGTGCCGCAATCAGGTACAGCGCCACGCTCGGGCCATACACCCACACGCTGCCAAAGGCATACAACAGGCCGCCAAACGCCGGTGCGACGATGGTGGCCGATTGCTGTGCCGCTTGTGCCGCCGCCACGGCACGGGGAAACAGTTCAACTGGCACGATGGAAGGTAGCAGCGCCTGGGTGGCAGGCATTTCGAAGGAGCGGGCCGCGCCGAGCAAAAACGCGAGGATAAAGATCATTTCCCGGGTGATATGGTCGCTGGCACTGCTAATGGCCAGTGTCAGGGCAATCATCGCCTGCAGTGACTGGCACACGGCGGCCACCCTGCGGCGGTCATAGCGGTCGGCCACATGCCCGGTGTGCAGCATGAACAGCAGGCGTGGAGCGAACTCGATCAAGCCCACCCAACCCAGGTCCATCACGTTGCCGGTGAGCTGATAGAGGTTCCAGCCGATGGCCACTGTCAGCATCTGAAATGCACTGGCGGTGAAGATGCGGGCAAACCAGAAGGCCACAAAGGGTCGGTGATGGCGTAGCAGAAGGGGCTGGCTGGTCATGGGGGAGGATCGTGCTGAAGGGTTGGGGGAGGCCGAGATTATCACTGTTTTGTAACAAATAATGACTCAAAACATCATGATCTCCGGGAGCCTGATAAGGGATTTCTGCGATTCCCTGCACTTCTTGCAACGGTCTATATCAAGGGCTGAGGCATCGTGTCACGCGACAACAAACCACATTAGCCGTGTGTCAGGAATGGACTACTCTTTCCACCATGCTTGATCCAGATCAAAACCTCTCCGGTTTTGTCTGAGTGGCCAGTCGGCCAGATCCCTTTTTGTTGTGGTTAAAAAGCGAGCAGCGATTCGCAGCGGCCATGGCTTGCGGGGAAGTTGGATTCGGGCGCGACGCTCGGGTCCTCAACGACCTGATACCTGATAGAGGAAGACTTATGTTCGGTTTGGAGGCTCTCGATCTCGCCCGAATTCAGTTCGCGTTTACCGTGTCGTTCCACATTCTTTTTCCCGCCATTACCATCGGTCTCGCCAGTTATCTCATGGTGCTCGAAGGCATGTGGCTGAAAACCCGTGACGACACCTACCGCGACCTGTACCACTTTTGGTCGAAGATATTCGCCGTCAACTTTG
The DNA here is from genome assembly GCF_012985715.1 of Pseudomonas sp. WS 5051. Lineage (NCBI taxonomy): Bacteria > Pseudomonadati > Pseudomonadota > Gammaproteobacteria > Pseudomonadales > Pseudomonadaceae > Pseudomonas > Pseudomonas sp. WS 5051. The sequence goes on from NZ_JAAQWV010000007.1 coordinate 57,276, forward strand.
GGATGGGCGTGGTGTCGGGCCTGGTCATGGCCTATCAGTTCGGTACCAACTGGTCGAGGTTCTCGGACTTCGCCGGTGCTGTTACCGGGCCGCTACTGACCTATGAAGTACTCACCGCATTCTTCCTTGAAGCAGGTTTTCTGGGGGTCATGCTGTTTGGCTGGAACCGCGTCGGTCGCGGGATGCACTTTTTCTCGACCGTCATGGTGGCCATCGGCACACTGATCTCGACCTTCTGGATCCTGGCCTCCAACAGCTGGATGCAGACCCCGCAAGGTTTTGAAATCATCGATGGCCGAGTCATTCCGGTGGACTGGCTGGCGGTGATTTTCAACCCGTCGTTCCCTTACCGTCTGGCGCACATGGCCACGGCCGCCTTTGTTGCCACGGCATTTTTCGTCGGTGCGTCGGCCGCCTGGCACCTGTTGCGCGGTCGCAATACACCGGCCATTCGTCGCATGTTCTCGATGGCGATGTGGATGGCCCTGGTGGTTGCGCCGGTGCAGGCCTTTATTGGTGACGCCCACGGCCTGAATACCCTTGAGTATCAGCCGGTGAAAATCGCCGCGATCGAAGGTCACTGGGAAAACAAGCCGGGTGAACCGACGCCGCTGATTCTGTTCGGCATTCCCAACATGAAAACCGAGACCACGGACTACAAGATCGAGGTGCCATACCTGGGCAGCCTGATCCTGACCCATAGTCTGGACAAGCAGATCCCGGCCATGAAGGACTATCCGGCAGCGGATCGTCCGAACTCGACCATCGTGTTCTTCACCTTCCGCATCATGGTTGCGCTGGGCATGTTGATGATCTTTATCGGCCTGTGGAGCGTGTGGCTGCGTAAACGCGGCACCCTCTACGAGAACCGCTGGTTCTTGCGCCTGGTGCTGTGGATGGGGCCATCGGGCCTGATCGCGATCCTCGCGGGCTGGTTTACTACCGAGATTGGTCGTCAACCGTGGGTGGTCTACGGGCTGATGCGCACGGCTGATGCTTCGTCCAACCACAGCGTCACGCAAATGAGCATCACGCTGGTCATGTTTGTCGTGGTGTATTTCTCGCTGTTCGGTGTAGGTCTGGGCTACATGATGCGTCTGGTACGCAAGGGCCCGATCACCCACGAAGGCGATGACGAAACCCACGGTGGCCCAGGCCAGCAACGCACGCCTGCCCGTCCTCTGTCTGCAGCCCATGAGGGTACAGATGAAGGCCACAGCGACAGCCTGACGAAGGGGAATTGAGTCATGGGTATTGATCTGCCACTTATCTGGGCAATCATCATCATCTTCGGGATCATGATGTATGTGGTCATGGATGGTTTCGATCTGGGGATCGGCATCCTCTTTCCCTTTATCAAGGGCGAGAAAGATCGCGATGTGATGATGAACACGGTCGCCCCTGTCTGGGACGGTAACGAAACCTGGCTGGTACTGGGCGGTGCAGCGCTGTTTGGCGCCTTCCCGCTGGCCTACTCGGTCGTGTTGTCGGCGTTGTACCTGCCACTGATCCTGATGCTGATGGGCCTGATCTTCCGCGGCGTGGCCTTTGAGTTCCGCTTCAAGGCACGCCCGGAAAAACGCCATATCTGGGACAAGTCCTTTATCGGCGGTTCGCTGGTGGCGACGTTCTTTCAGGGCGTGGCATTGGGGGCCTTTATTGATGGCCTGCCGGTAGTCAACCGCCAGTACGCCGGTGGCGGGCTGGACTGGCTGTCACCGTTCACGGTGTTCTGCGGTATTGCCCTGATCGTGGCGTACGCCCTGCTGGGTTGCACCTGGCTGATCATGAAGACCGAAGGCGAACTGCAAGAGCGCATGCACAAACTGGGTCGCCCGCTGGCACTGGCCGTTCTGGTGCTGATGGGCATTGTCAGCCTATGGACGCCGCTGGCCCACACAGACATCGCGGCCCGCTGGTTTACCCTGCCTAACCTGTTCTGGTTCCTGCCGGTGCCGATCCTGGTGCTGGTGACCATGTACGGTCTGCTCAAAGCAATCGCGCGCAAGGCCCACTACACGCCGTTCCTGCTGACCCTGGTGCTGATATTCCTGGGTTACAGCGGCCTGGGCATCAGCCTGTGGCCGAATATCATTCCGCCTTCGATCTCGATCTGGGACGCGGCGGCACCGCCGCAAAGCCAGGGCTTCATGCTGGTGGGCACCCTGTTTATCATCCCGTTCATTCTGGGCTACACCTTCTGGAGCTACTACGTGTTCCGCGGCAAGGTGACTCACGAAGACGGTTATCACTAGTAGCAAGTGCCGCTGTGGCCTGAGGGCCACAGCCTTTTCCCCAAGAGGAGGCCCCACATGGCTGGCAAGGATTATCTACACGACGTGCAAGAATGCGAAAAGAAGCCTTTATGGCAACGCATAGGCTGGCTGCTGGTGATCTGGACCGGCAGTGTGGCCACCCTGGCAGTATTTGCCTGGCTGATCCGCATGTTCATGACGGCGGCAGGCATGAAAAGCCACTGACTTCCCATCCCGTTGCCTTGCGGCTACGGTTTTATGACCCGCTTCGGCGGGTTTTTTTTTGTACTGTCTTCTGTGGGAGCGAGCCTGCTCGCGATACAGGCGCTGCGCGCTTGTCGGTTCAATCGAGTCGGCGCTTTCGCGGGCACGCCCGCTCCCACAAGGGGCTTGCAAGGACCAGGTTTACTTGCGCGCCTTGAGGATCACGAACTTGGGCGTGGCGGCCACTTGCTCGACGCCACGGAACAGCTTGGCCAGCTTGCTGTGATAGCCCAGGTGGCGATTGCCGACGATATACAGCGCTCCGCCCACCACCAGCGCTTCACGCGCCTGCTGGAACATGCGCCAGGCCAGAAAATCCCCCACCACCTGTTGCTGGTGAAACGGCGGGTTGCACAGCACCACGTCCAGTGAGTCCGGTGCCTGGCTCGCCAGCCCGTCATCGGCCCGCACTGTCACTTCGCGATCACCCAGGGCCGCTTGCCAGTTTTCCCGGGCGGACTGCACGGCCATAAACGACTCGTCGACCAGCGTGTACTGCGCCTGCGGGTTGGCCAGTGCGCTGGCAATGGCGAGCACGCCGTTGCCGCAGCCCAGGTCGGCAACCCGGGCCGAGCCCAGGTTTTTCGGCAGGTGGGGCAGGAACGCCCGGGTACCGATATCCAGGTCTTCGCGGCAGAACACGTTGGCATGGTTGAGCAGCTCGATGGCCGGCTTGTCCAGTCGATAGCGGGTAGGGTAGGGCGAGGTAAATGGTCCCAGGCCCTGTGCTGTGGCGATCAGCAGCCGGGCCTTCTTGACCGCCAGCGAGGCATGCATCGGGCCGATATAACGCTCCAGCAAATCGCCAGCAGCCCGCGGCAGGTGCTTGACCATCGCGCCCGCGATCACTTGGGCACCCGGTGCCAGCTGACCTTGCAGGCGGATCAGTTGTTCTTCAAGCAAGGCCAGGGTCTTCGGCACGCGTACCAGCACGCAGTCGAATGGCCCTGCCAGTGGTTCACTGGCCGGAATGATCGAGACCGCATCGTAAGCATGGCCGTTGCGCACCAGGTTTTTTTCCAGCGCTTGCATGGCCAGGAAGGAGTCACTGCTGCTGGTGACCTGCATTGTGCCCACCAGGCTGATCGCCAGGGCCCCAAAGCTGTCATTGAGCACCAGCACCCGGCTGTTTGCGGGCAGCGCCTGTTCGGCCAAGTGATTAAGCAAATACTCATCCGCCGCATCAAAGGCCTGCAAGGGCTCGTTCTGCTGCTCGGGTTGGCGGATCAGGCGAAGTTGGGCGAAAGGGCTTTCTAGCACGGGCATTTATACAAACTCTGAGGAATCAACTGTTGCATGGCCTGCCCCTGAGGGAGTCTGGCAAGCAGAAGCGTCCGTGGGTTTTACAGGTGGCGGTGATTTTACTTTTTTTTACCGAAGATTACCTGATGGGTTTATTGCTGCTGCGCAGGGCAGGCCTACAACAGGCCTGACTTGGCCGCCATGACCACCGCGGAGGTTTTGTTGTTGGCCCCCAGTTTTTTCATGGCGCTGCTGATGTGAAAGTTCACGGTACGGGTGCTCAGGCCCAGAATCATGCCGATGTCGGAAGCGATTTTACCTTCGGCAGTCCATTTCAATATCTCCAGCTCGCGACAAGACAGGCGGATGATATGAATCTCCAGCCGGTGATGAAGGTGGCAGCGCTCGAGCATGGCACTGTGCAGTTGGTTGCAGAGCCACAACACATTGGCAGCCTTATCTGAAAACTCGTCCTCGGTGACTGGCGTGCTTTTTCTGGCGAGGCTCAACATGCTCACAGCGCCATTGGGGTCGTGTACCGATTGCGACCAGCCATAGGTCAGCCCGCAGTTTTGCGTGGCTCTCCACTGGTCAGGCGTCTCACGAAAGACATCAGAACTCCAGATAATGGGCAGGATCGATAACTGGCAGTGGGTCAGCAGAGGTTTTTTTTGCGAGAGGTGACCTTTTTCATATCTATCGACATAATCATTTGGATAGTTTGTAATTACTTTGCTATTCGTTGTGATGTTTCCAAGGCGAGGAATCATTCGAAAGAAGAAAAAGTCAAAGCCGTATTCTTCTATTCGTTTGAGTGTGTTTGAACAGAGTTCAGCCTCGCTTATGCAAGAAAGGTAATGGTTTTTACTGATTGAATGATGTGCGGTCATAAGGCGCTCCTGCGGCCCGGCAGTAAGTAAGCGGTGTTGTGAGATAGCCCGTTAAGAAGATTTTAGGTGCTGTTTCGAATAATGCTAATTATTCGAAAGTAGGGGTTGGTATGTGAAAACTTTGTTAGTTGTAGATGTGGGTGCTCATGTAATAACAGTATCTAATTATACGTTTTCGGGTGTTTCTATATAGCAGTTGCGTGGGGTTAACGGCACCGGATCCAAAAGCTCAATGCAAAGCTATCTTTCCGGCTGCAGTCCGGGCGGTGTTTGCGATGCGGCTGGATGCCGTAAAGCCATCACAAACCATCGGTTTTTCTCAGGCCCTCTTTGCGCGACACTAGGGCATTCGCCATTGGAGTGCCCCATGACTGCCACTGCAGAAAAATTCACCCAACAGACGCTTCTCGACGTCACACCGCTGACGCCCAGCCTGTTCACGTTGCGTACCACACGTGATCCGGGTTTTCGCTTTCGCGCAGGGCAATTCGCCAGGCTGGGGGTGACCAAGGCCGATGGCAGCACGGTGTGGCGCGCCTATTCAATGGTCTCTTCCCCCCATGACGAGTTTCTGGAGTTCTTTTCGATCGTGGTGCCAGGCGGGGAATTTACCAGTGAGCTCAGTCGCCTGGAAGTGGGTGACACCTTGTTGGTGGAGCGTCAGGCCTACGGCTTCCTGACTCTGGACCGCTTTGTCGACGGTCGTGACCTGTGGCTGTTGGCAACCGGCACTGGTATCGCGCCTTTCCTCTCGATCCTGCAGGATTTTGAGGTGTGGGAAAAATTCGAGCGCATCGTGCTGGTTTACAGCGCCCGCCATGCCTGCGAAATGGCCTATCAGGAACTGATCGCCGGGCTATGCAGCCGTGAATACCTGGCCGACTATGCGCACAAATTTATCTACATACCGGTGGTTACCCGGGAGCAGGTACCCGGTGCATTGAACGGGCGTATTACTGCATTGATCGAAAATGGCGAACTTGAACACGCCGCAGGTATTGAATTGAGCAGTGAGCACTCACGGGCCATGTTGTGCGGTAACCCGCAAATGATCGATGACACGCGCAAGTTGCTCAAGGCACGGGACATGCAGTTGAGTCTGAGCCGCCGGCCAGGTCAAGTTGCTGTTGAGAACTATTGGTAGTTGTTTTGTATTGTGTGTGACATGAAAAAACAAAAGCGCCCCTGAGGGCGCCGTTGTTTTTATTGAGCACTTATGGCCGGTTATTTTGAACTTTGAGCAAGTCGCGAATTTCGCCCAGTAGTTCCTCTTCTTTAGAGGGCAGCGGTGGTACGCTCGGAGCGACCGCCTCTTCGCGTTTCAGGCGGTTGATTGCCTTTACACCCATAAAGATAGCGAACGCGACGATGATAAAGTCGATCACGCTCTGGATGAATTTGCCGTAGGCCACAACCACTGCTGGCGCATCGCCAACGGCGGCTTTCAGCGTAATGGCCAGGTCACTGAAGTCGACTCCGCCAATCAGCAACCCCAGTGGTGGCATGACCACGTCCCCCACAAAGGACGAAACGATTTTGCCGAATGCCGCGCCGATAATGATACCGACGGCCATATCGACCACGTTCCCTTTGACCGCGAAGGCCTTGAACTCACTTATCACGCCCATAGGTTATTCCTTGTTACAGATGAGGTTGGTGGGTGCAGTGTAAATCAGCATGGCTGATCTTGCCCGTACAGCTGTTTGCGGGTAAGCAATCGACCCGTTTGGCCGTGAGAAGTTTTCTATTGGCTTTCACTACGCGATTGAATGGCGCAATACCAGACCTTTTTCTCAATGGCCGGCTTGAGACCTTTCTATTTAGAGTTTGCGTTGCATGCCTCTAGCCTTTGGTCAGCGCTCCATTGCGCAACCAATAACCAGAGGACTTACGCATGACCACCCCCCTAGGCTTCGGCGCGCTTTCACAGCGCCGCCTGCTGTGTGTATTAAGCGCCAGCCTGCTGTCGGTTACAGCCCAGGCCGCAACACTGACCCGTGACAACGGTGCCGCTGTCGGTGACAACCAGAACTCCCAGACGGCAGGGGCCAATGGTCCGGTTCTGCTGCAAGACGTGCAGCTGCTGCAAAAGCTGCAGCGTTTTGATCGCGAGCGTATCCCGGAGCGAGTTGTTCACGCTCGTGGCACAGGCGCACACGGCACGTTTACAGTCACCAATGACTTGAGCGACCTGACCAAGGCCAAAGTATTTGCCAAAGGCGAAACCACCCCGGTATTTGTGCGTTTCTCGGCCGTGGTACACAGCGCCCACTCACCAGAAACCCTGCGTGACCCACGGGGTTTTGCCACCAAGTTCTACACCGCGGACGGCAACTGGGACCTGGTGGGTAACAACTTCCCCACCTTCTTTATCCGTGATGCGATCAAGTTCCCGGACATGGTTCACGCCTTCAAGCCTGACCCGCGTACCAACCTGGATGACGACTCGCGCCGTTTCGACTTCTTCTCTCACGTACCGGAAGCCACACGCACCCTGACCGAGCTGTACTCCAACGCGGGTACCCCCGCCAGTTACCGGGAAATGGATGGTAACGGTGTACACGCCTACAAACTGGTCAATGCCAAGGGGGACGTGCGCTATGTGAAGTTTCACTGGAAGAGCCTGCAGGGGTTGAAAAACCTTGATCCGAAACAAGTGACGCAGGTTCAGGGCCAAGACTACAGCCACATGACCAACGATCTGGTTACGCATATCAATAAGGGTGACTTCCCCAAGTGGGACTTGTATGTGCAGGTCCTCAAGCCTGAAGACTTGAAATCCTTTGATTTCGACCCGCTGGATGCCACCAAGATCTGGCCTAACGTGGCTGAGCGAAAAGTCGGGCAAATGGTCCTGAACCGCAACCCGGCCAATGTCTTCCAGGAAACCGAGCAGGTCGCCATGGCCCCGGCCAACCTGGTACCAGGTATCGAGCCTTCCGAAGACCGTCTGTTGCAGGGCCGGGTGTTCTCCTATGCCGATACGCAGATGTACCGCCTGGGTGCCAATGCCATGCAATTGCCGATCAACGCCCCCCGGGTCGCGGTAAACAATGGCAACCAGGACGGCGCGATGAACCTGGGCCACACCACGTCGGGGGTGAACTACCAGCCAAGCCGCTTGATGCCGCGTGAAGAGCCGCAAGCTGCGCGCTACAGCGAAATGCCATTGGCGGGTACTACCCAGCAGGCGAAGATTCAGCGTGAGCAGAACTTCAAGCAGGCCGGTGATCTTTACCGTTCATTCAGCCAGAAAGAGCGTCAGGATTTGATTGAAAGCTTCGGTGGTTCGCTGGCAACTACAGACGATGAAAGCAAGCACATCATCCTGTCGTTCCTTTACAAGGCCGACCCTGAGTACGGCACTGGCGTAGCCAAAGTGGCCAAGGGCGATCTGAGTCGGGTCAAGGCGCTGGCTGCCAAGCTGGCGGATTAACCCGCAGCCCTCACCCCGATCCTCTCCCTTTTGGAGGGTCGGGGTGAGGGCTTTTGATTCAGGAGAGAAGCATGCGAACGTTTATTTCCCTGGCCTTGCTGTTTTTCAGCGGCCTGAGCCTGGCCGATGGGGCCGACACCCGGGGCCAGCTTCAGGATTACTTTTTTGATGCCGCCCGTCGTGGCGATGTGCCAATGCTCGAGACCTTTATCGAATCCGGCTACACCCTCGATATTCAAGACAGCAAAGGCTATACCGCGCTGATTCTGGCTGCCTATAACGGCCAGCCCAAGGCGGTGGAGCATTTGCTCAAGGCAGGCGCCAATGCCTGCGTGCAGGACAAACACGGTAACACGGCCCTGATGGGGGCGATTTTCAAGGGTGAACTCAAGATTGCCCACCGCCTGATGGCAGCCGACTGCAACCCTGATCAGCGCAATGGTGCAGGGCAGACGGCGGCCATGTATGCAGGCCTGTTCCAGCGGGTCGAGTTGCTCAAGGATTTATCCCGCAAAGGGGCTGACCTGAATGCCGTAGATGCATCGGGCAACAGTGCCGCTCGGCTGGCCAATGGCGAAATCCGCATGCCCGTAGCGCGCTGACCAAAGCCTAGTGGGCTATCATCGCGGTTTTTCCGTGGAGTTCAGATGGCCAAGCCCAAGCGCATTTACGGCTGCACCGAGTGCGGCGCAACTTTCCCCAAGTGGGCCGGGCAGTGCGGCGAGTGCGGCGTCTGGAACACCCTGGTGGAAACCATCGTTGAAAGCGGGGCTGCGGCGCCGCCCAGCGGCCGTACCGGCTGGACCGGACAACAGGCCCAGCTCAAGACCCTGGCTGAAGTCAGCATCGAGGAACTGCCGCGCTTCTCCACCGCTTCTGGCGAGCTGGATCGGGTGCTTGGCGGCGGTCTGGTGGATGGCTCGGTGGTGTTGATTGGTGGCGATCCGGGGATCGGCAAATCCACCATCCTGCTGCAAACCTTGTGTCAGATGGCTACACGCATGCCTGCGTTGTACGTCACCGGCGAGGAGTCCCAGCAGCAAGTGGCCATGCGCGCCCGGCGCCTGGGGCTGCCGCAGGATCAGCTCAAGGTGATGACCGAAACCTGCATTGAAAGCATCATCGCCACTGCCAAGCTGGAAAAGCCCAAGGTCATGGTCATCGACTCGATTCAGACCATCTTTACCGAGCAACTGCAATCGGCCCCCGGCGGCGTGTCGCAAGTGCGTGAAAGTGCGGCCTTGCTGGTGCGTTATGCCAAGTCCAGCGGCACGGCGATTTTCCTGGTGGGCCATGTGACCAAAGAAGGCGCATTGGCCGGGCCGCGGGTGCTGGAGCATATGGTGGATACCGTACTGTATTTCGAGGGTGAATCCGACGGGCGGCTGCGCTTGCTGCGGGCAGTGAAAAACCGTTTTGGCGCGGTCAACGAGCTGGGCGTATTCGGTATGACCGACAAAGGCCTGAAGGAAGTTTCCAACCCTTCCGCAATTTTCCTTACCCGCGCCCAGGAAGAAGTCCCTGGCAGTGTGGTGATGGCCACCTGGGAAGGGACTCGCCCGATGCTGGTGGAGGTGCAGGCGCTGGTGGACGACAGCCATATGTCCAACCCGCGGCGGGTGACCCTGGGCCTGGACCAGAATCGTCTGGCCATGTTATTGGCCGTATTGCATCGACACGGCGGTATTCCAACCCACGATCAGGATGTTTTCCTGAACGTGGTGGGCGGGGTCAAGGTGCTGGAAACCGCATCGGACCTGGCGCTCATGGCCGCCGTGATGTCCAGCCTGCGTAATCGTCCGTTGCCCCATGATCTGCTGGTGTTCGGTGAAGTCGGCCTGTCGGGTGAGGTGCGCCCTGTGCCAAGCGGCCAGGAGCGGCTCAAGGAAGCGGCCAAGCACGGTTTCAAGCGCGCCATCGTGCCCAAGGGCAATGCGCCCAAGGAGTCGCCGCCGGGGCTGAAAGTCATTGGCGTTACCCGTCTGGAACAGGCGTTGGATGCGTTGTTCGAATAAGCGTTCAAAGGTGTAAAAAAATCTGCAAGGGTTGGGCGCGGTATCGGGCTGACAGCCTGGTACAGACAGCGGCGTTGCACGGAAAAAATGTGCAGCACCGCCTGCCAAAAAACCGCAAAAGAAGGCTCTAGACCAATGTTGGGGGCTGGTCTTTAAAGCCAGTAGCGCTAAACTCCGGGTGCAGTCTTTCTTGTCCAACTGGCCGGAATTAAAAAAATGAATAATAAAAATAGCCTGCTCCGCCACATCCCGTGGCTGGTGCTGGCAATTGTAGGAGCCTGCGCCCTTGGCGTAGTGGCATTGCGCCGGGGCGAGGCGATCAACGCCTTGTGGATTGTTGTGGCAGCTGTTGCCATTTATCTGGTTGCTTACCGTTATTACAGCCTGTTTATCGCCACCAAGGTGATGCAACTGGACTCCAGCCGCGCAACACCTGCGGTGCTCAACAACGACGGTCTGGACTATGTGCCGACCAACAAGCACATTCTCTTTGGTCACCACTTTGCCGCCATTGCTGGCGCTGGCCCTCTGGTCGGGCCGGTATTGGCCGCGCAAATGGGTTACCTGCCGGGCACACTCTGGCTGATCGCCGGCGTGGTACTGGCCGGTGCGGTGCAGGACTTCATGGTCCTGTTCATGTCCACCCGCCGCAACGGTCGCTCCCTGGGCGATATGGTGCGTGAGGAAATGGGCAAGATCCCGGGCACCATCGCGCTGTTTGGCTGCTTCCTGATCATGATCATCATCCTCGCGGTGCTGGCGCTGATCGTGGTCAAGGCCCTGGCCGAGAGCCCGTGGGGCATGTTCACGGTGATGGCGACCATCCCGATCGCGATGTTCATGGGCATTTACATGCGCTACATCCGCCCGGGCCGCATAGGTGAAATCTCCATCGTCGGTGTGCTGCTGCTACTTGGCTCCATCTGGCTGGGGGGCCAGATTGCGGCGAGCCCCGAGTGGGCACCGGTGTTCACCTTTACCGGTACGCAAATCACCTGGATGCTCATCGGCTACGGCTTTGTTGCGGCGGTTCTGCCGGTATGGCTGGTACTGGCACCTCGTGACTATCTGTCGACCTTCCTCAAGATCGGCACTATCGTTGCGCTGGCCATCGGCATCCTGGTCACCATGCCCGAGCTGAAAATGCCCGCGCTGACCCAGTTCACCGACGGCACCGGCCCGGTCTGGAAAGGCGGCCTGTTCCCGTTCCTGTTCATCACCATTGCCTGCGGTGCGGTATCGGGCTTCCATGCGCTGATTTCTTCGGGTACTACGCCAAAACTGCTGGATAACGAAAGCAACGCCCGTTATATCGGTTACGGCGGTATGCTGATGGAGTCCTTCGTGGCCATTATGGCGATGGTTGCTGCTTCGGTGATCGAGCCGGGTGTGTACTTCGCCATGAACAGCCCGGCAGCGATTGTCGGCGGTGACGTGGTTACCGTTGCGCAAAACATCACCAACTGGGGCTTTGCCATTACCCCGGATGCGTTGACCGCGCTGGCCAAGGACATCGGTGAAACCACCGTCCTGGCACGTGCCGGCGGTGCACCGACCCTGGCGGTGGGGATCGCGCAGATCCTGCACAACGTGTTGCCGGGTGAAAACACTATGGCGTTCTGGTATCACTTCGCCATTTTGTTCGAAGCCCTGTTTATCCTGACCGCAGTTGACGCCGGTACCCGTGCCGGTCGCTTTATGCTGCAAGACTTGCTGGGCAGCTTTGTGCCTGCACTCAAACGTACCGAGTCCTGGGGCGCCAACTTGCTGGCCACCGGCCTGTGTGTGGCGATGTGGGGCTACCTGCTGTATCAGGGCGTGATCGATCCACTGGGCGGCATCAACACCCTGTGGCCGCTGTTCGGTATCTCCAACCAGATGCTGGCGGGTATCGCGCTGATGCTGGCAACCGTTGTGCTGATCAAAATGAAGCGCCAGCGCTACATTTGGGTGACCATGCTGCCAGCCGTCTGGCTGCTGATCTGCACCACCGTGGCAGGCTTTATCAAGCTGTTCGACGCCAACCCGGCAGTGGGCTTCCTGTCCCTGGCCAACAAATACAGCACTGCGCTGGAAGCCGGCCAGGTGATTGCCCCGGCGAAAAACATCGACCAGATGCAACATGTGATCATCAACGCCTACACCAACGCCGGTCTGACCGTGCTGTTTCTGTTCGTGGTGTTCAGCATTCTGTTCTTTGCGATCAAAGTGGGTGTCGCTGCATGGGGCAGCAAAGAACGTACGGATAAAGAGTCGCCGTACCAAGCCATGCCAGATGCTTGATAGAGGGTTGCAACCATGTTCAATGACCTGAGTCGCCTCGGTAAATACCTCGGTCAGGCCGCACGCCTGATGGTCGGCATGCCCGACTACGACAACTACGTCGAGCATATGCAAACCAAGCACCCGGACAAGCCGGTGATGAGCTACGAGGCGTTCTTTCGTGAACGCCAGGAAGCGCGTTACGGCGGCAAGGGCGGGCCCAAGTGTTGTTAACCCGTCAGGGCTGAGCTGTATCTGACTGTGGGAGCGGGCTTGCTCGCGATAAGAGCGGCGCGGTGTGTCAGTGACACCGTGTCGCCTGAATCGCGAGCAAGGCCGCTCCCACATTTGTTTTTGCGTTATGTTTAAGGAGGCACTGCATGACCTCTCCAATCCCCGTCACCATTCTCAGCGGCTTCTTGGGGGCCGGTAAAACCACCTTGTTGCGTTATTTGCTCAAGGCAGAACACGGCCTGAAAATCGCCGTGATCGAAAACGAATTCAGCGATGCCGGGATCGACACCCAACTGTTGGGGGACGAGCCGGTGCAAGTCATGACCCTGGCCAATGGCTGTGTGTGCTGCACCATCCACACCGACCTGACCAAGGCGCTGTACCTGCTGCTTGAGCGTCTGGACAATGGCGAAATTGCCTTCGACCGCCTGGTGATCGAGTGCACCGGCCTGGCCGACCCGGCACCGGTGGCGCAAACCTTTTTTATCGATGAAGAGCTGCGCGAGCGTTATCTGCTGGACGGCATTATTACCCTGGTGGATGCAGCCCACGCCGATGTGCATTTGAGTCAGACCATTGCCCAGGCGCAGATCGGTTTTGCTGACCGCTTACTGGTGAGCAAGCGCGATCTGGTGGATGACGCCACCTTTGATGCCTTGAGCGAGCGTTTGACCCGTATCAACCGCCGGGCGCCGATCCGCGTGGTTGAGCACGGCAAGATCGATCTGGCCGAATTACTGGATGTGCGCGGGTTTAACCTCAACGCAGACTTGGGGGGTGGCCTGAGCTTGCGCCCGGTACAGCCTGCGGCCTCTATCGACCGTATCTCCAGTCTGGTGCTACGCACCGATAAGCCGCTGGATATCGACAGCCTTAGCGCCTTCATGAACGAGCTGCTGGAAGAGCACGGCAAGCAATTGCTGCGCTACAAAGGCGTGCTGAGCATTGCCGGTGAAGATCGCAGACTGGTGTTTCAGGGGGTGCTCAAGTTGTATGGCTTTGATTGGGACACCGAGTGGGCCGAAGGTGAAGCCCGTGAAAGTGTGATGGTGTTTATTGCCGATGATTTGCCAGAGGCCAAGATTCGCGAGGGTTTTGCCCGGCTTGGGGTTTGAGTGATAGCTGACCCTCTCCCTCCGGGAGAGGGTCAGGGGCTTTTGATTTTTTTGTCTTACTGCAATAACAGCTATTTCGCACAACTTCACGGTTGTAAAATCAATAGGACACATTTCTTTCAATAATATTTAAAAGAAATACCATTTTTTTATGTTCGGCTGTTTCGCCAAGATAGTAATGAGGTGAGCCCTTGGCTTTTCTTACGCCGATATACTTGTTGTTATGGGTTTTAAGTGTGATGAGGGTATGGGGTTCACTCAAGTTCCTCTCTGTCACTGTTCGGTTGTTTTGATCGAGTAGTGTGAAGGCAAGTGGATGCTTTAGTGTCGGACTTCTCGCATAGAGTATATCCATATGGTTCATGGCCAGCCGGTGCCGGTCATACTGGCCAGGGTGTTTGATATGTATTTCATAGCCCTTGGCGGTATGCCGGAAATAAAGCTTGAGCGTAGCCTTGATCCCGCCTGTGGCGTGGGCTTGAATGCCCAAGGCTGCGGAGTCGTCCCTCAACTGTGGTTTGCCGGAGAAGACACCGCCACTGCCCAGCAAGTCAGTTACTATGACCGACTGGCCATGAAGAGCCCCTAAAAGATGAAGGTTATGGTTCGGTATATGCAAGGTGGCGATAAAGGAGTGTTGCGAATCGTTAGTCATTGTCTGAACTCTGCAGTTGGTAAGAATGCATAAATTCAGACTAGGCTGTTATTGTTCGGGGGGAGCGGCCAAGTGTTTCAAAATAACAGATGCAATAAAAATCCCGGCTTGAAAGCCGGGCTTTTTATTCAGCTATTTGCGATCAGTTGCCGTATACCGGCAGCTTGGCGCAGATGGCTTTGACTTTCTCGCGAACGGCGTCGATAACGGCTTCGTTGTTGATATCTGCCAGGATGTCGCAGATCCAGCCAGCCAGCTCACGGCACTCTTCAACTTTGAAGCCGCGAGTGGTGACAGCTGGAGTACCGAAACGCAGACCCGAAGTGACGAACGGGGAGCGTGGATCGTTTGGTACGGAGTTTTTGTTTACGGTGATAAAGGCTTTGCCCAGAGCCGCGTCGGCGTCTTTACCGGAGATTTCCTGCTTGATCAGCGACAGCAGGAACAGGTGGTTTTCAGTACCGCCCGAAACCACGTCAAAACCGCGCTCGATAAATACCGAAGCCATGGCCTGAGCGTTTTTTACCACTTGTTGCTGGTAAGCCTTGAACTCTGGTTGCAGAGCTTCTTTGAAGCACACGGCCTTGGCCGCGATAACGTGCTCCAGCGGGCCGCCTTGCGAACCCGGGAAAACAGCCGAGTTCAGCTTTTTCTCGATGTCGGCGTTGGCCTTGGCCAGGATCAGGCCACCACGTGGACCGCGCAGGGTCTTGTGGGTAGTGGTGGTCACTACGTCAGCGAATGGAACCGGGTTCGGGTAAACGCCAGCAGCCACCAGACCGGCTACGTGTGCCATGTCCACGAACAGGTAGGCGCCAACCTTGTCCGCGATAGCGCGGAAACGTGGGAAGTCCAGAACCTGCGAGTAGGCAGAGAAGCCAGCCACGATCATTTTTGGCTTGTGCTCAACGGCCAGACGCTCAACTTCGTCGTAGTCGATCAGGCCATTGGCGTCGATGCCGTACTGGATGGCGTTGTACAGCTTGCCCGAAGACGAAACGCTGGCACCGTGGGTCAGGTGACCGCCGTGAGCCAGGCTCATGCCCAGGATGGTGTCGCCAGCCGACAGCAGGGCCAGGTAAACGGCGCTGTTGGCCTGGGAACCGGCGTGCGGTTGAACGTTGGCGTAATCGGCGCCGAACAGTTCTTTTGCACGGTCGATAGCCAGTTGCTCTACCACGTCTACGTATTCGCAGCCGCCGTAGTAGCGCTTGCCAGGGTAGCCTTCGGCGTATTTGTTGGTCAGAACCGAGCCTTGAGCTTCCATCACCGCTGGGCTGGTGTAGTTTTCCGAAGCGATCAGCTCAATATGTTCTTCCTGGCGCTGAGCTTCTTGCTCCATGGCGGCAAAAAGGTCGGCGTCGAACTTGGCAAGTGTCAAATCACGGCTGAACATGGCGGTCCTCAAGGATCGGGGGCAGAAAAGGAGGGCATTCTAACTCAATGGGTTTTATCTGGCATATGAATGCGATTCACGGTGAGCAACTATGAGCTTCAAGCTTGTAGATCCGCGCTTGCCGCTTGCAGTTGCTCCACCAATTGGCCCGCCGGCATCGGTCGCCCGAACAGATAGCCTTGCACTTCGTCGCAACCGTGTTCACGCAAGAAATCCAGCTGCTCGTGGGTCTCTACACCTTCGGCGATTACCGCAAGGTTCAGGCTGTGGGCCATGGCGATAATGGCCCTGGCGATTTGCGCGTCCTGCTCGCCGGAGGGCAGGCCGTCGACAAAGGTACGGTCGATTTTCAGTACGTCGATGGGGAATTGCTTGAGGTAGTTGAGCGACGAATAACCGGTGCCAAAGTCGTCCACGGCAATGCTCAGGCCGAGGTTTTTCAGGCTGGCCAGGATATGCAGCGCTTCGCTGACCTCGCGCATGAGGATGCTTTCGGTCAGCTCAAGCTCCAGGCAGGCCGGGGACAGGCCGGTTTCCTTGAGGATATTGGCAATGCGCGTACCCAACTGGCCGTCGGAGAACTGGCGCGCTGATATGTTGACCGAGACTTTGGGCACGCGAACCTTGGCCTGATGCCAGAGCTTGAGCTGGCGACAGGCCTCGGCCAGCACCCAGTCGCCGACTTCGACCACCAGCCCCAGTTCTTCGAGTACCGGGATAAAGTCGCCGGGTGGCACCAGCCCGCGCCTTGAGTGATTCCAGCGCAACAGTGCCTCAACGCCGGTCAGACGTTTGCCGTCGCCGCTGAACTGCGGCTGGTAATAAAGAATGAATTCCTGCTGCTCCAGGGCATGACGCAGGTCGCTTTCCAGTTCAAGGCGCTCAAGAGCGCTGGCGTTCATGTCTGCCTGGTAGAACTGGAAGTTGTTTTTGCCGCGCTCCTTGGCGTGATACATCGCGGTATCGGCGTTTTTCATCAACTGGCTGAGTTCGTTGCCGTCTTGCGGGCTCAAGGCAATACCAATACTGGCGGTTACAAAGAACTCGCGGCTTTCGAGTACAAAGGGCTTTACCAGACTGGCGAGGATCTGTTCGGCCACATTGATAGCGCGGTTCAAGGCCTTCTGACGGGTGGTGCGAGGCTGCAGAAGCAGGGTGAACTCGTCACCGCCCATGCGCGCCACAGTATCGTCGTCACCCACACAGGCAAGCAGGCGGATGGCCATGTCCTTGAGCATGCGGTCGCCGGCTGCGTGGCCCAGGGAGTCGTTGATCGGTTTGAAGCGGTCGAGGTCAAGAAACATCAGCACCACCCACGACTTGTTGCGCTCGGCCTGTTGCAGCGCGGTGTGCAGACGGTCCTGGAACAGGGTGCGATTGGGCAGGTGAGTCAGGGCGTCGTAGTAGGCCAGGCGGTGGATTCGCTGTTCGCTGGCCTTGCGCTCGCTGATATCACTGAAGAAGCACACATAGCTGGCCAGATCGCCTTCATCATCGAGCACTGCCGTGATGCCGACCCAGGCCGGGTAGTGTTCGCCGTTCAGGCGCTTGAGCCAGACTTCACCCTCCCATGTGCCGTGCAAATGCAGTTGCTTGAGCACATAGGCGAGGTGTGCGCGTTGTTGGTCATCGACAGTGAGCATGCTTGGTAGCTGGTCGAGGACTTGTGCGACGGCGTAACCGCTGACCCGGCTGAAAGCCTCGTTGGCTTGCACGATATAGCCTGCAGGGTCGGTAATAAGGATGGCCGAGGTGGAGTGTTCAAAAACCGTGGCGGCCATGCGCAGGTCTTTTTCGGCACGGCGTTGCTGGCTCATGTCGCGACCAACACCCAGAATGCCTTCAAAACCGTCGTCTTCATCCCATACCAGCACCAGGCGCAGTTCGATGGGCACCTTGTGCCCGTCAGCGCGCAGGCAGTCGAACAGAAACAGCTGGGTTTGTACCTGGGCACGCAAAGCCGACAGTTGCTGGGGCTTGTGCAGTGCGCCACGGATACGCTCGATCAGGTTGTAGATACCCTCCAGCTGTTGCGGCGTGGCAATAATAGACTGCCAGCCATTGTCGAATACCCATTGTGCGTCATAGCCCAGTACAGTCTGTATGGAGGGGCTGAGGTAGTTCATGCGCAGCGAGCTGTCAGTGGAGAAAATCACGTCGCTGATGCTTTCGGCCAGCATCCGGTAGCGTTGCTCGCTGTCGCGCAATGACTCGCTGGCTTCAATCTGGTCGGTGATGTCCTTGGCCACCCCTACAATTCGCGAGACTTGATCACCGGTATGACGGGCAAAGGCTTGCTCACGGATGTCAAAGCGCCGCCAGGTACCCTGCTGATGGCGAAACCGCAGTTGGCATTGCATCAGTTGCTTGTAGCCGTTTTCCTGCTGCTCTTTGCGCAACTGGTGATAGCGCTCGGCGTCTTCAGGGTGCAACAGCAACTCCCAGAAGTAAGCGCCCATTTCCTGCAGTTCAACAGCGCTATAGCCCAGGGTCTGGCCAAGGTGATGGTTGCTGAAAATGATCCGCTGGCTGATTACATTTTGTACATAAAGATGGTCGGGAACGGTTCGCACCACATCGGACCAGAAGCTTTCGCGCTCTTGCAGGGACAGTTCGATCAACTTGCGGCTGGTGATATCACTGATGCTCAAAATGACGGCATGGTAGTCCTGCTGATCCACAGGCAGACGCAGCACCAGCCATAAGTGCTGGTCGCGACCGCTGGCATCGGTCAGTTTTATTTCCAGCTCAAGCTGTTGCTGCTGGTCGAGCACGGCCTCGACGACCTGATAGCCAATGGCTGAACTGCTCAGCGGGCAGCCGTTGATCAGCTTGTGCCAGGCACCTTCTCCTGAATCGACCTCCAGCAGTTGCATGGCTACCTGGTTGACTTCGGTGATGCGCAGTTGCTCGAATAACTGGCGACGATGTTCCGGATGATCGCTGAGCCAATGCTTGAGGGCATCAGTGTCATGGAGTTTTTCGCGCTCAAGAAACCCTGGCAGGCTGGACAGGTCGAGCACGCAGAGGGCGACCCCGGTGCCTTCAAAAATATCGTGGTAACGCCGGCGGCCTTCATGCAACTGGCGCTGGCGGCGGCGCATGTTTAACAGCGCCATAATGGGCAGCAACGAAAACACCAAGCCGAGCAGGCATTTGCCGATCAGTCCGGGCAGCAGCTGCTCGATTGCCTGGCGGTCATTGAACAGCCCGCGCAGTTGCCAGTCGCTATGGCTGATAGCTGCCAGCAGTACGGTGTCGTCTTCATCGCGCTGGCTCAGGGCCGAGGGGGGCGAGACGTTTTTATCCGCGCGGCTGAGTACCTTGCGGGTCTGGCTGTTTTCCACCAGCCACTGCGGCCGGTTGCTGCTGTTGGCGTTCTGATGCGTGAGGTTTTGCAGCAGGTCCGGGCTCATGCGCAGCAGCCAGTAGCCGTCGATGGCGCCGCTGGGCTGGCGCAGCAACAGGTAGATGATGCTGGCATCACTGTTGTTGCTGAAGTAGTAACCTTCAGTGCGGTTGCGCGACGGGCTGCGTTTGACCCAGTCGGCCAGATACGCAGCGTCGGGGCTGGTCCCGGTACTGTCGAGCAACACTTCGCCGGCTGGACTGAGCAGGGCCAGGCTTTGCAGGGATGGCAAGGACTGGCCCAGTTGCTTGACCAGCGCCTGTTGCTGGCGCTGGTTTCTTGGCGACTTGTCTACGGGCAGCAGATTGAGCGCGGTTTCGGCCCGCAAGGCCATGCTCAGGCCGATATGGTCGGCCAGGTCGGCGCTGTAGTTGATGCTGGTCTGGCGCTCTTGCTGCAGGGTTTCCTGAAACTGCTCGACCAACAGCCAGAACAGCATCGCCAGCAGCAGTAAAACCAGGGTCGCCAATGCACTTTTCAACGTTCCGCGCACAGGTGTCCCGAGTAATTGGCTGGACGCTTTGACACGAGTGGGCGGGGTGACATTGGGCAACTTGTGATCCTGCGATTTGGCGGCAATGGCGCGAGGCCCCCTAAAGGCGCCAAGCATGCCTTGGGTTGTGGCAAAGTGCCAGTCCTCTGGTCTGCGCTGGTTTGCCCTGCATCACGCATTCAGGTAGATTCTGGGGTCTACATTTGTGCTTTTTCTGCGAGCAGGCATTGATCTCGATCAGTCCCTGACTTTCTGCTATGGCCTGATCCGGGCATTGCTCGCGCCTTATTCACCCGTCACTGACCCTAGGTTATCCATGGCTCAATACGTTTTCACCATGCATCGGCTGAGCAAAGTTGTTCCGCCGAAGCGGGAAATCCTGAAAAACATCTCCCTGTCGTTTTTCCCGGGGGCCAAAATCGGCGTACTCGGCTTGAACGGTTCGGGTAAATCCACCCTGTTGAAAATCATGGCAGGCGTTGACACCGAGTTCGACGGCGAAGCCCGTCCGATGCCGGACCTGAACATCGGTTACCTGCCGCAGGAACCGCAGCTGGATCCGAGCAAAACCGTACGCGAAGTGGTTGAAGAAGCCGTTAGCGTGATCAAGGACGCTCAGGCGCGTCTTGATCAAGTGTATGCCGAATATGCCGACCCTGATGCCGACTTCGACAAGCTGGCCGCAGAACAGGCCAAGCTCGAAGCGATCCTGCAAGCAAGCGACGGGCACAACCTTGAGCGCCAGCTGGAAGTTGCAGCCGATGCGCTGCGCCTGCCGGCCTGGGATGCCAAGGTAGAGCACCTGTCGGGTGGTGAGAAGCGCCGTGTTGCCCTTTGTCGCCTGCTGCTGTCGGCCCCGGACATGCTGCTGCTCGATGAACCGACCAACCACCTGGATGCCGATTCGGTCGCCTGGCTGGAGCACTTCCTGCACGACTTCCCGGGTACCGTGGTTGCGATTACGCACGACCGTTACTTCCTGGATAACGTAGCGGGCTGGATTCTGGAGCTTGACCGCGGTGCGGGCATTCCTTACGAGGGCAACTATTCGGGCTGGCTGGAAGCCAAGTCCGATCGTCTGGCCCAGGAATCCAAGCAGCAGTCGGCCCATGAAAAGGCCATGAAAGACGAGCTGGAATGGGTTCGCAAAGGTGCCAAGGCGCGTCAGTCCAAGTCCAAGGCCCGTCTGCAACGTTTCGAAGAACTGCAGTCGCAGGAATTCCAGAAGCGCAGCGAAACCAACGAAATCTACATCCCGGCCGGTCCGCGCCTGGGTGACAAGGTTATCGAGTTCAAGAACGTCTCCAAGGGTTACGGCGATCGCGTGCTGATCGACAACCTGTCGTTCGCCATGCCCAAAGGCGCCATTGTTGGCGTGATCGGTGGTAACGGTGCCGGTAAATCGACCCTGTTCCGCATGCTGATGGGCAAGGAACAGCCGGATTCGGGCAGCATCGAAATCGGTGAAACCGTGCAACTGGCGTGCGTTGACCAGAGCCGTGACGACCTGGATGGCAGCAAGACGGTGTTCCAGGCGATTTCTGACGGTTCCGATGTGATCCGTATTGGTAACTATGAAATCCCGTCGCGTACCTATGTAGGTCGTTTCAACTTCAAAGGTGGCGATCAGCAGAAGTTCGTCAAGGATCTGTCCGGTGGTGAGCGTGGTCGCCTGCACCTGGCCCTGACCTTGAAAGAGGGCGCCAACGTGCTGCTGCTCGACGAACCGTCCAACGACCTTGACGTTGAGACATTGCGTTCGCTTGAAGAAGCACTGCTGGACTTCCCTGGCGCCGCCATTGTGATCTCTCACGATCGGTGGTTCCTTGACCGCGTCGCGACTCACATCCTGGCGTACGAAGACGACTCGCAGGCGATCTTCTTCGAAGGTAACTACACCGAGTACGAAGCTGACCGTAAAAAGCGCCTCGGCGAAGCGGCTACCCTGCCGCACCGTGTGCGTCACAAAAAACTGGCCCAGTAAGGGCGGTTTGCATCACAGAACGGCGCCTTCGGGCGCCGTTTTTTTTGCGCATCACAAACCTTGCCCGCTCCCACAATGGGACTTTGGCGTTTATAAGTTGGTGCGAAACTGGGTACAAGAAGTATTTTTTTGGTGCGCAAAAGCCCGATAAATCGGTGCTATTTATATAAATGCACCATTTAAATTCATAACTGCGACATTTTGCGCTGTCGCGGTTCCACATGAATTGATAAAGTTCCGGTCAATCTCCGTTTAACGACAATAAATTTGCCGAGACTTACCATGATCGAATCCGTCGACCAGTTCCTTGCCCGCCTGAAAAAACGTGACCCGGACCAACCAGAATTCCACCAGGCAGTGGAAGAGGTCCTTCGCAGTCTGTGGCCGTTTCTTGAAGCCAATCCGCATTATCTGACTTCAGGGATTCTTGAGCGCATTTGCGAACCAGAGCGTGCGATCGTGTTCCGCGTTTCGTGGGTAGATGACGAAGGCAAAGTGCGGGTCAACCGCGGCTTCCGTATCCAGATGAACAGCGCCATTGGTCCGTACAAGGGCGGTCTGCGTTTTCATCCGTCGGTGAATCTGGGCGTCCTCAAGTTTCTGGCCTTTGAGCAAACCTTCAAGAACTCCCTGACCTCGTTGCCCATGGGCGGCGGCAAGGGCGGTTCGGACTTCAACCCCAAGGGCAAGAGCGACGCCGAAGTCATGCGTTTCTGCCAGGCCTTTATGAGCGAGCTGTATCGCCATATCGGTTCGGATGTTGATGTGCCAGCAGGCGACATCGGTGTCGGCGCCCGCGAAATCGGCTTTATGTTTGGTCAGTACAAGCGCCTGAGCAACCAGTTCACCTCCGTGTTGACCGGCAAAGGCATGAGCTACGGTGGCAGCCTGATCCGTCCTGAAGCTACCGGCTTTGGTTGTGTGTACTTCGCCCAGGAAATGCTCAAGCGCAGCGGCCAGCGCATCGACGGCAAGCGCGTGGCGATTTCGGGCTCGGGCAACGTGGCGCAATACGCCGCGCGCAAGGTCATGGACCTGGGCGGCAAGGTTATTTCGCTGTCGGATTCCGAAGGCACGCTGTATTGCGAAGCCGGTTTGAGCGAAGAGCAGTGGGAAGCGCTCATGGAACTGAAAAACGTCAAGCGCGGCCGTATCAGCGAGTTGGCGGGGCAGTTCGGGGTTGAATTCCTGGCAGGGCAGCACCCGTGGAGCCTGGCGTGTGATATCGCGCTGCCATGCGCTACCCAGAATGAACTGGACGCTGAAGCGGCCCGTACGTTGCTGGCCAATGGCTGCGTGTGCGTGGCTGAAGGTGCGAACATGCCGACCACCCTGGAAGCGGTCGATCTGTTTATCGAAGCAGGTATTTTGTTTGCACCGGGCAAGGCATCCAACGCCGGTGGCGTGGCGGTGAGCGGGCTGGAAATGTCGCAAAACGCCATGCGTCTGCTGTGGACGGCCGGCGAAGTGGACAGCAAGTTGCACAACATCATGCAGTCGATCCACCACGCTTGCGTGCACTACGGCGAGGAAAACGGGCGGATCAACTACGTAAAAGGCGCGAACATTGCCGGTTTCGTCAAAGTTGCCGACGCAATGCTGGCCCAAGGCGTGGTGTAACCCCATCCTGTGGGAGCGGGCAAGCCCGCTCCCACATTGGGGCTGTCTATTTTGCAAGCGTCTTGTGTTCAGCCAGTTCCTGTTCGATAAAGGCCGCGATCATGGCGCGGTAGACGCTTTCAGTGACGTCCGGGTTGGCGCCCAGCTCATCGGCCAACGTCCGCACCTTGCCAATCACCTGCTCAACCCGCTGCGGCGCCCTGACCGCATCGCTGTCTTTTTTAAACCGCGCCGCTTGCGATACGTAAGCCCCGCGCTCGGCGATCAGGCCGACAATCTGGCGATCCAGCCCATCGATTTTCTCGCGCACCTGCTCGAGGGAATCACAATTAACAACCATGTCTTGAAAACTCCTTAGTAGTGATACCACTTCAGCTCCAGCATCACTTCGTTGATAGGGGTGGTCAGTTTGCTGAACTCACGCTGTGCGCTCAGGCGCAGACCAAGATTTCGCGAAACTTCCCATTGCTGATTAAGGCTCAGGCTACGACGGACTTCACCGTTGGTGAAGTAGTCGCCCTTGGCTTCCAGGCTCAGGTTGCCCACCGGGTTACGCCAAAGAAGCCCGGTATTGAAGCCCGCTGCCGGTGATACAAACGCCGCGAAGTCGTTGTTGTGCTCGATGCGTACCGTACCGAGAGCGAAACCGAGCATATTGTCCGCCAATTGCCAGGTGCCGCCTGCACCGCCATTGACATGACTGACCAGGTTTTCGTCGCCATGTTTGCCGAGTACCCGTTCCAGCCCGCCGCCCACTTGCCATGACCAGGGTTGCAGCAGGTCATTGCGCGGGGTCAGGGAGCGGATATTGGCCAGGTCCAGTTGTTGCACTTGCCACTTGTTGCCTTCGTACTGGCGCAGTTTCAGTTGCAGAATTTCAATCTGCGCGCCCAGGGGAAAGCCCGGTGCGTTGTCGTTGAGGTCGTGGTAAGCCATGCGCAGGCCATATTCGGCAAAGGCCTTGTCGTCACGGCTACCGGCGCCCAGCTGCCAGGTGCGCGACTCGTGGCCGTTTTCAGGCAGTTCGGGTTTGTCGACTTGCAGTTCTGGCGCGGGGTTCTGATTGATCGCCCGTAGCAGTTCGAAACTGCGCTGCGAGCGTGCAGGATCGCGCTCAAGGCCATTGGCCCGGTACCGCTCAAGCCGGTAAGCCGCGTCGATAATCAACGCCTGGCGCGCTTTGGGCAGCGCCTTGAAGGCCGGGGTTTGCAATTGGGCCTGATCGGCGCTGACCTGCAGTACCCATTGCTGCTCTTCTGGATCGAGGGCCTTGGCCCGGTCCAGCAGCTCCCGTTCGCGGGACGGGCGGTACTCGATACTTTCAACCAGTCCGGCTTCCTTGACCGCTTTCACGGTGTCGGTGGGGATCGCGGTCAGCGGAAACTGGGTGGTCAGTTGCAGGCCCGGGCGGGCCACTTGCAGCAGCTCCAGCAGGCGGTAGGAGCAGTTTTCGTCAAAGAAGAAATAGTCGAACTGGATCTGTTTGAGTTCCCACACATGTTCAACCATGCGTTGGGTTTCTTCGGGTGTCAGATTAAGGCGGTATTCCCACAGGTCGCGGTTTTCAAGGCTCCGGTACTCCGAGAGTTTCTCCTGATAGGGCACCAGGGCGAACAGCCCCGGATAGCCACCGGCCAGGCCCTTCCAGGCGTACAGGATGCTGTTGTCGGAACCCTCGATATAGGCGCCGAAGTTGATCGCGTAGCTGAGCAGGGCGGTCTTGTTGTCCTGCACATCGGCCTGGTCGATGCGCAACAGGGTATGACCGAACATGGAGGACGGGCTGTTGAGGTAGGCCGCCGGGAAAATCATCACCGTGCTGTGGGGTGCCACGTCCTTGAACCATTGGCTGAACTCTGCGCATTCGGCCTTGGGCAGGTCGGTCAGATTCAGTTGGGCCTTGAGCCAGCGGGTACACGCACTGCGGGTGTTTGTCGCCCAGGCTCAAGGGCGCATACAACGCCTCAACCGTGGCACGCAGTTCGGCATCAGGGTGATGGGCTCCCTCGGCGGCGAGAAAGAATTTGTCGTCGCTGACATAGCTTCGCCAGCCGCTCAGCTTGCCGGCTTCGTAGTGCCCCAGCGAAATCCAGAAAGGGTCGTTGGCCAACTGTTGCACACGTTGATCGTCGATATGGGGTGCGGCATACAGCGGGGCGCAGGCACAGAGCGCCAGATAGGCAAGGCGTTTGAGCATGTTCGGCAACTGTTGTCAGACGAAGAGAAGTGAAGCAGGAGAATACCCGCTCCGAGAGGAGCGGGCGGGTCTCATTTACTTACGCCGCGGTGGCGTATTTGGCCAGGCGTGCATCGCCCTTGAGGATGGCCAGAGTATTGCTGTGTACGTCTTCAGCCGTGACATCGGCTTTGCTGAAGATTTGCTGGAAGTGCTCGTGGGTGACGGCGGCGAAATGCTCGCGGTCTTCAGGGGCGACGCCCAGTACCACCGCGTAGGTGGTCAGTGCTTCGCCATTGCCTTTGGCCATGTCTTCGGACAGCTCGTTCATCATGCCATTCATGGCAATCCACGATTTGCCGCCGTAAGTCAGGGCGTCCTTGGTGGTACAGCCGTTGGTGCCGGAGGTCATGCCGAAGGTGGCGTTGCCGGACGTGCCGTTTGTGGTGGATGCCAGGAAGTGGGCAGGAGTGCCGCGCTGGCCTTCAAACAGCATGTTGCCCCAACCGCAGTTAGGGCCGCCCGGTGCCTGGGCCATGGCGTTGAGGGAAACAACTGTAAAGAGAGTACCAAGAAGAATCCGTTTCATAAGCTTTGTTCTCTATAGGTATGCAACCAATGGACAAGGGTTTCTGGCCCTGAAGCGCCAGTACGGGCCGGTTATACCGTCCAGCCGCGTAACAGCTTGGAGTCTAGGCACGATCGGGGGGTTCCGTGGCTTTTTGTAAAACAATCGCTGTTGCTGCACATTTTTGGCCCCTAAACATTGGGGGGCGTGCTTTCCCGTGTTGTTCGCCTTGCCAGTGATGTACAGCCAGCGCCAGAATGCTGCCATCTGCCCCGCCCGATGTAAGGAAGCCCGATGCCTGATTCTGTTGCCACCAGCTTGCGTCTAGCGCCTGATGCGCTAACCCGTCCTTTTTCTGCTGAACAGTTCAGCTTCTCGAACACCAATGATCTGGAGCCTTTTCGCGGCATTCTCGGCCAGGAACGTGCGGTCGAGGCCTTGCAGTTCGGCGTGGCCATGCCACGTCCGGGTTACAACGTTTTTGTCATGGGCGAGCCGGGAACCGGTCGTTTCTCGTTCGTCAAACGCTACCTCAAGGCCGAGGGCAAGCGCCTGAAGTCGCCGAGCGACTGGGTCTACGTCAACAACTTCGATGAGCCCCGTGAGCCGCGAGCCCTGGAGCTGCCGTCCAGTAGCGCTGGTGCCTTTATTGGCGATATCAATCACTTGATCGACAACCTGCTGGCGACCTTCCCGGCAGTGTTTGAACACCCGACGTATCAACAACGCAAAAGCGCGATCGACCGCGGCTTCAATCAGCGTTACGACCGTGCGCTGGATGTGATCGAGCGTCTGGCCCTGGAAAAAGGCGTGGCGCTCTATCGCGACAGCAGCAACGTGGCATTTACGCCGATGAGTGATGGCAAGGCGCTGGATGAGGCCGAGTTTTCGCAATTGCCTGAGGCTGATCGCGAACGCTTCCATGAAGATATTTCCGAGCTGGAGGAGCGACTGAACGAAGAGCTGGCCAGTCTGCCGCAGTGGAAGCGTGAGTCGAACAATCAGCTGCGCCAACTGAACGAAGAAACCATCACCCTGGCCCTGCAGCCGTTGCTGTCGCCGTTGTCGCAAAAATACGCCGAAAATGCCGCGGTTTGCGGTTATCTGCAGGCGATGCAGGTTTACTTGCTGAAAACCGTGGTCGAGCAACTGGTCGACGACAGCAAGACCGACGCCCAGGCGCGCAAGCTGCTTGAAGAGCAGTACCTGCCGAGCCTGGTGGTAGGGCAGCCGCTAAGCGGCGGTGCGCCGGTAGTGTTCGAGCCGCACCCGACCTACGACAACCTGTTTGGCCGTATCGAATACAGCACCGACCAGGGCGCGCTCTACACCACTTATCGGCAGTTGCGTCCGGGCGCCTTGCACCGTGCCAATGGCGGCTTTTTGATTCTTGAAGCCGAGAAAATGCTCAGCGAGCCTTTTGTCTGGGATGCTCTCAAGCGTGCCCTGCAATCGCGCAAGCTGAAGATGGAGTCGCCGCTGGGCGAAATGGGGCGCCTGGCCACCGTGACGCTCAACCCGCAGGTCATCCCCCTGCAGGTCAAGGTCATCATCATCGGTGCCCGCCAGCTGTATTACACGCTGCAGGACCTGGATCCGGACTTCCAGGAAATGTTCCGGGTTCTGGTGGACTTCGACGAAGATATCCCGATGGTTGATGAGAGCCTTGAGCAGTTTGCCCAGTTGCTCACTACACGCACTTCGGAAGAAGGCATGGCACCGCTGACCGCCGGTGCAGTGGCGCGGCTGGCGACCTACAGCGCGCGTCTGGCCGAGCACCAGGGACGTTTGTCGGCGCGTATTGGCGATCTGTTCCAACTGGTCAGCGAAGCGGACTTCATCCGTCACCTGGCGGGCGATGAAATGACCGATGCGGGTCATATCGAGCGTGCGCTCAAGGCCAAGGCCACCCGTACCGGACGAGTCTCGGCGCGTATCCTGGATGACATGCTGGCGGGGATCATCCTGATCGATACCGATGGCGCGGCCGTGGGCAAGTGCAACGGCCTGACGGTGCTGGAAGTCGGCGACTCGGCCTTTGGTGTGCCTGCGCGGATTTCCGCCACGGTGTATCCGGGCGGCAGCGGTATTGTCGATATCGAGCGCGAAGTTAACCTGGGGCAGCCTATCCACTCCAAGGGCGTGATGATTCTGACCGGATACCTGGGCAGCCGTTATGCCCAGGAGTTCCCGCTGGCGATTTCGGCCAGCATCGCGCTGGAGCAGTCCTACGGTTATGTCGATGGCGACAGTGCGTCGCTGGGGGAGGCCTGTACGCTGATTTCGGCACTGTCAAAAACCCCGCTCAAGCAGTGTTTTGCCATTACCGGCTCGATCAACCAGTTCGGCGAAGTGCAGGCCGTGGGTGGGGTCAACGAGAAAATCGAAGGCTTCTTCCGACTCTGCGAAGCACGCGGGCTGACAGGCGAGCAGGGCGCGATCATTCCGCAGGCCAACGTGGCTACCCTGATGCTGGACGAGAAGGTGCTGCAGGCAGTGCGTGATGGCAAGTTCCACGTCTATGCCGTGCGTCAGGCCGATGAGGCCCTGAGTTTGCTGGTGGGTGAGCCTGCGGGAGAGCCGGATGCAGAGGGACAATTCCCGGAAGGCAGCGTCAATGCCCGGGTAGTCGAGCGGTTGCGGGTGATTGCTGAAATGATCAACGACGACGACCTCAAGGAAGCCGAAAAGGAGTTGCTGGCGGAAGCCCTGGCAGCGAAAAAACCGGCCTGACCCCTTAAAGCGAAACCTGTGGGAGCGGGCTTGCTCGCGATGCGAACGACGCGGAGGAATGGTTACACCGCGGCAATCCAATCGCGGGCAAGCCCGCTCCCACAGATCTGCGATGCCAATCGACAAAGCCGTTGGTCATCGGTGACTTTTCATACGCAAATTTTCTTCTATTCTCAGGTCATGGACACCACTGTCGTCACCGGATCGATGCAGCCCGTAGTCTGCGGCTGAAGACAGACTCTACCGAGGGTCGCCGTCATGTCGCGCAACCTTTGCCTTACTCGCCAATGCTTGGGCCTGGTGACCCGTATTGAATGCAGCATTCGACCGCTGGCAGGCAACAACGGGATGTGGACACTGCTCTTCGCCGCCGGCCTGGCAGGCGAACAACCCTCAACGATCAAGGCGCAGGGCCCTTTCCCCGGGCCGTTCGTGGCCGAAACCATTCTTGAATCAATCGTTGAAAGCCTGACCCTGCATGGTTATGAACTCGCCAACGACCCGCAGATCTGGTGCCTGCATGTGCAGGCCCAGTTGCGGCAGATCAATGGTGGGCGTTGCCACGGCTAGGCAGCGTTTTATTGTGGCGTGCTGGCTTCAGGGGCTTTGTCGAGTTTGACTTCAAATCCGTACTCGACAGGGTTCAGCGCGGTGCGGGCATAGCTTTCCAGTCGGGTCGGCTGGCCATAAAAGTAGTGCACGTCAAATACGGCCGCCCCATCGGGTTCGCTGCTATGGCTGACTGCGGCCACTTCCTTCAGATAATTACCCGTGTCGTCCTTGGCATAAAAGCGCCAGGCCTCGGCCGGGAACACTTTTTGATCAACGATCAGGGCATTGCCCTTGAGTTCAAGGCCTTTGGGCAGGCGAGTGATATCCAGCTCTTGCTTGTCGATGTCGGCAATAAACAGGGGGATTGAGCCCACTGCATAGGCTGGCGTCTCGGGGAACAGGTTGAGGTCGTAGGTGATAACGCCTGCATGCGGGTCCACATCGAAGGCTTCGGCGGGCAGTTCCAGTGGCTCGCTGCGATTACCGTTGTCGTCTTCAGCAAAAAAGGTCACCGGCGCGTCAGACGTGTCCGGGAGCGTACCGAGCATTTCACCGTTGAAAGTGGCAGGGTAGCTGAACTCAAGGGACGCGGCACTGGCATCGTCCACCGACTGGCTAATCACCACGCTTTTTTCCAGTTGCTCGGGTGCCAGCGTGGCGTCTTTCAAATAGTTGGCGGCCTGATCGTCATACACCACGACGTTGAGCGGCAGGGGCTGTATGTCTTTGCTCAGCACGTTTTTGTCCAGTGTACGCACAGGCAGGTCGAGGGACTTACGGGTGACATTGGCGGTGGAGAAATCGAGCACGTTGATGTCGACATTTTCCACGGTACCGTTGAAGTACACCTTGCTGTAGTGATGCGGGTGCTGCTGATCGAAGGCCTTTTGCTCGTTATCCAGTTGTTGCTCGAAAGCGTCACTCCAGGCAGTTTGCTTGAGCATTTCGGCCAATTGCTGCTGATAAAACGCCAGTTGTTCGGCGTTTTCGTTGATTGAGCCTGAGCGTGTCAGGAACTGCCCGGTACGGTCGCGGGCCTGGATGATCAGCGGATTGAGCGGGGTGTCACGCACTTGTTCGGCCAGTGCAGCGCTGTTGACAATATCCACTTCGGCAAAGTTCTTGCCCAGTGCCAGCAGGGTTACGCTGATCGTGCCGTCGGTGCTGGTTTTACCCACGTCCTTGGCAGTGAGGTTGAAATTGACCACTTTGCCCGGCGCGATGACTTCGACTTTGCCGTGCAGTGTCAGGGGTTGAGGTTGTTGGGTGTTGGCGGTTTCAACCCCGTCGATATAGGGGTAAGTGACGGTCAGGTCGTCAGGGTTGCTCAGGTTGGCGCTGGAGGGGCTCAGCTGGATGCCGGGATCGCTCTCGGACCATTCCGGCGCAAAAGGCACCTCTTGCTTGTTGCTCAGGGTTACCGACTGCCATTCCAGCGCATGGGGGAACGGGAACTCGGATGCACTGTTAAGCGGGAACGGGAAGACCGGCTCCAGGTCCGTCAGGTAATCGGAACTTGTATTTTTGCGCAGTACAAACAAACCGTTGATATAGGTATCGGTAAGCGCCTGGCTGCTCGGGTAGTGCTTGAGCACCGCCAGGTCGTCGGCACCGTATTCGGTTTCTATCGGCTTGTCTTGCAGCTTGAGGCGTGCCCGTTCGAGCAACAACAAGGAGCCGCCGAGGTCGGCCACAGCATCCTTGAGCTGCTGATCCTTGATCCCGTCCAGGCTCTGTTCGAACGCTGCGCTGCGTTCCTCAAGGCTGGCCTGCTGATGTTCGTCGTCAGGAGAGCAGCCGCCGACAGCGAGCAAAGCCATCGAAAGCCCAAAACAAGCCAGGGGGAATCGCAGATCCATGGTTCGGTTTTCCTGTCCGTAAACAATGCTGAGAGGGTGGACACTAGCAGAAAATGTTTTTACAGGCTGTTTCCAAGCCTTTAACACAGTGCTTTTCGCACTGATATACTCGCGCCCATTTTGTAATAGCCTGTGAGATTCAATGGAACGCTTTATCGAAAACGCAATGTACGCCTCGCGCTGGATTTTGGCGCCTATTTACTTCGGGCTCTCACTGGGCCTGCTGGCTTTGGCATTGAAGTTCTTTCAGGAAGTGTTTCACGTAATCCCCAACGTGTTTGCGCTAACTGAGTCTGACTTGATCCTGGTCATTCTGTCGCTGATCGACATGGCGCTGGTAGGCGGTTTGCTGGTCATGGTGATGATTTCCGGTTATGAGAACTTTGTTTCGCAACTGGATATCGACGAGCACAAGGAGAAGCTCAGCTGGTTGGGCACCATGGACTCCACCTCGCTGAAGATGAAAGTCGCGGCATCGATTGTGGCCATTTCGTCGATCCACCTGCTGCGGGTGTTTATGGACGCGCGCAATATCGAGACCGAGTACCTGATGTGGTACGTGATTATTCACATGACCTTTGTGGTGTCGGCGTTTGCAATGGGCTATCTGGACAAGCTGACCAAACACTGAAGCCAACCCCGGGCTGCGAAGGCTTTGGGGGCTGTGGTAGTCTGCTGGCCCTTTTTTGGTTCAGGGTGTTCGGGGTCGCGGTTGACGCGGCTTCTTTCCGGCCCCTCCACAGCGGAGCAGTGTTATGTCCGAAGTAAATCTGTCGACCGACGAAACCCGCGTCAGCTACGGCATTGGCCGCCAGTTGGGCGACCAGTTGCGCGACAACCCGCCGCCTGGCATCAGCCTGGATGCAATCCTGGCTGGTCTGACTGACGCCTACGCAGGCAAGGAAAGCCGTGTAGGCCAGGAAGAAATGTCGGCTAGCTTTAAGGTGATCCGCGAGATCATGCAAGCTGAGGCCGCTGCCAAGGCAGAAGCTGCTGCGGGCGAAGGCAAGGCTTTCCTGGCTGAAAACGCCAAGAAAGACGGTATCACCACCCTGGCTTCCGGCCTGCAATTTGAAGTGGTAACTGCGGGTGAAGGCGCCAAGCCATCCCGTGAAGACACCGTGCGTGTTCACTACCACGGCACCCTGATTGATGGCACTGTGTTCGACAGCTCCTACGATCGTGGTCAGCCGGCTGAATTCCCGGTTGGCGGCGTGATCGCTGGCTGGACTGAAGCCCTGCAACTGATGAACGCCGGTAGCAAATGGCGCATCTACGTGCCGAGCGAACTGGCCTACGGCGCCCAGGGCGTTGGCAGCATTGCTCCGCACAGCGTGCTGGTATTCGACGTAGAGCTGCTGGACGTTCTGTAAGAACCCCGCGTTTTAACGTTGGCTGCGGGTTTGCTGGCAAACCCGCAGCTACACCGGTGCCGTCATATCTGTATCTTGGCGTGGTGCGGGTGAGTGTCAGTCGTGCCGCAAGGGCGCAATGCCCGGGCATAGCAGAACAGAAACAGATTGCGCACCAACTCCTTGAGCACCACCGGCTCGCTGGAATTGAGGCCGTTGAAATCCAGGTCGCCCTGATCCTGTAGCTCGCTTAGTGCTTCTTCTTCCAGTACCGCACAGACTTCCCCGGTTTCCCGATGCAGGATTCGCAGATAAGGGTGTGGACGGTCCAGCCAGGCATCAATTAAATAAGTCATGGTCGTCATCTCCTTGATGAATACCAATGAGAATAATTCTTATTCAATTAATAGCAAGTGCCTATTGGCGGATTTCTGATCTTTCTGCGTTAGAACTGCTGGGGATCAAGGTTGCTGGCTTTTTGATGTTGCTGGGCGGGGGAGGGTGTAGCACCTTCCTGCGCAGGGCACAGGAAGGCATGCAGCAGAATCAGACCTTGCGTACGAACTCGGATTTGAGTTTCATCGGGCCAATGCCATCGATCTTGCAGTCGATATCGTGGTCGCCGTCGCACAGGCGGATATTCTTGACCTTGGTGCCCACTTTAACCACCAGGGAAGTACCCTTGATTTTCAGGTCCTTGATCACGGTGATGGTGTCACCGTCGGTCAGTACGGTGCCTGCGGAGTCTTTGTAGACTTTCACGTCATCGGCTGTTTCAGCGTCGCCACTGGCAGACCACTCGTGGGCGCATTCCGGGCAGATCAGCTGGGCGCCGTCTTCGTAGGTGTATTCGGAATTGCATTTTGGGCAGGGTGGCAACGTGCTCACTCAAAGCTCCTTAAGAGTCAGGATGGCTAAAAGGCACGTATTGTATAGGGTTTTAGTGCGAGGCGGGTAATGGCGGGGCAGATTGACCCTGTGGGAGCGGGCTTGCCCGCTCCCACAGGCAGTCAGTGCGTGCGTGCTACAGCAAACTCGCTCAGCTCAACCAGCGCATCGCGGTATTCGCTTGGCGGCAAGGCTTCGAGGCACACAATGGCGCGGGCCACGAAGTCGCGAGCCAGCCGGGCGGTGTAGTCCAGGGAACCAGAGGCCTCAACGGCTTCGCGAATGCTCTCCAGGTCCTCGATACCGCCTTTCTGGATCGCTTTGCGCACCAGGGCTGCCTGTTCAGGCGTACCTTCACGCATGGTGTAGATCAGCGGCAGGGTCGGTTTGCCTTCGGCCAGATCGTCACCGACGTTCTTGCCCAGGGTTTCGGCATCGCCACGGTAGTCGAGCAGGTCGTCCACCAGCTGGAATGCCACGCCCAGGTGATCGCCAAAGGTGCGCAGCGCTTCGCTCTGCTCTGGCGTGGCACCGGCCAGCGCTGCAGCGCTGTGGG
Organism: Pseudomonas sp. WS 5051; assembly: GCF_012985715.1. NCBI lineage: Bacteria > Pseudomonadati > Pseudomonadota > Gammaproteobacteria > Pseudomonadales > Pseudomonadaceae > Pseudomonas > Pseudomonas sp. WS 5051. The sequence goes on from NZ_JAAQWV010000007.1 coordinate 91,230, forward strand.
TCGAAGCCTCGAACAGCATCGCGGTCTTGCCGCGGATGACTTCCATGTAGGTTTCTTCGGTGGTGCTGGCGTCGCGCACTTTGGACAGCTGCAATACTTCGCCTTCGGCGATGATGCGGGTGGCTTGCGACAGGATTTTCATCACTGGCATCGAGCCCAGCTCAACCATCATCTCGAAGGAGCGCGAGTACAAAAAGTCGCCGACCAGTACGCTGGGGGCATTGCCCCAGGTAGCATTGGCAGTCTTGCGGCCACGGCGCATGCCCGACATGTCGACCACGTCGTCGTGCAGCAGGGTGGCGGTGTGCAGGAACTCAATGGTGGCGGCCAGCAGGCGCAAGTCGTCGCCTTCGCGACCCAGGGCCTTGCCACACAGCAACACTAATAAAGGACGCAGGCGCTTGCCGCCGGCCGAAGTAATGTAGTCGCCGATTTTTGAGACCAGCGGTACGCGTGAAGTCAGCTGCTTCTTGATGATGCCATCGACGGCGCTAAAATCGTCCGCCACCGCGCGGTAGAAAGCTTGGGGTTGCATCAGCGACAGGTGCTCCAGAAGGGTTGCGCGGCATGCTAGGTCGGGGGGCTGGGCCTGTCAAGGCGGATGGACGGCCCCTTGCAAGCCTGACTTGCCTTGCGTACAATCGCGCACCCTGAACTTCCTGGGCAGCACCTGCCTTACGCAATTGCATCTGGGCCGTTCCAGCCCCATGCAGCCATGCCAGCCAATACCTTTACCTATAAAGCGCTGGGTGAGCAGGATTATCGGAGAAATACCATGTCGTACGCAGTAATCGTTACTGGTGGCAAGCAATACAAAGTAGCTCCAGGTGAATACCTGAAGATCGAAAAACTGGAAATCGCTACCGGCGAATCCGTAACTTTTGATCGCGTTCTGTTGGTCGCCAATGGCGATGACGTGAACATCGGCGCTCCAGTTGTACCTGGCGCCACTGTTGTGGCTGAAGTGATCTCCCAAGGTCGTCACGATAAAGTCCGCATCATCAAGTTCCGTCGTCGTAAGCACCACATGAAGCGTATGGGCCACCGCCAGTGGTACACCGAGATCAAAATCACCGGTATTCAGGCTTAATTTCAGCCTAATTCCTCACTAGGAGAATTGACTCATGGCACACAAAAAAGCTGGTGGTAGTACCCGTAACGGTCGCGACTCAGAAGCCAAACGCCTTGGCGTGAAGATGTATGGCGGCCAGGCTATCATTCCGGGCAACATCATCGTGCGTCAGCGCGGCACCCAATTCCACGCTGGCTACGGCGTTGGTATGGGCAAAGATCACACCCTGTTCGCGAAAGTGGAAGGCGTGATCAAGTTCCAGGTTAAAGGCGCCTTCGGTCGTCGCTATGTAAGCATCGTTCCGAAGACTGCAGTCGTCGCGGCGTAATAGCTTGGTAGCTGGAAGAGCCCTGTCTTGCGACGGGGCTTTTTCGTTTGTGGGGTGAGTCTCTTGCAAAACTGTTTGTATGGGCTGCTGGCGCTGGATTTAACGGTCGTTGATTGAGGTCGCTGCGCTCATTTTTGCAAGAGTCTTATGTCTTGGTTTTTATCGGCTCGTCCTGATGACGAGAGGCGCGTTTTGTTATGAAGTTTGTAGATGAAGTATCGATCAAAGTAAAAGCAGGCGACGGTGGTAACGGTTGCATGAGTTTCCGTCGTGAGAAGTTCATCGAAAACGGTGGGCCAAACGGTGGTGATGGCGGTGATGGCGGCTCGATCTACATGGTCGCCGACGAAAACCTCAACACCCTGGTTGACTACCGTTACACCCGTCACTTTGACGCCCAGCGTGGCTCGAATGGCGGCAGTACGGATTGCACCGGTCGCAAGGGTGAGGATCTGGAGCTGCGTGTTCCGGTCGGCACTACCGTGATCGACGCTGGCACCCAGGAAATCATCGGCGACCTGACCAAGGCCGGCCAGCGTTTGCTGGTGGTGCATGGCGGTTGGCACGGTCTGGGTAATACCCGATTCAAATCCAGTACCAACCGTGCGCCACGCCAGACCACGCCGGGTAAGCCGGGTGAGCAGCGTGACCTGAAACTGGAGTTGAAGGTGTTGGCTGACGTTGGCCTGTTGGGCTTGCCGAATGCCGGTAAAAGTACCTTTATTCGTTCGGTGTCTGCGGCTAAGCCAAAAGTGGCGGATTATCCGTTCACCACCCTGGTGCCAAACCTGGGTGTGGTCAGCGTGGATCGCTGGAAGAGCTTTGTGATCGCCGATATTCCGGGTCTGATCGAAGGGGCTTCCGATGGTGCTGGCCTGGGGATCCGTTTCCTCAAGCACCTGGCGCGTACCCGTCTGTTGTTGCACCTCGTTGACATGGCGCCGGTTGAGGGTAGCGAGAGCGCTGCTGATACCGCGGAAGTCATCGTTAACGAACTGACCAAGTTCAGCCCGTCGCTGGCTGAGCGTGATCGTTGGCTGGTGCTGAACAAGTGCGATTCGCTGCCACAAGACGAGCACGAAGCGCGCGTCAAGGAAGTCGTTGATCGCCTTGAGTGGACTGGCCCGGTTTACGTGATCTCGGCCATTGCCAAGATCGGTACCGAAAAGCTGTGCCACGACATCATGCGTTATCTGGAAGATCGTGCTGATCGTCTGGCTGCTGACCCTGCCTACAAGCAAGAGTTGGCCGAGCTGGATCAGCGTATCGAAGATGAAGCGCGTGCGCAGTTGCAGGCGCTGGATGACAAGCGTGCCCTGCGTCGCAGCGGCGTGAAGAGCGTCCATGACATCGGTGAAGATGACTGGGACGAAGAAGATGTTGATGATGAAGATGGTCCGGAAATCATTTACGTCCGCGACTGATTCGTTGCAGTAAACTACAGCGCCGCTCAATGAGCGGCGTTTCAGCATCTACGATTTGGTAATCAAAAATAATTCCATGGGTGGCGCTCGGTCGCGCTGCTCTCAGGCATAGGTTGGATGATGATGCGGAGCAAGGTGACGGGTGCGCAGCGCTGGGTCGTGAAGATCGGCAGCGCGTTGCTGACAGCGGATGGCAAGGGCCTGGATCGCGCGGCGATGGGCGTTTGGGTTGAGCAGATGGTGGCGTTGCACGAGGCTGGCGTAGAGCTGGTGCTGGTGTCTTCGGGTGCGGTTGCGGCCGGAATGAGCCGCTTGGGCTGGACGGTGCGACCGAGTGCCATGCACGAGCTGCAAGCTGCTGCGGCTATTGGTCAGATGGGGTTGGTGCAGGCCTGGGAGTCGAGCTTTGCCGAGCATTCCCGGCATACCGCGCAGATCCTGCTGACCCATGACGATCTGTCTGATCGCAAACGCTACCTCAATGCCCGCAGCACCCTGCGTGCGCTGGTGGAATTGGGCGTGATCCCGGTCATCAATGAAAATGACACGGTGGTCACGGACGAAATCCGCTTCGGTGACAACGATACGCTGGCCGCGTTGGTGGCTAATCTGGTCGAGGCTGATCTGCTGGTGATCCTGACCGATCGCGACGGCATGTTTGATGCTGATCCGCGCAACAATCCTGATGCCAAGATGATCTACGAGGCGCGTGCCGATGATCCGGCGCTGGATGCAGTGGCAGGCGGTACCGGTGGTGCGTTGGGGCGTGGCGGCATGCAGACCAAGTTGCGTGCGGCGCGCCTGGCGGCGCGTTCCGGTGCGCACACGATCATTGTGGGTGGGCGTCTGGAGCGGGTGCTGGATCGTCTCAAGGCGGGCGAGCGACTGGGTACCTTGCTGTCCCCGGAGCGTGGCCTGCTGGCTGCGCGCAAGCAGTGGCTGGCCGGGCACTTGCAGACCCGTGGCACGCTGGTGCTGGATGAAGGCGCTGTGGCGGCCTTGTCCAAGGGCAATAAAAGCCTGTTGCCTGTAGGGGTCAAGGCGGTTCAGGGCGGTTTCCGTCGTGGCGAGATGGTGGTGTGCGTCGCGCCGGACGGGCGGGAGATCGCTCGTGGCCTGGCGAACTACAGTGCTGCCGAGGCGCAAAAAATTATCGGGCAATCGTCGGATGCGATTGTCGGCTTGTTGGGTTATATGGCGGAACCTGAGCTGGTTCATCGCGATAACCTGATTCTGGTTTGAATTTGAGGTGTGGTATGCGCTTGATTGGCGGTTTATTGGGTTTGATGTTGGCGATGCCGCTAATGGCCTCGGCGGAAGAAATTGGCTCGGTGTCGACGGTCTTCAAATTTGTCGGGCCTAATGACCGTATCGTCGTAGAAGCATTCGATGATCCCAAGGTAGATGGCGTGACTTGCTACCTTTCTCGTGCCAAGACGGGTGGCATGAAAGGTGGTCTGGGTTTGGCTGAAGACCGCGCCGAGGCGTCGATTGCCTGCCGTCAGACCGGGCCGATCAGCTTCAAGGGTGACCTGAAAGAGGGTGATGAGGTGTTCAAGGAGCGGACTTCGCTGGTCTTCAAGACCATGCAGGTGGTGCGTTTCCTGGATAAAAAGCGTAATACGCTGGTGTATCTGGTGTACAGCGACCGCTTGATCGAAGGCAGTCCGCAGAATGCCGTAACGGCAATCCCGATTTTGCCGTGGCCACACGAGTAACGGTCTTCAAGAAAAGCCGCGCTGGTCGCGGCTTTTTATTGTGCGGATTTTACCGGCTCTGTAGCAGCTGCCGAAGGAACGAGGCTGCGTTCGGCGGCGGAGCCGTCGTAAAACCGGGTTTTGCTGTGTGTCAGACAAGCTTGGGTTTGAATATTTGCGGTCGCTGCGCAACCGAACGCAGCCTCGTTCCTTCGGCAGCTGCTACAAGGGTGTCGCTTAAATCGCAGGCAATAAAAAACCGACCCTAAGGTCGGTTTTTTAAAAAGCTTATCGCTTAAGCAGCAGTCGCAAGGTTCAACGCCTTGACGTGGCCATTCAGGCGGCTCTTATGGCGAGCAGCTTTGTTCTTGTGGATGATACCTTTATCGGCCATACGGTCGATAACAGGAACAGCCAGAACATAAGCAGCTTGCGCTTTAGCAGCGTCTTTTGCGTCGATGGCTTTAACTACATTCTTGATGTAGGTACGAACCATGGAACGCAGGCTGGCGTTGTGGCTGCGACGCTTCTCAGCCTGTTTTGCACGTTTTTTGGCGGAAGGTGTGTTGGCCACCGTCGAGCTCCTCGAAAGACTTTTGGGAAATAACAAACAAAATAGGCCGCGAATCATGCCGATGACGAGAACTCTTGTCAAGGGCGTTTGATGCGATCCGCTGAGTGGTGGATCGAGGCAGACGGGATATTTATTTCCGGCGCTTGACCTGTAAACTCGCGAGCTTGGCTCTGTGCTGTTGCGGCGCGCAGTATCGCATAAGTGGGCGCTTTGTTCGCCTGCTCTTTCTCTATAGGCAAAAACTCTTTCAATGAATTTGCTCAAGTCGTTGGCTGCCGTCAGCTCAATCACCATGATTTCCAGGGTTCTGGGCTTCATTCGCGACACCATTATTGCCCGTGCCTTCGGTGCCGGAATGGCCACGGATGCATTCTTTATTGCCTTCAAACTGCCAAACCTGCTGCGCAGGATCTTCGCCGAGGGCGCTTTTTCCCAGGCCTTTGTGCCGATTCTGGCCGAGTACAAAAGCCAGCAGGGCGAGGAGGCGACCCGCACTTTTGTCGCTTATGTCGCCGGGCTTTTGACCCTGGTGCTGGCCATTGTCACCGTGCTGGGCATGGTGGCGGCCCCCTGGGTCATCTGGGCAACGGCCCCGGGGTTCGCCACGACCCCTGAAAAATTCGAGCTCACCAGCGACATGCTGCGGGTCACCTTCCCTTATATCCTGCTGATCTCGCTGTCATCCCTGGCGGGGGCGATCCTCAATACCTGGAACCGTTTTGCGGTACCGGCCTTTGTGCCGACCCTGCTTAACGTCAGCATGATTGTGTTTGCGTTGTTCCTGACGCCGTATTTCGATCCGCCGGTGATGGCTCTGGGTTGGGCCGTGCTGGTGGGTGGTCTGGCGCAGTTGCTGTTTCAACTGCCACATCTGAAAAAGATCGGCATGCTGGTGCTGCCAAGGCTCAATTTGCGCGATACCGGCGTGTGGCGGGTGATGAAACAGATGCTGCCAGCCATCCTTGGGGTCTCGGTCAGTCAGATCTCTCTGATCATCAATACGATATTTGCCTCATTCCTTGTGGCTGGATCGGTGTCATGGATGTACTACGCGGACCGTCTAATGGAGTTGCCTTCAGGAGTGCTGGGGGTGGCGCTGGGCACCATCCTGCTGCCAACCCTGTCCAAGACCTACGCCAACAAAGACCGTCAGGAGTATTCGCGTATTCTCGACTGGGGCTTGCGCCTGTGTTTTGTGCTGGTGCTTCCATGTTCCCTGGCGCTGGCCATCCTGTCCGAGCCGCTTACCGTTTCACTGTTCCAGTACGGCCAGTTCACGGCGCTGGATGCGGCCATGACCCAGCGTGCATTGATCGCTTATTCGCTGGGCCTGCTCGGAATCATCATTATCAAGGTGTTGGCGCCAGGCTTTTATGCACAGCAAAACATTCGCACGCCAGTCAAAATAGCGGTATTCACCCTGGTGGTGACGCAGTTGCTCAACCTGGTCTTTATCGTGCCGTTGCAGCATGCGGGGCTGGCGTTGGCCATCAGCGTAGGCGCCTGTATCAATGCCGGGCTGCTGTTCTGGCAGTTGCGCCGGCAAAAGCTGTTTGTCGCCCAGCCGGGCTGGACCAAATACCTGTTCAAGCTGGTGCTGGCCGTAGCCGTGATGTCGGCGGTATTGCTGGGCTTGATGCACCTGATGCCGGCCTGGGATCACGGCAATATGCTGGAGCGCTTTATTCGTCTGGGCGGCTTGGTTGTCGCGGGCGTGCTGGCGTATTTCGGTATGCTGCTGCTGTTGGGGCTGCGTTTGAAGGATTTCGCCCGCAAGTCACTTATGTAAGCTAATGACGGGTCAGACGTCGATTTTGTCGAATTGACCCGATTTGCCTTGCGCTGTTGCCTGTCGTACTGGGCCGGGTGTGGTTATAATCGACCACTTTATGAGCAAGAAGCGCGTTATGCAGCTGGTTCTAGGCCTTCACAATCTGCGGCCCCAGCATCGGGGCTGTGTCGCCACTATTGGCAACTTTGACGGTGTACACCGTGGTCACCAGGCTATCCTGGGCCGGCTGCGTGAGCGTGCACTGGAGTTGGGCGTGCCCAGCTGCGTGGTGATTTTCGAGCCGCAGCCGCGCGAATTCTTCGCCCCGGATACGGCTCCTGCACGTCTGGCCCGGTTGCGCGACAAGTTGCAACTGCTGGCAGACGCCGGAGTCGACCGGGTGCTGTGCCTGGCGTTCAATCAACGTCTGTGCAAGCTCAGCGCCGCCGAATTCGTCGATACCATTCTGGTCGACGGCCTGGGCGTGCAGCATCTGGAGGTCGGTGACGACTTCCGTTTTGGCTGCGATCGCGTCGGCGATTTTGACTTTTTGCAGCAGGCTGGCCAGATGCAGGGTTTCACCGTCGAGGCGGCGCAAACGGTTGAGCTTGATGGCGTACGCATCAGCAGCACCAAGGTGCGTGATGCTCTGGCCAGTGCCGACTTCTCCCTGGCAGAGCGTTTGCTGGGGCGCCCTTTTCAAATCGCTGGCCGGGTATTGCACGGGCAAAAACTGGCGCGCCAGTTGGGCACGCCGACCGCCAATATTCAGCTCAAGCGTCGTCGTGTGCCGTTGACCGGGGTGTACCTGGCCAGCGTCGAGATCGACGGTAAAACCTGGCCCGGCGTCGCCAATATCGGCGTGCGGCCAACCGTAGCAGGGGATGGCAGCGCCCATCTTGAAGTACATCTGTTGGATTTCGCCGGCGATCTGTATGGTCGGCGTTTGAACGTGGCATTCCACCACAAGCTGCGTGATGAGCAGCGTTTCGCCTCCCTGGAGGCGCTCAAGACGGCGATCAATGCGGACGTCGCCGCCGCCCGAGCCTTTTGGCTGGGTCAACCGCTTAAAAAGAGCCTGAAATGACCGACTACAAAGCCACGCTAAACCTCCCGGACACCGCCTTCCCAATGAAGGCCGGCCTGCCACAGCGCGAACCGCAAATTTTGCAGCGCTGGGACAGCATTGGCCTGTACGGGAAGTTGCGCGAGATTGGCAAGGATCGCCCGAAGTTCGTACTTCACGACGGTCCTCCGTACGCCAACGGCACTATCCATATCGGTCATGCGCTGAACAAGATTCTGAAAGACATGATCATCCGCTCCAAGACCCTGTCGGGTTTTGACGCGCCGTATGTGCCGGGCTGGGATTGCCATGGTTTGCCGATTGAACACAAGGTCGAAGTGACCCACGGTAAAAACCTGAGCGCGGATAAAACCCGCGAGCTGTGCCGTGCCTACGCCACCGAGCAGATCGAGGGGCAGAAGTCCGAGTTCATCCGTCTGGGTGTGCTGGGTGATTTCGCCAACCCGTACAAGACCATGGACTTCAAAAACGAAGCCGGTGAAATCCGTGCTTTGGCTGAGATCGTCAAGGGCGGTTTTGTGTTCAAGGGCCTCAAGCCGGTGAACTGGTGCTTCGATTGCGGTTCGGCCCTGGCTGAAGCTGAAGTTGAATACCAGGACAAGAAGTCTGCGGCCATCGACGTTGCCTTCCCGGTTGCCGACGAGGCCAAGCTGGCCGAGGCCTTTGGTCTGGCGGCACTGAGCAAACCTGCTTCGATCGTGATCTGGACCACCACCCCGTGGACCATTCCGGCCAACCAGGCGCTTAACGTACACCCGGAATTCACCTACGCGCTGGTCGACGTGGGCGACAAGTTGCTGGTACTGGCTGAAGAACTGGTCGAATCGAGTCTGGCGCGTTACAACCTGCAGGGTTCGGTCATCGCCACCACCACTGGCTCAGCGCTTGAACTGATCAACTTCCGTCACCCGTTCTATGACCGTCTGTCGCCTGTTTATCTGGCCGACTACGTTGAGCTGGGTGCTGGCACTGGTGTGGTTCACTCGGCTCCAGCCTACGGCGTAGACGACTTCGTGACCTGCAAGGCCTATGGCATGGTCAACGACGACATCATCAACCCGGTGCAAAGCAATGGCGTTTACGTGCCGTCGCTGGAGTTCTTCGGTGGCCAGTTCATCTGGAAGGCCAACCAGAACATCATCGACAAGCTGGTCGAAGTCGGTTCGCTGATGTTCACCGAGACCATCAGCCACAGCTATATGCACTGCTGGCGCCACAAGACGCCGCTGATCTACCGTGCCACCGCCCAGTGGTTTATCGGTATGGACAAGCAGCCGACTGATGGCGATACCTTGCGCACCCGTGCGCTGCAAGCGATCGAAGACACCCAGTTCGTTCCGGCCTGGGGTCAGGCGCGCCTGCACTCGATGATCGCCAACCGCCCGGACTGGTGCATCTCGCGTCAACGCAACTGGGGCGTGCCGATCCCGTTTTTCCTGAACAAGGAAAGCGGCGAGCTGCACCCGCGCACCGTCGAAATGATGGAAGAAGTGGCCAAGCGCGTTGAAGTCGAAGGCATCGAGGCGTGGTTCAAGCTGGATGCTGCCGAGCTGCTGGGCGACGAAGCGCCGCTGTACGACAAGATCAGCGATACCCTGGATGTATGGTTCGATTCGGGCACCACGCACTGGCATGTTCTGCGCGGTTCGCACCCGATGGGTCACGAGACCGGCCCGCGTGCCGACCTCTACCTTGAAGGCTCCGACCAGCACCGTGGCTGGTTCCACTCGTCGTTGCTGACCGGTTGCGCCATCGACAACCACGCGCCGTACCGCGAGCTGCTGACCCACGGTTTTACCGTGGACGAAGCGGGCCGCAAGATGTCCAAGTCGCTGGGCAACGTGATTGCACCGCAAAAGGTCAACGACACCCTGGGCGCCGACATCATGCGTCTGTGGGTTGCCTCGACCGACTACTCGGGCGAAATCGCGGTTTCCGACCAGATCCTGCAGCGCAGTGCGGACGCCTACCGACGTATCCGCAATACCGCACGCTTCCTGCTGTCGAACCTGACCGGTTTCAATCCAGCCACCGACATCCTGCCTGCCGAAGAAATGCTGGCACTGGACCGCTGGGCGGTGGATCGTGCGTTGCTGCTGCAACGTGAGCTGGAGCTGCATTACGGCGAATACCGTTTCTGGAACGTGTACTCCAAGGTGCACAACTTCTGCGTTCAGGAGCTGGGCGGTTTCTATCTCGACATCATCAAGGACCGTCAGTACACCACCGGCGCCAACAGCAAGGCTCGCCGTTCGTGCCAGACCGCGCTGTTCCACATCTCTGAAGCGCTGGTGCGCTGGATCGCTCCGATCCTGGCGTTCACCGCTGATGAGTTGTGGCAGTACCTGCCGGGCGAGCGCAACGAATCGGTGATGCTCAACACCTGGTACGAAGGCCTGACTGAACTGCCGGAAGGCACCGAACTGGATCGCGCCTACTGGGAGCGAATCATGGCGGTCAAGGTTGCGGTCAACAAGGAAATGGAAAACTTGCGCGCAGCCAAGGCCATTGGCGGTAACTTGCAAGCAGAAGTGACCTTGTTCGCCGAAGATCAGCTGGCTGCTGATTTGTCCAAGTTGAGCAACGAGCTGCGTTTCGTGTTGATCACCTCCACTGCCAGCGTTGCGCCTTTTGCGCAGGCTCCAGCAGATGCCGTGGTTACCGAAGTGGCTGGCCTCAAACTCAAGGTGGTCAAGTCGGCCCATGCCAAGTGCGCCCGTTGCTGGCACTGCCGTGAAGACGTAGGCGTTAACCCCGAGCACCCTGAAATCTGCGGTCGTTGTGTAGACAATATCAGCGGCGCTGGTGAGGTACGTCACTATGCCTAATACCAGCACTACCGGGCGCTTCGGGCGCCTGGGCTGGCTCTGGTTGACTGTGCTGGTCCTGGTCATTGACCTGACCAGCAAGGTCTACTTCGACAATTCGCTGCAGATGTACCAGCAGATTGTGGTGATTCCCGACCTGTTCAGCTGGACCCTAGCTTACAACACCGGTGCGGCCTTCAGCTTCCTGGCGGACAGTGCCGGCTGGCAGCGCTGGCTGTTTGCCCTGATCGCGGTCGTGGTCAGTGCCGTGCTGGTGGTCTGGCTCAAGCGTCTGGGGCGCAATGACACCTGGTTGGCCATTGCCCTTGCCCTGATTCTGGGCGGCGCACTGGGTAACCTGTATGACCGTATTGTCTACGGTCATGTGGTCGATTTCATTCTGGTGCATTGGCAAAATCGCTGGTACTTCCCTGCGTTCAACTTCGCCGACAGTGCGATTTGCGTAGGTGCCGTGATGCTGGCACTGGATATGTTCAAAAGTAAAAAGCCCGAGGAACCCGCTCATGACTGAGCAGCGTATTGGTCAGAACACGCAGGTCACTCTGCATTTTGCTTTACGTCTGGAAAATGGCGACACCGTTGACAGCACCTTCGACAAATCCCCGGCCACTTTCAAGGTGGGTGATGGCAGCTTGCTGCCAGGGTTTGAAGCGGCGTTGTTCGGTTTCAAGGCGGGTGACAAGCGCACACTGGAGATTCTTCCGGAAAACGCCTTTGGCCAGCCTAACCCGCAAAACGTGCAGATCATTCCGCGTTCGCAGTTCAAGGACATGGAGTTGTCGCAAGGTTTGCTGGTGATCTTCAACGATGCGGCCAATACCGAGCTTCCGGGTGTGGTCAAAGAGTTCGATGACGAGCAAGTCACCATTGATTTCAACCATCCGCTGGCAGGTAAAACCCTGACCTTCGACGTGGAAATCAAAGACGTTCAAGCGCTGTAATCCAGTGCCCGGCTGCGGCCGGGCCTGATTGGCATTATTTTTCTGCGCGTCCCACGAGGCCCAGCATGCATATCAAACTCGCCAACCCCCGTGGCTTCTGCGCCGGGGTGGACCGTGCGATTGAAATCGTCAATCGTGCTCTGGAAGTTTTCGGTCCGCCTATCTATGTTCGCCACGAAGTGGTGCACAACAAATTTGTCGTTGAAGACCTGCGTTCCCGTGGCGCTATTTTCGTCGAAGAGCTGGATCAGGTGCCGGACGACGTCATTGTGATATTCAGTGCCCACGGCGTTTCCCAGGCCGTGCGTACAGAGGCTGCCGGGCGTGGTCTCAAGGTGTTCGACGCGACCTGCCCGCTGGTGACAAAGGTGCATATTGAGGTCGCGCGCTATAGCCGTGATGGCCGTGAGTGCATTTTGATTGGTCATGCCGGTCATCCGGAAGTCGAAGGCACCATGGGCCAGTACGACGCCAGTAATGGTGGCGCGATCTACCTGGTCGAAGATGAAAAGGATGTTGCGAACCTGCAGGTCAAAGACCCGGAAAAACTGGCCTTTGTAACCCAGACAACCTTGTCGATGGACGACACCAGTCGTGTGATCGACGCCCTGCGTTCGCGCTTCCCGGCCATTGGCGGACCGCGCAAGGACGATATCTGCTATGCCACGCAAAACCGTCAGGATGCGGTCAAGCAACTGGCTGATGAGTGCGATGTCGTGTTGGTAGTTGGCAGCCCGAACAGCTCCAACTCCAACCGCCTGCGCGAACTGGCGGAGCGTATGCAGACCCCCGCCTACCTGATCGACGGTGCTGAAGACCTGCAAAAAAGCTGGTTCGACGGCGTAAACAGCATCGGTATCACCGCCGGTGCATCGGCCCCAGAGGTACTGGTACGTGGCGTGATTCAACAGCTGCATGCCTGGGGCGCAACCGGTGCCGACGAGCTGGCCGGCCGTGAAGAGAATGTTACGTTCTCCATGCCCAAAGAGTTGCGCGTTCGCGCCATTACCTAAGCGTGCCTGCATAAGGCCTGTGCAGTTTTATCGCTGCGCAGGCTGATGCGCCCGCTCTTGGTCAGCACCACTTGATAGTGGCTCTGTGCAGTCCTTGCCTGACAAACATGCAGTGTCCCGGCTTGAAAGGCGCCTCCAACCAGTTGTGGCTCGCCCAGCGGGTTGAAGCGCACATACCGTTTAACCGGTGTATTGCCCGCAATGGGTATGCGCCCACTGCCCTGAGACTCGACCAGCACCGGGTTGCCCTTGTCCAGATGGCCTTGGCCGCTCAAGTCCAGAATCGTCCTCCAGCCTCGGCTCCAATCTTCTTCGTACGGATAAACCACCACAAATTGCTGGCGTAGCAGTGCTTGGGCGCGTGCATTGCGCAGGCTGCTGGCCAGTTGTTCGGCAGTGATCTGGCGCTGTTGATGCTCGACAAGGGCGCTATAGGCCGGGCTGGCAAAACGGGCCGTAAGCGCCACGATCGTCAGCGTCAGTAGCAGCTGGATCAGACTCATGCCACGTTGATGCATAGCGTCCTCCCTGGACGGTTCAAGTGTGTTTTCTCTGTATAGCGAACTCTGGCACTACAGGCTCACGGCAATGGTTTCATCATGTTTTCTGACCGTTAACAGCTTACGAAGTCAGGCGAAAAATCCGGCTGGTTTGCTTGGCTTCGTCCTGCCGTGCAGAGCAGCGGGGGAGGCTAGGCTTTTGTCTGGGCGGCACAGGGCGTGCCGTCGAACCCTCTGATATGGACGATTCGGATGCCTCGATTAGTTAAAAATCGACAAGACGGGATGAGCTTGATCGAAGTGCTTATTGCGCTGTTGATTCTGTTTATCAGCCTGATGGGCTCTGCTGCTATGCAACTCAATGCCTTGAAACATACGGCAAGCGCGCTGATAAGCACCCAGGACAGTTTTATTGCCTACAGCAGGCTGGATCAGATGCGCGCGGAGGTCGTCCACCCCTTGTCGAGCGGTCATGCCGGGGCCGGGTCATCATGAGCAATCCCCGTTCAGGTTTTGGCCTGATCGAGCTGATGGTGGCTCTGGCGCTGGGAATGCTGGTAGTGCTGGGCATGACGCAGATTTTCTCAAGCAGCCGCGAGGCTTACTTAAGCCAGCGGTCGTCGGCAAGGCTGCAGGAGGATGCGCGTTATGTGCTGAGTAAACTGGCTCGGGAGATTCGCATGGCGGGCATGTTTGGCTGCCTGTCAGTCGATCGTATTGTTGATGCGCCCTCTGTTTTTAAAACACCGGTCTCCTGGCAGAGGGGGGTGTTGCGCATGATCAGTTCGGACGTGGCGCTTCAGGCTGCCAAGCCTGACTGGACTGTGGTCTCGGACTGCACAAGTTTCGCCCGGGCCTATCCCGGGGCAAGGTCGTTTTTGGCTCCCGGTGAAACGGCATTTCCCGTGCGTGAATTGTTTTACCGTCATGAGCACGGGCAGTTAAAGATCGGGCCCAATAAAGCGGTCCTGCTCGATAATGTGGCTGCCTTTGACGTGAGTTTTGGCGTGGCCGGGACGGCAGGTTCGCACTCCGTGCTGCGTTATGAGAGTCGTCTGGTCAAAGGTTCCAGCCTGCGCAGCATCCGTATCGGCCTGACATTGCGAGACCGCGCCGGGCGGGTCAAGGACCAGGTCTATCAGTTGGAAGTCGCTTTGCGTAACCGGCTGGCTTAGGGCGCGCATCATGCCTTTGCCATTGATTTGTCAGCGCGGCATGGCACTGCTGGTCAGCCTGGTTTTCATGCTGTTGCTGAGCCTGATCGGGATGGCTGCAATGGTCAGTGCGACCCTTCAGGAAAAAATGTCTGCAGGCGTTCAACATGCCAACCACTCATTTCAGGCCGCAGAAGCGGCGCTTGGCAGCGGGGAGGCCTGGCTTCAGATCCAAGGGGGCAGGGTAATGCCTTGCACTTCGCCAGCAAGCTGTAACCCGCCCCCAGAGGCGCGTACTCAGGCTGTGCCAGGCATCGATCCGGCCTCCGGGGTACGTTGGATAAGCGTTGCGAACGGGCTGTATGGTGTTCAGAACCTTGGGCCAAGCATTACGCCAGCCCATTTACCAGTGACCACCACTACCCGTTTGTATCGAGTTACCGGTATTGGCTGGCACGGGCAGTCGCGCACCGTACTGGAGAGTATTTATGCGCGTTATCAAGGGCCGGATAACGCTTCGCAAGAGCGTGTTGCCAGGGGTTTTCACCGGGTCATGTGGCGACAGCTGCAATAGGACGCACGAAATGTACAGGTATGCAGCAGGTTTTACCCTGATCGAACTGATGATCGTAGTGGTTATCACCGGTATCCTTGGCGCATTCGTTTATCCGTTGTACGGCGATTATGTAAAGCGGGCTTACCGCTCTCAAGTTGTTGTCCTGTTGACGGAGCAAGCCCAAAGTCTTGAGCGCTTTTACACAAAGAACGCGGTATATAGCGGTATGAAAGACCTTAGTTCAGGCAATCAGCACTACGACATCAGTGCCGATCTCGTCGACCACGGCTACTGGCTGAAGGCGACGCCCAAACAAGGTTCGGCAATGGCGGGGGATTCGTGCGGGAGCTTTACGCTGGCTCACACCGGTATGGCAACGATAACCCAGGCCGCCCCTGGCCTGACAATGCAGCAGTGTTGGGGGCGCTAACGATTGATTTTGAATGACGGGCTGGATTAACAGATGGCTAGGCAGCAACGGGTGGTGATTGTCGGGGGCGGTGTCATAGGCCTGCTGACTGCGTTTAATCTGGCGGCTGATGTAGAGCAGGTGATTGTGCTGGAGCGTGGCGGGGCGGGCCAGGAGTCCTCCTGGGCCGGCGGCGGTATTGTTTCGCCGCTTTATCCGTGGCGCTATAACTGTGCTGTAACGGCCCTGGCGCACTGGTCTCAGGACTTTTATCCGCAATTGGCCGAGCGTCTGTTTGCTTCGACGGGTATTGATCCTGAAGTACACACCACCGGGCTGTACTGGCTGGACCTGGACGATGAGGCTCAGGCGCTGGAGTGGGCCGGGCGCGAAGGGCGACCTCTGGGGGCGGTCGATATGTCGGCAGTCCATGATGCCGTGCCCGTGCTGGGCGGTGGTTATGCACACGCAATTTATATGGCTAATGTGGCCAATGTGCGGAATCCGCGGTTGGTGAAATCGCTGAAGGCTGCACTGCAGGCGATGCCGAATGTCACTGTGCATGAGCAGTGCGAGGTGCTCGGTTTTGTTCGCGAAGGCGAAAGAGTTTGCGGGGTCAATACGGCCCGGGGTGAGATTCGCGGCGACGAGGTGGTGTTGTCGGCCGGGGCCTGGAGCGGTGAGTTGTTGAACGGGCTGGGGCTGGAGTTGCCTGTGGAGCCGGTCAAGGGGCAGATGATCCTGTACAAATGCGCATCTGACTTTTTGTCGTGCATGGTGCTGGCAAAAGGGCGTTATGCCATTCCCCGCCGTGATGGTCATATCCTGATCGGTAGCACGCTGGAGCATGAAGGCTTTGATAAAACCCCGACCCTTACGGCCCTTGAGAGCCTCAAGGCTTCGGCAGTCGAACTGATCCCGGCCCTGGCCGATGCTGAAGTGGTGGGGCACTGGGCCGGGCTACGGCCAGGTTCGCCCGAGGGCATTCCGTATATTGGGCGGGTGTCAGGTTTTGATGGTCTGTGGCTCAACTGCGGGCACTATCGCAACGGTCTGGTATTGGCACCGGCGTCCTGCCAATTATTCGCGGACTTGCTGCTGGGGCGTGAGCCGATTATCGACCCGACGCCTTATGCGCCAGAGGGGCGGATTTAAGCGGCTACAAACACAGAGGGATTTCTGTCGATACTCTGTTGTAGATCAAGCCCTATTGTGGGAGCGAGCCTGCTCGCGAACGACCTTCGCGAGCAGGCTCGCTCCCACAGTTGCCGTTTTCCTGTCGTAGCCTGCGGCAGCGATCACAGGTGGCTTAACCCCTTGGTTTTGGCCCTTGCTCCAGATGCTGCTGGGTGCAATACCACTCTTGTTGCTGGCTCAGGGCGCGGTCACGGGGCAGGTGTACGCCACAGTGGGCGCAGCGCACCATTGGCTGAGCGCTCGGGTCGACCGGTTTTTTGGTCGCGGCCATACCGGTCTTGTATTTGCGCCACAGCCAAACGCCTGCAGCAATCAGCGCTGCCCAGATCAGTAAACGAAGCATGGTAATTCGCTATTCGAGAAAAGATGCACCAGTTTAGCCAAGGACCTGGCAGGCGCACAGCGGTAAATCAAACATAAAAAAAGAGCTCCGAAGAGCTCTTTTTTTATGTGCTGAACGATCAGTCGAACAGGCCCAGGGTCATGTAGCTGAACCAGGAGCGGCTTTTACCTTCAGCTTGCGGCTCTTCGATGATGTCGCCATCGGCATCCTTTGGCTTCAGTTCTGCCGGGATTGCATCCTTGGCATCCTGGTACTGCTTCTGGATATCCATGTTTGCACGGGTTTCACCCGGTGGCAGCGGTGTGCTGGATTCGATCAGGCCCAATGTGGCCTTGCTCAGCCATGAACGGTTGTCCGACTCGGAAACCTGCGGCACAAACTGGCCGTCTACCAGGCTCGGGTGGTCCGGGTAGTTGGTCTTGAGCACTTCAAGGCTGGTGTTGGCCAACTGGTCGAGATGCATGCGCTGGTAGGACTCAACCATTACCGCCAGGCCGTCGCCGACCGAAGGAGTTTCCTGGAAGTTTTCGACCACATAGCGGCCACGGTTGGCAGCGGCTACATAAGCCTGACGAGTCAGGTAGTAATCGGCTACGTGGATTTCATACGCTGCCAACAGGTTGCGCAGGTAGATCATGCGCTGCTTGGCGTCGGGTGCGTAGCGGCTGTTGGGGAAGCGGCTGGTGAGCTGGGCGAACTCGTTGTAGGAGTCGCGTGCAGCGCCCGGGTCACGCTTGCTCATGTCCAGCGGCAGGAAGCGCGCCAGCAAGCCAACGTCCTGGTCAAAGGAGGTCAGGCCCTTGAGGTAGTAGGCGTAGTCAACGTTCGGATGCTGTGGATGCAGGCGGATAAACCGTTCGGCAGCCGACTTGGCCGCTTCGGGCTCGGAGTTCTTGTAGTAGGCGTAAATAAGTTCAAGCTGGGCCTGGTCGGCGTAGCGACCGAACGGGTAGCGTGACTCAAGGGCCTTGAGTTTGGCGGTAGCACTGGTATAGCTGTGGTTGTCCAGGTCGGCCTGTGCCTGCTGGTACAGCTCCACTTCGCTGAGGTTTTCGTCAACGACTTCTTTAGTCGACGAGCAAGCGGCGGTCAGTGCGAGGATGGCGATCAGCAGCAGGTGTCTCACTTGCATGGCGGCTTGCGTCCCTATGACGGCCGCTGTCTTGGGCGGGTCCGTCCTGTTATGATGAGTGCCCCGTGAAAAGCCTCGGGGCAAAAGACGCCGTATTTAACCACAAGCGCGCAGCCGAAACCAAAGGCTTGGCGCGGTCCTGATGAGCATGTCCGAGAAAATTCAACTTCGCGAAGAGGTGCCGTCCGAACTGGGTGGCCAACGCCTCGATCAAGTCGCCGCACAATTATTCGCTGAGCACTCGCGCTCGCGCCTTTCCGCCTGGATCAAAGACGGCCGCCTTACTGTGGACGGAGCCGTCATACGCCCCCGTGACATCGTACACGGCGGTGCCATCCTGGAGCTGACTGCAGAGCAGGAAGCCCAGGGTGAGTGGATCGCTGAAGACATCCCCCTGGATATCGTCTACGAAGACGATGACATCCTGGTCATCAACAAGCCTGCGGGCCTTGTGGTGCACCCGGCTGCAGGGCATGCCAGTGGTACTTTGCTCAATGCCTTGCTGCATCACGTACCGGACATTATCAATGTGCCGCGTGCGGGGATCGTGCATCGCCTGGACAAGGACACCACCGGTCTGATGGTGGTCGCCAAGACCATTCAGGCGCAGACACAACTGGTTACACAGTTGCAGAGCCGCAGTGTCAGTCGTATCTATGAGTGCATCGTTATCGGTGTCGTGACCGCCGGGGGCAAGATCGACGCGCCTATCGGCCGTCACGGCCAGCAGCGCCAGCGCATGGCGGTAATGGAAGGCGGCAAGCAGGCGGTCAGTCATTACCGTGTGCTTGAGCGTTTCCGTTCCCACACCCATGTGCGGGTAAAGCTGGAAACCGGTCGTACGCACCAGATTCGTGTGCATATGTCTCATATCAACTTCCCGTTGGTCGGAGACCCTGCCTACGGCGGTCGCTTCCGTATTCCGCCGTCTGCCAGCGTGACGATGGTCGAGTCCCTGAAAAACTTCCCGCGTCAGGCGCTCCATGCCCGTTTCCTCGAGCTGGATCATCCGACGACCGGTAAGCGCATGAGCTGGGAATCAGCACTGCCTGACGACTTTGTCTGGCTGTTGACGTTGCTCAAGCAAGACCGTGAGGCATTTATCGGGTGAACACCTTCCTGATTCCTGACTGGCCAGCGCCGGCAGGCATCCGGGCCTGTGTGACCACCCGTGCGGGCGGCGTCAGTGTGGCGCCGTTCGACAGCTTCAACCTGGGCGACCATGTAGGCGACGACCCTGTTGCCGTTGCGCATAACCGCCATCGCCTTACCCATATTTTTGACGTACAGCCCGCCTGGCTTAGCCAGGTTCACGGGGTTGTGGTCGCACCTGCCAATCCCGAACTGATTGTTGAGGCCGATGCCAGCTGGACGGCCACCCCCGGTATTGCCTGTACGGCAATGACGGCGGATTGCTTGCCTGCATTGTTCTGCGATCGTGCTGGCACTCGTGTTGCGGCAGCCCATGCCGGTTGGCGCGGGCTGGCGGCCGGGGTGCTTGAAGCCGCCGCGCTAAGCCTCAATGTTGCGCCACAGGAGCTGCTTGTGTGGCTGGGGCCGGCCATTGGCCCCAAGGCATTTGAGGTCGGGGCCGAGGTGCGGGAGGTCTTTGTAAAAGACATGCCCCAGGCCGAAGCCGCCTTTGTGCCCAGCATCAATGCCGGGCGTTTTATGGCCGATATCTATGAGCTGGCGCGTTTGCGTCTGGCCCGCTTCGGTATCACGGCTGTGTACGGCGGGGGTTTTTGCACCGTGACCGACCCGCGTTTCTTCTCCTATCGGCGCAGTCCCAATACTGGCCGCTTCGCATCACTGGTTTGGATCGAAAGACCGTCCAGCTGATCTGCGTCATTTTCCAAACGCTTGAAACTCTCGTAATCGCCCGCATCTACTATGGTATCTGGCAGGTTTCTTCATTCAGGAGTTTCCATCCCTCCGGCCTGCTCATAAGGAAGGTGACGAATGCGTATAGATAGATTAACCAGCAAGTTGCAATTGGCGTTGTCCGATGCTCAGTCATTGGCCGTTGGCCTCGATCATCCGGCCATCGAGCCTGCGCACTTGATGCAGGCATTGCTGGAACAGCAGGGCGGTTCGATCAAGCCGTTGCTGATGCAAGTCGGTTTCGATGTAAACAGCCTGCGTAAAGAGCTGACCAAAGAGCTCGATCAGCTGCCAAAAATTCAGAATCCGACTGGCGACGTAAACATGTCGCAGGATTTGGCACGTCTGTTGAACCAGGCGGATCGTCTGGCGCAGCAAAAAGGCGACCAGTACATCACCAGCGAAGTTGTATTGCTGGCGGCGATGGACGACAACAGCAAGCTGGGCAAGTTGTTGCTGGGTCAGGGCGTGAGCAAGAAAGCCCTGGAAAATGCCATCAACAACCTGCGTGGCGGCGAAGCGGTCAATGACCCGAACGTTGAAGAGTCACGCCAGGCGCTGGACAAGTACACCATTGACCTGACCAAGCGCGCCGAAGAGGGCAAGCTCGACCCGGTGATCGGTCGTGACGATGAAATTCGTCGCACCATTCAGGTCCTGCAGCGCCGTACCAAGAACAACCCGGTACTGATCGGTGAGCCTGGCGTGGGTAAAACCGCGATTGCCGAAGGTCTGGCACAACGGATCATCAATGGCGAAGTGCCTGACGGCCTCAAGGGCAAACGTCTGCTGTCCCTGGACATCGGTGCGCTGATTGCCGGTGCCAAGTTCCGCGGTGAGTTCGAGGAGCGCCTGAAAGCAGTGCTTAACGAGCTGTCGAAGCAGGAAGGGCAAGTCATCCTGTTTATCGACGAATTGCATGTCATGGTTGGCGCCGGTAAAGGCGAGGGTGCCATGGATGCGGGCAATATGCTCAAGCCTGCATTGGCTCGCGGTGAGTTGCACTGCGTGGGTGCGACCACGCTCAACGAGTACCGCCAATACATCGAGAAGGACGCAGCACTTGAGCGTCGCTTCCAGAAAGTACTGGTGGACGAGCCGAGCGAAGAAGACACCATTGCGATCCTGCGTGGCCTTAAAGAGCGTTATGAGGTTCACCACAAGGTAGCGATTACCGACGGTGCGATCATTGCTGCGGTCAAACTCAGCCATCGTTACATCACCGACCGGCAGTTGCCGGACAAGGCGATTGACCTGATGGACGAGGCTGCCAGCCGTATCCGCATGGAGATCGACTCCAAGCCTGAGGTACTGGACCGTCTTGAACGTCGTTTGATTCAACTGAAGGTTGAAGCCCAGGCGTTGAAGAAAGAAGAAGACGAGGCCGCGAAAAAACGCCTCGAGAAATTGCAGGAAGAAATCGAGCGTCACGAGCGCGAATACTCGGACCTCGAAGAGATCTGGACCTCGGAAAAAGCCGAAGTGCAGGGTTCTGCCCAGATCCAGCAGAAAATCGAGCAGGCGCGCCAGGAGCTTGAAGTGGCCCGCCGCAGCGGCAACCTCAACCGCATGGCCGAGTTGCAGTACGGGATCATCCCTGATCTGGAACGCAGCCTGCAGATGGTCGACGAGCACAGCGGCAAAACTGAAAACCAGTTGTTGCGCAGCAAAGTGACTGAAGAGGAAATCGCGGAAGTGGTATCGAAGTGGACGGGTATCCCGGTCTCCAAGATGCTCGAAGGCGAACGCGACAAGCTGATGAAAATGGAAAGCCTGTTGCATGAGCGCGTGATTGGCCAGGACGAGGCCGTAGTGGCTGTGTCCAACGCCGTGCGGCGTTCCCGTGCCGGCCTGAGTGACCCGAACCGTCCTAGCGGCTCGTTCATGTTCCTCGGCCCGACCGGTGTGGGTAAAACCGAGTTGTGCAAGGCGCTGGCCGAGTTCCTCTTTGATACTGAAGAGGCGATGGTGCGGATCGATATGTCCGAGTTCATGGAGAAACATTCCGTGGCTCGACTGATCGGTGCACCACCAGGCTATGTGGGCTACGAAGAAGGCGGTTATCTGACCGAAGCGGTACGGCGCAAGCCTTACTCGGTGATCCTGCTGGATGAAGTCGAGAAGGCTCACCCGGACGTGTTCAACGTGTTGCTGCAAGTGCTGGAAGACGGTCGCCTGACTGACAGCCACGGCCGTACCGTGGACTTCCGCAACACGGTGATCGTGATGACCTCCAACCTGGGCTCTGCACAGATCCAGGAGCTGGTGGGCGATCGCGAGGCACAGCGTGCAGCGGTGATGGATGCGGTCAGCACCCACTTCCGTCCGGAGTTCGTGAACCGGATCGACGAAGTGGTGATCTTCGAGCCTCTGGCCCGTGATCAGATTGCTGGCATCGCCGAAATCCAGTTGGGTCGTCTGCGCAGTCGTCTGGCTGAGCGTGACTTGAGCCTTGAGCTGAACCAGGATGCTCTGGACAAGCTGATTGCGGTTGGTTACGACCCGGTTTATGGCGCACGCCCTCTGAAACGTGCGATCCAGCGCTGGATCGAGAACCCGCTGGCACAACTGATCTTGTCCGGTCAGTTCTTGCCTGGCACCACCGTGACAGCCAGCGTGAAGGACGACGAAATCGTCTTCGCATAAGGTTTGAAAGCGGTGTTTTAAGAGAGGCCTCGCTTTGCGAGGCCTTTTTTTTCTAGGGTGTTGATCTGTAAGGAAAACGCTTGTAATATGCGCCCCGCAGCAAGCAACCCGTAATAGCGACTTGGCCCAAACCGAGAAGCCCGCTGGAAGAGCTAAGTAATTGTCTTCTAACGAAAAATAAGGGTTGACAAGGCTTTTAAAGCTTGTAGAATAGCCGACCTCAGAGACGCCAACGCAGCGATGCGAAGAACTCGAAGAGTGTTGCTAAGCAGTAAGGCAGCAACGTTACAAATTGAAATATGTAGTTCCGCGATAGCTCAGTTGGTAGAGCAAATGACTGTTAATCATTGGGTCCCTGGTTCGAGTCCAGGTCGTGGAGCCATTTTCAAGCCGGGGTATAGCGCAGTCCGGTAGCGCGCCTGCTTTGGGAGCAGGATGTCAGGAGTTCGAATCCCCTTACCCCGACCATTTTTGGGTCGTTAGCTCAGTTGGTAGAGCAGTTGGCTTTTAACCAATTGGTCGTAGGTTCGAATCCCACACGACCCACCATTTTTGGCTCCAGTTCGCTGGGGTTAGATCTTAAGATCAGAGGCCAAAAGCACTGATCGAAGAAGGCGCCTCTTGAAGGTGCTTTTTTTTACCGGGGTATAGCGCAGTCCGGTAGCGCGCCTGCTTTGGGAGCAGGATGTCAGGAGTTCGAATCCCCTTACCCCGACCATTTTCTGCCCGGCAGTAATGGGTATAGAAAATAAGGCGCTGATGCCAGTTGCATCAGAGGCCATAAAAGAGCGTCCTTACGGACGCTTTTTTATTGTTGTAAAAGTTGAAATATGCAGTTCCGCGATAGCTCAGTTGGTAGAGCAAATGACTGTTAATCATTGGGTCCCTGGTTCGAGTCCAGGTCGTGGAGCCAGTTTCAAAGAATTTTTGGGTCGTTAGCTCAGTTGGTAGAGCAGTTGGCTTTTAACCAATTGGTCGTAGGTTCGAATCCCACACGACCCACCATGTTCGGCTCCAGTAGCCATAAAAAAAGCGTCCATTGGACGCTTTTTTTATGCCTGTAGGAAACGTAACCCTGTAGTCGCAGCCTTCGTTCTTCGGCAGCTGCTACGAGGTTTTTGCTTCAGCTTGGGTTTGCAGCCTTGTTGTCCGCGTCCTGAAGATCCTGCAGCGCGGCCGAATACTGATCTGCTTCTGCCTTGGGAACCATCTGCCATGACGGCTTGCGCAATGCATAGAAGATAAACGGCGGCACGCCTGCGACGATCAATCCCAGCAACAAAATCCCCGCATATTCGAAAAACGGCATGCTGCTGAAACTGTTGGGCGGAATAAAGCCGAAAATCAGCGCCACGCAGGTTGAAAACAACCCCAAGTAGCACCAGCCATGCAGCCCCTTGAGCACATAGCCGCGTTTTACATTGGGCTGTGTTTTACGCAGTTTCATGGCCGCCATAAACATGAATACGTAGATGATCAGGTACATCAGCGCCGCCATCGCACTGATCATCCAGAAGGCATCGGATACATTGTCGAGAAAGATGTAAATCGTCGACAGCAGCGTGACGATAACGGCCTGTAAATACAGAATGTTTTTTTGCACGCCTTTTTTGTTCACTTCCTGCATCACAGGTGGAAGCATTCCGGCCTTACCGACGAACAGCAAGCCGGTAGACGGCCCGGCAGTCCAGGCCAGTACCCCGCCCAACGCACCGATAATCAGCAAAATGGCCATGATCGGGGTTGCCCATGGCATGTCGAAGCCCTGGAAGAACGCAGCGTAAGCCTGGATAACCCCGGCGGTAAGGCTGGTTGAGTCAGCGGGTACCACCAGCGAAATCGCCACCGTGGGCGGGATAAACACCAGCAGGATCATAAAGAAGGCCAAGAGAATCGCCCGGGGCATTTCCTTTTGCGGGTTACGCAATTCACGGGCGTGAATGGCGTTCATTTCGATACCGGCAAACGCCAGGAAGTTACTCACAATCAGTACCAGGCCGGTAATGGCGCCGGTAAATTCCTGCCAGAAGTCCGGGTGCAGGTTGCGCGAGCCGGATTTGACTGTGGAGTGGGTATCGAAAATGGCCGGGATCAAGGCATCCCAAGTCAACGGGGTGGCTGATTTATGCCCCAGCACCAGCCAGGCGACGCCGAGCAAAACCAGCAGCGCGGCGGGTAATGCGGTGCCCAGCAGCATGAACCATGACGTCAGCTTCGACAGTGCTGTCAGCCCGTTAAGTGCCACAAATGTCGATAGCCAGTATAAAACGATGATGACGGCGGCAGTAAATACACCGCTTTTGGCCAGTTCAGGGTTGATCAGATACGCCATGGTGCTGGCGCCAAACCCGAGCACAATCGGGTACCAGACCACCACTTGTACCCACATGAACCACATGATGAAAAAGCCCGGGCGGTCGCCGTAGGCTTGTCTTACCCAGCCATAAATCCCGCCGTTCCAGCCTGTGCCCAGTTCAGAGGCGACCAGGGATACCGGAATGAAAAACAGCAGTGCGGGGATGACATAGAGAAAGACCGAGCCCAGACCATAGACGGCCATGCTGGGTAACGAACGAATACTGGCAACAGCGGCAACCATCATAAAGCAGATGGTCAGCCAGGACATGTAGGTTTTAGCTTTGCTGGTGGTAGCCATAAGTATCCCGCTCCCTTACGCGAATTCGTGCAACAGGCTCAGATTGAGCGTGCGGCTAAGGTATTCGGCGGCCAGTTGACCGCGAACGCTGTTACCGGCTCCGTCCAGTGGCGGGGCAAAGGCGGCGATGGCGCACACCCCCGGAACCACCGCCAGAATGCCGCCGCCGACCCCGCTTTTTCCGGGCAGGCCGACTTTGTAGTACCAGTCTCCGGTGGTGTCATACAGGCCATTCAGGGTCATCTCGGAGAGGATTGGCGCCACGTTGTTGGCCCGAACCGCGCGTTTTCCGCTGATCGGGTTGACGCCACCATTGGCCAGGGTAGCGCCCATGGTCACCAGGTCATGGCAGGTGATCGCCACGGAACATTGACGGGTGTAGACGGCGCACACTTCCATCGGGTCGGCGTACATATAGCCGTAACTCTGCAATAGCCAGGCAATGCCGCGGTTGTGCTGGTTGGTCTTGGCTTCCGATTGATAAACCTCGTCGTTGACCGTCAGTTCACGCCCGGCGAAAAGGTTGTAAGTCGCCTGGATCTGGTCCCAGCGCGCTTGCGCCGTATCGGCTTCGAGGAGGCTGACAGTGGCCATGGCGCCTGCGTTTACAAAGGGGTTGAGCGGTCGGCCCTTATGCAGTTCCAGGGCAATCACCGAGTTGAACGGCTCACCTGTGGGGTCGCAACCGATCTTGCTGCGCAAGGCTTGCGGTCCCACTTCATCGAGTACATGGGCGAGGGTGAATACCTTGGAAATCGACTCGATGGCGAAGGCGTAATCGGTGTCGCCGACTTCTGCATGGGTACCGTCGCAGAACATGATGCTGATGCCGAACAGATGGGATGGCACTGAGGCCAGGTAAGGGATGTAGCTGGCGTTCTTGCCGTGCTGATTGCTGGCAAACCGTTGCAGGGACTGGTCCAGCGCCTGTTTTACCGTGCTGTCTACGGTCGTGGGTCTTTGCTTCATCGTGCTCGCTCCGTGAGTACTATCGAGAATCGAGACTATAGATCGGAAAATGCACGGTGGTCGGAAATCGGACGGCAGACCTCAAATGCTTGGCTATGCTGGCTGGGCCGAAGCTGAGCCAGAGTTGCAACGGCGGGCTCATAGATTGACCAATACTCAAGGAGAGTTCACATGGCACTGCACCGTATCAAGCGCAACAAGGACGTCGACCCCGTATTTGGTTCTTCTGCGCTGGCTCATGCCGCTGCAATCAAGCTGTTCCCCGAGGCTGAGCAAGCGCCGGGTGAGGTTTTCCAACTGGTCCACGATGAGTTGTATCTGGATGGAAACTCCAGGCAGAACCTCGCGACCTTTTGCCAGACGTGGGAAGAGGACGAGGTCCACAAGTTGATGGACCTGTCGATCGACAAGAACATGATCGACAAGGATGAGTACCCGCAGTCTGCGGAGCTGGAAAACCGCTGTATTCATATGCTGGCGGACTTATGGCATTCGCCGGAAGCGGCTACCACCATCGGTACTTCCACCGTAGGCTCCAGCGAAGCCTGCATGCTGGGTGGTCTGGCTGCATTGTGGCGCTGGCGTGCGGTGCGCAAGGCGGCAGGCAAGCCGACAACTACGCCGAATATGGTGTGCGGTCCGGTGCAGGTGTGCTGGCACAAATTTGCCCGTTACTGGGACGTCGAAATTCGTGAAGTGCCGATGTCGGAAGGGCATTGGTTTATGACCCCCGAGGACATGCTGGAGCGGGTCGATGAAAATACCATCGTCGTAGTGCCGACCTTTGGCCAGACGTTCACCGGGCTGTATGAAACCGTAAAGCCGTTATCCGATGCTCTGGATGACTTGCAAAAAAGCACGGGTCTGAATATTGATCTGCACGTCGACGGTGCAAGTGGCGCGATGCTGGCTCCGTTTTGTGCGCCGGATATTCTTTGGGATTTCCGCGTGCCGCGGGTCAAGTCCATCAGTACCTCCGGGCACAAGTTCGGCCTGGCTCCGCTGGGCGCGGGCTGGGTGGTTTGGCGGGATGAAAAGGAACTGCCTGAAGGGCTGGTGTTTCATGTGAATTATCTGGGGGGTGATATGCCTACGTTCGCCCTTAACTTTTCACGTCCGGCCGGGCAGATCATCTCGCAGTACTACAACTTCTTGCGTCTGGGGCGTGAAGGCTATGAGCGTATTCATTCAGCCTGCTACCAGACGGCACAGTTTCTTGCGGCTGAACTGGTCAAGGTCGGACCGTTCGAGATGCTCTATAACGGTGACCCGCAGCTGGGGATTCCGGCGTTGACCTGGCGTCTGAAGCCAGGGGCGAAAACTTCATATTCGCTGTATGACCTGGCAGACCGGTTGCGCACCCGTGGCTGGCTGGTACCTGCGTATAGCTTGCCGGCAAATGTCGAGAACGTAGTGGTGCAGCGGATTCTGGTGAAGCAGGGTATGTCGATCGACATGGCCAAGTTGTTGCTGGAGGACTTTGTGCGCGCGGTGAAATTCTTTGACGAGCATCAGCCCCACGGCTTTAAAGGCCGTGAAGCCGAGGCGGGTAATCACGCGGGGCGCTGATTACGCGGCGCTGTAGATACTCTGTTGTAGATCAAGCCCTATTGTGGGAGCGAGCCTGCTCGCGAACGACCTTCGCGAGCAGGCTCGCTCCCACAGTTGCAGTTTTTACTGTCGCAGCCTTCGGCAGCGACTACAGAGTAGTCGCACTTAGTGCAGTTTCAGGCGCGGCTCGGTGCCGCGTCCGATCCTGCTGCCCAGCATCAGCATCAAGGTGCGGAAGGTGCCGTACAGCGCCATCTGGTGCATGCGATATAGCGAGATATAGAACATCCGCGCCAACCAGCCTTCCAGCATAACGGTACCCATCAGGCTGCCCATCAAGTTACCCACAGCCGAAAAGCTCGACAGGGAAATCAGCGAGCCATAATCGCGGTAGGTGTAGTCCGGCAGCTGAGTTTTACCTTCAATGCGCAATTTCAGCGACTTGGCCAGCAACGACGCCTGCTGGTGAGCAGCCTGGGCGCGAGGCGGCACCAGCTTGTCGGTGCCGGGTTGCGGACAGGCGGCGCAATCGCCAAAGGCAAAAATATTCTCGTCACGGGTGGTTTGCAGGGTAGGGCGTACCACCAACTGGTTAATGCGGTTGGTTTCCAGCCCGGCAATTTCCTTCAAGAAGCCAGGTGCACGAATGCCCGCAGCCCAAACCTTCAAACTTGCAGGAATCACCTGACCATCTTTGGTTATCAAGCTGTCAGCAGTTACTTCGCTGACTGCGGAGTTGGTCAGCACGGTGACCCCGAGTTTTTCCAGGGTTTTATGCACAGGCCCGCCGATACGGTCCGGCAGGGCAGGCAATACCCGTGGGCCCGCTTCGATCAGGGTGATATGCATGTTTTCCGGCTTGATCCGGTCCAGGCCATAGGCTGCCAGTTCGTGGGCGGCATTGTGCAGTTCGGCAGCCAGCTCGACTCCGGTTGCACCTGCGCCGACAATGGCCACGCTGATCTGTTCGAGCGTATCGCTTTGCCCTGCGTGGGCACGCAGGTAATGATTGAGCAGTTGCTGATGAAATTTCTCGGCCTGCTTGCGGGTATCGAGGAACAGGCAGTGTTCGGCCGCGCCTTTGGTGCCGAAGTCATTGGTGGTACTGCCCACCGCAATCACCAGGGTGTCGTAACCCAATTCGCGGGCAGGTACCAGTTCCTGGCCGTTTTCGTCGAGGGTTGCCGACAATGAGATCTTTTTCAGTTCACGATCCAGCCCGCTCATGCGGCCCAGCTGGAACTGAAAGTGATTCCATTTGGCCTGGGCGACGTAGTTGAGCTCGTCTTCCGATGAGTTCAATGAGCCGGCAG
Source organism: Pseudomonas sp. WS 5051 (assembly GCF_012985715.1). NCBI lineage: Bacteria > Pseudomonadati > Pseudomonadota > Gammaproteobacteria > Pseudomonadales > Pseudomonadaceae > Pseudomonas > Pseudomonas sp. WS 5051. Next base: position 120,275 of record NZ_JAAQWV010000007.1, read on the forward strand.
CGACTTCATGCAGCAGCGGTTTCCAGATATGGGTCAGGTTGGCATCGACCAGCGTGACGCTGGCCTTGCCGCGCTTACCCAGAGTCTTGCCCAGGCGGGTCGCCAACTCCAGGCCGCCGGCGCCGCCGCCGACGATAACAATACGATGGGTCATGGATATCACTCACAAGGCTTGAAAAAAATTCTGTGCCTGAGTAGCCCCGGGCGAGCGCAATGCAGCTCATAGCGCCAGGTAACTCAGGAGGCGGCTCAAAAGGCCCATGCCGATCACCGCGATCACCACTATGGCAAGGAGCAGCCAGGGCCTGAAAGGGCGGCGCTCAACCTGATTTTGTGGCAATTGAAGGTACTCTTCGACACGCTTCAGATCATCGGGGTTCAGGCGACTGGGCATATTTTTGGCCTCGTCAAATAGACGTTGCTGGGTGTGTAAAAGCTACAGCATTGATCAACCGGGATGAAATGAAGCATAGCCGTGCGGGCCTAACGGCTCGACCCGCAGTTCGTCGTCTAGACGAATGATCCCGCTTTCGATTACCCGGGCCGTGATCCCGCCGTGGCCACGTACCGCCTGAAAAGTCCCCTGGCCCAGACGCTGCTCCAGTCGGGCACAAGGCTGACACCAGCCAGTGGTTTCGAAAATGGCCTGGCCAACCTTGAAGCGCCGGCCTTTGAGGCTGAACAGGTTGATTCCGCGGATCACCAGGTTACGGCGCAAGTCCTGCGCCAGGATCGGCTGATCCTCCGTGCGCCCCAGCAGTGAGCTGATAACGGCCAGGTGTTCCCATTGTATCAGCGTCACCTGGCGGGCATTGCGGGCGCCGGGCCGGGCATGATCGCCGGTCAGCCCGGCTTCGCGGCGGGCTTCAACCGCGTCGAGTTCGAGCATGTCTGCCCGGGACTCGGGGCGTACGCCGATCCAGCACACGCGCCCGGTTTGCGGCACATCGGCAATAAGCGCCTGCAACGGGCTCACAGGCTGATACCCACATCAAAAATAATGCTGCGTCCCAGGTTGTTGCGCAAAAAATCCGGAGCGTCCGGTTGGGCAAACAGCACCCGGGCAAAGGTCGGCCCTACCAGCGACAGCGAGCGCCAGCCCTGGCGCAAATATTCAGTCGGCGGCGGAAAGTGGCTGTTAAGGTCCAGCACTTCGCGCTTGAGGCTGGAAAACGCAATGATATCCAGCTGCCCCAGGTCGATATCGCGCTCTTTGTAGTTAGTGGCTTTTTTATGCAGGGTGGGGCCCAGCCGCTGCAACAGCTTGCTCGCCGGAATCCGTTTGGGCCGTGCTTCGCGACGGACCAATTGGCTAAGGGAGTAGGCGCTGCGCCTGCGCTGCAGTTCCGCGCGCCATTCATCGTTAAGGCGCCGGCCCTCATCGAGGACAAAGAACACCTCAAAGCGTGCATCGCCGAACAGCACATCGGGAGGCTCCTGGCCCGCCTGCCGGAAATCTTCACTGTGGTAGGGGATATTCAGGCCTTGCAACAGGCGCTGGCAGACCCAACGCTCACGCTCCCATTTGCGGGCATTGGATAAAAAGGCATTGGCTTGCTCGGCCTGGATGGTGAGCAGGCGTAAATAATCTGAGTCGTCCATGCACGCAGCTTAGCCTTGAAACAGGTGTTACTGAAAGTCCGGGTGTAGACTCAGTTGCATCCGACAGGGAGGGTTGAACGGTGTGTTTTGACAAGGCAGGGCAAGGCCGATGATAAGTACACAGGTGTTATCCACACAAACGCTGGTCATCGGCTGGCTGATCTATGTTCCCGTTGTGCTGTGGGCCATCTGGCGTGCTCCCTGGGTTGAGCTGTTTACCGATACGCGGCGCCAGCACCTGTTGTTTGGCACGGTGTTCGGGCTGTTTTTGCTCTGGCTGGTACGGCGTGACTTTGAAGGCGGGGTGTCTTACCACTTTATTGGCCTGACGGTGGTCACGTTGCTGCTCGACTGGCCGCTGGCAGTCGTCGGTGCGCTTCTGGCGCAAGTCGGACTGGTGTTGCTGGGGCGTCAGGAGTTGGCCGCGATGGGTGTCAACGGCGTGCTGCTGATTCTGTTGCCGATAGCAGTGACCGAAGGGTGTGCGCGTATGGTCGAGCGTGCGCAACCGCGTAACCCCTTTGTGTATATCTTTTGCTCGGGTTTTTTTGCCGCAGCGTTGGCGGCGTTGCTGTGCATAGGGGCGGTGCTGGGTGTGTTGTGGCTGGACGGGTTGTTCGTCATGCCGTATTGGCTGGAGGACTTTGTCGGCTATCTGTGGCTGATCATCTTTCCCGAAGCGTTTATCAACGGGATGCTGGTAACCGCACTGGTGGTGTTCTGCCCGGAGTGGCTTGAGACCTTTAACCGCACCCGCTACCTGGCGGCGCCATGGAAGGATGATGGAGAAAAGCCGTAATCGCCGACGCAGGCTGCGAGATGGACCTCAGGGCCTGTGCTCTTTAAAAGCACGACCCCTTCGGGCTCGATCGCAGCCTTCGTACCTCGTCAGCGACTACAGGATTTGGTTTTTAATGTAAGCGCTCGCTCAGGTCCTCGGAAAACAGATCATCTTCAGCATCCGGGCTGACCGGGATCTTGTGTTCCTCGCTGGCCCAGGCACCCAGGTCGATCAGCTTGCAGCGGTCCGAGCAGAACGGGCGAAAAGCGTTGGTGGTATCCCATTGCACGGCTGTGCCACAGGTCGGGCAGTCGATGGTCATAGGTTTGGTCATGGTTGGCCTCCACGCAAAGTTAAATAAAAGTGATGCAGGCGCTCGACCTCAGTCTGCAGCGCCTTCAGATCCTTGTCATTGACCAGCACATCGTCAGCGTGACGAAGGCGATCTTCGCGGCTGGCCTGTGCCTTGAGAATGGCCTGGACTTGCTGTTCGGTGGTGTTGTCACGCACAAGGGTGCGCTGCATCTGCAGGGCTTGCGGTGCATCGATCACCAGTACACGTTGGGTTGTGGTGTATTGGCCGGACTCGATCAGCAGCGGCGAAACCAGAATGGCGTAAGGCGATTTTGCCTGTGCCAGATTGTTTGCGATCTCTTCACGAATCAGCGGGTGCAGCAGTGCTTCAAGCCAGCGGCGTTGCTCGGGGTCGGTGAAGATCAGATGGCGCAATGCGCCACGATTGAGTTGCCCGTCGGCTTGCAGCACCTGTGCTCCAAAGTGTTCGGCAATACTGGCCAGCGCCGGGCGTCCCGGCTCAACGACCCAGCGCGCCGCATGATCGGCGTCCACCACATGTATGCCCAACGCGGCGAAGTGCTCGGCAGCGGCACTTTTACCGCTGCCGATACCGCCGGTAAGCCCGAGAATCCAGGGTTTGGAGGGTGGAGTCATCATGTCAAACCGAAACCTGCCAATAGAAGCCGGTTATTTGACCACCCCAGAGCAATGCAATCCAGCCGGCAATTGCCAGATACGGCGCAAAGGGGATCGGGGTACTGGTTTTGGCTCGCCGCATGGCCAAAAGCCCCAGCCCCACCGTCGCCCCCAGCAGTGAAGAGAGCAGGAGGGTTAGCGGCAGAACCGCAACCCCGCCCCATGCCCCGAGTACGGCCAGCAACTTGAAATCGCCGTAGCCCATGCCGTCCTTGCCGGTGACCAGTTTGAATATCCAGAACACCGACCACAGGCTTGCATAGCCCAGCGCGGCCCCCCATACGGCCTGCCCCAAAGTGGTGAACAGGGAGAAGCTGTTGAGCAACAATCCCAGCCACAGCAGAGGGAAAACCAGCACGTCAGGCACGATTTGATGCTCGATATCGATCAGGCAAATGCCGAATAACCCCCAGGTCAGCAGAAGCATCCAGCCCGCCTGGGCGCCAAAACCGAAATGCCAGGCGACAAAAGCCGACAATACCGCGCAGGTCAGTTCCGTAAGGGGATAGCGCAGGCTAATGGCACTTTTGCACTGCGAGCATTTGCCACGCAAAAACAGGTAGCTCAGTAGCGGGATGTTCTCTCGGACGCGCAGCGAATGCCGGCAATTGGGGCAGTGAGAGCGCGGGCGCAGCAAGTTATACACAGGGCCTTTGGCTGGCTCGGGCAAATCCAGCACCTCGCGGGCCTGGGCTTGCCATTCCTGTTCAAGCATTTTTGGCAATCGCCACGCCAGCACATTGATAAAACTGCCTACCAGCAAGCCGAGTATCAGTGCGCAGGCAATAAAAGCGTCGGGGTGACGGCTCAGCAAATCAATCATGCTCATATTACCCGGCCAAGGTTGAATATCGGCAAGTACATGGCGATGACCAGCCCGCCAACCATGACTCCAAGTACCACCATGATTATCGGCTCCAGCAAGGTTGTCAGGTTGTCGACCAGAGTGTCGACCTCGCTTTCATAATAGGCGGCAACCTGGTCAAGCATGCTGTCCAATGTGCCGGATTCTTCGCCAATAGCTGTCATCTGGATTGCCATGCCCGGGAATACTCCGGCAGCGGCCATGGCCACATGGATCTGGCTACCCGTTGCAACCTGCTTCTTCAGTCGTAGCACCGCGTCTTTGTACAGGCTATTGCCAGTGGCGCTGGCTACGGAGTTCAGCGCTTCGAGCAAAGGCACGCCGGCAGCCAGGGTCGTCGACAGCGTGCGGGCAAAACGGGCTATGGCTGACATGTGCAGCAGATTGCCCATGACGGGCAGTTTCAGCAGCCAGCGATCAACGCGCTGGCGCCAGGTTGCGCAGTGCTTGTAGCGATGGTGAAGGCCAGCAAGGGTGATGCCGCAAAAAAGCAGCAGCCATAGACCATGCGCCTGGAGGCTGTCCGACAGGCCGATCACCCACAAGGTAAGCACTGGCAGTTGCGCGTCGAATGAGCGGAAAACGCCCTGGAACTGCGGAACCACTTCGATCAGCAAAATGCCGCACACCGCCAGCGCGACCATGAGCACGGCGCTGGGGTAGGTCATGGCTTTTTTGATTTTCTTTTTCAGAGTGGCGGTCTTTTCCCTGTAGGTCGCCACCCGTTGCAGCAACACGTCCAGAGCCCCGGCCAGTTCGCCAGCTTCGACGAGGCTGCAAAACAGAGGATCGAAATGTGCCGGTTTTTTGCGCAGCGCCGCCGACAGGCTGGTGCCTGCGCCGATGTCTTGCTGGAGTTCGGTGACCTGCTGGCGCATGGCACGGCTCTCGAAACCGTTGGCGATAACCTTCAGAGCTTGCTGCATAGTTATGCCCGCGCTGATCAGGGTAGCCAGTTGGCGGGTGAACAGGGTGATATCCAGTGCCGTGACCGATTTGCCCGCATTCAGTGTGTGACTGTAATGGCGGCGGATTTTACTAACGGTAATACCTTGGCGGCGTAGCTGGACCCGAATCATTGTGTGGTGTTCCGCCGTGATTTGCCCGCTGGTTTTAATGCCATTTCGATCGGTGCCTTCCCACCGGTAAAGGCTGTTTTTAACGGCCTGTGTTGCCATGCATCGATCCTTGGAGCGCGGCGCGCCCGGCTGTGCTGTAAGCCCAAAGACTAGATGCACCGAGCCTTGACCCGGCAAGTTGAGAGTGACCAGAAGTGTCAGCGATGCAGTTGTGGAGCAACGGCCCACTAACCTTGATAGCCTGTGCGCACTTTTTTGCCTGCACAGCACTGCCTGGCACCTGTGGGTGCCCCTTTTCTGGAGACTTCATGTGAAACAACAACAAGGCTTCACCCTGATCGAACTGATGATTGTGGTTGCAATTATCGGTCTGATTGCTTCGTTCGCATTTCCGGCTTACCACGAGCACGTGATGAAGACCCGTTTTGCCGAGGTGAACACCATCAGCAATACCTACAAGACTGCCGTCGCCCTGTGCTACAGCCAGACCAATGATCTGATGGCCTGTGATGCGGGCACCAACGGCATCCCGGGGCCGGCCGAAGCGACGGAAAACCTGGCAGCGGGCATGACGGTAGTCGATGGTGTGATTACCATGGCGGGGACCCAGGCAGCAGGCGGCTGGGTCAGCGTATTGGTGCCGACCCCGAGCAATTCGGGGGGCACCCTGAACTGGACGCAAAATGGTACCTGCCTGGCCAGCGGTGCGTGCAAATAGCCCGCGATGGTCGTAATGCCGAGTGTGTGAAGCCTGGGCGCCAAGGGCTCAAGAATATCGCGATTTACCAACAACCTTGGTCAGCAGGCCCGCTCCTGCAGCGGCACACATGCGGCAATTGCCGGTTTTTGCCAGCGCTGCTAGTTTTACTGATACCGCCGGTGTAGCTCAGTCGGTAGAGCAGCGCACTCGTAACGCGAAGGTCGCAGGTTCGATTCCTGTCTCCGGCACCATTTAAAAAGCCATCCGGTCAATGCCGGGTGGCTTTTTCGTTCAGGGGCAGCACCAGGCACTTTGACGTCCGAAAATGGCGAGAATCGGCCAAAACGCGGTGCTATTCTGCGGACCATGAATACAGATAACCGCCTGTCAACGCCCAGTACCGCTGCCTGCGAAATCGCTCGCCTGAGCCGTGATGCGCGGTTTGACGGGGTGTTTTTCACTGCCGTACTCAGCACCCGGATCTACTGCCGCCCCGTGTGTCCGGCCCGTGCGCCAAAAGCCGAAAACGTGGTTTATTACCCCAGCGCGGCAGCGGCTCAGGCCCAAGGCTTTCGCCCCTGTTTACGTTGTCGGCCCGAGCTGGCACCGGGTAATCAGCTTTGGTTGCAGGGCGAGCATCGGGTGTCGCGCGCCTTGACGCTGATTAATGAGGGTTACCTGGCAGAGCACTCGCTGGAAGAGTTGGCTGAGCGCATGGACATCGGTGCGCGGCAATTGCGTCGTCTGTTTGTTCACTATCTCGGGGCGCCGCCGATGGCCGTGCATTCCACCCGGCGCCTGCTGTTTGCCAAGCAACTATTGACCGAAACCGACCTGTCGATCACTGAAGTGGCAATGGCTTCCGGCTTTGGTAGTCTGCGTCGTTTCAATGCGGCTTTTGCCGAAGCCAATCATGCCGAGCCCCGTGCCTTCAGGCGCAGCCCGAAGGCACGGGCAGACAAGGCGCTGGTGTTGCGCCTGGGCTATCGCCCGCCTTACGACTTTGCGGCCTTGCTGGGCTTTCTGCAGACCCGGGCCTTGCCCGGTATCGAACAGGTCGATGGCCACAGTTATCAGCGGGTGTTTGGCAACCCTGAAGCTCCCGGCTGGCTGAGGGTCAGCGCCTGGCCGGGTGAGCAGCATGCATTGCAATTGGAGCTGCGCAATGTGCCGCCGGGGCAAATGCTGGCGGTGGTCACGCGGATTCGGCGCATGTTCGATCTGGATGCCGACCCGCTGGCCATCGCCCGTACCTTGAGTGCCAGCCCGCTGCTGGCGCCTGTGATCGGGCGTTATCCGGGGCTGCGATTGCCGGGGGGCTGGGACGGTTTTGAAGTGGCGGTGCGGGCCGTGCTGGGGCAGCAAGTCAGTGTGGCTGCAGCACGCACCCTGGCCAGTCGAATCGTGCAGCGCCATGGCATTGCCATTGACGCCGACAAGGGCTCGGGGCTGGATCGTCTGTTTCCCGGCCCTGAGCAGCTGGCGCAAGCCTATCTTGGGCAAATGGGCATAACCCAGGCGCGCATCAATACGATCCAGGGCATCGCCCGCGCCCTTGCACAAGGGCGCGTCGACTTCGCCGTGGAGCAACCCCTGGAGCGTTTTATCGAGCGCTGGGTACAACTGCCCGGTATTGGCGAATGGACCGCGCATTACATCGCCATGCGCGTGCTCAAACACCCAGATGCATTTCCGGCCGCCGATCTGATTCTGCGCCGTGAAGCCAACCCCCAGGGTGAGCCGTTAAGTACCAAAGCGCTGCAGGCACTGGCTGAAAGCTGGCGCCCGTGGCGGGCCTATTCCGTGATGTATTTATGGCGCGCAGCTACCGATTCGATTGCAGCGCGCAAGGTGTGAACATGACGCAGATTTACTACGAACAAATGCCATCACCGATTGGGCCACTGTTTCTGGTCGCTGATGATGAAGGGTTGCGCGAAGTGCGTTTCGAGCTGGATCGCCGGCCCCATGTACCACAGGACGGGTGGGTGCATTCGCCACCAAAGCTTGCCGAAGTTCGCCGTCAACTGGAGGAGTATTTTGCGGGTGAGCGTCAGACGTTCGACCTGTTTCTCAAGCCGCTAGGCACCGACTTTCAGCAGTCGGTATGGCAGGCCCTGACCACCATTCCCTTTGCGGTAACCACCAGTTACGGCCAGATTTCACAGCAGATCCATCGGCCCAAGGCGTCCCGGGCAGTGGGAGCGGCGAACGGGCGCAATCCGATCCCGATCATCATCCCGTGCCATCGGGTGATTGGCAGCAATGGCACCTTGACCGGTTTTGCCGGAGGTCTGGCAGCCAAGCAATGGCTGCTAGAGCATGAGATCAAGTGCCGCCGGCACGGCTGATGCAAAACCTGTGCTTTTTGTGGGAGCGGGCTTGCTCGCGATGCGGGCACCGCGGTGTATCTGGCGAACCCCAGTGAGGCCATCGCGAGCAAGCCCGCTCCCACAGCAAAGGTGTGCAGGGCTTACAGGCTCAACCGCATCGACAGATCCACCGCCTTCACATCCTTGGTCATGGCGCCAATCGAGATGTAGTCCACGCCGGTTTCGGCGATCGGACGCAAGGTCGACTCGTTGATACCGCCGCTGGCTTCCAGCATGGCCTTGCCCGCGTTCAGGCGTACCGCTTCGCGCATGTCATCCATGCTCAGTTCGTCGAGCATGATGATATCCGCACCTGCCGCCAGCGCTTCATTCAGTTCTTGCAGGCTTTCCACTTCGATTTCAACCGGCTTGCCAGGGGCAATCTTGTGCGCGGCACTGATGGCTTGCGCGATACCGCCGCAGGCAGCGATATGGTTTTCCTTGATCAAAAAGGCGTCGTACAGACCAATACGGTGATTGTGGCAGCCACCACAGGTTACCGCGTACTTCTGCGCCATACGCAAACCCGGCAGGGTCTTGCGTGTGTCCAGCAGCTTGACCCGCGTATCGGCCACCTGATCAGCGAGGTGCTGGGCATGGGTGGCGACGCCTGACAGCATTTGCAGAAAGTTCAGCGCGCTACGTTCACCGCTGAGCAGCGAGCGGGCCGGGCCTTCAAGATGAAACAGTACCTGGTCGGGGCTCACGCGATCGCCATCGGCCACCTGCCAATGCACGGCAACCCGAGGGTCAAGCTGGCGGAACACAGTGTCGACCCAGGCTGTGCCGCTGATCACTGCTGCTTCACGGGTAATGATCGTGGCTTTGGCCAGGCGCTCGGCCGGGATCAGCCGTGCGGTGATATCGCCGCTGCCAATATCTTCGGCTAACGCACGGCGCACGTTGGCTTCTATTTCGGCAGTGAGGTCGGCCAGGCGTAAATTCGGCATAACGAGCTCCACAAACAAAGTGCGCCGATTATAGGGGCATGCCACCGGTGAACCCAAGGTGTGCGAAGAGTCACATGCAAATACCTGCAATGTGCTGTTTTCGGCACTTTGAACATTAATTTGCACCTGCAATCACTCAAATGAAGAGTCCGCTGGTACAAGCGCCATCTTTTACAAGATAATCCGCCTTGCTATTGGCGCCATAGCTTTGACGTGCTGCCATTGCCCTAAATTCCGATTCACCGGCCAGTGCCCAATGCACTCGCCGGTTTCTGTTAGTGAGCGGCAAAAATGGCTCTGACCACGCGCGTTCACTGGCAAACGAAGAAATCCTTCCGGGAGGCCAGGATGCAAAATGACGGGAAAGTGGGGCCTGGGAGCAGGACCACTAAGGAGTTGGCGATGCACTCGCCGCTTACCCGCCTGCCTGTGATCCTGCTGCAGGTGCATGACAAGGCTGCGCAGCAGTTGCGCAACGAACTGCAGGTGCTGTTCGAAAATGCCGACCAGACCCTGTTTGAAATGGCCGACAAGGCGCAGAGCGATACCGATCAGAGCCTGTTCTTTGAGGCCATGCGCGATGTGCGGCTCAAACGAAAAAGCATTGAACGCGGTTTTCTTGAGCGTCTGTTCGATGCCTTTATCCGTCTGACCCTGCCTGATGTCAGTGAGCCAGCCCTGCAGGTCGTTCCCGCAGGGCATGCGGTGTTCTCGCTGATGGCCGATAACATTGAGCGCGCTCAGGTAACCAATGCAATGGTGACGAAGGTCCTGAGCCGCAACCAGCTGGCTTTGTGTCAGTTGAGCACACGCCTCAACACCCTGAGCTGCATGCCACTGGATGAACAGAACAACCCGCTGGGGCCGGCGATGCTGTGCGAATATTTTTTGCAGGCCGAACGTGACCAGGGAATGGACATCAAGGTCAAGCTGATCATGCTGCGCCTGTTCGACAAGTACCTGCTCAGTCAGACCGGGCAGCTGTACGCCGACGCCAACCAGCTGTTGATTGCCACCGGAGTGCTGCCAGATCTGTCGGACAGGGAGTCGTGCTGCGCCGCCAAAGCCGATATCCATGCCCAGGAGTTGCCAGGGGCGGGTGAGGATGCGAGTAACCTGATCGGGCTTTTGTTCGACTACATCAGCGATGATCGCAACCTTTCGCAGCCTTTGAAAAAACTGCTGGGCTTGTTGCGTGAACCCATGCTCCAGATCGCCCGGCGTGATCAGAACTTCTTCAGCTGTGACAGCCATCCGGCCCGGCGTCTGCTCAATGTCATGGCCGATGCAGCCATTGGCTGGGACGCCGGTGCCAATAGTTGCAACGATCCGCTGTACCGCAAGGTCGAGCACGTGGTGCTGCAATTGGCCCGGTACGCGGGCAATAATCCGGCGCTGCTTGAGTCGTTGCTGCATGATTTTTCGATGTTTACCCGCGGCGAGCGCAGCCGCACCGAGCTGCTTGAGCAGCGCACCCGGGATGCCGAACAGGTGCGTTGCCGCCCTGCGGTGCAGCGCAACCCGGTGCGCTCATGGCCTTCACCGGTTCTCGATGAGCAAGCTCAGTTGGGGTTGTTGTTGGTCAGTCAGTTGCGGGTTGGGGCCTGGATCGAACTGCAAGAAGATGAGACCACCCGCCTGCGTTGCAAGCTGATTACGATTCTTGAGCCGGACGGTACGCATATCTTTGTAAACCGTATCGGGGCCAAGGTGCTGGAAAAAAGCCGCAACGATTTAATCGTGCACCTGCGCAATGGCAGTATCCTGCTGGTTGATGACCGCCTGTTGATCGATCGGGCTCTGGAGTCGGTGATAGACAGTTTGCGTCAGGCTGGCGGCGAGTAATCGCGTATAGCGCAGATTGCTCCCCATCGATGCGCGCATCGCGGCATACTGGGCCTTTGGTTTTGCCTGTTAAAGGAGCCTGTATGCAGATGGACCCCGCGAGCGGCTGGTTTCAAGGCGTGCGCCATTGCCCGTCACCCAACTTCAATGCGCGCCCGGGTGATGAAATCTCCCTGCTGATCATTCATAACATCAGCTTGCCGCCGGGGCAGTTCGCCACCGGTAAGGTCCAGGAATTCTTCCAGAATCGACTGGACGTCACAGAACATCCTTACTTTGAAGGTATAAGTGCCCTGCGCGTGAGCGCACATTTTCTGATCGAGCGTGACGGCACTGTTACCCAGTTTGTCTCCTGTTTTGATCGCGCATGGCATGCTGGCGTTTCGAGCTTCGAAGGACGTGAGACCTGCAATGATTTTTCTCTGGGCATTGAACTTGAGGGCACCGATGAGCTGCCTTTTACGGATGCCCAGTATCAGGCTCTGACAACCTTGACCCGACAATTGCAGATGCAGTTTCCTGCCATTACCCGGCACAGGATTTGCGGCCATAGCGACGTGGCGCCGGGACGCAAGACGGACCCGGGACCGGCTTTTGACTGGACGCGTTTTCGCAGCGCGTTGCAGCACACAGGAGATAAACAATGAGTTTTGTGGTGTTACTGCTGGCGATTGTGGTCGAGAAATTCTCGGGGCTGCGTCAGCGTCTGCAGCGTGATGGCGGCTGGTTGCGCGAGTTGCACAAACTTGAAACCAGCCCAAGGCTTGGCAACAAGCCATGGTGGGTGTTGTTTATCCTGATTGCCTTGCCTGCGGCGGTGCTGGGCTTGCTGCTGGTGGTACTGCATCCGGTGGCTTATGGCCTGTTGGCACTGCCGATACATTTACTGGTGGTGATCTACAGCCTTGGGCGTGGAGACTTGCTGGGGGGGCTCGGGCCGTTTCGTGATGCCTGGCGTCGTGGTGATTTGCAGGCCGCCGCCCATGTTGCCGAGCGTGACCTGAGCATAAATGCGGACAGCGGTGAGCAATTGCTGGAGAGGGTGCAGGGGCATTTGTTATGGCAGGCCTACCAGAGCTTCTTTGCGGTTATTTTCTGGTACTTCCTGCTGGGGCCGGTGGTGATCCTGAGCTATCGCCTGCTGGCCCTGGCGCAGGAGCACAGCCAAAACCCGGCGTTGGTGGAGCGTGCCGGGCAATTGCGCCATGCTTTTGACTGGTTGCCGGTGCGGTTGCTGGCCGCGAGTTTTGCCCTGGTGGGTAATTTTGCAGCGGTTAGCCGGGTGATGTTGCATGAGTTGCTGAGCTGGGACATCAGTGCTGCGCAGCTGATCAACAAAGCCGGCTGCGCAGCTGCTGAAATCCCTGCGCCACAGGCCGGGCCTGAGGGCGTGAGCAGCCTCGACACCCTGTGGGCCTTGCTGCTGCGGGCGGCGGTGTTGTGGTATGCGTGCTTCGCGGTGTGGGCGTTGTTGCTCTGAGATTACACAAGATCTGTAGCAGCCTCGCTCCTTCGGCAGCTGCTACAGGGGTATAAGTCAGCGCTTCCAGCCAAAGACTTCGCAGGCATTGGCTGTTGTCGCCTTTGCCAATTGCTCGGGGCTGATGCCCATTATCTCGGCCAGCGCCCGGCAAATATCAGGCAGGTACTGCGGGCTGTTGCGCTGGTTGGGGTACATGGCCGGGGCCATGCCGGGGGCATCGGTTTCCAGCACGATGGCGTCCAGCGGCAGATCAGGTAGCACTTTGCGCAAGCGCAAAGCTTGTGGCCAGGTGGCAGCCCCCCCCAGGCCCAGCTTGAATCCCAGTTTTATATATTCACGGGCTTCTTCGCGACTGCCTGAAAAGGCATGAACAATCCCGCCACGCTGAAGCTTGAAACGCTTGAGGGTGGCGATTACCTGCGCATGGCTGCGCCGAACATGAAGCAGGGCGGGCAGATTAAAGTCGGCGGCCAATTGCAACTGGGCTTCAAACAACTGTTGCTGGATCTGGCGGTCCAGCTCGGGCAAAAAGTAGTCCAGGCCGATCTCGCCCACAGCACACACCTGAGGATGCCCTGCCAGGCGGCTCAGCCATTGCCCCAGTTCAATCATATGCTCGGGGCGATGCTCATTGATGTACACCGGGTGCAGGCCAAACGCGGCATACAGTTGGCTGTCGGTTTGGATCAAGTCCCACACGCTCTGCCAATTACTCTGATAAACCCCCAGAACCACCATGCTTTCAACCCCCAGTGCCCGACTGCCCGCCAGTACCTGTGGGCGGTCGGCGTCGAACTCAGGGAAGTCGAGGTGAGTGTGGGTGTCGATCAGCTGCATGCTCAGGCCTGATGGATACGTTGTTTGAAGTTACGGGCAATGGCATGGATGCCGGGTACGTAGTTTTGCTCTTCAATCGCCGCCAGGGCCAGGTTCAGGGCTGTTTCGGCAATCAGCTTGTGTTGTTGGCCCATAGCATTGACTGGCAGCGGCAGGAAGTCCAGCAACTGGGTGTCACCAAACGTGGCAAGGCGCAATGGCGGGCGCTGGGTCGGGTGCTCCAGCAACGCGTCGAACATCCCTTGCAACAGCACATATGAAGTGGTGATCAGCGCTTCGGGGAAGTGGCCCTGGCGTGCCAGCAAATCATCAATGATCCGCCGTCCACATTCACGGCTGAACGCACTGCCGTGTTCGATCAGGACCTCGCCCTTGAACCCTTCGACCGCTTGCTTGAAACCCGCTTCACGGGCCTGGCTGACGCTCAGTTCGGGGCGCGCACCGATCAACACAATCTGGCGCGGCAAAGGCTGCAACAGACTGCGGGTCAATTGCAGGCTGGCTTCGCAATCATCACTGATTACCGAGCAGAAGCGCTCCGGCTCCAGGGTCCGGTCGATGGCGATGATGGGCATGCCCAGGTCCTGCAACTGGCGGTAGCTGTCATCTTCTGCGGGCAAGCAGCTGGCTACGAACAGGGCATCGCAGCGACGGGCACGAAACAGCTTGAGCAATTGGCGCTCACTGTCCGGTGCATCGTCGGAGCTGGCGATCAGCAACTGATAGCCGCGGGCACGGGCGCCTTGTTCGAGCTGCTTGGCCAGGCGCGCATAACTCGGGTTTTCGAGGTCCGGCAGGATGAACCCCAAGGTGCGCGTGTGTCGGCTGCGCAGCCCGGCTGCCTGCGGGTTGGGAGTAAAGCCGTGCTCCTCGACCACCGCACGTACGCGCTCGACCGTGCTGCTGCTGATGCGCTGCTGTTCGGCTTTTCCATTGATGACATAGCTGGCAGTCGTTACGGAAACACCTGCCAATTGAGCGATATCACTGAGTTTCACGCCGAAAATTCCTTATTTTTTGTAGTACATGTCGACATTGTGAACAATCCTAACCGATAAAGGCAGCCGACCATCGTCTGTCATGGGTGCGCAGTATTTATTTGCGACATCTACCCGCTGCCGCCAGGCAATACGACAAGTTGGACTTCAAGCGCGGGCAATTATGCAGTAACGTGCCGGGTATTCTTGATTAAACGTTTCAGCCTGCGCATTTAAAGGCCTCGAACCCGGCAGTGATGTGCTTGCCACGCATCAACTGACGCAGCACGGGAAGAGCGACCTAAGCTGACTTAATTCAAAACAATACCGGTTGCCATTGAGTACCGGAAAGGAGAACGCATGCTCGAGCTCACCATAGAGCAGATATCCATGGGCCAGACGGCTGTGGACAAGTCTGCGGCGCTGCAATTGCTTGCCGATAAACTGGTCGCCGATGGCTTGGTAGCCGAAGGCTATCTGAGTGGCTTGCAAGCGCGTGAGGCTCAGGGTTCGACCTTTCTGGGTCAGGGCATTGCCATCCCCCACGGCACGCCCGAAACACGTGAGCTGGTGTTCACCACGGGCGTGCGCCTGTTGCAGTTCCCCGAGGGGGTGGACTGGGGTGATGGCCAGATGGTGTACCTGGCCATCGGTATTGCCGCAAAGTCCGACGAACATTTACGTTTGCTGCAACTGCTGACCCGTGCCCTGGGCGAAACCGATCTGGGTGAGGCCCTGCGTCGCGCCAGCTCCGCCGAAGCCTTGCTTAAACTGCTGCAGGGCGCACCACAGGAGCTGGCGCTGGATGCACAGATGATCGGCCTGGGTGTGTCTGCCGATGACTTTGAGGAACTGGTATGGCGTGGTGCCCGTCTGCTGCGTCAGGCTGATTGCGTGAGCAATGGCTTTGCTGCCGTACTGCAGCAAGTCGATGCGCTGCCGCTGGGCGATGGCCTGTGGTGGCTGCATAGCGAGCAAACTGTCAAACGTCCGGGGCTGGCGTTTGTGACACCGGACAAACCGATGCGCTATCTGGGCCAGCCGCTGAGCGGTCTGTTCTGCCTGGCCAGCCTTGGCGAAGCGCATCAGGCCTTGCTGGAGCGCTTGTGCGCGCTACTGATTGCCGGTCGTGGCCACGAACTGGGCAGTGCCACCAGCCGCCGTGCCGTGCTTGAAGTATTGGGCGGCGAGCTGCCGGCCGACTGGCCAAGTGCCCGTATTCCCTTGGCCAACGCCCACGGCCTGCATGCGCGGCCGGCCAAAGTGCTGGCGCAACTGGCGAAAAGTTTTGAAGGCGAAATCCGCGTCCGGATCGTCGATGGCCAGGATTCGGCGGTATCTGCCAAGAGCTTGAGCAAGCTGCTGAGCCTGGGTGCCCGTCGCGGTCAGGTGCTGGAATTTGTCGCCGAGCCGAATATCGCCAACGATGCATTGCCTGCACTACTGGCCGCGGTCGAGGCAGGTTTGGGCGAGGAAGTCGAGCCGTTGCCGGCGTTGGCTGAAGCCGTGCCCGGTGTCGCCGAAATTGCCACGGTGCTTACCGCCCCGGCGGCTGGCAGCCTGGTGCAGGCGATTGCCGCATCGCCCGGCATTGCCATTGGCCCTGCCCATATACAGGTGCTGCAAACGTTCGATTACCCGCTGCGTGGCGAGTCTTCCGTGGTCGAGCGCGAGCGTCTGCAAAAAGCCCTGAGCGAAGTGCGCAAGGACATTGAAGGCCTGATTACGCGCAGCCAGTCCAAGGCCATTCGCGAAATTTTCATTACCCACCAGGAAATGCTCGACGACCCTGAACTGACCGATGAAGTGGATTCGCGCCTCAAGCAGGGCGAAAGCGCCGAAGCCGCGTGGATGTCAGTGATCGAGGCCGCAGCGCGTCAGCAGGAGTCCTTGCAGGATGCGCTGCTGGCCGAGCGGGCAGCGGACCTGCGGGATATCGGCCGTCGCGTGCTGGCCCAGCTGTGTGGCGTCGAAACCCCGGCCGAGCCTGACCAGCCTTATGTGCTGGTAATGGATGAGGTCGGCCCTTCTGATGTGGCGCGCCTTGATCCGGCGCGGGTGGCAGGCATTTTAACCGCCCGCGGTGGTGCGACTGCGCACAGCGCCATTGTCGCCCGCGCGCTTGGTATTCCGGCCCTGGTTGGCGCGGGCGAGGCGGTGCTGCTGCTGGCGCCGGGCACTGAATTGTTGATTGATGGCCAGCGCGGTCGCCTGCACGTCTCCCCGGATGCCGACGCCTTGCAGCGTGCCACCCAGGAGCGCGACAGCCGTGAGCAGCGTTTGCTGGCAGCCTCTGCCCAGCGCCACGAACTGGCCGTGACCCAGGATGGTCATGCGGTTGAAGTGTTTGCCAATATCGGTGAGAGCAAGGGCGTCGCCACTGCGGTGGAGCAGGGCGCCGAAGGCATTGGCCTGCTGCGCACCGAACTGATTTTCATGGCCCATTCGCAAGTACCGGACGAGGCGACTCAGGAAGCCGAATACCGTCGTGTACTCGACGGCCTGGCTGGCCGGCCGCTGGTGGTACGCACGCTGGACGTGGGCGGCGATAAACCGCTGCCGTACTGGCCGATCGAGAAAGAAGAAAACCCGTTTTTGGGTGTACGTGGCATTCGTCTTACGCTGCAACGGCCGCAGATCATGGAAAGTCAGTTGCGCGCCTTGCTACGTTCAGCCGACAACCGCCCGCTGCGTATCATGTTCCCGATGGTGGGCAGCGTGGCCGAGTGGCGTGCCGCCCGTGACATGACCGAGCGTTTGCGCCTGGAAATTCCAGTGGCTGACCTGCAATTGGGGATCATGATCGAAGTGCCGTCGGCTGCCTTGCTGGCGCCCGTGCTGGCCAGGGAAGTGGACTTTTTCAGCGTCGGCACCAACGACCTGACCCAATACACCCTGGCCATCGACCGTGGCCACCCGACCCTGTCGGCCCAGGCTGACGGCTTGCACCCCGCGGTATTGCAACTGATCGATATCACCGTGCGTGCGGCCCACGCCCACGGCAAATGGGTGGGCGTGTGCGGCGAGCTGGCGGCTGATCCGCTGGCCGTGCCTGTGCTGGTGGGCCTGGGCGTAGATGAGCTGAGCGTTTCGGCGCGCAGCATCCCCGAGGTCAAGGCGCGGGTACGCGAGTTGAGCATGGATCGTCTGAAAACCTTGGCCGCCGAAGCGTTGAGCGTGGGCAGCCCGGATGAAGTTCGTGCGTTGGTGGAGGCGCTCTGATGGCCCGTATTCTGACTGTCACCCTCAACCCGGCACTGGACTTGACCGTGCGTCTTGGGCAACTGGCCCCGGGGGAGGTTAACCGTAGCCCGCTGATGCTGACCCATGCTGCCGGCAAGGGCCTGAACGTGGCGCAAGTACTGGCCGATCTGGGCCACACGCTGACGGTAAGTGGCTTTTTGGGTGAGGACAATGCACAAGCATTCGATGCCCTGTTCAAGCGTCGCGGTTTTGTCGATGCCTTTATCCGTGTGCCGGGCGAAACCCGCAGCAATATCAAGCTGGCTGAAGACGATGGCCGCGTCACCGACCTCAACGGGCCGGGGCCGCAGGTTGACGCACAGGCGCAGCAAACCTTGCTCGATACCCTTGAGCGCATTGCTCCCGGGCATGACGCGGTCGTGGTGGCTGGCAGTTTGCCCCGAGGCGTCAGCCCGCAATGGCTGCACGATCTGCTGCTGGGCTTGAAGGCTCAGGGCCTGAAAGTGATCCTGGACACCAGCGGCGAGGCCTTGAAGCAGGGCCTGGCAGCGGGGCCGTGGTTGATCAAGCCCAACACCGAAGAACTCAGCGATGCGCTGGGCCGCGATATCAGCGACCTTGCAGCCCAGGTTGCAGCCGCAACCGCTTTGCAGGCACAGGGCGTTGAGCACGTGGTGATTTCCCACGGTGCAGAAGGCGTGAACTGGTTCAGCCGTGGGCCGGCCTTGCAAGCGTTGCCGCCCAAGGTCAGCGTCGCCAGCACGGTGGGCGCAGGCGACTCGCTGCTGGCGGGCATGGTCCACGGTTTGCTCAGCGGCCATAGCCCCGAGCAGACCCTGCGCACCGCCACTGCCATTGCGGCAATGGCCGTTACTCAGATCGGTTTTGGTATCAGCGATGCAGCGCACCTGGCGACGCTCGAAAGCGGCGTTCGCGTTCGCCCCCTGACAGAAGAATAAAAGGAATCCACATGAAATTAGCCATTGTGACGGGCTGCCCCAACGGCATGGTGACCAGCGTGCTGTGCGCCCGTTTGCTTGATGCGGCGGCTCAGCGTCAGGGCTGGAGCACCAGCGTTGAAGTCCACGACCCCAAGCACCCTGAACGTCAGTTATCGGCGGCGACCATCGATGAAGCCGAGTGGGTGTTGCTGGTCAGCAGTACGCCGCTGGATATGCAGCGTTTTATCGGCAAGCGTGTGTTCCAGAGCACGCCGGCCCAGGCCCTGCAAGATGTAGAGGCGGTGTTGCAGCGTGGCGTGGAGGAGGCCGAGGTCTACGTTGCACCTGCGCCAACAGCTGCAGTTGAAAACGCGCAGAAAGCTCCAAAAATCGTCGCCATCACCGCCTGCCCGACAGGCGTGGCCCATACCTTTATGGCAGCCGAAGCCTTGCAGCAAGCGGCCAAGCGTTTGGGCTACGACTTGCAAGTCGAGACCCAGGGTTCGGTAGGCGCGCGCAACCCGTTGAGCGCCGAAGCCATTCGCGACGCCGATGTGGTGTTGCTGGCGGCGGATATCGAAGTGCCGACCGAGCGTTTTGCCGGCAAGAAAATCTACCGTTGCGGCACAGGCATCGCCCTCAAGCAAGCCGAAGCCACCCTGAACAAGGCGTTGAGCGAAGGCAAGCAGGAGAGTGCCGCCGCTGCGGGCGGGGCGCCTGCCAAGCAGGAGAAGGCCGGGGTCTACAAGCACCTGCTGACGGGCGTGTCCTTTATGCTGCCGATGGTGGTGGCAGGGGGGCTGCTGATCGCGCTGTCTTTCGTATTTGGCATTGAAGCTTATAAAGAGCCCGGCACGCTGGCGGCGGCGCTGATGCAGATCGGTGGCGATGCCGCCTTCAAACTGATGGTGCCGTTGTTGGCGGGTTATATCGCCTACTCGATTGCCGACCGCCCGGGCCTGGCGCCGGGGATGATCGGCGGGCTGTTGGCGAGCACCTTGGGGGCCGGGTTTATCGGCGGGATCATTGCCGGTTTTATCGCCGGTTACTGCGCCAAGGCGATCAATCGCTATGCGCGTCTGCCGCAAAGCCTTGAAGCGCTGAAACCGATTTTGATCATTCCGTTGTTCGCCAGCCTGTTTACCGGTCTGGTGATGATTTACGTGGTGGGCAAGCCGGTTGCCGGAATGCTTGAAGGCCTGACCCACTTCCTCGACAGCATGGGCACCACCAACGCCATCCTGCTGGGTGTATTGCTGGGCGGGATGATGTGCGTAGACCTGGGCGGGCCGATCAATAAAGCCGCCTATGCGTTTTCGGTGGGGCTGCTGGCTTCGCAAAGTTATGCACCGATGGCTGCCACAATGGCTGCTGGCATGGTGCCGCCGATTGGCTTGGGTATTGCTACGTTCCTGGCGCGCCGCAAGTTCGCCCAGACTGAACGTGAGGCGGGCAAGGCGGCGCTGGTGCTGGGGCTGTGCTTTATTTCCGAAGGTGCCATTCCATTTGCTGCCAAGGACCCGCTGCGGGTGATTCCGGCGAGCATCGTGGGGGGCGCGTTGACGGGGGCATTGTCGATGTACTTCGGTTGCAAGCTGATGGCACCGCACGGTGGCTTGTTTGTATTGCTGATTCCAAACGCGATCAACCATGCGCTGCTGTACTTGTTGGCGATCGTGGCGGGCAGCTTGGTGACGGCGGTGGTGTACGCGGTGATCAAGCGTCCGGAGCCGGTTGAGATGGCGCTGGAGACGGCCAAAGCATAAATCAATCCCCGCTCCCACAATGTCACCGCAAATCCAGTGGGAGCTGGTTCGCCTGCGATGCAGGCACTGGGGTCTGTCAGGCAAACCGTGGCGATGCCATCGCGAGCAAGCCCGCTCCCACAATGTCACCGTAAATCCAGTGGGAGCTGGCTTGCCTGCGATGCAGATACTGGGATCTGTCAGGCAAACCGTGGCGATGCCATCGCGAGCAAGTCCGCTCCCA
Organism: Pseudomonas sp. WS 5051; assembly: GCF_012985715.1. NCBI lineage: Bacteria > Pseudomonadati > Pseudomonadota > Gammaproteobacteria > Pseudomonadales > Pseudomonadaceae > Pseudomonas > Pseudomonas sp. WS 5051. The sequence continues at coordinate 140,893 of NZ_JAAQWV010000007.1, forward strand.
CAAGAGCTGAGCAGCTTGTCCGACTAGTACACATCCCGCCGATAACGCCCTTGCTCGATCAGCCTCTCTACCGCTTCTGCCCCCAGCATGTCGATCAGCGCTTGATCCACACCCGCCGCCATTCCCTGCAAACTGCCACAGATATAAATCGCCGCGCCTTGGTCCAGCCATTGGCGTACCTGCTCGGCAGACTCGCGCAAGCGGTCCTGCACATACACTTTCTGCGCCTGATCCCGTGAAAATGCCAGATCCAGCCGCGCCAGATCGCCACTGGCCAACCAGCCCTGCAGCTCATCGCGGCAATAGAAGTCGTGCTCGGCATTACGCTCGCCAAAGAACAGCCAGTTGCGCTGCTGGCTCTGGGCAATCCGAGCCTTGAGCAAGCTGCGCAGCCCTGCCAGGCCGGTACCATTGCCGAGGAGAATCATTGGCACCGGTTCGGCCGGCAAATGAAAACCGCTGTTGCGGCGCACGCGCAGGCTGATCGCCGAGCCGACTGCGGCATGTTCGGTAAGCCAGCCCGAACCGATGCCCAGGCTGCCATCAGCATGCCGCTCCTGACGTACGATCAACTCCAGCAGACCGTCCTGCGGGATCGAGGCAATGGAGTATTCGCGCATGTTCAACGGGATCAGTGCGTCCACCAGTGCCTGGGCGTGCATGCCCACAAGATGGCCGCGATTTTCCGGCAGTTGTCGGCCAGCCAGGGCCTGAGCCAAAGTTTCCTGCAGGCCATCGAGTTGCATCGGAGTGTCAGCCGACAGCCCCAGCCCCTCCATGAAGTGCTCAACCGCCCAGCTCGATTGCCGCGGCATCACTTCCACCAGATCACCGGCCTGCCACAGGCTGTTGGTGTCAGGCGCGCTGAGCCCCAACAGGTACACCCCCGAGCCACTGCTGCCGGGGTTGAGCAGCTTGCGCTCAGTCAGGGGCCAGTTGTTGTAACCAGGCGCCTGCCAGTTGGCATTCGGCGTGCCTCCGGTCAGTTGGCTAAGCTGCTGTTGCCATTGATGCAGGGCCTCGGCATCGCCGCTGTCCACCTGCACCGGGCTGAACAACGCTTGGGCACCGCGCTCGCTCAGCCAGTGCTGGATCCGCGTGGCAAAACCGCAAAAGTGCGGGTACTGACGATCGCCCAGTGCCAGCACCGAGTACTTGAGGCGGTTCAGTCCCAGAGGCTGGCCGAGGATCTTGCGTTCAAAGCCCCGCGCGCTATCAGGCGCTTCGCCATCGCCAAAGGTGCTCACCACAAACAGCGCGTTGCTGGCCTGTTGTAAATCGTTTTCGCTCAGGGCGGCCAAGGGCTGCACCCGTACCGGCAATCCGGCGGCTTGCAATTGCCCGGCGGTCTGCCAGGCCAGTTGCTCGGCAAAGCCGCTCTGGCTGGCAAAACCGATCAGCCAGGACGGCGTATCGCTGCTCGTAGCGGCAAAACCCTGGCGTGCCTGCTTGATCTGACGCTTTTTACGTCGACGGTCCAGATACAGCAACCAGCCGGTAATAAAGAACAGCGGCATGGTCAGGCTGGCTACGGTCACCAGCACGCGCCCGGTAATGCCCCAGTAACTGCCTGTGTGCAGCGCGTAAATGCTGGTCAGCAATTGTGCCTTGTAGGACTTGTCGTCATAACGATCGACTTTTTTGACGGCACCGGTGGCCGGGTCGAGCACAATCTGGTTGAACGCGCGCTCATGGGGTGAGGTGTTCAACAGGTAGAACACCGTGGCAGTCTGGCCGGCCACTGGCGGCATACGCACGTTGTACATGCTCAGCTCAGGCCCGGCGGTTTTCTGGATGCTGGCCCAAATGGCATCGTAATCGGCGACCGGAGCTGGCCCGGCTGGCCCGCCCTGACCACGGGGGCCGCGACCGCCGCCCTGGCGCTGCTCGCCGCTCGGGGCATCGGACAGGAGTTTTTGCAGGCCCTGGTTGTACCACTCATAGGACCACGACAAGCCGGTCAGTGCGGCCAGCAGATAAAAGACCATGCACCAGGTGCCCGCCACGGCGTGCAGGTCCCAGTTGAAGCTGCGGCCTTTTTTCGCCCAGTCCAGGGTCAGCCAGGTGCGCCAGTTAAGCGCCTGGCGCGGCCAGCGCAGGTACAGGCCCGAGAGGCAGAAGAACACCAGCATCAGGGTGCAGGCGCCGGTGATCTGGCGACCGCTCTGGCCCATGGCCAGGAAACGGTGCAATTGCAGCATCAGGTCGAAAAAGCCCTGGCCGTTGGCCTCGCCCTGATAGGTACCGGTATAGGGGTCAACATAACGCAACTGGCCACGACGCTCGCCCGGTGGCGGGGTGAAGAAGATGCGTGCAGCGGTGCCGCTGTCCACGCCCACCCAGAGCATGGCGACTTGCTTGCCCTCGGTGGCCTCGACCCTGCGCACCAACTCGGCCGGTGGCAGCACGCCGCTGTCGAGTTTCTCGACCTTGAGCACTGAAGGGTTGAGCAAGTTCAGCAGCTCGTCCTGAAACGACACCGTGGCACCGGTTATCCCCATCAGGGCCAGAACCAGCCCGGCGGTTATGCCGAAAAACCAGTGCAGCTGAAACAGTGTTTTCTTAAACACAACGACCGCCTTGCTTGCTCAATTGAATTCATCACGGCGCAGTATGCCGTGTACGTCTTTTTACACACAAAAGCCCCGACCATTGAATGGACGGGGCCTGGTTCAGCTCAACTTCGAGTTAGAAGTGGAAGCTGGTGGTCAACAGGGCGGTACGGCCTGCGGCCTGGCTGGCGAAATGCGCAGCGTAGGCTTTGTCGTAGTAGGTCTTGTCGGTCAGGTTTTGTACGTTCAGTTGCAGGTCGATGTTTTTGGTCAGCTTGTAGCTGGCCATTGCGTCGTAGCGAGTGTAAGCCGGCACGTAAACGGTGTTGGCCGTGTCGCCGTAGACTTCGTCAACATAGAACGCGCCGCCGCCGATGGTCAGCTTTGGCATCACTTCATAGGTTGTCCACAGGCTGAAGCTGTTTTTCGGAGTGTTCGGCATTTCGTTGCCTTTGTCCGAAACCGCTGCGGTATTGATAGTGCCGTTACGGTTGGCTTTCTGGCCTGGATCAACCAGCTCGCTTTTCAGGTAGCTGTAGCCTGCAAACACTTGCCATTTGTCAGTGATTTTACCGCTGGCAGACAGTTCCAGACCGTCAACGCGGGATTCACCGGCGTTTTCGTAGGTGAACGAGTCAGTCAGGACGCGAGTGTTTTTCTTCTCGGTACGGAAGATGGCTGCTGTCAGCGACAGGCGATCGTGGAACACGTCCCACTTGGTGCCCAGTTCGTAGTTGACGGTTTCTTCCGGCTTCAGGTCGCTGGTGATGGTGCTGCCTGGGGCAACCAGGCCGTTGCCTTCAACGCCTTCACCCACCACGCCGCCTGGCGGGGTAGCCGAGGTCGCGTAGGACAGGTAAACGCTGCCGTTATCCAGTGGCTTCCAGACCAGGCCGGTCTGCCAGTTGAAGAAATGGCTGTCGTTTGAGGCCTTGGTACGACCGCTCGCCGCATTGGTATTGGCGGTGGTGCTGAATGCGTCGTAACGCAGGCCGGCGTTCAACAGCCACTTCGGATCAAGCTCGATGGTGTCGAATACGTAGGCAGCTTTGGTCACACCCACGGTGTTGGTGCCGTAGTAGTTACGCGCTTCAGTACCGGTCCACACATCGTTCGGGTTCGGGTTGGACAGCGAGGTGCACTGGCCGCCGCTGTTACCGACTTTATCCGGTGTACAGTTGGGGTTGCTGTTCGGGGTCACGGTGTAACCGCTGGCCCGAGTCTCTTCACGAGTGAATTCAACACCTGTGGAGTAGTTGTTCTTGAAACCCATGACCTGGAAGTTGCCGAACAGATCGGTCTGGTTGGCAGTGGTTTCAGTGGTCGAAACCCGGGTGTTGGCGCGACGCCATACGGTACCGTACTGGTTGACGTTGTGCTGGCTGTCGTCCGGCTGGGTGAGAATGTAGTCCTGGCCGGTGTTGCCGTGACGGAAGGTGTTTTTCAGGGTCATCGCATCGTTGAAGTCATGCTCGAACGAGATGGTGCTGATGTCCACGCGGGTCTTGCGGAAGTCACGGTCTTTCAAGCCGTAGAAGTTTTTGCTGTCGCCGCCATCGTCCGGTTTGTCGTGGGCGTGAACAGCGGTCTTGGAGCTGTTGCTGTAGCCGTATGGAATGCCCGAGTCCGGCAGGTCGTTGCTTTCCAGGTGGTAATAGCTGACGTTCAGGCGGTTTTCAGTGCCCAGGCCGAAGGTCAGCGATGGCGCTACGCCCCAGCGGTCGTAGTTGACCGACTCACGGCCAGCGACATTCTGCTCGTGGCTCATCAGGTTCAGGCGGAACGCTGCGGTGTCCAGGAACTGGCGGTTTACATCCAGGGTGTAGCGGCGGGTCTGGTCGGAGCCGTAGGTGAAGCCGCCGTTGAGGAAGTCACCCGCCTTGGCGGTCTTGCTCACCATGTTCAGGCTGCCGCCAGCCGAGCCACGACCACCAAAGGTGGAGTTCGGGCCTTTGCTGACTTCGATCGATTCGATGTCGAAGATTTCCCGGGTCTGGCCGCCAGCATCGCGCACGCCGTCCAGGTACATATCGGATTGTGCGTCAAAACCACGGATAAATGGACGGTCGCCCTGTGGGTTGCCGCCTTCGCCTGCGCCGAAGGTGATGCCCGGTACGGTGCGCAATGCATCCTGCAGCGAAGTGGCTGCGGTGTCCTGCAGCACTTGCTGTGGGATCACGGTGACAGAGCGCGGGGTATCTACCAGGGGCGCTGTGTATTTTTGGGAGCTGGCTTTTTCGGTTTGATAAGACTGCTCGGTCTGTTCACCGGTAACTGTGGTCGCGCCAAGGGAAATACTGCTGCCCTGTGCCTTGCTGTCAGTGCTCTCGGCAGCCTGAACCATATGGCCTGCCGAGGTCGCGGTAATCGCGACACCGATGGCCGAAGCCAGTAAACGCGGTGAGCTGACGGGTATTTTTATTTGTTGGCGCGACATTTGAAGATCCCTTCCCCCAGAATTTGAGCCGCGAAATATATGGCAAACAATTCTGACTATCAATTGAGAGGCATTACTATTTGCGCTGAATTTACATTCTTTACAAATTGCCTTTACGGTTTTTTCACACTCGTTCGTCTACAGGTCTCTTAACAAAGTTTTACACAGACAATAAGAATCAATACCATTGCCATCCCTTTGCTATCAGGTATTGCGTCATGTTGCTGCATATCCCCGGCTTGTTCTCCCGTGAAGAGGTGCAGCGCATCCGTGAGGCACTGCAGCAGACGCAATGGGCTGACGGTAAAATCACCGCCGGCTTTCAATCGGCCAAGGCCAAGCACAATCTGCAACTGCCCGAAGACCATCCCCTCGCCAAGGAGATCGGCGCGGCGATGGTAGACAGGCTGTGGAAAAATCCGCTGTATATGTCGGCGGCCCTGCCACACAAGGTCTTCCCGCCGTTGGTGAACTGCTACACCGGGGGCGGCAGTTTCGACTTCCATATCGACAATGCCGTGCGCCAGCCCAAGGGCAGCCCTGAACGGGTGCGTACTGATCTGTCGGCGACCCTGTTTTTCAGTGACCCCGAGGAGTACGACGGCGGCGAACTGGTGATTCAGGACACCTATGGTGTGCAGCAGGTCAAACTGCCTGCTGGCGATATGGTCTTGTACCCCGGTACCAGTTTGCACAAGGTCAATGCCGTTACCCGTGGGGCACGTTTTGCGTCGTTCTTCTGGACTCAGAGCCTGGTACGCGAGGACAGTCAGCGCACGTTGCTGTTTGAAATGGACGGCGCGATCCAGCAACTGACCCGTGACGTTCCTGATCATCCATCGCTGATCCAGCTCACCGGCACTTATCACAACCTGTTGCGTCGCTGGGCCGAGGTGTAATTCATGAGCTTTCAATTACGCCGCGAAGAAGTACTCAATGGTGACCAGCTGAGCGCCATGTTGAGCGAGAACCCGGCCAAAGCGGCCCAGGCCATTTTGATGGCGGCCAAAGAGGGCATCGTCGATGGTCAGGCGTTGCTGGGGCAGATCCTGCTCGACGGCCAGGGCATCGAGCGCGACCCGGTGCTGGCCAAGCGCTGGTTTCAGATTGCGGCCAATGCCGGCCACTTGATGGCCCGCAACATGCTGGGTCGCTGCTGGGAGCATGGTTGGGGCGGGCCCGTCGACTGCACCCTGGCAAGCCTGGAATATCGACAAGCCGCTGAAGCTGGACTGGATTGGGCGCTCTACAACTACGCCAACTTGCTCGCTACCGGTCGCGGCGTAACCCAAGACCAGAACGCGGCGTACCAGCTGTACCGGGTGGCGGCACAGGCGGGCCATGCCAAGTCGATGAACCTGCTGGGGCGTTACCTCGAAGAAGGCGAGCATTGCCCGGCCGACAAAGCCGAGGCCTGTCTCTGGTACGAGCGCTCGGCACGCGGCGGTGATTTTCGTGGCCAGTTCAGCCATGCCTCGGTACTGGCCGAAGACGGCAATATTGATGACGCGTTGCGCTGGTTCGAGCGTGCCCTGAATGGCGGCAATCTGAACTTCTTGCGGGTCACCCTGGGCACCCTGCTAGAGGCTCGGGAACCCCGTATCCGGGCACTGAGCGCTGCCTGGCAAGTGCGTATCGATGCCTTGCAGGGCAACAACGGCTGACCGTGATTACACCGTCAAAGGTAATGCTCGTACGCGGCTTTCAAGCGTGTCCTAGCCAATAACTGTTTATTCGGGGAATTATTCATTTTTATTTTTGTCCCGGTCTTACAGGTACTCGGGTAGTTCTGTTATTGATGGATGCTCTTTGAGAAGTGATGCTGTTCGAACAGGATCATTTTTTAAAGGGAATTAATATGCAGGTTGATAATAAGGCGTTCAGCAACAGTGCTGAAGAGGCCAGATCGCTTGAGAAAATGAGCGCTCTGGAAGCGGCTATCTATTTGCCATCGCATTATATTCAAATGCTGGCCGGTGAAAAAGATTCCGCTGTTTCAAAGGAAGAATTGGGTTTTATTATCCGGCGCAGTGATATTCACAGTGTTCGAGCCTATGTGAGTGAGTCACGCAAGTTACCCGTGGATTACAACAAGATTGTGGCCTGGTTTGGCCTGGACACTACAAGTATTCCGGGGCTAGAACCCGCCAGTATTCAGTCTTTTCATCAACGCGTCGTGCAGCATGCCGGCAGCTGGTCGGCGCTCGAGCGGGAAACAAAGGAACTTGCTCGCCAACTGAACCGGTTCTCGGACAGTTTCATTACCCATGCCAATGGCATCATTGAGTTAATAAACAGGCTGGATTCCGATCGGCTGTTCTCTGGTGGGCTGGACGATCTGACGGCCGCGGAAACCGCGCAGTTGGCTGATGGGCTTAGCTCTACAGAGCTCAAGGCAGTCACCATCATGCGCGAACATGTAAAGTCGATCAAAAGCAGCACCGAGTCCTATATAAAAAGAGCCTACGCAGTGGGGGCATTGGCGGCCGAGTTTGAGCGCGTCCTGTCCGATGAATTGACTCATGAAGTCAATGCCAAACTGGATGCCTATGCCAAAGCGGGCCTTTCCAGGGACCGTGAAACACTGACTGCGCGCATCAAAGAGCTGGACAGCGAAATCGAGCGATTGATAAGGGATTACAGGTCTCAGGTTTTGTACGGGCACTCAGGGATTTTTCTGGGGCCTATCGGCTTGGCTGTCACAGGCGGGATATTCGGGGTAAAGGCCGAAGCAATACGCACACGAAAAAACAAACTGATTGCCGAGCGTGACATTGCCAGGCAAGGCAGCCAGGAGCAAGAGCAACTCGCGATGGTGCTGGATGCCACCCAGCAGCGTTTTACCGACTTGCGCAGTCGCATGCTGGGAGCGGAAGAGGGCGCCAAGCGTCTGGCGCAAGTATGGAGCTATATCAGTAACTACCTGGATGAAGTTGATCATGAATTGGGGTACGTGGATTCTTTTGGTCGCTTATACAAACTTAAAGTTGATTTTGCACAGCTGCTGAATCCGTGGAAGCGTGTTAAGGATTACAGCGTGCAAATATCCAATGCATTTAATGAGATTATTGAAAAGCGTATTTGAAAAGGAAGTCACAATATGAATGCGGGCGTCGATGAAGTGGAGTATGAAACCCCTGATATGCCAGGTGTTTTCAGCGGGCTAAAAAAGTTTAATGCTGTGGCGGTCAGTCATGAATACGATTTTATTCCATCGTTGCAGGAGCGTTTAAGCCTGGCGGCCAGATGCTTGAGTCGTGGTGCGCGCAGTATTGTCGACAAGGTGCGTAGCCTTGAAGTAATGGTGGACAGTGCGGGTTTTGATGAACTGGCGGAACAATGGGCAGCCATTCACACTCATGGCCCATTAACGCCAGAGGCTCGCACCTCTGCAATCCATATTCTGAATGAAACTTTCACTCAGCGAAGCCGGCGCCTGGTGAGTGCTGTTGCGGCGGCCAAAGCGCAAATAGCATTGCGTACTGCCGAAGGCGAGGGACTGAATCTCGAACACTATTCCGATCCGCTGCTGGCGTATGACGTGGCCAAGCTGGATGAACTGGAGCAACAGGCGATTACGCTGCAACTGGAAGAAGATCAATTGCGTGCGGACAAACAGGTTGTTGTCGCGGCTCTGGAGATCCTTCAGTCCAGGACCTGGCTTGATCATGCAAGGGATTTGCTGCCTGGTATTGAACAAATTCAGGTACTTGTGACAACAGCTGCAGTGGGAAAGGTCGAGGCGGATGTGGTGACTGCCGCCATTGAGCGTATAACGCAGTATCTGGGTTTTATTGACAGTGGGTACAGGATGTTTTCGCTGATTGAAGCGCGCAACAAAATCACCGACAAACTGGCTGATTTGAGCATGCGTAAATCCAGGGACAAGTCAGACAGGCGCGTGCTCAAGGAGCGCGCTGAAAAAATAAGGCGTCACGCAGAGCTGGTTGAGGCGCGGGCGTACTGGGTCGACAACATGAAGCGGATTGCCAACGGGTTGACCGTGTTTTCCACTCGGGTCAATGCAGCCATTGATGCAAATGAGCACTCGATGGTGCAAGCCTCGGCAGAGCTGGCTGGTTTTCTGCGTTTCTTACGGCACATCAGCCGATAGGGGCTGCCCCCCGCACGCTTGCGCGGGGGGCCAGTTGTTACAGGTAGAACGATTTCAGCGGCGGGAAGCCATTGAACTCAACGGCGCTGTAGCTGGTGGTATAGGCACCGGTCGACAACCAGTACAGGCGATCGCCGATGGCCAGGTTCAGGGGCAGGCCGTATTTGTAGTTTTCGTACATGATGTCGGCGCTGTCACAGGTTGGGCCGGCGATGACCACTTCTTCCATCTCGCCTTTCTTTTCAGTCCAGATCGGGAACTTGATGGCTTCGTCCATGGTTTCGATCAGACCAGAGAATTTGCCCACGTCGGTATACACCCAACGCTCGACGGCGGTGCGCGATTTACGTGCGACCAAAACCACTTCACTGACCAGGATGCCTGCGTTGGCGATCAGCGAACGGCCCGGTTCCAGAATGATTTCTGGCAGGTCGTCACCGAAGTCTTCTTTCAGGAAACGAATGATTTCTTCGGCGTAGGTTTCCAGGCTGTTGGTACGGGTGATGTAGTTGGCCGGGAAGCCGCCGCCCATGTTGATCAGCTTGAGGACGATGCCGTCTTCTTCTTTCAGACGCTCGAAGATCACCTTGACCTTGGCGATGGCTGCGTCCCACACGCTAATGTCACGTTGCTGCGAACCTACGTGGAACGAAATGCCGTAAGGCACCAGGCCCAGGTCACGGGCCAGAATCAGCAGGTCCATGGCCATATCGGTCTGGCAGCCGAATTTTCGCGACAGAGGCCAGTCAGCGGTGGTCGAACCTTCGGTAAGGATGCGCACGTAAATCTTGGCGCCCGGCGCGGCCTTGGCAATGTTGCGCAAGTCGGCTTCGGAGTCGGTGGAAAACAGACGCACGCCTTTCTCGTAGAAATAACGAATGTCTTTGGATTTCTTGATGGTGTTGCCGTAGCTGATGCGGTCCGGGCTGACGCCGCGGTCCATGACTTTATCCAGCTCATAGATCGACGCGATATCGAAGCTCGAACCTTTGTCGCGCAGCAGATCAATGATTTCGACGGCCGGGTTGGCCTTCACCGCGTAATACACCTTGGCGAATTCGAAGCCTGCGCGCAGGTCATCGTAAGCCTTGCTGATCATGGCGGTATCGATCACCACGAACGGTGTTTCCTGGGTGTCAGCGAACGCCTTCATTTTGTTGAAGGTGTCGCGCGCGTAATAGTCTTCGACCTGGATCGACATGCTGGGGAACTCCTGTGGCAAACGTCATCAATAAATGGGTGCAGCTGAACATCCTCCGTATCCCCACTTTGGTTCGCCTACTTCCCAAGGCATGTCCGCCGAAAGCAAATAAGGTAAATGGACCTTGCTGTCTCGTCGTCAGTACTTGAGCCGGATGGATCGTTTCCAGCATGGATGTTCGGCGCGAACTTTAGGGCGTGACTGCGCTTAGATCAACAAAAAATGTCGCAATTTTATAAGCCTTCGTCGTGGGGCCAAAGTGAGCCATTTAAGTAACCGACCTTGATGACGGTGTGATGTTCCCCCGGTGGCTTTTTTGGCCGTTGCCAAACAGACGAAGCCCGCCATTTGGCGGGCTTCGGTAGTTGCATGTTGAAGCAGGGCTTACCTTGGGGGAAGGAACAGGCCAGGTCTCAAAATGCAGTACTCAGGGTCAACGACAGGCTGCGCGGATCACCGTATATGGCGCCAGCGTAGAAGCCGTAGCGGGTGTAGTAGGTTTTGTCGAAGAGGTTGTTGGCGTTCAGGGTAACGGCCGTATCTTCGGTGAGGTCGTATTTGGCCATTGCGCTCCAGATGGCATAACCTGCCCAGGTCACATCGGTGGGGCCGCGGCTTACACCGTCTGTGGGAATGCCTGCCGGAGTAGAGGTGGCGCGAATGCTGGTTTGCGCGGTGACACCGGTACCCACGGTCAAGCGATCAAGAGCACCCGACAGGCGGTAGGTGGTTGAAGCCTTGAACAGGTGCGACGGGTCACTTTGGCCGTCGGCGTTAAGGCGACGAAAGTGCAGATAGGTGTAGCCACCGTAGACATTCCAGTTGGGCGTCAACGCGCCGGAGACTTCGAGGTCGATACCTTCTGTCTCTACGCCGGTGCCGGTCGTGTAGGCCTGGGCTCCGGTGGGCGTCAGGTTGGCGCCATCGGTCACTGCCTTGTTTTCCTGGCGGGTCAGGAAGTAGGCCGCTTGCGCATTGACCTGACCGTCAAACCATTCCCCTTTAATACCGGTTTCATAACTCTGGCCGCGAATCGGCTCGAGCTTGTTGCCGCTGGCGTTTTCTTCGCTTTGAGGGCTGAAGATATCGGTGTAGCTGGCGTACAGCGAGTAGGTGTCGTTGAGGTCATACACCGCCCCCAGGTAAGGCGTGACGATACCGTTTTGTTGCTGATTGCTGCGCACTCCGGCGGTCGACACCGTGGTGCTGCTGTAATCGCTGATGCGCGCGCCCAGGATCACCGACAACGGATCGGTAATGCTCAGGCGGGTGGCCGCATACATGCCTTGCAGGCGGGTGGTGGTTTTGCTGTGCAGGCCGGTTTTGTAAGCGTTGATCCGGTAGTCGCTATCGACCCCGTTGTGCCAGTCGGTAATCGGGAAACCGTTGTTTGCCCGGAACTGGCACCCCAGCGCGCTAGGGCTGGTGCGGTCATCGCTGACCATATTGCAACGATATTGAGGTGACCAGGCGACGGTGCGACTGTCGTTGTAGCCGAACATGGCCTGGTGGGTGCGTCCGAACAGGCTGAAAGGTCCGGTCACGTCGACTTGTGCCGATTGCTGGGTCGTGTCGGTGGAGCTGTGCAGGCCATTGAGAATGGCCCCGCTACCATCCTGGTTCCAGTAACCGCCGAATGCGCCGCCACCTTTGGAGTTGACCTTGGCCAGCCCGCGGTGATTCAACGCATCGGTGGTGCTTTGCGCCGCTTTGACGTTGAGCGTCCAGTCATTATCAAAGCGATGCTCCAGCGAGCCGAACGCTGTACGCGTGGTGTACTCACCAAAACTCCAGCTGGGCACCACGTTGGTGCTGCGCGGCAAGCTTGTTTTACTGCCATCGCCGTACCAGATAGGGATGTTCGCGCCCCAGCCGCCGCCCACGATCTTGTAGTACTCATATTGATAGCCGGCACCGAGGGTCGTGGCATCCGTCAGGTCAAACTCGACATTGGCCAGCGCGGCCCGCGAACGCTCGGACTGTTGATCGCGGAAAGAGTTGGCGTCCTCTTGCGTCATGACCAGACGAGAGCGCAATCGGCCATCTTCAGACAAGGGCAGGTTCAGGTCAGCGCCCAGGCGTCGCTTGTCCCAACTGCCATAGGTGGCGTATGCACTGCCGCCGAACTCGTAGCCAGGGCGTTTGCGGATCAGGTTGACGGTGGCCGATGGGTCGCCGGTGCCGCCCAGCAGGCCATTGGCGCCGCGTACGATGTCGATACGCTCGTACATATCCATGTTCAGCGAGCTGCCTGCGCCACTGAAGTCCGAGCCGCCCTGAAACTGCAGGCCGTCGGTTTTCCAGTTGGTAATCGGATAGCCGCGTGCGCGGTACTCGGTGCGTCCGCCCACTTCTGACTTGCTCATGGTGACGCCGGGTGCGCTGTCCAGCGCTTGCTCGATATTGGTGATCTGGCGGTCTGCCATTTGTTCCTGGGTGATGGTGGTGACCGATTGTGGCGTTTGGCGCGGGGTGAGTTTCATGCCCGTGGAACTGGTGGTGCTCTTGACGGTGTAACCCAGTTGGCCGGTGTTTTCATCGGCTGATGGCTGGGTACCTTCGACATTCAGGGTGTCCAGTTCAATCGTCCCCGCTATTGCCGGTTGGCTGGCCAAGCCGACCATGGCGCTGAGGCTGATAGCGGCCATGAGCGCGGCCTGGTTGCGGGGTGCATTTCGGCGAGCCGGGGTGGTTAGCATCAAAGGTCGTGCTGAGAGATCCGTCATCATGCCCTGCGTTGTCATTGGTAATACTTCGTATTTGCAGATAATGTTTGGTAGCATTTTAGGTATCACGCCGTCAGGCACTATTACGGATATGTGTGGGTATGTAATGGAATGTAATGAGCGCCACGTTTTACCCACGTCAAAACCTCCCGTGGCCGCCAAAACGCTGTTGGTGGTGGATGACGATGATGAAATTCGCGAGTTGTTATGTGATTACCTGAGTGAGAACGGCGACCATGTGCTGGCAGCAGCCGATGGCCTTGAGATGTGGGCGCAGTTGGAGCGCCAGGCTGTCGATCTGGTCGTGCTGGACGTCATGCTGCCGGGAGAAGACGGCCTGAGTCTGTGTCGCCAGCTTCAATCGCGCCCCGGCCTTAGCGTGATCATGCTTTCCGCCAAGGGATCAGCGCTGGATCGCATCATTGGCCTGGAGGTTGGTGCCGACGATTATTTGACCAAGCCTTTCGAGCCCCGTGAGCTGGTGGCCAGAATCAAGGCGGTGCTGCGCCGGCAAGCACGGGCCGAGCCCATCGCGGATCGCCCGGTCACGACCCACCGCGACTTCGTCGGCTATCGCCTCGATTATGTAAAGCGCCTGTTACACACCCCGGCTGGCCAGACCCTGACCTTGCCGCGCTCCGACTTCAGGGTGTTGCGTGATTTGCTCCAGGCCCGTGAACAAGTGTTGTCGCGTGATCAATTGACACTCAGTGCGATGGGACGAGAATACTCGCCCGACGACCGCTCGATCGACATGTGCATCAGCCGTCTGCGCCAGCATTTCAAGGAGGGGCACGTCCAGATACTGACCGTGCGTAATGAAGGTTACCTGCTAAGTGTCTACAGCCCTGAAGCGGCGGTTTAACCAGGTGCGCGATGCTCTGGTGCGGGGGGTGATGCGCCTGTGGCCCAAAACCCTGTTCGGCCAACTGACGCTGATTCTGGTCAGCGGCACGCTGGCTATTCAATTGTTGTCGAGCAGCATCTGGTTCGATGTGCGCTATGCGCAAGTCCTCGAAGCGCCTGTCCGGTTGATGGCCAGCCGAACGGCACAATTGATTAACCAAGACCGTTGCATTGCGGGGCAACCCCAGACAGCACCGGCCAATTACACGGCCAGGTGCCTGGCCACGAAACCCGATACTCAACCCGGCAATGATCGCGCGGCCCGACGCACGGCCTTGCTGTTGAAACAGGCACTGGCGTATGAGTTGGGCTACGCGCCAGCGATTGAGATGATAGAGGTCGACCTGACCGATGCATCCGGTCAGCCGCTGGTCTGGCGCAGCCTTTTTGGCCTGCAAACGGCCACCGCCCATGTGGATTTCGCCGTGCCCCTGGCCGATGGTCATTGGTTGAGCATCGAGGGGCACGAGTTGCAGGGCTGGAGCGGCGAGTCAGCATGGGCGTTAATTGCCGACTACATTCTGCGGGTCTATGTGGTGCGAATTATTGGCGTCATAGGGATGTGCTGGCTGGCTGTGCGACTGTGCCTGCGCCCTCTAAAACGGCTCAGTGACGCCGCCAATGCGTTGGGCGATAACCTTGATCAGACGCCGTTGGCGATTGAAGGGCCTCTGGAAGTCCGCCAGGCCGCCCAGATGTTTAACACCATGCAGAAACAGATTGTCGCGATGGTCAATGACCAGAGTTTTTTTCTGGCGGCAGTGTCCCACGATCTGCGAACGCCCTTGACCCGCATGCGTTTACGCATTGAGCGGTTGAGCGATCTCGATCAGCGTGAGCGCTTAAAGCAAAACATTTATCAAATGGACAAGATGATTACTCAGGTACTCGTCTATCTGCAGAGTGCCAACCAACACACATGCCAGTTTATTGATCTCGACAGCGTATTGCGCAACCTGTGTACCGAGTTGTCGACACCCGCCGAGCCATTGCCTGTCAGCGGCCGGGGCGGGATGCTCTACGCAAACGGCGTGTTGCTGCACCGTTGCTTGCAGAATTTGCTGGTGAACGCGCAGGCCTATGCCCGGGAAATAACGATTGAGGTCGAGCGCTCGTCAAGCGGTGTGACGTTGCGAGTCAATGATCGCGGGCCTGGTATAGCGCAATCTGTTCTGCATTCAGTCACCGATCCGTTCGTACGTGCGGATACCTCACGCAATGATCAATCTGGCGGTTTTGGACTGGGGCTTAGTATCGCCAGGCGTATTGCCGTCAGCCATAAGGGCAGCCTGGTGCTTGGCAATCGTGAAGGGGGAGGTTTGACCGCCTGTATTTTCTTGCCGCTCAGGGAGGGTGAGGGCGCAAGCGCTCAGGCAAAGGCTTGAGAGCAACTCAACACGTCGGAACTTCAAAAGCCTTGACCCGGGGGGTAGGGAGATCTATTTGAGTCACCGACCTTGATGCCGAGCTGATGTACCACACTTCATGAATCGAGCCGCCACGGTTTGGCCCTTGTCGCCGAATCTGGGAGCTCTAGCATGGGCTGACCATTAGAAGGAGCAGCCTCATGTTCGCCGGTTTTAACACAGTACAGCGCCAGGTCAATGGCGTGCAGATTGCCTTCCGGGTCGGCGGTCACGGGCCGGGGTTGCTGTTGATTCACGGGCACCCGCAGACGCATGTGATCTGGCACAAGGTTGCCGGGCAATTGGCCGAGCACTTCACAGTGGTCGTGGCCGATTTGCGTGGCTACGGTGACAGTGAAAAGCCCGAAGCGGTAGCCGACCATAGCAACTACAGCAAGCGTGAAATGGCCCGTGACTCGCTGAGGCTGATGAGCAGCCTGGGTTTCGAGCAGTTTTCGGTACTGGCCCATGACCGTGGCGCGCGAGTTGCCCATCGTCTGGCGATGGACCATCCGCAGGCGATTACCCGCCTGGTCATGCTCGACATTGCGCCGACGCTGGCCATGTATGCGCAAACCAATGAGGCCTTTGCCCGTGCTTACTGGCACTGGTTCTTCTTGATTCGCCCGGCGCCGTTGCCTGAACGCCTTATCGAGGCCGATCCTGAGCAGTACCTGCTCAGCGTGATGGGCAGCCGCAGTGCGGGCTTGCAACCGTTTACGGCCCAAGCGCTGGCTGAATACGTGCGCTGCATCAAACTGCCGGGCGCGGCGCGGGGGATCTGCGAAGACTATCGTGCCAGCGCCGGGATTGACCTTGAGCATGACCGCGAGGACATTGCCGCAGGTCGGTATTTGAATATGCCCGTGTTGCTGTTGTGGGGCGCGGAGGGCACGGTGGGGCGTTGTTTCGACCCGCTTGGCGAATGGCAGAAAGTCGCGACCGATGTGCGTGGCCAGGCGTTGCCGTCCGGGCACTACATTGCCGAAGAAGTCCCTGAACTGCTGCTTGAACATGTGCTGCCTTTTCTGCGCTGAGCTATTCTGTACGCTCTTGCCGCCAAGCCGCTCATGACCATGCCGCCAATAAAATACAGTGCGCCGTTGCCTGAAGACCTGCGGGTCTTCCTCACGGTGGTGCGCAAAGGTGGCTTTGCCGCAGCGGCAGAAGAGCTGGGGTTGTCTCCAGCCTATGTCAGCAAACGTATTCAAATTCTCGAAACTACCCTGGGCAGTCGCTTGCTGCATCGCACCAGCCGCCGTATCGCGCTGACCGATGACGGCGAGCGGGTGCAGCGCTGGGCGGTACGGATTCTGGATGATGTTCAGCAGCTACAGGATGAGCTGTCCGAAGCGCATTCGGCCCCGCGTGGACGCTTGCACGTATGCAGTACTTTCGGTTTTGGCCGCAACCATGTGGCGCCTGCCATTTCGTTGCTGGCCGAGCAGTACCCCGAGCTGGAGATTCGCCTCGACGTATTTGATCGAGTGGTGAATATCGTCCATGAAGGCTTCGATCTGGAGATTCATGTGGGCGATGACATTCCGGGCCAGCATATCGGGCGCCGGCTGGTGACCAACAATCGCGTGTTGTGCGCTTCCCCTGACTACCTCAAGCGCCGGGGTGTACCTCAACATCTGGAAGACCTGGGGCAGCACGATTGCCTGGTGCTTAAAGAGCGCGACAACGCGTTTGGCATCTGGCAACTGCAAGGCCCGGAAGGCGAAGCCAGCGTGCGCGTCAGCGGGCCGTTGTCGTCTAACAGTGGCGAGATAGTGTTGCAGTGGGCACTGGACGGGCGTGGCGTGTTGCTGCGCTCGATGTGGGATGTCAGGCCACTGCTGGAACAGGGCAGGTTGGTGCAGGTACTGCCTGAATACTGGCAAAGCGCTGACGTGTGGGCGGTGTACCCGACACGGCTGGCTAACTCGGGCAAGCTGCGGGTGTGTGTGGAGTTTTTGCAGAAGCAGTTGGGGCGGTTGTGACCTCTGCCGTGAGGGCGCTTTTCAGCTCAACCAAGGGTTGGCCTGCAAGTGCCGCTCTTGGAACTCGCGAATCTGCCGACTGCGTTGCAAGGTGCTGCCAATGGCATCCAGTCCCTGCAACAGCGCGGTTTTACGCAGACCGTCGATCTGGAACTCAACCGTTGAACCATCGGCCAGACAAATGCTTTGGCTCGGCAGGTCAACGGCAATTTCAGCCGTGTCTGCGTGGCTGACAGTGTGCCCTAGCGCCTGCACCTGCGCCTCTTCCAGGGTAATCACCAACACCCCGTTACGCTGGCAGTTGTCATAAAAGATCCCGGCGAAGCTGCTGCCAATCAAGGCCCGGATACCGAGTTGCTTCAATCCCCAGACTGCATGTTCCCGGCTGGAGCCACAGCCAAAATTCGGCCCGGTGACTAAAAAGCGTGCCTCTTTCCAGCCCGGCTGATTAAGGACGAACGCCGGGTTCGGCTCGCCCGAAGGCAGGAAACGCAGGTCAAAAAACAGACCGCGATCCAGTCCGTTGCGATCAATGCCTTTAAGAAACTGCTTGGGCATGATCACATCGGTATCGATGTTGGCCGCGAGCATCGGTGCTGCCTTGCCGCTGACGGTGGTGAAAGGTTGCATGCTCAGACTCTCCCTGACAGTTGGCGAACGTCGACCAGATGGCCGGTAATGGCGGCGGCCGCGACCATCGCCGGGCTCATCAAGTGGGTGCGTGCCCCGGCGCCCTGGCGGCCTTCGAAGTTGCGATTGGTACTGGAGGCGCAGCGGTCGCCGGGGGCGAGTACGTCATCATTCATGGCCAGGCACATGGAACACCCTGACTGGCGCCACTCAAAACCGGCGTCGATAAAGATCGCGGCCAACCCTTCGGCCTCGGCCTGATCACGCACCTGAGTCGACCCCGGCACGATCATCGCCCGCACATGCGTGGCCACTTTCTGGCCGCGCACCACCTGTGCGGCGTCACGTAAATCTTCAATGCGGGCGTTGGTGCACGAACCGATAAAGGCATGGCTGATCACCACTTCATTGAGCGGCGTGCCAGCCTCCAGGCCCATGTAGTTCAAGGCCCGGCGCATGTCCTGACGCAAGATCAAGTCGCTGATCGCCTGCGGGTCCGGCACGCGGCTGCCAATGGCGGCGGCCTGATCGGGGCTGGTGCCCCACGTGACCATCGGTTGCAGGTCAGTGGCGTCCACTTGCACCTCTTGATCGAACTGCGCGTCGGGGTCGCTATAAAGCAGGCACCAATGCTCAACCGCTTGTTCCCACAACTCGCCTTGTGGGGCACGGGGTTTGTCTTTGAGGTAGGCGTACACCTTGTCATCGGGCGCCATAAAAGCACCGCGGGCACCGGCTTCCACGGCCATGTTGCAGATGGTCATGCGCGCTTCGACGCTCAATGCATCGATGGTCGAGCCGGTAAATTCAATGGCATAGCCGGTGGCGCCTGAAGCGCCGATTTTGGCGATCAGGGCCATGATCAGGTCTTTTGACGTCAGCCCCAGGCCCAGCGCGCCCTGGACGGTCACTCGCATGCTTTTCAGACGTTTGTAGACCAGTGTCTGAGTGGCCAGCAGGTGCTCGATTTCAGAGGTGCCGATACCAAAGCCGAAGGCACCCAGCGCGCCATAAGTCGTGGTGTGACTGTCGCCTGCGGCGATCACCATGCCGGGCAGGATGAAGCCTTGCTCGGGGGCGATAACGTGTTCGATCCCTTGGCGCTGGTCGAGCACATCGAACAGCTCGATGCCAAACTTTTCGCAGTTCTGTTGCAGATACGACACCTGCAAAGCGCCGCCTGCATCGGCCATGGCGGCCACGCGCACGGGGGCGGTCGGGTTCACATGGTCAACCACCGCCAGGGCGGTTTCCGGACGCCACACTTCGCGCCCGGCTTCACGCAAACCACTGAAGGCTTGCGGGCTGGTGTATTCGTTAATGACCTGACGGTCTATGTATAGCAAGACGTGACCTTGATCATCGAGCGCGCACACGGTGTGCGCATCAATGTGCTTGTCGTAGAGGGTTTTGGCATGGGGCATGGTGATGGCTCGCAGCGGGAGGCGTGCGAACCATCATAAGGACGCGGGGAGCACCATCAATGGCGATGCAGTGATGGCTCAGAACATGATTCGTGTTGGATACAACAGGTTGTAGCCGCTGCCGCAGGCTGCGCAACCCGGCGCAGTCTGCGGCAACGGCTGCAGGGTCAAGCGGAAGCTATTTCAGCCGGTGAAACAATGCTGGTCTTGGCGCCACGCGAACGACCCGAACTCAGGTACGCCGCAATCGATTCTTGCGTCACCTCACCCTGGAACACGCGTTCGGCGTCCATCACCGGCAACCACGAGCGGTTGAACTCGTACATGCGCGACAGCAGGATGCGCAAATGCTCTTCCGACGCAGCGGTCGCGGTGAACTCCCGCAGGAACTGGCCACAGGTGCCTGTCTGACGATGCAGGTCACGACGACGTACATACCCCAGTGCCTTGTTGTCGGCACAGGTGACCACCACATAGCGACGGTCCAGTTCGTCCATCAGTTCCAGGGCTTCGGCCACCGGGGTTTCCGGGCTCACCGATGGCGCGTTGTCCGCGGCATCTTCGGCCTTGACCAGCAGCAGGCGCTTGAGGGTGCTGTCCTGGCCGACAAAGTTGCTCACGAAGTCGTCCGCCGGGTGAGCGAGCAGGGTATCCGGGTGGTCCATTTGCAACAGTTTGCCGCCACGGAAGATGGCGATCTTGTCGCCCAGTTTGATCGCTTCGTCGATGTCGTGGCTGACCATGATTACGGTCTTGTTCAGCGCGCGCTGCATCTCGAAGAATTCGTTCTGGATCATCTCGCGGTTGATCGGGTCCACCGCACCAAACGGTTCATCCATCAGCAGCAGCGGCGCATCGGCCGCCAGGGCGCGAATCACGCCGATTCGTTGCTGCTGACCACCAGACAGTTCGCGCGGATAACGGTTGAGGTATTGCTTGGGCTCCAGCTTGATCATGCTCATCAGTTCGCGGGCACGGTCATGGCACTTTTGCTTGTCCCACCCCAGCAGGCGCGGAACGATGGTGATGTTCTCCTCGATGGTCATGTTGGGGAACAGGCCGATCTGCTGGATCACATAACCAATATTGCGACGCAGGGTTACCGGGTCGAGGTCAGTGGTGTCTTCGCCATTGATAAGGATCTTGCCCGACGTGGGCTTGATCAGACGGTTGATCATTTTCAGCGTGGTGCTTTTGCCGCAGCCCGAAGGCCCGAGGAATACGCAGATTTCGCCTTCATTGACGGTCAGGTTTACCGAGTCCACGGCCTTTACATCTTTGCCGTTGCTTTGGAATGTTTTGCTGAGGTTTTGAAGTTCGATCATTTGAGCAGTCCTTTTGGAGTCAGCGAGCGTTGCAGCCATTGCAGAAGCAGGTCGGCGATGATGGCCAGAACACTGACCAACACGGCGCCTACGATCAGCATCGACATGTCGCTACGGCTGATTGCAGCAAGAATAAGTACACCCAGACCACCGGCACCGATGGTGGCGGCAATGGTCATGACGCCGATGTTCATGACCACGGCGGTACGCACACCGGCCAGAATCACCGGCACGGCGATGGGCAGTTCAACCATGCGCAGGCGCTGGCTGAAGGTCATGCCGATACCGCGAGCGGCTTCGCGAATCCCCGGTTCCACGCCGGTGAGGGCCAGGAAGGTGTTACGCATGATCGGCAGCAGTGAGTACAAAAACACGGCGGTAATGGCCGGCATAGGGCCAAGGCCCTGGCCGAACTTCGAGTAGAACGGCAGCAGCAGGCCGAACAGGGCAATTGAAGGAATGGTCAGCAGCACCGTGGCGCTGGCTTGCAGCGGGCCGGCCAGCGACGGAAAGCGTGTCATCAGCACGCCCAGCGGCACGCCGATCAGGATTGCCAGAATCACGGCAATGCCGACCAGGGTGATGTGCTGCAAGGTCAGATGCAGAACAAGCGACCAGTCCATGTGGGAAAAGGCGTTTAAAAATTCCATGTCTTCTCCTCTTTTCAGTTCAGTGGATGCTGGCGCAGAAAGTCTGCGGCGACTTTGGACGGGCTTTCGTGGTTTACATCGACCCGGGCGTTGAGTTGACGCATGGTTTCATCGTCAAACAGATCGGCCAGTGGCTTGAGCAGCCCCGCAAGGTCGGGGTGCTGATCCAGGTAGGCCTGACGCACTACCGGCGCGGCGGTGTAGTCCGGGAAGTAGTGCTTGTCGTCTTCAAGCAATTTGAGATTGAAGGCGCTCAAGCGACCGTCCGTGGTGTAGACCAGTCCGGCAAACACCTGGCCGTTTTTCAGCGCGGTGTAGACCAGCCCGGCGTCCATCTGGCGGATATTGCGACGGGTCAGGTCCATGTCGTAGAGCTTGACCATACCCAGCAAGCCGTCGGAGCGGTTGGCGAACTCGGTGTCCAGGGCCACCAGCGCATTTTTGTTGTCCGGTTCGCGCATTGCCTTGTTCAGGTCGCTGATGCTGTTGATGCCCGGAAACGCTTCGGCCACCTTTTGTGGCAGTGCCAGCGCATAGGTGTTGCTGAACTTGGACGGATGCAGCCAGACCAGTCCTTGTTTAGCATCGACCTCTTTTACCCGGTCGTAGGATTGCTGGCTGTCGAGTTTGTCGGTGATGTGGTTGTAGGCCACCAGCGAAACGCCGGTGTATTCCCACACCATGTCCAGTTGCCCCGACTCCTGGGCCGAACGCGCCAGGCTGCTGCCCAGCCCGCCGGTGACCTGAGCGTTATAGCCCTTGCTGTTGAGGTATTGCGAAGTGATTTCCGCGAGCAGGGTTTGCTCGGTAAACACCCGCGCCCCAATGCGAATCAAGGGTTTTTCCGCAGCCTGGGCAATTCCTGCACACAGCAGGATGCAGCCTAGTAAAAAGCTAATTTTTTTCATGGTTATTCCTTTGCTCAGCCAGACCTTAAGCAGGTCGCAGACCGCGTTCCAACCACTGGCGGCTGATGAGTATCACCAGGCCGTCGAGCAGCAGTGCCAGCAGCGCAGTACAGGCGGCGCCGAGGATCAGTTGCGGCTGATTGTTGAGGGCAATGCCTGGAAAAATCAGGCTGCCCAGGCTGTTGGCGCCGATCAGGAACGCCAGCGGGGCGGTACCGACGTTGATCGCCAGTGCCACGCGCACACCGCCCATGATGATGGGCACGGCGTTGGGCAACTCGACCCGCCACAGCACCTGGCGCGGGGTCATGCCGATACCGACGGCGGCTTCCTTGAGCGAACCCTGGACGTTTTTCAAGCCTTCGTAGGTATTGCGCACAATGGGCAGCAACGAGGCGAGAAACAGGGCGAAGATGGCAGGGCCGCTACCGATGCCCAGGAAACCCAGGGCAATGGCCAGTACCGCCAGAGGAGGCACGGTGTTGCCGATGTTGAAGACTTGCATGAAGCGTTCCGCACGTCCGGCCATTGAAGGTCGACTGAGGAAAATGCCGGCAGGTATCCCTACAAGGAGGGCGGCGAGCATTGAAGCGAGTACCAGGTACAGGTGGGCTTGCAGGTAGAACAACAAATCATCTTGATAGTGTTCGATAGTGCTGATGCCGATCCAGTGGACCAACAGGGCCAGAAGCGCGATAACGACCGCGCATCCTATAAGCCCTTTTCCATAGCGATTCGCCATAGACGGACTCCTTTTTTTTCAGTCGGCGAACACATCGTCGTGTGGCAAGGCCATTCCTGGCTGCCGGCAATATGTTCGCGAAGAGCAACAGGTGGTGGCGAAAATGCGCCCTCAACACCTGTCATTAGCGCAGCCTCG
This sequence comes from Pseudomonas sp. WS 5051, assembly GCF_012985715.1. Taxonomy (NCBI): domain Bacteria; kingdom Pseudomonadati; phylum Pseudomonadota; class Gammaproteobacteria; order Pseudomonadales; family Pseudomonadaceae; genus Pseudomonas; species Pseudomonas sp. WS 5051. The sequence continues at coordinate 164,037 of NZ_JAAQWV010000007.1, forward strand.
TCAGGCTAACTTGCTGATATTTCAGCCCCTGACGCTTTGTCGTATCAGGAGAGTGGACGCCTCCACTGTTTAAAAGGTTCACATTTTTTACGGCACATTGCCACCCTTGTCCGACGAGCCACGGTTCCAACGGTGGCTGTAGGCGCCTGATTTGAGCTATAATCCGCGCCCTTTTTTGAATCAATCGTCAGGCGATTTCCCATGACCAACCAGGCCGCCGAAGTCGCGAAACGCCGCACTTTCGCCATTATTTCCCACCCCGATGCGGGTAAGACCACCATCACCGAAAAGCTCTTGCTGATGGGTAAGGCGATTGCTGTCGCCGGTACGGTGAAATCGCGAAAGTCCGACCGCCATGCCACCTCCGACTGGATGGAAATGGAGAAACAACGGGGTATTTCGATTACCACGTCGGTCATGCAGTTCCCGTATCGCGACAACATGATCAACCTGCTCGACACCCCGGGCCACGAAGACTTCTCCGAAGACACCTACCGCACGCTGACCGCGGTCGACTCGGCGCTGATGGTCCTCGACGGCGGTAAGGGCGTTGAGCCACGTACCATCGCCCTGATGGACGTGTGTCGTCTGCGTGACACGCCAATCGTCAGCTTTATCAACAAACTCGACCGCGATATTCGCGACCCGATCGAGTTGCTGGACGAGATCGAAGCGGTCCTGAAAATCAAGGCGGCGCCGATCACCTGGCCGATCGGCTGCTACCGCGACTTCAAGGGTGTCTACCACCTGGCAGACGACTACATCATCGTCTACACCGCCGGTCATGGGCATGAGCGCACCGAAACCAAAATCATCGAAAAGCTCGATTCCGATGAAGCCCGTGCCCACTTGGGTGACGAGTACGATCGTTTTGTTGATCAACTGGAACTGGTTCAGGGCGCTTGCCATGAATTCAACCAGCAGGAATTTCTCGACGGCCAGTTGACCCCGGTGTTCTTCGGTACCGCACTGGGCAACTTTGGTGTCGACCATGTGCTCGACGCGGTAGTTGACTGGGCCCCGAAGCCGCTGGCCCGTGTTGCCAACGAGCGTACCGTCGAGCCGGTTGAAGAGAAATTCACCGGTTTCGTGTTCAAGATCCAGGCGAACATGGACCCGAAACACCGCGACCGTATCGCCTTTATGCGCATTTGCTCGGGCAAATACGAAAAGGGCATGAAAATGCGCCATGTGCGCACCGGCAAAGATGTTCGTATCGGCGATGCGCTGACGTTCTTCTCCTCCGAGCGTGAACAGCTCGAAGAGGCTTTTGCGGGTGATATCATCGGTTTGCACAACCACGGCACCATCCAGATCGGTGACACCTTCACCGAAGGTGAGAGCCTGAGCTTCACCGGTATTCCGCACTTTGCCCCGGAACTGTTCCGTCGCGTACGTCTGCGCGATCCACTCAAGTCCAAGCAATTGCGCCAGGGCTTGCAGCAACTGGCCGAAGAGGGCGCCACCCAGGTGTTCTTCCCGGAGCGCAGCAACGACATCATCCTGGGCGCCGTGGGTGTGCTGCAGTTCGACGTGGTCGCCAGCCGCTTGAAAGAAGAATACAAAGTGGAATGCTCCTACGAGCCGATCACTGTGTACTCGGCTCGCTGGATTGATTGCGACGATAAGAAGAAGCTCGAAGAGTTCAGCGTCAAAGCTGTGGAAAACTTGGCCGTGGACGGTGGCGGTCACCTGACCTATCTGGCTCCGACCCGCGTCAATCTGGCGTTGATGGAAGAGCGCTGGCCGGATGTGAAGTTCCGCGCAACCCGTGAGCATCACTAAACACTTCGGTGTCTGGTTGAAATAAAGCGAAGCCCTTGGGCTTCGCTTTTTTTTGCCCGCGAACTTTATAGTCGCTGCCGAAGGCTGCGATCGCGCCCGAAGCAATTTACGACTGCTACGCAGCCGGACGTAGCCTCGGGCTGCTCGTCAACGGCTACAAGTGAGCGTATGGCCCACCACACAGTATCGACAAACGCGGCTGCGTTACTCCGAATGGGTATATCCCAGCCTGTGAGTTTCTGGAAAAGCTGAAAGGGGCGAACTAGGTTTAAAGGGTGCTTTTCTCATAACAGGATGGAAATCGCGATGAAGCTTTTTCAACGCATTGTGCTGTTGCTCAAGGTGCTGGTGCTGCTGACGGTGAGTGCCTCGGCGGCTTGGGCGAGCAACCCGCTGAGCAGCACGGGGGCCGGGTTTTCAGTAACAGGCGTGCCGGGGCCGACAATTCATGCCATCTACAAGTCGGATTCCGAACCTGGGGACCAGGGGCAGGGCGGCAGTTCGGGGGATGATGACCAGACCGATGGTGATGGCGGCGGTGACGGTGGGGATAACGGCGATGAGGGCGATGAAGGCGATAGCCAGACGTAATGCATTACCTCTATGTGTAGCCGCTGCCGAAGGCTGCGTTCGATTGCGAAGCAATCGTAAAACCTGAGCTTGCGGTATGTCTGTTACTCCGCGGGCCTCGATTTTACGACGGCTGTGCCGCCGAACGCAGCCTTCGTTCCTCGGCAGCTGCTACGGGTCGTGTTTAGCTCTGCAAAAACTGCTCCGCGTGATGGCAGGCAACCTGGCGGTTGTCGAGCAGGCGCAGTACAGGTTCGTCTGTGCTGCACAACTCGGTCGCATACGGGCAGCGCTTGTGAAAGGCGCAACCTGATGGCGGGTTCAGCGGGTTGGGCAGCTCGCCGACGATCTTGATTTTTGGCTTGAGCGGATCGGGGTGGATCGTCGGCGTGGCCGACAGCAGCGCCTGGGTGTAGGGGTGCAACGGCCGGGTGTAGATCTCCTCCTTGGGGCCCATCTCTACCGGGCGACCGAGGTACATCACCAGTACCGTGTCGGCCACATGCCGCACCACCGCCAGGTTGTGGGAAATGAACACGTAGGCAGTGTTGAACTCCTGCTGCAAATCCATAAACAGGTTAAGCACCTGCGCCTGGATCGAAACGTCCAGCGCCGAAGTTGGTTCGTCCGCCACCAGCACCTTGGGTTGCAACATCATGGCCCGGGCCAGGGCGATACGCTGGCGCTGGCCCCCCGAGAACATATGCGGGTAGCGCTGGTAATGCTCGGGGCGCAAGCCGACCTGTTTCATCATGGCCTGGACTTTTTCGCGGCGCTCGCTGGCGCTCAGGCTGGTGTTGATGAGCAGTGGCTCGGCCAGTTGATCGCCGATTTTCTGCCGCGGGTTGAGCGAGGCGTAGGGGCTCTGGAACACCATCTGCACGTCTTTGCGCAGTTGTTTGCGCTCGGCCTTGTTGGCCCCTGCAACTTCTTGCCCGGCAATTTTCAGCGAGCCCGAGGAGGGCTCTTCAATCAAGGTCAACGCGCGGGCCAGGGTGGATTTTCCGCAACCGGACTCTCCCACCACGGCAAGGGTTTTACCGGCTTCCAGTTCAAATGACACGCCGTTGAGTGCGCGCACCAGCGCATGGCCTTTGAACATGCCACGGGATACTTCGTAGTGACGGGTTAGGTCGCGGGCGGTAAGAACAACAGTCATTACGCCACCTCCTGATTCAAGGGGAAGAAGCAGCGCACCTGGCTGTGAGCCTGTTGCTCCAGCGCAGGACGTTGTTGACGACATTGCTCTTGTACATACGGGCAGCGCGGTGACAGCAGGCAGCCTTTGGGCCGGTCATAGCGACCGGGCACGATGCCGGGCAAGGTCGACAGACGGGCAGCACCCATGCTGTGTTCCGGGATCGCAGCCAGCAGCGCCTCGCTGTACGGGTGCGCGGGCACATCAAACAGCCCCGGCACGTTGCCGACTTCCACGGCCTGGCCGGCGTACATCACGCATACCCGCTGGGCGGTTTCGGCGACTACGGCGAGGTCGTGGGTAATCAGCACCAGGCCCATGTTCTGTTCGCGTTGCAGGCTCAGCAGCAGGTCCATGATCTGCGCCTGGATGGTTACGTCCAGGGCCGTGGTAGGTTCGTCGGCGATCAGCAGTTTGGGTTCACCGGCAATCGCCATGGCAATCGCCACGCGCTGGCTCATGCCGCCTGACAGTTGGTGCGGGTAGGCGTCCATGCGGCTGGCAGCCCCCGGGATTTCAACTTTTTCCAGCAGCTCGATGGCTCGTTTGCGCGCTGCCTTGGCGGACATTTTCAGGTGCAGGCGCAGCACTTCCTCGATCTGGAAACCCACGGTATAGCTGGGGTTCAGTGCGGTCATGGGGTCCTGGAAGACCATCGCCATGTCCTTGCCGACGATCTGGCGGCGCTGACGCGCGCTGAGGGTCAGCATGTTCTTGCCGTCGAAGGTCAGCGCGTCGGCGCTGACGATACCAGGGTGCTCGATCAGGCCCATCAGCGCCATCATGGTCACGGACTTGCCCGACCCCGACTCACCGACAATTGCCAGTACTTCGCCTTTATCCACAGACAGGCTCAGGCCGTCTACCACCGGCACGGCCGTAGCGTCGCCAAAACGGACATTGAGATTCTTGATTTCTAACAGTGACATGGGAATCTCCTCAGGCGGCGTTCTTGAGTTTCGGGTCCAGCGCATCGCGCAGGCCGTCGCCCATCAGGTTGATTGCCAGCACGCTGAGCAAAATGGTCAAGCCAGGCAGGCTGACGACCCACCACGCGCGTTCGATATAGTCGCGGGCCGAAGCCAGCATGGTGCCCCACTCCGGGGTTGGCGGTTGTACGCCGAGGCCAAGAAAGCCCAGTGCTGCGGCGTCGAGGATCGCCGAGGAGAAACTCAGGGTGGCCTGCACGATCAGCGGCGCCATGCAGTTGGGCAGCACAGTGATAAACATCAGGCGCGGCAGACTGGCACCGGCCAGGCGGGCAGCGGTCACATAGTCGCGGTTCAGCTCGCCCATCACGGCGGCACGGGTCAGACGCACGTACGATGGCAACGACACCACGGCAATGGCGATCACGGTGTTGATCAGGCCAGGGCCGAGGATGGCGACAATCGCCACGGCCAGCAGCAAGGAAGGCAGGGCCAGCATGATGTCCATCAACCGCATGATGCCCGGGCCGAGAAGGCGCGGAAAAAAGCCGGCAAACAGGCCCAGGATCACGCCCGGAATCAGCGAGATGACCACAGACGACAAACCGATCAACAGCGACAGCCGTGAACCTTCGATCAGGCGTGACAACAGGTCGCGCCCCAGTTCATCGGTGCCCAGCAGAAATTGCCAGTTGCCGCCTTCCAGCCAGACCGGCGGGGTCAGCAGAAAGTCGCGGTATTGCTCACTCGGGCTATGGGGGGCGACCCACGGGGCGAAGATCGCGCAGAACACGATGATGGTCATGAAAATCAGACCCGCCACAGCGCCCTTGTTTCGGGAGAAGGCATGCCAGAATTCTTTGTACGGTGATGGATAAAGCAGGCTTTGATCCACTTCGGTCGTGCTTGGGGAGGTGCTCATGGTCAGGATCTCAGCGCTGGTGACGGATGCGTGGGTTGGCAAAGCCGTAGAGGATGTCGACTACGAAGTTGACCAGAATCACCAGGCAGGCGATTAGCAGGATGCCGTTTTGCACCACGGGATAGTCCCGGGCGCCAATGGCTTCGATCAGCCATTTACCGATACCGGGCCACGAAAAAATGGTTTCGGTCAGGACTGCACCGGCCAGCAGGGTGCCCACTTGCAGGCCGACCACGGTCAGTACCGGGATCAGGGCGTTGCGCAGGCCGTGCACGAACACCACGCGGGCGGGTGACAGGCCTTTGGCGCGGGCGGTACGGATGTAGTCTTCGCGCAGCACTTCAAGCATGGATGAGCGGGTCATCCGCGCGATCACGGCCAGCGGAATGGTACCCAGCACAATGGCCGGCAGAATCAGGTGGTGCAACGCGTCCCAGAAGGCTTCGGGCTCGTCGCTGAGCAGGGTGTCGATAAGCATGAAGCCGGTTTTGGGCTCTATGTCGTAGAGCAGGTCGATACGCCCGGACACCGGGGTCCAGCCCAGGCCCACGGAGAAGAACATGATCAGGATCAGGCCCCACCAGAAGATCGGCATCGAATACCCCGCCAGGGAGATACCCATCACGCCGTGGTCAAACAATGAGCCGCGTTTGAGTGCCGCGATCACTCCCGCCAGTAGCCCGAGGATGCCGGCGAACAACAGGGCGGCGCTGGCCAGTTCCAGCGTGGCGGGGAAAAGTGCGGAAAATTCGCTCCACACGCTTTCACGGGTGCGCAATGACTCGCCCAGATCGCCATGTGCCAGTTTGCTGACGTAGTCGATGTACTGCTCGTGCAGCGGCTTGTTCAGACCCAGGCGCTCCATGGCCTGGGCGTGCATTTCAGGGTCTACCCGGCGCTCACCCATCATGACTTCGACCGGGTCACCCGGGATCATGCGAATCAGGGCAAAGGTGAGCAAGGTGATGCCGAAGAACGTGGGGATCAACAACCCCACTCGGCGGGCAATAAAACTAAACATCGTGTGGTGTTCCTTATCAGCCGGTCAGGCAGGTCCGCCGGGGTTGAGGTAAACCCTGGCGGGTTTTTATTGTTCTACTTCACCTGGGTTGTGGCGAAGTTGTTGTTGGTCAGGGGGCTAAGGGTATAGCCCTCGACGTTTTTGCGCATCGCCGTGAACAGCATAGGATGGGTTACGTTGATCCAGGGTTGGTCCTGATTAAAAATCATCTGTGCCTGTTGATAGAACTCGGCCCGTTGCGAGGGTTCAGTGATACCACGGGCTTTGGTGATCAGGCTTTCGAAGTCCTTGTTGCACCAGCGGGCGTAGTTCTCGCCGTTTTTGGCCGCCTCGCAGCTAAGCAGCGGGGTCAGGAAGTTATCCGGGTCGCCGTTATCGCCGCCCCAACCGGTCGACACCAGATCATGTTCGCCATTTTTGGCGCGCTTGAGCATTTCGCCCCATTCCATGACCCGGATATCCAGCTTGAGGCCGATTTGTGCCAGGTCGGACTGCAGCAACTGCGCACCCAGCATCGGGTTGGGGTTGGTCGGGCCGCCGCCGTTGCGGGTGAATAGGGTCAGTACCGTGCCTTCAGGTACCCCGGCTTCCTTGAGCAAGGCCCGGGCCTTGTCCAGGTCGCGGGGCGGCCGCTGAATGCTGGTGTTGTAGCCCAGCATGGTCGGCGGGTAAGGGTTGACGGCCAGCAGTGCGTTGCCTTCGCCGTGGACGGAGTTCAGATAGGTCTGCTTGTCGAAGGCCATGTCGATGGCTTTGCGTACGCGCACATCGCTCAGGTACTTGTGACTGGTATTCATGGCGATATAGCTGGTCATCAGGGCGGCCAGCTCATCGACCTTGAGGTTGGGGTCCTTGCGGATGTTCTTGACCTCATCAGGCTTGGGGTACAGCGCGATCTGGCATTCGTTGGCCTTGAGCTTTTGCAGGCGCACGTTGCTGTCGGTGGCGATGGCGAAGATCAGCGCATCACTGGGCGGTTTGCCACGGAAGTAGTCCGGGTTGGCCTTGAAGCGTACCTGGGCATCCTTGTTGTAGCGCACGAAGATAAACGGGCCGGTGCCGATCGGCTTGGTATTGAGGTCGGCGGTTTTGCCGGACTTGAGCAGATGGTCGGCGTATTCGGCGGAGTAGATGGAGTTGAACGGCATGGCCACGTCGCGCAGAAACGGCGCTTCAGGGTGGTTGAGAGTGATTTTTACCGTCAGGTCGTCAACTTTCTCGACGCTCTTGAGCAGGTCCTTGAAACCCATGCTTTCAAAGTAGGGGTAACCGACCAGCGACAGTTTGTGCCACGGGTGATTCGGGTCCAGCTGGCGCTGAAAACTCCAGACCACGTCATCGGCGTTCAGGGTTCGGGTCGGTTTGAAATAATCAGTGGTGTGAAACTTTACGTCGGGACGCAGGTGAAAAGTGTATTCAAGCCCGTCCGGGCTGATGTCCCAGCGCTCGGCCAGGGCGGGCTCCACATCCGTGGTGCCGGGGGCAAAGTCGACCAGGCGGTTGAGTATGGTCTCGGCCGAAGCATCGGCAGTCACGGCGGTGGTGAACTGAACGATGTCGAACCCTTCAGGGCTGGCTTCAGTGCAGACCACCAGGGTTTTCGCGCTGACACTCACAGTGGTGCAGAGCAGTGCCGCGGCCAGGGCAGTGCGTAGTGGGAATCTTTTCATAGCAACCCTCTCCAGAGTCGGGTGAGCCAGCGTAACGGCTGCGGCTGATTCGTCGAATCAGCCGCAGCCTTCGGGTTTGAGCAGTGTTTTACAGAATGTTGAACGGAATGGTGGTCACCAGGCGGAATTCGTTGATGTTGCCGTCAGACTGGTTTTTGCTGGCGCGGTGCGTGGTGTACGTCGCGCGAATCGCGGTGGCTTTCAGCGGGCCACTTTGGATTGCATAGGACGTGCCAACGCTGTACTCGTAATGGGTTTCGCCGTCCATGTTCTTCACGTCGTAGGCGGTGCCGGTGTACTTGGTGCCGTCGATATCCCAGCCGCGGGCGTGGTAGGCGTTGAACTTGAGGCCCGGAATGCCGTACTGCGCCATATTGATGCTGTAGGCCAGTTGCAGGGATTTCTCGTTCGGGCCGTTGAAGTCCGAGAGCAGGGAGTTGGCCAGGTAGATGCCGTTGGTTTCGTGCAGGTAGTCGAAGTACTCGTCGCCGACGATCTGCTGGAACGACAGGCTCAGGGTGTGGGCCTGGTGGGTCAGGGCGAAGGCCAGGCTGTAGGCGTCGTTGTTGATGTTGCCCAGGGCCTTGCTGCCGGTATCCAGGGTCTTGTAGTAGTTGAAGTTGGTATTCAGGCCCAGGGTGGCGTTGTCGCCCATGTCGTGTACGGCGCCGAAGTAGTACTGATTCCAGAAGTCTTCAACGTGGGTTGCGTACAGCGTGGTCTTCAGGCTCTTGAACGGCTGGTAGTTGAGGCCGGCGACGCTGGCGCGATCGGTTTCAACCCCGGTTGCGCCGTATTCGCTGCGGAACTTGCTCAGGCTCGATTCGGTTCGCGGGGACACGCGGTCAAAGGAGCCGGCATCGAACGACAGGTTGTTGAACTCTTCACTGTGCAGGCCCACCCCTTGAAAGCTGGAAGGCAGTGCGCGGTTACCGATCACGTCGATGGTCGGGCTGCTGAAGTTCTGTCGGCCCACGGTCAGCGTGGTGTTGGAGATGCGGGCGCTGAGGTTGGCCAGGCCCAGCTTGCTCCACTGGCCGACGGCGTCGCCGTCGCTGTGGGTCAGGGTGCGGTTGTTTGGCCCGGCGATGTCCTTGGCGTCGCGATCCAGGGCAATGGCGTTGTAAGCCGCGACCTGGGTGCTGAAGCCTACGGTGCCTTCGGTGAAGCCCGACTTGTAGTCGAGGATGGTGCCCTGTACCCAGTTGATCCGGCGCGGGGTGGACTCACGGGTGCCGTGGTTGTTGTAGCTGAAACGGTCATCGCGACGCTTGAGCTCGTTGGCGTACCAGTTGCGGGTAGTGCCGCCCAGGGTCTGGTCTTCGACAAAGCCCTTGGTCTCGCTTTGAGCGCTGCTGGCTTTGAGTTCGGTCGGCATGAATTCATCGGCATTGGCCATCGCAGTGATGCTGCTGATGGACAAGGCCAATAACGCGCGGCTGGTGAGTTTCATGGTTGAGGCTCCTCTTTGGTTTCTTCTTTTTATGGCCGGTCTTTTTTTGTGATGACTCGGCTGTTGTGAAACGATTTAAAGCATTGCAAACGTTTGCCTGGTGCAGATTTGGCGAAGTTTTAGCGGGCCATGGGTTAAGTGACCTGCTGAAAGAGCGGTGTTGTTTGTGATCTCTGTTGTGGGAGCGAGCCTGCTCGCGAAGGTCGTTGGCGATACCGCGCTGCTCTTGAGGACTTCGCGAGCAGGCTCGCTCCCACAGTGGCACTGTTCTATTGGAGTAATCAGTCCTTGAGGCTGACACCTGAGAAGGCGTTACGGCCAAAGGGGCTGACCGTGAACCCTTCGACTTTGGCGCTCAGCGGCTGGTTGACTGTGGAGTGCGCAATGGGGGTGATCGGCACCTGTTGCTTGAGCAACTGCTGGGCCTGTTTATAGAGCACTGTGCGCTGATCGCGATCGGTCACGACCTTGGCATTTTTGACCAGGGTGTCGTACTCCTTGTTGCACCACATGGAGTAGTTGTTGCCGCCGATTGCGTCGCAGCTGTAGAGGGTGCCGAGCCAGTTGTCCGGGTCTCCGTTGTCCCCGGTCCAGCCAATCAGGCTGATGTCGTGTTCGCCATTTTTGGTGCGTTTGATGTACTCGCCCCATTCATAGCTGACGATCTTGACCTTGAGGCCGATTTTGGCCCAGTCCGACTGCAGCATTTCGGCCATCAGCTTGGCGTTCGGGTTGTAGGGGCGCTGTACGGGCATGGCCCACAGGGTTATTTCGGTGCCGTCCTTGACCCCAGCGGCTTTGAGCAGCTCTTTGGCTTTTTCCGGGTTGTAGGGGGCGTCGGTAATGGTTTCGTCGTAGGACCATTGCGTTGGCGGCATGGCGTTGACGGCTTTTTGGCCTGCGCCCTGATACACCGCCTTGAGGATCTCGTCCTTGTTGACCGCCATGTCCAGGGCCTGGCGCACCTGCAACTGGTCGAACGGCTTGTGCTGCACGTTGTAGGCAATGTAACCGAGGTTGAAGCCGGGCTTTTCAATCACCTGCAGCTTCGGATCGGCCTTGAGGCCGGCAACGTCGGCCGGGCGCGGGTTGAGCGAGACCTGGCATTCGTTTTTACGCAGCTTTTGCATGCGCGCCGAGGCATCGACGCTGATCGAGAAAATCAGGTTGTCGAGCTTGACCTGGCTGGGGGCCCAGTAGTCCTTGTTGGCGGCGTAGCGGATGTTCGAGTCTTTCTGATAACGCTGGAACACATACGGGCCGGTGCCGACAGGCTTCTGGTTGATATCGCTGGGCTTGCCGCTCTTGAGCAACTGGTCGGCGTATTCGGCCGACAGGATGGCGGCAAAGCTCATGGCCAGGTTTTGAATAAAGGCGGCGTCTACCGAGTTGAGTTTCATGACCACGGTCATGGGACCGGTTTTTTCGACGCTGGCGATGTTCTTGTCCAGGCTCATGCCGTTGAAGTACGGGAACTCGGTGGGGTAGGCCTTGCGGAAGGGATGGTCCGGGTTGAGCATGCGGTTGAACGTAAAGAGCACGTCATCGGCATCGAAGTTGCGGGTCGGGGTGAACCACTTGGTGGTATGGAACTTGACCCCGTCACGCAGGTGGAACGTCCACGTCAGGCCGTCTTCGGAAACATCCCAGCTCGTTGCCAGGGCCGGAACGGCTGCGGTGCCACCTTTTTCAAATTCAGCGAGGCGGTTGTAAATGGGCTCGGCCGCGTCGTTGTCGGTGGCGGTGGTGTACTGCGCGGTGTCAAAACCGGCCGGGCTGCCTTCGGAACAAAACACCAGGCTGTTGGCTGCGTTTGCGAGTGGGCTGCCGGCAAGTACGCCGGCGCCGATCAATACTGATAAAACCAGAGGGTTGCGCATGGCGTTCCCTATCCTTTTTTTATTTTTGAGTCCTGAGCGCGCCTTGATCGAAGGCGTACGGTTCAGGGCGTCGATGCCATCAACTACTGCGCCTCACCCGCTGCAATAGACTGCCCTTGGCCGAAGTTAAGCAGCCGGCGCTCAGCAGTAAATACATGGGATCTGACAATCTTGTAGGAATCGTCTTGGCTTCCTATAGCCTCTGATGTAGTCAGATATGGCTTTAGGCTGTAGGTGATTTCCACCGTCCTGGTAGATAAGTGAATGCAGCCTTGTAGCCGCATTCACCGGTCCTTGTTATTTGCCGACGCTGACCCCGTAGAAGGAGTTCAGGCCAAACGGGCTGATCTTGAAATCTTCTACGTTTTTGCGCATCGGTTGATACACCGTCGAGTGTGCGATAGGTGTCATCGGAATCTGGCTTTTGAGTCGTTGCTGCGCCTGTTGGTACAGTTTTGTGCGCTCTGCAATATCGGTGGTGGCCTTGGCGGCTTTGACCAGTTTGTCGAACTCCGGGTCGCACCATTTGGAGAAGTTGTTGCCTTCCAGCGAGTCGCAGCCAAACAGGGTGCCGAGCCAGTTGTCCGGGTCACCGTTGTCGCCGCTCCAGCCAATCAGCATCGCGCCGTTCTCGCCGCCTTTGGAGCGCTTGATGTACTCGCCCCATTCGTAGCTGGTGATCTTGGCCTTGATGCCGATCTTGCTCCAGTCCGACTGCAGCATTTCAGCCATCAACTTGGCATTGGGGTTATACGGGCGTTGCACCGGCATGGCCCACAGCACGATCTCGGTACCTTCCTTGACGCCTGCTTCCTTGAGCAGTTGTTTGGCTTTTTCCGGATCGAAAGGTGCGTCCTTGATGCTGGTGTCATAGGACCATTGGGTCGGTGGCATGGCGCCAACAGCCAGTTGGCCTGCACCCTGGTACACCGAGTCGATGATCTGCTGTTTGTTCACCGACATGTCCAGGGCCTGGCGGACCTTGAGCTGGGACATCGGGTTTGGCTCGTTGCTGCCCTTGATCTTGTCCATCACGTTGTAGGCGATGTAACCGAGGTTGAAGCCCGCTTGATGGGGCATCTTCAGATTCGGGTCTTCACTCAGGGCCTTGAGGTCGGCCGGACGCGGGAAGAGGGTGACCTGGCACTCGTTCTTCTTGAGCTTCTGGACGCGTACCGAGGGATCGGTGGTGATGGCGAAGATCAGGTTGTCGATCTTGACGTCTTCTGGCTTCCAGTAGTCCTTGTTGCCGGTGTAGCGGATGTTCGAGTCTTTCTGGTAGCTCTTGAACACAAACGGGCCGGTGCCGATCGGTTTCTGGTTGATGTCGGCAGGCTTGCCTTCCTTGAGCAGTTTGTCGGCGTACTCGGCGGACTGGATGGATGCAAAGTGCATCGCCATGTTCTGGATAAACGCGGCATCGACCGAGTTCAGGGTGAACTTGACGGTCTTGTCGTCGATTTTTTCCACCTTGGCGATGTTTTTATCCATGCCCATGTCGGTGAAATAAGGGAATTCGGTGGGGTAAGCCTTACGGAACGGCATGTCTTTGTCGAGCATGCGGTTGAACGTGAAGAGCACGTCGTCGGCGTTGAAATCGCGGGTTGGCTTGAAGTAAGGGGTGGTGTGGAACTTGACGCCATCACGCAGGTGGAAGGTCCATGTCAGGTTATCTGGCGAGACATCCCAGCTGGTCGCCAGGCCGGGCTCAACCTTGGTGCCGCCACGTTCGAACTGGCTCAGGCGGTTAAAGATGGTCTCGGCCGACGCATCAAAGTCAGTACCGGTGGTGTACTGGCCAGGGTCAAAACCTGCCGGGCTGCCTTCAGAGCAAAACACCAGGTTGGAAGCAGCGTGGGCGAAAGGTGCACTTGCCAACAGGCTGGCGCCTACTAAAAACGGAATGACCGCGTGTTTGAACATGGTGGCCTCATGATTTTTGTCATTTTTGGTTTGAGGGCGACCTTATGAGTCGACCCGGCGATACTTATGCACAGCCCATACCCAATGCAATATGTGGAAGCAGTTGAAGCTTGAAAAGGTGGGACGATCGTACAGGAATGTCGCTTTTATATAACTTATGACGCATTTGATCGTTTGCGCATGGCATTTCGACTCATTTGCTTACATCTGCGGGGGGCTTTTGCGACCTTCTTGCACTGTTTTAGGACAGTGTTGTTACTAATCAATACCCCTGTGCGGGAAACATTGTTGTGAAGGGCAGCGCTGCTGCAGGTAATCACCTTGAAATTCTAGAACGATTGCAGGCGTTTTCCCGGGGGCATAAAAAAACCCCTGAAACGGTCTGGCTTCAGGGGTTGGCAGGGCGTATCAGGCTTACTGCATCTGCACTTCAATCACGCCATCGGCACTCATGCTGACTTCACTGGTGCCGGCTTCGACTTCCGGGGTAGGCGCCGAGTCCATCGCCGGGGCTGCGGCCTTCATCATCATTGCGCTGCGCAGGTAAGGTTGCGGGTAGCCGTTGGTGTTGAGGTTCAGGTTGACGATCTTGTAACCCTTGCCGCCCAGGGCGTCGGTGGCCAACTGGGCGCGAGCCTTGAACGCATTGACAGCGTCCTTGAGCAGCGAGTCTTCGCTGGTTTTGCGCGTGGCATTGGCGACGGTGAACTGCATGCTGCCCATTTTCAGGGTTTGCATCAGATCGCCGGTGAGCTTGGACAGAGCTGCAAAATCGGTGCTTTCAAGGCGCAGTTCTGCGCGTTCACGCCAGCCGGTGATCTTCTGGGTTTTGTTGTCGTAAATCGGGTAGCTGTTGCGATTGCCTTGGCGCAGGGTGACTTCCTTGACGGATTTGGCCTGGCCGATGGCTTTGTTCATCGACGTAGTGATTTCTGCGGCCAGCTTGGCGGCGTCGGTATTTTGCGCTTCGGTATAGAGCGTCACGATCATCAAGTCGCGAGGCACTTCCTGGCTGGCTTCGGCACGCAGGGAAATCTGGTTGTAATGAATGTCGTCTGCCAGGGCCGGCAGGCTGGCAAGTGCGCCGATGCTCAGGGTCAAAAGGGCAGCGGTGCGTTGGAAGTTGGACATGGAAGCTCCTTGATTGAGAACAGCAATGGCCATATGACTCTAATCAGTGGCCATCAGTTCGCCCAATTACATTTTCGATACATATGGTCTCCACAGATTGCGTAGCAGTTGCCGAAGGAACGAGGCTGCGTTCGAGCGCGAAGCGGTCGTCAATGCTGAGAACCAGATTTAACTAATAGATCGCAATGTCTGATTTCGCGACTGCTTCGCAGCCGAACGCAGCCTCGTTCCTTCGGCAGCTGCTACGAGGGCGTTTTTTGCGCAGGCTTTTTGCCGCATTTTCATAAAAAACACTGTGGCTGTTTGCCGCACTTTTGCCTGCGGGGCCGCCTGCTTGGTTATACTCCCGGTGATCCGCCTGGAGCGCTCATCAGGAGAGCTCATGCTCGCCCCCGTTCAGTTATTGTCCGCAACACGCCAGAACCTCTGGCGTCTTACGTTTATCCGCATGTTGGTGCTGGCCGCGCAAGCGGGTTCAGTGGGCTTTGCCTATCTGTTCAACCTGCTGCCATTACCCTGGTTTCAGCTCAGCATCACCCTTGGGTTTTCCATGCTGTTGTGCGCGTTTACCGCAATCCGGTTGCGCACCACCTGGCCGGTGACTGAGCTGGAATATGCGCTGCAACTGGCCTGTGACCTGTTTATCCACAGTGCCCTGCTGTACTTTTCGGGTGGCTCGGCCAACCCGTTTGTTTCGTATTATCTGGTGCCGCTGACCATCGCCGCCGTCACGCTGCCCTGGCGCTATTCGCTGGTGCTGACCGGGATTGCGCTGGCGCTGTATACGCTGCTGTTGATGCAGTTCTACCCTATAGATACCGTGCCGTTCTTTCGCGAAAAGCTGCAGATTTATGGCATGTGGTTGAGTTTCGCCCTGTCAGCTGCGGTGATCACGTTCTTTGCCGCCAAAATGGGTGAGGAACTGCGCCGTCAGGAAGAACTGCGCGCCCTGCGCCGTGAAGAAGGCCTGCGCGACCAGCAATTGCTGGCCGTGGCCACGCAGGCGGCCGGTGCAGCCCATGAACTGGGGACGCCGTTGTCGACCATGAGCGTGCTGCTCAAGGAGATGCGTCGCGATCACCTTGACCCGGATTTGCAGGACGATCTGAGCGTGCTGCAGGATCAGGTCAAGCTGTGTAAGGAAACCCTGCAGCAACTGGTGCGTGCCGCCGAGGCCAACCGCCGGCTGGCGATCGAGGTTCAGGACGTTACGCAATGGCTGGATGAAGCCCTGAACCGCTGGCACTTGATGCGGCCTGAAGCCACTTATCGCTTCCAGTGCCTGGGCCACGCGCCGGTTCCGCGCCTGGCGCCGCCACCTGACTTGACCCAGGCGCTGCTCAACCTGCTCAACAATGCCGCCGATGCCTGCCCGGAAGGGCTGGAAGTGACAGTCGACTGGGATGCGGTTGATCTGACAATCAGTATTCGTGACCACGGTCCGGGTGTACCGTTGGCCATCGCCGAACAAATCGGCAAACCCTTTTTTACTACCAAGGGCAAAGGCTTCGGTCTGGGCCTATTCTTGAGCAAGGCCAGCGTGACCCGCGCTGGCGGCTCGGTAAAACTCTACAGTCATGAGGATGGCGGTACGCTCACTGAGCTGCGCCTGCCACGTGTCGCCCGAGGAAATGAAAATGAGTGAAGAAATTCAGGTCGAAGGCGAAGAACTGCCGCATTTGTTGTTGGTAGATGACGACGCCACTTTTACCCGTGTGATGGCTCGCGCCATGAGCCGACGCGGTTTTCGCGTGAGCACGGCAGGTTCCGCCGAAGAGGGGCTGATCCTGGCACAACAGGATCTGCCCGATTTTGCCGCGCTGGATCTGAAAATGGACGGCGATTCCGGCCTGGTCCTGCTGCCCAAGCTGCTGGAACTCGACCCGGAGATGCGGGTGGTGATCCTCACCGGTTATTCGAGCATCGCCACCGCCGTTGAGGCGATCAAGCGCGGAGCCTGCAACTATCTGTGCAAACCAGCCGATGCCGATGACGTGCTCGCCGCCTTGCTGTCCCAGCATGCCGACCTGGAAACCCTGGTGCCGGACAACCCGATGTCGGTTGACCGCCTGCAGTGGGAACACATCCAGCGCGTGCTGGGTGAGCATGAAGGCAATATTTCGGCCACTGCCCGCGCCCTGGGCATGCATCGGCGTACCTTGCAGCGCAAATTGCAGAAGCGTCCGGTGCGACGCTGAACGGGAGCTGTAGCATTTGCATTGCGCCTTGCATGCTGACGGCTACAGCTTCTAACCTGTAACAAGACGTGTCCCAGCGTCGTGGGCCGGTTGTCCTGACCGGCTTGCAGGTTGCTCTTTACTCCGAACGAGCCTGAACGATGAATCAGAACGCCGAGCCTTCTGTCGTGAATGATGCTGTGCGTGGGGATTTCATCCCTCGGGTGTGGCGCCTTATAACCCCCTACTGGCGCAGTGAAGAACGCGCCAGGGCGTGGTTGCTGTTGATCGCCGTGGTTGCCTTGTCGCTGGTCAGCGTGGGCATTTCGGTGTGGATCAACCACTGGTACAAGGACTTCTACAATGCCCTGGAAAACAAGGACGCCAAGGCGTTCTGGAGCCTGATCGGCTACTTCGGCATCATTGCCGCGGCGGGTATTGTCGGCGCGGTGTATCGGCTCTATTTGACCCAGATGCTGACCATTCGCTGGCGCCGCTGGCTGACCGAGCA
Organism: Pseudomonas sp. WS 5051; assembly: GCF_012985715.1. Taxonomy (NCBI): domain Bacteria; kingdom Pseudomonadati; phylum Pseudomonadota; class Gammaproteobacteria; order Pseudomonadales; family Pseudomonadaceae; genus Pseudomonas; species Pseudomonas sp. WS 5051. The sequence goes on from NZ_JAAQWV010000007.1 coordinate 181,207, forward strand.
GCACTTCGCACGCTGGCTGGCCCACAAGAACTATTACCAGCTGGAGCAGGGCGGCTATACCGACAACCCTGACCAGCGCATCAGTGAAGATATCAATTCGTTCACCGACAGCACCTTGACCCTGGGCCTGGGGCTGATCCGTAACGTGGTCAGCCTGGTGTCGTTTTCGATCATCCTGTGGGGCGTTTCTGGCAGCATCGAAGTCTTTGGCGTCACCATCCCCGGCTATATGTTCTGGTGCGCGCTGTTGTATGCCGCCGTGGGCAGTTGGCTGGCGCATCTGATCGGTCGGCGGCTGATTGGCTTGAGCAACCAGCAACAGCGCTTCGAAGCTGACTTGCGTTTCTCGATGGTGCGGGTGCGCGAGAATGCCGAGAGCATTGCCTTGTACAACGGCGAAGCCAATGAGCATGAGCAACTGAGCACGCGTTTCAACAAGGTCTGGAAAAACTTCTGGACGCAAATGAAGGTACAAAAACGCCTGACGTTTTTCACCGCCGGTTACTCGCAGATCGCCATTATCTTTCCGTTTATCGTCGCGGCCCCGCGTTACTTTTCCGGCAAGATCGAGCTGGGTGAGCTGATGCAAATCAACTCGGCCTTCAGCAATGTGCAAGAGAACTTCAGCTGGTTTATCGATGCCTACGTGACTCTGGCGGCATGGCGTGCCACCTGCGACCGGTTGCTGAGTTTTCGTCAGGCCATGACCGACAACGAGCAGCGTAGCCCGGCGATTGATGTGCAGCATCTGGGCGAAAACTTGCAGATCCATGACTTGAGCCTGGATCTGGCCGATGGTCGCCCGCTGCTGCATGACGCCAGCCTGCAGGTGCAGGAGGGTGAGAGGCTGATGCTCAGCGGTCGCTCCGGCAGTGGTAAGAGTACCTTGCTCCGGGCGATGGGCGGGCTTTGGCCTAGAGGGGGCGGGGCGATCTGCATGCCCCGCGAGCGTGCGCTGTTTCTGCCGCAAAAACCCTACTTGCCCATAGGCACCTTGCGCGATGCCCTGAGTTATCCACAGACCGGGGACACCTACACCCTTGAGCGTTATGAAGAGGTGCTGCGTACTTGCCGGCTTGAGCACCTGATTCCCAAGCTTGATGAGATCAATCACTGGCAACGGTTGCTGTCCGGTGGTGAGCAGCAGCGCCTGGCTTTTGCCCGCGCGCTGCTGTATCGCCCGCAGTGGCTGTATATGGATGAATCAACCTCGGCAATGGACGAGGAAGACGAGGCCATGGTGTACCAGGCCCTGATCGATCAACTGCCGGGCTTGAGCATTGTCAGCGTGGGCCATCGCAGCAGCCTGGCGCGCTTTCATCCGCAGCATGTGCGGATCGTGGCGGGGCAACTGGTTGCACAGTAGAAGAGGCGGGCGCGCGACATGCTAGAGTGCTGCTTCCCGCTTTCTGGAACCTGACATGAGTCTTCTATTTCGCAGTGTTGCCCTGAGCCTGCTGCTGGCAAGCTTGCCTCTGGCGGCGGCTCCTGTGGCCACACCGCTGTTGCACGGGCAGTTTCTGCCTGCCGATGATCTGCAAGTGCGCAGCGAAGTACCCGAGCAACAGCAGTTGATGCTGGTGACTTCGTACTCGGTGGTGGTGGGTAGCCAGCGCCAGTCCAATCAGCAGCCTATCCCGGTGACTTCGCCACTGCTGGTGCGCTTGAAGGGCAAGCCGATGAGCCAGGGCGCTACCGTGCGCCAGGTGCTGATTTCATTTGATGGCGAAAGCAAAAGCCTGAAAAAGCCCGTGTTCGACAGCAAGACGCGAACCCTGAGCTTGTCTTATCCACAGAGCCAGTACCGGGTCGTGATTGATTTGCTGCGTAATGACACGCTTTATGTCCAGTTCTTGACCTATGCCAATGGCCATATTTGGGCCGACTTGCACACCGGCAGCGTGCGCGCACGATAAGCCTTGGGTAAACTGCGGGCCCCGTGAAGTATCAACAGGCTGGAGCCGGACATGCGTAAAGACAAAAAGCAGTTGATTGGTGACGAGATCGGCGACGAGCAGATCAAGTTGTTCCTGGACTTTGAGCCTGTGGACGCTACTTCACCGTCGCTGCACAAACTGATCAAGGCTTATCGTGGCCTGCGCATCGATGACTTCGGGCGCTTCCTGGCTTTCTTCAAGGAAGCTGGCTACGACCTGGATGGCAAAGACGAACAGGGCCAGACGTTCGTGGACATCATCAAGGACCAGCGCAATGCTGACGAGTACATCGAGCTGATCAACCAGGCTCGCGGTTGATCCACACCCTGTAGATACTCTGTTGCAGGTCAAGCCCTATTGTGGGAGCGAGCCTGCTCGCGAACGACCTTCGCGAGCAGGCTCGCTCCCACAGCTGCAGTGTTCCTGCAGCTGCTACGGATCTTGTTTCATGTTCTGATTCACGAGTTACCTTGCATTGGGCTTACGCCTTTGCAGTGCCCCGAATCAGGGCAACAAAAAAGCCCCTCGCCCTGAAATAGGGCGAGGGGCTTTTTATGACGCATGAAACGTCAATGTTGCATTAAGCGATACTGGTGCTGGCTGTTTTAGGCGTAACCAGTTCCAGCAGCTCGGAGTTGCGGGTGCTGATTTCGCGGTACAGGTCGGCGTCGGTTTCGAGGACCTTTTCCCGTGCAGGGAAGATTTCCTTGAGCTTGGTCGCCCACTCGCCCGTGGCTTTCTGCGCAAAGCAGCGCTCGATCAGGTCCAGCATGATCGAAACGGTTACCGAGGCGCCCGGCGAAGCCCCCAGCAGAGCGGCCAGCGAACCGTCTTTGGCCGCAACCAGTTCGGTACCGAACTGCAGCACACCGCCTTTTTTCGGGTCTTTCTTGATGATCTGTACCCGTTGCCCGGCAATCTCAAGACGCCAGTCTTCAGCCTTGGCCTGTGGATAGAAACGACGCAGGGACTCCAGGCGTTGTTCCATCGACTGGCGCACTTCGCTGACCAGGTACTTGGTCAGGTCCATGTTGTCGCGAGCCACGGCCAGCATCGGCCCGATATTGCCCAGACGGATCGACATCGGCAGGTCAAGGAACGAACCATGCTTGAGGAACTTGGTGGTGAAACCGGCATAAGGTCCGAACAGCAGCGACTTTTTGCCATCGACCACACGGGTGTCCAGGTGCGGCACCGACATCGGCGGAGAGCCGACGGCAGCCTGGCTGTAAACCTTGGCCTGATGCAGCTTGACCACTTCCGGGTTATCGCAACGCAGCCATTGGCCGCTGACCGGGAAGCCGCCATAGCCTTTGCTTTCTTCGATGCCCGAGGCTTGCAGCAGCGGCAAGGCCGCGCCACCGGCGCCCAGGAATACGAACTTGGCATCAACGTGGCGAGTATTGCCGCTGTTGGTGTCCTTGATGCTTACTGTCCAGCCGTTACCGTTACGCTTGAGGCCGGTGACTTTTTTGCTGTACTTGATCTGGGTGTCCGGTGCACTGGCCAGATGCTTGAGCAGTTGCTGGGTCAGGGCGCCGAAGTTGACATCGGTGCCATGTTCCACGCGGGTGGCCGAGATGAGCTGATCCGCAGGGCGGCCCGGCATCATCAGGGGCATCCACTCGGTCATTTTGGCCTTGTCTTCGGTGTATTCCATGTCGGCAAACGCATGGTGCTTGCTCAGCACGTCAAAGCGTTTTTTCAGGAACGACACGCCTTTTTCACCTTCAACGTAGCTCAGGTGAGGAACCGGGCTGATGAAGGACTTGCAGGAACCGAAGGTGCCTTTTTGCGCCAGGTAGGCCCAAAACTGTTTCGACACTTCGAACTGGGCATTGATATGCACAGCCTTTTTGATGTCGATCGAACCATCAGCCGCCTGCGGCGTGTAGTTCAGCTCACAAAGGCCGGCGTGACCGGTGCCTGCGTTGTTCCACGGGTTGGAACTCTCCGCAGCACCTGAGTCCATTTGCTCAACAACTTCCAGCTTAATGCCGGGGTCGAGCTCTTTGAGCAGTACGGCGAGGGTGGCACTCATGATGCCCGCCCCAACCAGTACTACGTCGACTGCTTCGTTATGCGCCATTAACGCGTCTCCAAAATCTACGGCACCAAATTGACGGCATAGCTGCCAGGTGTCCGGGGCGTGGTTCTGATTAGCCCCGGGCCACTCATGGCCAGGATCGCCATGTCCGATTCTTCGCAATTTCTTGCAACTTTAGCGGACGCCACCAACCGGGCCTTCAAGGTTCATATGAACGCATTTCAGTACTCGGGAGGCAATTCGACTTAATGTCTAGAGCGTCCGTTTGTGCAACCAAATCCGTAAGCGGACAGGCTTTCAGTCTCGTGCTGTGGAGCCGACTTCGATCCTGCTTGGTGAGGCAATATCAGACGCTAATGGTGCATGTTCAGACGCAAAACTTTTCATTTGCTCGCCACACTCTTGTGAAGTTGTGAAACCCGTTTTTTTCACGCTCTCTTGAAGACGTGAACCTCAAAAAAGGGCTACCGCACGCTGGGCACCGAACCAGTGGCCGAACGTTGTGGCAGCTCTGGCAGACCATGCAGAAAGTGGGGGTTACGCAATGAAATTCAAGCGCGCCAGCTTCACATGATCTGTGTGGGCGGCTCTCTGTGGGCGGTTTTGGGGTGCCAATACAAGCGCATTAGCGATGTTGCGGGGCCCGATCAGGAGACGTCCTTATAATCGGGGGGAGATTGTAGCGAAGAAACGTGGGCAATTGATCCTGTTAAATGACTTTTATTGGTGCGCCGTTCAGAGGCCCGGCAGCGGGTGCCCTGACGAATGCCTTGCGGGCGAGGCAATACGGGCGTTGGCAGGTAGCACCTGGTGCAACCAGTTAAGGCGGATTTCTTCGATTTCGACCCAGCTGTCGCCGACCGGCGGTTGTTTGCACTGCTTGAAGGCCTGGCAGCGACCTGCCGAATCCAGGCGGGCGAAGCAGCGCTCGGGGCGGTTGAAGCCGAGCAGGGTCAAGAGCATGTTCATGGCGGCACCTGTTGAGTCAGTCGTCGAGACTATGCCCTGTGCAGGTGACATACGGATGAATTGGCGATGACAGGCGGGTGACGGCAAGCCGCTAGTTCGCAGGCGTCCGGCACCCTATACTGACGGCCTGTTATACCCAGTCCTGGAGAGATAAGCATGTTGCAACGCCTGTTGTTCGGTTTGATTACTGTGACCAGTTTGACCCTGGTCGGCTGCGCCCACAGCCCGCAACAACTCAGCCCGCAACCCAAGCTGACCACCCAGCTTGCGCCAGTGGGTCGTGGCCAGCCGGTGGTTGTGCGTGTGGTGGACGGTCGTCCTTCCCCAACCCTGGGGACCCGTGGTGGCATGTACCCCGAGACCAGCGCGATCAGCGTCAGCAGTGCCGACCTGGTTCCCAAGCTGCAAGCCCAGGCTGAAGCAGCCGTGCGCTTGCTGGGTTTCACCCCGACAGCCAATGCGATGAACGCGCCAACGCTGACCGTGACCCTGGCCGAACTCAAGTATCAGTCGCCCAAGGACACCATGTACGTGACTGAAGCCACCATTGGCGCGACCTTCCGTTCCGATGTGAAGAACGGTGGTCGTACCTACAGCGGCCGTTATGGCGCGTCCCTGGATCAGCGCTTCGGCATGGCGCCGAACCAGGAGACCAACACCAAGCTGGTGAGCGATGTGTTGAGTGATGCCCTGACCCGTGTGTTCAAGGACCCGTCCATCGGTCGTTTGCTCAGCGAGTAAGCCGGTAAAATAAAAAGCCCGAACTCAGTGAGCTCGGGTTTTTTTGTGTTCGAAACATTCAGGCCGCTTCGGCATACAGCTCCAGCCGGCTGACGCCGGTGAGCAGGTCTGTCTCGGGCAGGTCGGCATGGGCGTGGCCGCTCAGGGCGCAGTAAACCAGCCAGTGGCGGTCTTGCACGTTAAAGGCCAAACCCTCGATCAATGCCTGTTGTTCGTCGCTGGGCGCGATAAGGTAAAGGCGGTCCTGGTTTTCTGCGTGCAGCATGACAAGCTCCGTCTCGGTGTCGAGGGGCCACAGAGTGGCCTCTCAATATGACGATACGGTGACAGCAGAATTTAAGCCCTTCTGTGGGAGCGAGCCTGCTCGCGAACAACCTTCGCGAGCAGGCTCGCTCCCACGGGTTTATTGGGTTACAGCGCCAGGCCAGCCTTGATCCGATACTGGTTACGCACCGGCATCGCGTATTGCAGCACCAGATACGGACGGTGCTCGGCCGGGCAGGCGTCCAGACGGCGTTGCCATTCTTCCTGGGCCTTGGCCAGTTCTTCGGCACCGAATACCTCTGCGGCCGTCGGCACTTGTAACTCGGGGTCGTGGTCGCTCCACTGCGCATACGCCAGGTAGTGCGCGGGGAACAGGCGGTAGCCACCGAGGATATGACGATCCATTTCGGCGGCCAGCAATTTGCTGTCTTCGAACAACTCGGTCACCGGCGCCCCGAAGTTCACGTGCACGCGACCCTTGTAGCCGGTAATGCCGTTGGCGATGCTGGTGTCGTCCTCGCCAGGAGCCTTGCTGTAGGTGCCGGTAGTGGCGCGGATAAACAGCTCGCGGGCCTTGGCCTGGTCACAGGGGTCGTATTCGTAGCTGATGGAAACCGGGGTCAGGTTCAATGACTGAATGACCTCGGCAAACGGCTCGTTTTTACGGCTCATATGAAACATCTTGAGGATCGCCGAATCGGTACGGTCATCACCGTCCTTGGCCCGGCCTTCAGCCTGGGCGATCCAGATTGACTGGCAGTCGTTGCGGATCGAGTGGTTGATGTATGCCGACAGCAGTTGATAAGCCGCGAGCTTTTCCCGGCGCCCGGTGATCGAGCGGTGCACGATAAAGCTCTTGTTCAGGCGCATCAGATCGCTGACAAACGGCTTTTGCAGCAGGTTGTCGCCAATGGCGATGCGCGGCGTTGGCAGGCCGGCGTGGTACACGGCGTAATTGACGAACGCCGGGTCCATCACGATATCGCGGTGGTTGGCCAGAAACAGGTAGGCGCTGCCGGATTTCAGTTGCTCGACGCCGGTATAGGTTACGCCGTCGGTGGCATGTTCGATGGTGCGATCGACGTACACCTCGACCTTGTCCTGCAGGGCCGCGACCGAATTGACGCTGGCGAACTCTTTGCGCAGGCGATGAGCTATAAGTGGTTTTAACAGCCAACCGAAAGCGCCGGCCAGGCGCGGAAAGCGAAAGTGGGTCAGGATATCCAGAAACGCCTTGTCGCTGAGCAGCCGGGCCAGCACTGCTGGTACTTCGGCGTCGTCGTAAGGTCGGATGCTATCGAATTGGCCCATCATGCTCTCTTGTTGGAAACGACTAGGGTTGGTACGCAGGGCAGGGCAAAAATAATAGCCCTGCTAATAGACCGGCGATTATACGCACAAGTCACTCTGGAGACCGCGATGCTTGAAACTGAACACTATGAATGCCCCTATTGCGGCGAGCCGGCTGAAGCGGTGCTCGACCTGTCGGGGGGTGATCAGAGCTACATCGAAGACTGCCCGGTGTGCTGTCGGCCGATCCTTTTTCACCTTCAGACCGATGGCCATGAATGGATGCTCGATGTACATACCGAGAATGAGTAGTGAGTGAAGACCATGCAACGCATCTACGAGCCGGAAAACCTGATGGAAGCCGAACTGTTGCTGGGCATGCTGGCCAGTGAAGGGGTCGAGGCCCGGCTACAGGGCCGTGATCTGGTCGGCGCCACGGGGGAGCTGCCGGTGTTCGGCTTGCTCGGCCTGGCGGTGGCCAATGATCGGGCGCAATACGCACGGGAGTTGATCGATGCGTACAATGCCGCGTCACCGGTGGCTGGTGATGAGCCTGAGAGTTTCCCCGATGTGCTGGATTGCTGATGCCAGCGACGGTTTATTCATTGCTATACAAAAGAAGAGTTGTGCTGCCCCATGTGTGGACGTTTTGCCCTGTTTCGCTGGAACCCTGCATTTGCAGCCTTGCCCGGTTTCCCGGCGGATCAGCAGGCCCAGTGGAATATTTCGCCGAATGATTCGGTATTGATTCTGCGCGCCGGTGCTGAGCCTGGCCAGCGAGAGCTGGCGCGAGCGCGCTGGGGCCTGACCCCGGCGTGGCTGACCGACCTGTCACGGACTCCGGCCCATGCCCGTGCTGAAACCGTGGCCGAGCAGCCCATGTTCCGCGATGCCTTGCGTGAGCGCCGCTGCCTGATCCCGGCCAACGGCTTTTATGAATGGCGCGGCACGACCCGTAAACGCCCCTACTGGCTGACGCCGGGTGAAGGCTCCTCGCTGTTTTTTGCCGGTATCTGGGAGGCATACCCCGTTGAGGGGCATGTGTGGCTGAGCACCGCCGTGATTACACAGGCAGCGGCCAGCCAGCGTCGCCCGCTGATTCTGGATGAGGCTGGCCAGCAGGCCTGGCTTGACCCTCAGACTCCGCTGCAGGCCTTGCAGGCACTGCTGGCCAGTGCGCAGATGCCGCTGCGAGAAAGACCGCTGGCCAATCTGGTCAACGATCCAAAACTCAACGCGCCCGAGTGCCTGACGCCGGGTTGAGATACGATACGCGCCATCTTTATGGAGATTTTTGATGGGTAAGTTAGCGGTAGTGTGCGCCGTGGGCGCCGGGTTGTTGCTGGGTGGATGCCAGGCGGTGAATACCACCAATGGCGGCGCCGTGGGCGTAGAGCGCAAGCAGTACATGTTCAGCATGCTGTCGAGCCAGCAGGTTGACCAGATGTACGCCCAGTCGTATCAACAGACCGTCAGCGAGGCGGGCACCAAGGGCGTCCTGGACAAGACCAGCGCCAACGCCAGGCGCCTGCAGGCGATCGCCAACCGACTGATTGCCCAGGCGCCGGCCTTTCGCCCGGATGCCGCGCAATGGAACTGGGAAGTCAACCTGATCAAGAGTGACGAGCTCAACGCCAACTGCGGCCCTGGCGGCAAGATCATCTTTTATAGTGGGATCATCGAGCAACTCAAACTGAGTGACGATGAAATTGCCGCGATCATGGGCCATGAAATTGCCCACGCCTTGCGTGAGCACGGGCGTGAATCCATGTCCAAGGCCTATGGCATCGAAATCGCCAAGCAGGGTGCTGGCGCCTTGTTGGGCCTGGGCCAGGACAGCCTGGGCCTGGCCGACACGGTGGTGAACTACAGCCTGACCTTGCCCAACAGCCGCAGCAATGAAAACGAAGCGGACCTGATCGGTCTGGAGCTGGCAGCCCGTGCGGGCTACAACCCGAATGCGGCGATCACCCTGTGGCAGAAAATGGCTCATCAATCACAGAATGCGCCGCCTGAATTCATGAGCACCCACCCGGCTTCAAGCAGCCGGATTGCTGCGCTGGAGGCGGCCATTCCGAAGGTGATGCCGCTGTATCAGCAAGCGCCGAAATCGTGACGCTTGTTGTGGGGGCGGGCTTGCTCGCGATGGCGTCTACGCGGTTCAACTGAAAGACCGCAGTGCCTGTATCGCGAGCAAGCCCGCTCCCACACAAAGTGTGGGTTACACCCAGCCGCTGATCTGCATCGCCTTGTACACGGCCACTACAGCCAGTACTACGAACGCGGTGGCAGCCAGTCTGCGGATCAGGGTCAACGGCAGTTTGTCAGCGGCAAAGTTGCCCGCCAAAACCACCGGCACGTTGGCAATCAGCATGCCCAGGGTTGTACCGATAATCACCAGCCACAGATCCGGGTATTGTGCGGCGAGCATCACCGTCGCCACCTGGGTCTTGTCACCGATTTCGGCAATGAAGAAGGTGATCAATGTGGTCACGAACGGCCCGTACTTGCGTGCGGTGCTGGCTTCGTCGTCGTCCATCTTGTCCGGCACCAGGGTCCACAGCGCGGTGGCGGTAAAGCTCGCGGCGAGGATCCAGTGCAGCATGGCGTCACTGAAGAACGTGCTGAACCAGGCGCCTACAGCACCGGCGGCGGCATGGTTGGCCAGGGTCGCGACCACGATACCGGCGATTATCGGCCAGGGTTTGCGAAAGCGTGCGGCCAGAATAAGGGCGAGCAGTTGCGTCTTGTCGCCGATTTCGGCCAAGGCAACGATTGCAGTAGGGACAAGCAGGGAATCGAGCATCATCAGGTGGTTTCCAGGGGCGGGTCGACACGGCTATGACACGTACAGCCTCCCCGCCCCGGGTAAGGTGTTCGTGTCATAGGTCTTGTCAAACCCCGGTCCGTCTGTGCGGACACCTGGGTCGCATACGCCATGGTCTGTTGACCAAGTATGTTGACGTATGCCGGACGAGCTTGACGCTCGTGGGAGACTACTCCCCTAGGACGGAGCGGATTCTGCCTAGGCAAATCCGATCCGGCAAGCTCTTATTTTTCCGCAGGCTCAACGGCGCTTGGCGCTGTAAATCCGGAAACCCTGGCCCTCGGCCTTGACCGTGCAGGCACCGAAATGCTCTTCGATCAGCGGTTGATATCGCAGGAAGCTGTTGGCGACAATCCGTAGTTCGCCACCTGATTTCAGATGTTTCACTGCTTTTTGCAGCAAGTTTTCGGTGGCGTGGTAATCGGTATGCACCCCCACGTGGAACGGCGGGTTGCTCAGAATCGTGTTCAAACCCATGGGCGCGGCGTCGATACCGTTGCCGGTAATCACTTCCCCTTCCAGACCGTTGGCCGCCAGGGTCAAACGGCTGCTGGCGGTGGCGAAGGCATCCACGTCGAGCAGGGTGACGTTGTTGTGCGGGTAGCGGCGCTTGACCGCAGCCCCGAGCACACCCGCACCGCAGCCGAAGTCCAGCACGTGGCCGCTGGGCAACTTGTCCAGATGCTCAAGCAGCAGGGCGCTGCCGCGATCCAGGCGACCGTGGCTGAACACGCCCGGCAGGCTCACGACCTTGAGCGGGCCTTCGGGCAGCGGCAGTTCGTAATGTTGCGCCAGGTCGTGCAGTATCGGCACGGGCGGGGCGTTATCCACCGTCACTTGCCACAGCTGGCAATGCCGCGCGCTATCGAGTTTGCGCGGCTTGCCGAACGGGATCAGTTGCTTGGACGCGCCTTCAATGCCACCCTTTTTTTCACCGACCAGAAACACGTCGGCACCCGGCAGGCGGGCGGCCACGGCCTTGAGCACGTAGTCGCTCAGTTCCTTGGACTTGGGCAGGAACACCACGGCGGTGTCGAACGCCCGCTCAGGGATATCGACACCGAACTGCACACGCCCGGCAAAGCGGGCGTCGAGCGCGGCCTGGTCGCCGGCATGCCAGCACCAGCCATGGGCATCGGGCAGTTCGCCCAGCAGTTCGTCAGCGGGCAAGCCGACCAATAGCACCGAGCCTTGAAAGTATTCAGGCTGACGAAGCAGTACTTCACTGCGCGGATCCATAATCTGCTCCTCAAAAAGGGGCGCAGTCTATCAACTGACGACCCGCAGCGCTGTACCGTTGAAGAACGCTTCGGCATTTTGCGCCAGTTGGCCGACGATGCGCTGGCGTGCTTCACGACTGCCCCAGGCACTGTGCGGGGTGATGATCAGGCGCGGAATGTCGGCCCCCAGCAATGGGTTGCCGTCGCGTGGTGGTTCGACGCTGAGCACGTCGGTGGCCGCGCCACCCAGATGGCCGCTACGCAGGGCGTCGGCGAGTGCCTGTTCGTCGATCATGCCGCCACGTGCGGTATTGACTACAAAGGCCCCGGGTTTGAGCAGTGCCAGTTCGCGGGCGCCGATAAAATTACGCGTATGCTCGGTGAGCGGGCAGTGAAAGGTCAGCGCGTCGACCTGGGGCAGCAGTTCGTCCAGCGTCAGGCGCCCGGCACGGGCCGGGCGCCCCGGGATCTGACCGATCAGCACGCGCATGCCGAAGGCTTCGGCCAGTTTCGCGACCGCACTGCCCAGCTCGCCGTGACCGAACAGGCCCAGGGTCTTGCCTTCCAGCTCGACAATCGGGAAGTCCAGCAGGCAGAACTGCTTCGCTTGCTGCCACTGGCCGTCGGCCACGGCCTTGTTGTAATCGACCAGGCGCGTAGCCAGTGCCAGCAGCAGGCCGAGGGTGTGCTGCGCCACCGATGGCGTGCCGTAGCCCTGGCAGTTGGCCACGGTGATCCCCAGGGCTCGGGCGGCCTCAAGGTCGACGTTGTTGGTGCCGGTGGCTGCCACCAGAATCAACTTCAGCTCCGGGCAGGCAGCCAGGGTCTGGGCGTTGAGCAGCGCTTTGTTGCTGATGGCCACACTGACGCCTTGCAGACGCTCGATCACATTGGCTGGCGTGGTGTCTGCGCACAGCTGCAAGTCGCCGAAGCTGCGACGCAGCGGGTCGAGGTCGAGATCGCCCAGGTCCAGTGAGGTGTAATCAAGGAATACGGCGCGCTGAGTGTTAGTCATCAACTGTACCTTTTGTGCTGTGAAATGAAGGCGTAATGTGGCGAGCCTAACAGAAGAAACAATTTGTAATGGAGCCGTGCATGTACTGGACAGAATTTTTGACCGTAGCCTTGATTCACCTGTTGGCGGTGGCCAGCCCCGGGCCTGATTTTGCCGTGGTAGTACGCGAGAGCGTCACTCACGGCCGCCGTGCCGGGATGTTTACCGCGTTTGGTGTGGGCACGGCGATTTTTGTCCATGTCGGCTATTCATTGCTGGGTATCGGCATCATCGTGTCGCAATCGATTGTCCTGTTCAACGCCCTGAAATGGCTGGCAGCGGCTTATCTGCTGTATATCGGCATCAAGGCACTGCGGGCCAAACCGGCCGATCCTGCGGCGTTGGCGGCCAGCTTGCCGGTGGGCGAGCGCACGGCACGCGGGGCTTTCACGTCGGGCTTTGTGACCAACGGCCTGAACCCCAAGGCGACGCTGTTTTTCCTGTCGCTGTTTACCGTGGTGATCAACCCGCACACCCCGCTGTCGATCCAGGCCGGTTATGGCGTGTACCTGGCAGTGGCAACCGGTGTGTGGTTCTGCATGGTCGCGATGCTGTTCAGCCATCAGCGCGTGCGTACAGGCTTTGCCCGCATGGGTCACTGGTTTGACCGCACCATGGGGGCGGTACTGGTGGCGTTGGGCGTGAAACTGGCGTTTACCGAGATGCATTGACACACCTTGGTTCCGTAGCAGCTGCCGAGGAACGAAGGCTGCGTCCGGCAGCAGCTACGGGGAGATGGTCGGGTTCTTGTCAAAATCTGGATTTGCTTCATCCTTGCGGGCTTATTGCAGTGTGCCCACGGAGAAGTATCGATGTCCTCAGTCCACCGGTCCTGGCGCCGCGCCAGACTGGCGCTGGCAGTCAGCCTTGCGTCGACGTCCGCTTGGGGCGTGAGCTTCAATGTCGGCCCGGTTGAGGGGCAGATCGATACCGAGCTGTCCATCGGCGCCAGTTGGTCCACCGCCAGGGCCGACAGCAAACTGATAGGCGCCAACAATGGCGGCACGGGGCAATCGGCCATTTCGGACGATGGCCGCCTTAACTTCAAACGCGGCGAAACTTTTTCGAAAATCTTTACCGGCATGCACGCACTGGAACTCAAGTACGGCGACAGCGGCCTGTATGTGCGCGGCAAGTATTGGTATGACTTCGAGTTGCAGGACGACAGCCGCCCCTTCAAGCCCATCAGTGACTCAGGCCGCCGAGCCAGCGCGCAATCGGCCGGCGCGCAACTGCTCGATGCGTTCGTTTACCACAACTACGCCATTGCCGATCAGCCCGGCGCAGTCCGCTTGGGTAAACAGGTGGTCAGTTGGGGCGAAAGTGCGTTTATCGGTGGCGGCATCAATGCGATCAACCCCACCGACCCTGCCGCCTATCGTCGGCCTGGCACTGAGTTCAAAGATGGCCTGGTGCCGGTCAACCTGTTCTATCTCTCGCAAAACCTGACCGACAACCTGTCGGCTGAAGCCTTTTATCAGCTGGATTGGGAGCCGTCCGAAGCGGACAACTGCGGGACGTTTTTCTCCCGGTCAGACGTGATGGCTGACGGCTGCAGCGGCAATTACCGGGTCATGAGCAAGCGTTCGGCACTCGATGTGGCCGACCTCGCCGCGCTGACCGGTGCCGGGGTTGAGGTGAACGAGGAGGGCGTGCTGGTACGCCGTGGCGCCAATCGTTATGCGCGCAACAGCGGGCAGTTCGGGGTGGCCATGCACTATGTGTTCGAGCCGCTGGGCACCGAGTTCGGTGCCTACTTCATGAACTACCACAGTCGCGACCCGATCCTCAGCGCCAGCGCGGCGCCGCAGTCGGCCTATAACGCGGCAGCAGGCGCCGGAGGGCTGGCGCCGATGGTTGTTGCCGGCAATTCGGGCTATTACGTTGAATACCCTGAAGACATCCGCCTTTACGGCCTGAGCTTCTCCACCACTTTATCCACAGGCACGGCCTGGAAGGGCGAGTTGAGTTACCGTCCCAATGCGCCGGTGCAACTCAACAGCAACGACTTGCTGTACGCCAATGTCACGTTGCTGCCCGGGCTTGCCGATGCATCGCCACTGAGCGTCACTCCCGGCGCAGATGTGCAGGGCTATCGGCGCAAGGAAGTCACCCGGTTCCAGACGTCCCTCAGCCATGTGTTCGACAACGCGATGGGTGCCGATCACCTGACCGTGACCGGTGAAGTGGGGGTGACCCGGGTTGGTGGCCTGGATAGCCCTTCAGGGCTGCGTTACGGGCGTGATCCGGTGTTTGGCTCTGAAGGTAATGACGGCTTCACCACGGCCACCTCCTGGGGCTACCGTGGTCGCGCCGTGTGGGAATACAGAAGCGTTGTTCCCGGGGTGAACCTCAAGCCCAATCTGGGCTGGTCCCATGATGTCAGCGGCTATTCGCCGGGGCCCGATGCCAGCTTCGAAGAGGGCCGCAAAGCCATCTCCCTGGGGCTGGAGGGTGACTATCAAAGCACCTACACCGGCAGCCTGTCGTACACCAATTTTTTTGGTGGGCGCTACAACACCCTCAGTGACCGCGACTTTGTGGCGCTGACGATGGGTGTGAAGTTCTAGGCCGGTGGTAGCTCAACCAGGTTGGGATACGCTTTGTGGTTTTGCTTGCGCGAAGCTGCGGTTCAAGATGTTTCGGGGCCGTGCGGCATGCTTGAAAAAACCGCCTGGCCCCCCTATCATTGGCCCCAACACGGCCCCCGCCTCTTTGCGCTTAATTGAGCTTACGCGGGGGTTTTTATTTTCCGGCCTGGATCTACTTGATCCACCATTTTTCCCACCCGGCCGGTACTCCCATGTCCGCAATGGACAGTTTGCGGTTTGAATGCAACTGCGGGAATTTGTGCACATGTTGCTGCACACGCAGGTGCCATTCGGTACGCGGGCAAACGATTTTGATCATGTGCCTGGCAATCCCGAGCAGCAAAAAAGGCCTGGCGATCAGGTCTGCCTTACCGATGAAGTCATCACACCAGTCAATATCCCCCTTGTTTGCTGGCAGGCCGGGCTGATCTGTAATGTTGCGATTCCACAAGCGACTGAGGTGTGCTGACAAGTTGCGAAGGTAGCTGAGAGAGCGAACCCAGCTTTTGAAAACCTTCCAATCGTTCACGCCATATTTCGCAGCAATCTGCTGCTGATCCGCTACTTTCATCATGGCCAGCAACTGCGAGATAGCCCCAAAGTCCCAGATTTCCACTGCCACCCAGAGTGGCAAATCCAGGCCGTGTTTTTCGCGGTAGTGTTTGACGAAATCTTCTTTGGAGCGATCTTGTAGCCCTTTGTACTTGTCTTGCCAGCTGTCGAAAGCCGACTTCCCCGTCCGCTTGTCCATCTTGCCGGCAAACGACGGATGCAATTCGCCAGCGTCCAAATGGGCAAAGGTATTGCGCTGGCCCAACAGGTAAGCGATGTCGACGCGCAGGCCAATCTCAATACGCTCCAGTGCGTCCATGACCAGTAGGCGTAACTTCTTGTCATATAGATAGAGTTCTACGGCATCTACGAACTGGGTATTGGTCTCGAATTGATCGGTGCGCACTGTGCTCAAAGCTTTGGTGGTGGGGTCTTGTTCAAGCCGAAATACCCTGAATGAGTACCAGTAAGCGGTCAGTCGGTAATACCCGATGCGCTCCAGATAACTGAGCGCTGCGGCATCGTCGGTGATGATCATGCCGCGGTCCTTGAGCTGTTGGAGTTGATCAGTGAAGGATTTCCAGGGTCTTTTGTAGGCCATTACACAATTGCCTGTTCCATTGAGTTGTTCGTTGTTGGGTCGCTTATGCATCGATTGGTGGTGTCGCAATTTGACGACTATCGTCTGTTAAGCATGAGTTTAAGCGACCCAAGGAATTTTTAACGTTGGTCGTGTTCCAAGATTTATAAAGGTCTAATGCCAATGGCCTTTGCCCCTAGAAAGATTGATCAGGAGCTTCACCATGTTCATTTCGCGTCGTTTGATTGTTGCTGCAAGTGCGGTGGCCTTGCTGGCTGGCTGCGCTACGCCTAACCCGTATGACAACCAGGGCCAGGGGTCTTCCGGGACGGGCTTGAGCAAGACTGCCACCTACGGTGGCCTGGGGGCTCTGGCGGGTGCTGTGGCGGGTGCTGCCATCGACCATAACAACCGTGGCAAGGGCGCGCTGATCGGTGCTGCCGTGGCAGGCCTGGGTGCAGCCGGTTATGGCTATTACGCCGACAAGCAGGAAGCAGCCCTGCGTGCGAGCATGGCCAACACGGGCGTTGAAGTTCAGCGTCAGGGCGACAACATCACCCTGGTGATGCCAGGCAACATTACCTTCGCGACCAACTCGGCCAACATTGCGCCCAGCTTCTATCAGCCGCTGAACAACCTGGCGAATTCGCTCAAGCAGTTCAACAACCAGAACCTGATCCAGATCGTGGGTTACACCGACAGCACCGGTAACTACAACTACAACATGCAGCTTTCCCAGCAGCGTGCGCAAAGCGTAGCGACCTACCTGACGTCTCAAGGTGTGAGCGGCCAGTACCTGTCAGTCAAAGGTATGGGCCCGGCTGATCCGATTGCCAGCAACGCCACCGCAGATGGCCGCGCACAGAACCGTCGCGTACAAGTGACACTGGCGCCAATCCCGGGCATGCAATACCAGCAGCCGGGTCAGGTGCAGCAGTACCCTTGATCATTACCTCGTAGCAGCTGCCGAAGGCTGCGTTCGGCTGCGCAGCAGTCGTAAACCCTGAGTGCGGGGTTTGGCTGATATTGCGACGACTTCGTCGTCGAACGCAGCCTGCGGCAGCGGCTACGGGGGGGCGCAAGACACACAACAAAAAGCCCCGCGATCCTTGCAGATCGCGGGGCTTTTTATTGGGCATCCGGCTGGGAAATTACTTCTTCAGGCCGTAATGCTCATCCAGCATGCCAGGACCGTTCGGGCTTTTTGGTGCGTAGTCCAATGGCGGCTCGGTGCTGTGCGGCGGGGTGATGCGCTCGCGATGCGGTTGTGGCACATCCGGGTGCAGGGCAGCCAGCAGGCGTTGGCGAGTCTGCTCGTCCAGGGCCAAACGGTTGGCGCCCTCGGCGAGGTGTTCTTGCACGTCCTGATAGCTCTGTGTGAGTTTCTTCACCAGGTTGGCGGTGGTGTTGAAGTGGGTAACCACTTCACTTTGGTAACTGTCAAAACGTTCCTGGATGTCGTCCAGCTGACGCTGCGTGCGGTTAGGCACGGCATTGGGCAGCAGACGAGCAACCAGAAAACCAATGGCGACACCGGCAACCAGGGCGAGAGTCGGCAACAACCAAATCAAGAGCGAGTGTTCCACGAGTCCTTCCTCTATAAACGGCTTTGCTTTACGTTAACGGCTCGGACCTGCGCTGTATACCGCGATGCACTCGCAAATATGTCAGACAGAATCTATCAGCTAGACGAGTCGACCCAATCTGAGGTCACGGAGTTCCCTCTTGCTTACCCGCGAAACCCCCGTAGTAATTGCTGGCCCGGTCGGCCAACTGGAAGCCTTGTACCTTGATTGTGCTGAGCCAAAGGGCCTTGCGCTGCTGTGTCACCCCAATCCGGTACAGGGCGGCACCATGATGAATAAAGTGGTTTCGACCTTGCAACGCACTGCCCGCGATGCTGGCCTGATTACCTTGCGATTTAATTACCGCGGCACCGGCGCCAGTGAAGGCAGCCACGATATGGGCACCGGCGAAGTCGACGATGCCTTTGCAGCAGCCCGGTGGTTGCGCGCCAGACACCCTGACTTGCCGATCACCCTGTTCGGTTTTTCGTTTGGTGGTTTTGTTGCCGCCAGCCTGGGTGGTCGCCTTGAAGCCCAGGGCGAAAAGCTTGAGCGCGTGTTTATGATCGCCCCTGCGGTGATGCGTTTGCGTGACGAAGATGCCTTGCCACATAACTGCCCGCTGACCGTTATCCAGCCTGAAACCGACGAAGTGATCGACCCGCAGCTGGTCTATAACTGGTCAAACGACCTGTCGCGCCCCCATGAGCTGCTGAAAGTGGCAGAATGCGGACACTTTTTTCACGGCAAGCTGCCCGAGCTCAAAGAGTTGGTAGCGCCACGCCTTTCGAATTGATTGCAGCCTGATAAGCGATTACCCATGACCTCTCGTACTCGTATCCTCACCGGCATCACCACCACCGGTACGCCGCACCTGGGCAACTACGCCGGGGCCATCCGCCCTGCGATCGTGGCCAGCCGCGACCCCAACGCCGATTCGTTTTACTTCCTGGCTGACTACCATGCCCTGATCAAGTGCGATGACCCGCTGCGCATCCAGCGTTCGCGTCAGGAAATCGCTGCAACCTGGCTGGCGGCCGGCCTTGATGTCGAGCGTGTGACCTTCTACCGTCAGTCCGATATCCCGGAAATCCCCGAGCTGACCTGGCTGCTGACCTGCGTAGCGGCCAAGGGCCTGCTCAATCGGGCCCATGCCTACAAGGCCTCGGTAGACAAGAACCTGGAAAACGGCGAAGACCCGGATGCGGGCATCACCATGGGCCTGTACAGCTACCCGGTGCTGATGGCTGCGGACATTCTGATGTTCAATGCCAACAAGGTGCCTGTGGGGCGTGACCAGATCCAGCACGTTGAAATGGCCCGTGACATTGGCCAGCGCTTCAACCACCTGTTCGGCAATGGCAAAGAGTTTTTCGCCATGCCCGAAGCGCTGATCGAAGAAAGCGTGGCCACTTTGCCGGGTCTGGACGGTCGCAAGATGTCCAAGAGCTATGACAACACCATTCCGTTGTTCAGCAGCGCCAAGGACATGAAAAGCGCGATTTCGCGCATCGTTACCGACTCCCGTGCACCGGGCGAGGCGAAGGATCCGGACAACTCGCACCTGTTCACCCTGTACCAGGCATTCTCCACGCCTGAGCAGTCGGTTGAGTTCCGCAGCGAGCTGTTGCAGGGCCTGGGCTGGGGCGAAGCGAAAGAGCGCCTGTTCAAGCTGCTGGACGCCGAGCTGGGCGAGTCCCGCGAGCGTTACCACGACTTGATGTCGCGTCCTGATGATATGGAAGACATCCTGCTGGCTGGCGCCCAAAAAGCTCGCAAGATCGCAGCGCCTTTCCTTGTCGAATTGCGTGAAGCCGTTGGCTTGCGCTCGTTTGTCAGTGCCGCGCAAACCACTGCTGCGAGCAAAAAGAAAGCCGCCAAGGGCCCGCGCTTTGTCAGCTTCCGCGACGAAGACGGCAGCTTCCGTTTCCGCCTGCTGGCCGCTGCTGGCGAACAATTGCTGCTGTCGCGCAGCTTTGCCGACGGTAAAACCGCCGGTCAGGTGACCAAGCAGCTGCAATCCGGCGAGCCTCTGGATGTGCGCAGTGACGCGTTGAGCTTCAGTGTCTGGCTGGGCGACACCTGCGTGGCTGACAGCCCGGTATTTGCCGATGCCACAGCCAGAGATGAGGCAATCGAAGCGTTGCGCCTTGCGCTGGTACCCGTTCAAGACTGAGAAAGTGCGACGTTTCGTCTCAGGTTTGATTGCCATTCCCAAGGGTCGTCGCTACAGTGTCGGCCCGTTTTTGTTGCCTTGCTAACGAATTATGACGCCTCTAGAACGATATCAAGCAGATCTGAAACGCCCGGACTTCTTCCACGATGCCGCGCAGGAAAACGCTGTGCGCCATTTGCAGCGCCTGTACGACGACCTGGTCGCTTCCTCGCAGAGCAAGCCGGGCCTTTTCGGCAAGCTGTTCGGCAAAAAGGAGCAGACGCCGGTCAAGGGCCTCTACTTCTGGGGCGGTGTAGGCCGTGGCAAGACATATCTGGTCGATACGTTTTTCGATGCCC
This sequence comes from Pseudomonas sp. WS 5051, assembly GCF_012985715.1. Taxonomy (NCBI): domain Bacteria; kingdom Pseudomonadati; phylum Pseudomonadota; class Gammaproteobacteria; order Pseudomonadales; family Pseudomonadaceae; genus Pseudomonas; species Pseudomonas sp. WS 5051. The sequence goes on from NZ_JAAQWV010000007.1 coordinate 201,358, forward strand.
TGCCGTTCAAGGAGAAGGTGCGTACCCACTTCCACCGCTTCATGAAGCGCGTGCATGAAGAAATGCGCACCCTCAATGGCGAAAAGAACCCGCTGACCATTATCGCCAAGCGTTTTTCTGACGAGGCGCGGGTGATCTGCTTTGATGAATTCTTTGTGTCGGACATTACCGACGCCATGATTCTCGGCACCTTGATGGAAGAACTGTTCAAAAACGGTGTCACCCTGGTGGCTACGTCGAACATTGTGCCTGACGGTTTGTACAAGGACGGCTTGCAGCGTGCGCGCTTCTTGCCCGCCATTGCGCTGATCAAGCAGAACACCGAAATCGTCAACGTCGATAGCGGCGTCGACTATCGCTTGCGTCACCTTGAGCAGGCCGAACTGTTTCACTTTCCGTTGAACGAAGAGTCCGAGAAGAGCTTGAGAGAAAGCTTCAAGGCGCTGACTCACAACTCCAACAGGGCGATCGAAAACGATGATCTGATCATCGAGAACCGCACCATCCGTGCCTTGCGTACCTGTGATGATGTGGCCTGGTTCGAGTTTCGCGAGTTGTGCGACGGCCCGCGCAGCCAGAATGATTACATCGAGCTTGGCAAGATCTTCAACGCTGTAATCCTCAGCGGTGTAGAGCAGATGGAAGTGAAAACGGACGACATCGCCCGACGCTTTATCAACATGGTCGATGAGTTTTACGACCGCAACGTCAAGCTGATCATCTCGGCTGAAGTCGAGCTGAAAGACCTTTACAAGGGCGGGCGCCTGAACTTCGAGTTCCAGCGTACCCTCAGCCGTTTGCTGGAAATGCAGTCCCATGAATATCTGACGCGGGCGCACAAACCCTAGTCAAAAAAACGGCCTGCATTGCAGGCCTTTTTTATGCCCGCCTCAGGCCTCGGCGGCCTTGAACCCCAGGCGCTGCACGTACTTGGCAATGTCGCGGGCATGCCCGCAACCTATCAGCAGCCATATCAGGATCCGCGCCTTGTACGGGCAGAGAAACCCGCACATCAGCGCGCCGCGGTCGATCAGGTCCATCTCGCTGCCGATAAACCCGTAAGACGCTTCGGCGGTGGGGCCTGAACCTGTTCGTGACGCCACCAGAACCGGAATTTCCGTGGTGACCTGTTCGATCAGGTCGACCCATTCGACACTGACATGCCCGGCCCCGAAAGCACTGACCACCAGCGCGTCATACCCCAGGGCCAGCACATGCTCCAGCAGTACCGTGTCGGCAGACAGTGTTGCTGGCAGCAATGCGACCTTGTGATGAATGCTGCGGGGCATGGGCAGGACAGTGCGTGCGCAGGCTTTGCGCAGATAAAGCACGCGATTTTCGAGCATTAGCCCGGCAGGGCCGAAAAACGGCGAGTTGAAGGCGTCCAGCGTTATTGATGAGCATTTGCGCACATGCAGCGGCTGGTGAATCTGGCCGTTCATTACCACTAGAACGCCTCGCTTGCGGCTCTGTGTATCGAGCGCAACCCTGGAGGCATCCAGCAGATTGGCGGGGCCATCTGCGCCGGGATGATCGCTGGGGTGCATGGCGCCGGTCAGCACAAGTGGCACATCGGCATCCCATAACAGGTCAAGGAAGAATGCAGTTTCTTCCAGGGTGTCGGTGCCTTGGGTGATGACGATGCCCAGCGCGCCCAGCTTCACTTGCTCCTGGGCCCAGATCAGCACTTCAAGCAGCAGATTGAAATCCAGGGAGGCGCTGGGAACCAGGCACAGGGTCTCGATATGAACGTCCAGCCCTTCGTGCAGCTGCGAAATGCCGTCAAGCAGTGCTTCGCCAGTGATCACGGGTTGTGCGCCTGAGCCGGGCTGTGTTGTGCGCATGCTCACGGTGCCACCCAGGGCTCCTATGGAAAGGATGGGCAGGGAGTTGTGATTGAGTCTTTGCGCCATGCTGCGTACCTCCGCCAGTGGCCGGTGAAGCCTCTTCTTGTGAGTGCCCCTGGTTGGAGGGCATTTCATCAGAGGCTTTTTGGGCTGGCGGAGAAATCAGATTGTTCCGCTTGGTGTGTAGTACAACGCTTAGATTTAAGCGACCTGATTGAGGCCTGCATGCAGGAACTGCTGACGATACTGGTTTGGTGAAAGCTCTGTGTGTTGGCGAAACAGACGCGCGAAGAAGCTTGCGTCGTCGTAGCCCACGTCATAGCTGATGGTCTTGATGCTTTTGCGGGTGGCCGAGAGCAGGCCCTTGGCGGTTTCTATGCGCAGGCGTTGCAGGTAGTGCAAGGGTTTGTCGCCGGTGGCCAGCTGAAAGCGGCGCATGAAGTTGCGGATGCTCATGCCGTGATCGCGGGCGACATCTTCAAAGCGGAACTTGTCGGCGAAGTGCTCTTCGAGCCAATGCTGGATTTGCAGGATGATCACGTCCTGGTGCAGCTTCTGGCCGCCAAAGCCGATGCGCCCCGGGGTGTAATTGCGCTGTACTTCGTAAAGGATGTCGCGGGCTACGGCCTGGGCGATATTGGCGCCGCAAAAACGCTCGATCATGTAAATGTAGAGGTCGCAGGCTGAGGTAGGCCCGCCGGCGCAATAGAGGTTGTCGGCGTCGGTAAGGTGTTTGTCCTGGTTGAGGTGCACCAGGGGATAGCGCCGGGCAAAGGTATCGAAGAAGCGCCAGTAGGTGGTGGCCTCTTTGCCATCGAGCAGCCCGGCTTCAGCGAGCCAGAAGACTCCGGTGGCTTCAGCGCACAGGACAGCGCCGCGGGCATGCTGTTCGCGCAGCCAGGGCAGTACTTGCGGATAGCGCTGGCAGAGGGTGTCGAAATCGTCACCGAAGGCCGGCAGGATAATGATGTCGCTATCCTCCAGGCCGCCGTCCACAGGGAGCACCACATTGCTGAAGCTGGTGGCCGGTTTGCCGTCGGGGCTGACCAGGCGTGTCTCGAAAGTGGGGGTCAGGCCTTGTCCCAGCTGCTTGCCGTGACGCAGGCTGGCGAGGTGAAAGAAATCCTTGGCATGCATCAGGGTCGACGCGAAAACCCGATCGATGGCCAAAATGCTGACACGCCGCAGCGGCGTGGAGAGTTGATTAGACATAGACATATTTTGATTATTCTTATAGGTGAAATTGGTCAACTTACGGCTGGATCGTCTTATGTTTTTTCCTGTGTGTCCAGAGGTTGCTGCTTTTGTAGCCGCGGGCTTGCTCGCGATGGCATCCATGGGGTTTCTCTGAAACACCGCGTCGCCTGCATCGCGAGCAAGCCCGCTCCCGCAAGGGGGCGGTGGGTCAAGGTGCCGGGTTTGGCTGGTCCTTGTGGATGGCGTCGATACCGGCCAGCACCTCATCCGACAGTTTCAGGTCGAAGCTGGCGATATTGCTTTCGAGTTGCTCCATGGTCGTGGCACCAATGATATTGCTGGTGACGAACGGTTGTCGGGTGACGAAGGCCAGGGCCATTTGCGCAGGGTCCAGGCCATGTTCGCGGGCCAGTGCCACATAACGCTCGCTGGCAGCCACGGCCTGCGGGTTTGAATAGCGCGAGAAGCGGCTGTAGAGGGTCAGGCGGCCTTTTGGTGGTTGGGCGCCGCCACCGTACTTGCCCGAGAGCATGCCGAACGCCAGGGGCGAGTAGGCGAGCAGGCCGCATTGTTCGCGAATGGCGATTTCCGCCAGGCCCACTTCAAAGCTGCGGTTGAGCAGGCTGTAGGGGTTCTGGATCGATACGGCGCGCGGCCAGCCGCGACTTTCGGCCAGTTGCAGGAACTTCATGGTGGCCCACGGCGTTTCATTGGACAGGCCGATGTGGCGGATCTTGCCGGCCCTGACCTGCTCGTCGAGTGCCTCGAGAGTGTCTTCCAGCGGGGTGAAGTCTTCGTCGGCGTTGTGGGTGTAACCCAACTGGCCGAAGAAGTTGGTGCTGCGCTCGGGCCAGTGCAACTGGTAGAGGTCGATCCAGTCGGTTTGCAGGCGCTTGAGGCTGGCGTCCAGGGCTTGCACGATATGGCTGCGGTTGTGCTTGAGGTGGCCGTCACGGATGTAGTCGATGCCGTTGCCGGGGCCGGCGATCTTGCTCGCCAGCACCCAGTCGGCACGATCACCGCGTTCCTTGAACCAGTTGCCGATAAAACGCTCGGTGGTGGCGTAGGTTTCGGCCTTGGGTGGCACCGGGTACATTTCGGCGGTGTCGATAAAGTTGATGCCGGCATTTTTGGCGCAGGCGATCTGCTCAAAGGCTTCGGCCTGGGTGTTCTGTTCACCCCAGGTCATGGTCCCGAGGGCGATTGCGCTTACTTTCAGATCGGTACGGCCAAGCTTTCGGTAGTCCATCGGGTGCTCCTTCGGGTAAACAAACATAAAAGCAGGTTGTAATTTTTTGCGCAATCTGGATAATTGCCCACCTCTTTCTGCAGTGGAAGTGATGCGCCGCCTGCCGAAGAATCTTGCCGTTGAACGGACGCGCTGACCCGAGCCCCCGATAGCGTCTGTATCCGGCTGCCTTTGACTTGTCAAAGTACGCACTATTCAGTAAGATCCGCCGTCTAATTTACAGGGCGGCCCCTGAGGCTATAAAGAATGAAAACTTTTACTGCTAAACCAGAAACAGTAAAGCGCGACTGGTTTGTCGTCGACGCTGCTGGTCAGACCCTGGGTCGTCTGGCCACCGAGATCGCGAGCCGTCTGCGTGGCAAGCACAAGCCGGAATACACTCCGCACGTTGACACCGGTGACTACATCGTTGTTATCAACGCTGAGCAAATCCGTGTTACTGGTGCTAAAACCACTGACAAGATGTACTACTCTCACTCCGGTTTCCCGGGCGGGATTAAGTCGATCAACTTCGAAAAGCTGATCGCCAAAGCTCCTGAGCGCGTGATCGAGACCGCGGTTAAAGGCATGCTGCCTAAAAACCCACTGGGTCGCGACATGTACCGTAAGCTGAAAGTCTATGCGGGCGCTGCTCACCCTCATACTGCTCAGCAGCCCCAAGAACTGAAGTTTTAACGGAATAGTTCATTATGTCGGCGACTCAAAACTACGGCACTGGCCGTCGTAAAACCGCAACCGCTCGCGTTTTCCTGCGTCCGGGTACCGGTAACATCTCCATCAACAACCGCACTCTGGAGAATTTCTTCGGTCGCGAAACTGCCCGCATGGTAGTTCGTCAGCCGTTGGAACTGACTGAGACTGTCGAGAAATTCGACATCTACGTCACCGTGATCGGTGGTGGTGTAAGTGGTCAAGCTGGCGCAATCCGCCACGGTATCACTCGCGCACTGATGCAGTATGACGAAACCCTGCGTGGCGCTCTGCGCAAAGCTGGCTTCGTTACTCGCGATGCTCGTGAAGTTGAACGTAAGAAAGTCGGTCTGCGTAAAGCGCGTAAGCGTCCGCAGTACTCGAAGCGTTAATTCGCAGCTTCGTTCAAAAAAGCCCAGCCTCCTTCGGGAGCTGGGCTTTTTTTATGGGCGATGATTTAGCGGTGTGACAACTTGCCACATCCAGCAAACGCCTATACTACAAGGCCTGTAGCCGCCCCAGAGCGGTAATTACCTTGTAAGACTAGGGGCTTTTCATTACCATTCTGCAAAATTTTTATAAGTAATAGATGCATATTTAGTAGATGCCTGATTTAACAGGCCACAAAGCTGATGGGAGAGGACTGAATGAGCAATGACGGCGTAAATGTCGGCCGGCGTCGCTTCCTCGTAGCAGCCACATCCGTGGTGGGTGCTGCAGGAGCGGTGGGGGCGGCGGTCCCGTTCGTGGGGTCGTGGTTTCCCAGTGCCAAGGCGAAAGCCGCTGGCGCACCGGTGAAAGTGAATATTGCAAAGGTTGAGCCAGGTCAGCAAATGATTGCTGAATGGCGTGGCCAGCCGGTATTCATCGTACGTCGCACCGAGGAAATCCTGGCAAATCTGAAGAAGATTGAAGGGCAGCTTGCTGACCCGGATTCCAAGCAATCTGATCAGCCTGCTTATGTAAATCCGGAGCTGCGGTCGATCAAGCCAGAAATTCTGTTGTTGATCGGTATTTGCACCCACTTGGGTTGCTCGCCTACGTTCCGTCCCGAGGTCGCGCCGGTTGATCTTGGCAAGGACTGGGTAGGCGGCTATTTCTGCCCTTGTCATGGTTCGCACTATGATCTGGCCGGCCGCGTGTACAAGGCCCAGCCAGCGCCGCTGAACCTGCCAGTGCCGCCGTACTACTATGAGACGGACAACATTGTCGTCGTTGGCCTCGATGGGGAGAACGCGTAATGAGCAAGTTCATGGATTGGGTAGATGCCCGCTTCCCCGCAACCAAAATGTGGGAAGACCACCTCAGCAAGTATTACGCTCCGAAGAACTTCAACTTCTTCTATTTCTTTGGCTCTCTCGCACTGCTCGTTCTGGTCAACCAGATCGTTACCGGTGTGTGGCTGACCATGAGCTACACGCCATCGGCAGAAGAGGCGTTTGCTTCTGTCGAATACATCATGCGTGACGTCGAATACGGTTCAATCCTGCGCTTGCTGCACTCTACCGGTGCATCGGCGTTCTTTATCGTCGTCTACCTGCACATGTTCCGCGGCCTGCTCTACGGCTCTTACCAGAAGCCCCGTGAGCTGGTCTGGCTGTTCGGCATGATGATTTATCTGGCCCTGATGGCTGAAGCCTTTATGGGTTACCTGCTGCCTTGGGGGCAAATGTCCTACTGGGGCGCCCAGGTGATCATTTCGCTGTTCGGTGCGATCCCGGTTATCGGTAACGACCTGACCCAGTGGATTCGTGGTGACTACCTGATCTCCGGTATTACCCTCAACCGCTTCTTTGCCCTTCACGTCGTGGCCTTGCCTATCGTAATCCTGGGCCTGGTGGTGCTGCACATTCTTGCCCTGCACGAAGTTGGCTCCAACAACCCGGACGGCGTGGATATCAAGAAACACAAAGACGAAAACGGCATACCGCTGGATGGCATTCCCTTCCACCCGTACTACACCGTGAAAGATATCGTCGGCGTAGTGGTATTCCTGTTTATCTTCTGCTCGATTGTGTTCTTCTTCCCGGAAATGGGTGGTTACTTCCTGGAAAAACCGAACTTTGAACAGGCTAACGCCTTTAAAACGCCGGAACACATTGCCCCTGTCTGGTACTTCACGCCGTTCTACGCGATCTTGCGTGCCATCCCGGACAAGCTGCTTGGCGTGATTGCCATGGGCGCCGCGATTGCCGTGCTGTTCGTGTTGCCGTGGCTTGACCGCAGTCCGGTCAAATCCATGCGCTACAAAGGCTGGATGAGCAAGGTATGGCTGTGGGTGTTCTGCATCTCCTTCGTGATTCTGGGTGTGCTGGGTGTCTTGGCTCCTACCCCGGGCCGCACGCTGCTGTCGCAGGTGTGTACGTTCCTGTACTTCGCCTACTTCATTCTGATGCCGTTCTACACCAGGCTTGAGAAGACCAAACCGGTTCCGGAAAGGGTGACTGGCTGATGAAAAAGCTATTTGCTGTATTGATGTTCGCGGTAATGCCTGTGTTCTCCTTTGCGGCAGAGCAAGGCGTGCAGCTCGACAAGGTCGACATCGATGTTTCTGACAAGGCGGCCCTGCAGGATGGTGCGCGTACGTTCGCCAACTACTGCATGGGTTGTCACAGTGCCAAGTTCCAGCGTTATGAGCGGGTCGCTGATGACCTGGGCATTCCCCATGAGGTCATGCTCGATAACCTGGTGTTCACCGGTGCCAAGATTGGCGACCACATGAACATCGGCATGCAGCCCAACGACGCCAAGGCCTGGTTCGGTGCTGCACCGCCTGACCTTACACTGGTGGCCCGTGTGCGTGGCACGGACTGGCTGTACAGCTACCTGCGTGCCTTTTACGAAGACCCGTCGCGCCCTTGGGGTGTGAACAACAAAGTGTTCCCGAACGTGGGCATGCCCAACGTGCTGGCACCGTTGCAGGGTCGCCAGGTTATCGGTTGCAAGCAAGTACAGATCGTCGAAGACGGCAAGAAGCAGTATGATCCGCTCACCGGCACGCCTTTGACCCATGAAGCGTGCGACCAGCTGACAGTGCTGCCAAAAACCGGCGCCCTGACTGAAGAGCAGTTCGATGAGAAGATCAAGAACCTTGTGACCTTCCTGGCCTACTCGGCCAACCCGGTGAAGCTGGAGCATCAGCGCATCGGTACTTACGTGCTGATCTACCTGGCCTTCCTTTTTGTATTCGCTTATCTGCTCAAGCGCGAATACTGGAAAGATGTGCACTGATATAGTTACACGCAATGCTGTTAATCGTGCGCGCCCAAGGGTGTCTCTGAAAAGGTAACAGTGCAGGGCGGGTGACAGGCGGGGTCAATGACCTTGCCAGTCACCTGGCCTGTGGTTATCAGAGGCTTTCCTTGGGCGCGTTCGTTTTTCCGCTCCCGATAATTTCAACAAGCGAGGAGGACCGCCATGGGCGTGACCAATCGGTTGGCCTGTTACTCCGACCCCGCCGACCACTATTCCCACCGAGTGCGCATTGTGCTCGCAGAGAAAGGTGTCAGCGCCGAGATCATCAGTGTGGAGGCGGGCCGTCAGCCGCCGAAGCTGATCGAAGTGAACCCCTACGGCAGCCTGCCAACCCTGGTCGATCGTGACCTGGCGTTGTGGGAGTCGACTGTGGTGATGGAATATCTGGATGAGCGCTATCCGCATCCGCCGCTGTTGCCGGTGTACCCGGTGGCACGGGCCAATAGCCGTCTGCTGATTCATCGTATTCAGCGCGACTGGTGTGCGCTGGTCGACCTGATTCTTGATTCGCGGACCAAGGAGCCGGCGCGCGTGCAGGCCCGCAAGGAGTTGCGCGAGAGCCTGACGGGTGTTTCTGCATTATTTGCCGACAAACCTTTTTTCCTCAGTGATGAGCAAAGTCTGGTCGACTGCTGTCTATTGCCGATACTCTGGCGTCTGCCTGTTTTGGGTATTGAATTGCCGCGGCCAGCCAAGCCGTTGCTCGACTATATGGAGCGCCAATTTGCGCGTGAGGCTTTCCAGGCGAGTCTGTCTGGTGTCGAACGCGACATGCGCTAAAGCTTTAGGAGCCCTCGATGAATTCAAGTCGACCTTATCTGGTGCGTGCGCTCTACGAGTGGATCGTTGATAACGACTGCACTCCGCACATGCTGGTTAACTCTGACTACCCCAAGGTGCAAGTGCCTGCGGGTTTTGCCAGTGACGGGCAGATTGTCCTCAATGTTTCGCCAACCGCCGTGCGTCAATTGCACATGGACAACGAAGCAGTAAGCTTTGAAGGGCGCTTTGGTGGTGTACCACACACCTTGTACGTGCCTATTGCAGCCATTCTGGGCGTTTACGCCCGTGAGAATGGCCAGGGCATGGTGTTTGACCTGGAAGAGCCTCTCGAGGCTGATGACGAGGTTGAGCCGGGTGACGATAGTCCGCCGCCAGGCTCCGAGCCGCCGCGACCTACAGGCCGGCCAAGCCTGAAAGTGGTGAAGTAATAAAAAAGGCGACCTGAAAAGGTCGCCTTTTTTGTGTCTGGCAGCCGTGGCCGTCAGTCGATGTACTCAAACAGTTTGACGATTTTCTGCACCCCGGAAACACCTTGCACCAGGCTGGTGGCGCGGGCGGCCTCCTGTTTGGTGACCAGGCCGAGCATGTAGACGATGCCGTTCTCGGTGACGATTTTGATGCGTGAGCCAGGGATGGCGTTGTCAGTCAGCATCTGGGTCTTGATTTTGGTGGTCAGCCAGGCGTCGTTGTTGCGCGCCAGGATTGACGAAGGAGCCATGACCTGCAGCTCGTTGTTGACCTTTTTCACCCGCTGGACTGAAGCTGCCGCCTGTTCGGCCTGGGCCTTGAGGTCTGCACGCGGGGTCTGGCCGGCCAGCAGCACGATACCGTTGTAGCTGGTGACGACGATGTGCGAACCGGTATCCAGATCCGGATTGGCCTTGGCCACGTTCACGGCGACCTTGGTTTCGATCAGCGAGTCATCGATTTTGCTGCCGAAGGTGCGGGTGCCGCGATCATCCTCGATAGGGGTGTCGCGGGTAGCGGTCAGTACCGAGCTGCAACCGGCGGTCAGACCAAGACACAGGGTCAGGGCTACCAGGCCTAGGCGATTTAAAGTCATTCTTCACTCCCGAACAGTTGGCTGTCGATCAGATCGCACAAGCAGTGGATCGCCAGCAGGTGGACTTCTTGGATGCGTGCAGTGACGCTGGAAGGAACGCGGATCTCCACGTCCTCGGGTAGCAGCAGCGAGGCCATGCCGCCGCCATCACGGCCCGTCATTGCGACCACGATCATTTCGCGATCGTGGGCCGCCTGGATGGCCTGGATGATGTTGGCCGAGTTGCCGCTGGTGGAAATGGCCAGCAGCACGTCGCCGGGCTGGCCCAGGGCGCGGATCTGCTTGGAGAAGATTTCGTTGAAGCTGTAGTCGTTGGCGATCGAGGTGATCGTCGACGTGTCGGTGGTCAGTGCGATGGCAGGCAGGCTCGGGCGCTCGCGCTCGAAGCGGTTGAGCAGCTCGGAGGAGAAGTGCTGGGCGTCGCCTGCCGACCCGCCATTGCCGCACGAGAGCATCTTGCCTTCATTGAGCAGTGCGTTAACCATCACCTGGCTGGCTTGCTCGATATGAGGGGCAAGCACTTCCATCGCCTGCTGCTTGGTGTCGATGCTGGCCTGAAAAAGCTGGCGAATCCGGGATTGCATGTCCATCTATGTGACCTTAAGTAGGGCGGCTGGTCGGGCGTGAACCAGGTGTTCCTGGGTGACTTCCCGGCACAAGAATGTGCAGCCCGCAAAGCAAAGCAAAATCGTTGAAAAAGGGAGCTGGAATCGGCCTGGCAGCGCTACTGGCTGTCAAAGGCATTCCGTAGCCAGTTCAGTCGGGGTGTTGTGCTGTCCATCGTCACCACGTCAAAGCGGCACGGGTGATTGGCCCAGCGTGTCTGTTGCTGCAAGAAATGCTGGGCGGCAAGTATCAGTTTTTGACGCTTGCGGCCGTCAATACTGGCCAGTGCGCCACCCCATTGCGCATGTTGACGGTAACGAACTTCGACGAATACTACTGTATCGCCGTCAAGCATGACCAGATCCAGCTCGCCGCGCCTGCATGCCCAGTTCTGTACCAGCAGGCGCAAACCCTGTTGCTCAAGATGCCGCAGCGCGAGGCGCTCGGCATCCTTGCCAGTTTGCTGGCTTGAGCGTTCGGGCATCAGTTGGCGGTAGCCGGCAGGCGTTGAGGCTGGCCATTGGCGAATTCGGCCCATTGCAGTTGACGTTCTACACGTTGTGTCGAGCTCATGCTCAAGCTGCCGGACATACCGTCGATCCGGCTGTCGGGCAGGGCTTTAAGCTGGCCCAGGCTCGGTGCCAGGCGATAGGCGTCGATACCCATCGCATACAGGCGGCCCAGGCTGCCGCCTGCTTGCGGCCATTGTGCGGTCACTTGCTGGCGTAGCGGGTTGTTCGGGTCGAGGAGCCAGGGGGTCTCGCAAAAACGGATGCCGTTCATGTCGTTGTACTGGTTCTGGTCGCCGCTGGCGCTGAATACGTGGGAGGTTGCGTATACCGGCAGATCACCTGCGTACTGGTAGTTCAGCGTGGGTTTGATCTGCTGGGCCTGCTGCGGGGTCGCGGCGAGGAACAGGAACTGCATGTCCTGGCGACGCGTTGGTTCGCTCGAGCCGCCGTTTTTGCGCAGTTGCACCAGATCGGCCACTTGCTGGGCGAGGGCTACAGGTTTGTCGATATGTTCAACGCCAACGACGGTGCCGCCATGGGCTTCCCATTCCTGGCGGAATGCCTTGAGCACGCGATCGCCCCACTCACCGACCGGGACCATGGCGCCAGCGCGGGTCAGGCCGTCGGCCCGGGCGCGGCGAGCCACTTCGCGGGCTTCGTCTTCAGCCGCCAGACCGAACTGAAACAGTTGCGCCGGGCCTTGGGTGCCCTCGCTGTAGTTCAGGGCCAGGGTGGTAATCGGCAGTTGCGGGCGGCTGTTCAGTTGCTTGACCAGGTTTTTTTCCAGTGGGCCAACCACCAGTTGCACGCCGTCGGCTTGTGCCTGGCGGTAGAACTCGTCCAGCGAGGTCAGGCGCGAGCTGTCATAGAACTGAATGCTCGGCGGGTTCTGGCCGGCTTGCTGGGCCTGATAATGTGCAGCCATAAAGCCATCACGCAGTGCTTTGCTCACCGAGGCCAGTTGGCCGTCCTGTGGCAGCAGCAGGGCGATCTTGGTCAGGGGCTGGCTGGCCAGCTCCTTGAGCTTGACCAGTGGGGTCGGCAGCTGGATAGCGGCCGGGTGGGCCGGGTTCTGTGCGCGCCATTGATCAATCGCGTTCTGTTGGTCTTGCAGGGTGCCGGCGCTTTTCACCGCCAGGGCCAGGGACATCCAGCCGCTCAGTACATCATTGCCCTGGGCGTGCAGTTGCTCGGCCGGCAAGCTGGCCACCAGTGCCCAGATAGCGTCGTTGTTGCTGTTGGCGGCATCGCCGGTCAGGTTCGGGCTCAGCGCTGCGCGTTCACGGGCGGCGGCCAGGGCCTGGCCGTCAGCCTCCAGGGCGCGGGCATGCACGGTACGGGTGCGCACTTGCAGGTCGACGGGCAGCTCGCCCAGGATCGATGTGCTTGGATGATTCAGGGCGGCGACTGCGGCCTTGGGATCATTGCGGTTCATCGCCAGTTCGGCTGCCAGGGTGTTGGCAAAAACCTGTTGTGCGGGCTTGAGCTGGTCCAGCGGGACCATGGCCAGGATCTGCGCGGCGCGGGCGTTGTTTTGCTGGCGCAGGGCAAGGTCGGCTGCCGACAGGCGCAACAGGGCGGCCTTTTCCGGATTGGTGCTCTCGGTGGCCTGCTGGAGCAATTGCTCAAGGCTGGCATCCGGGGTCCGTGGAAGTTCGCCAAGGCTGGACGAGGGCGAGCTGGCGCAAGCCGCCAGCAGGGCAGCAAGGCAGAGGGCAGTGAACAGCCGCAGGCAAGCGATCATGTAGTGTTCCTGATACTCGATCAAATGAGTTGGGAAGTGTACCCAAGCACTGGCCGGGGCGCGATGTTAGAGGCAATAAAGCCTGAATTTAGATGCGTTATGTACGTTGTGGCATTAAAAGTTTACCCGGTTGGCGTTTTGCGGCCTGCAGGGTGGGTGCGTTCATGAGGGCTCTACGCGCTACAATGGCGCCTTTAACTCTTATGAGGTGTGCGTTTTGACTGCTCCAGGTGATTTGAATTCCGTTCTTGGCTCACTTTATGTGGTGGCCACGCCCATCGGTAACCTGGACGACATCAGTGCGCGTGCGCTCAAGGTATTGCGTGATGTATCGCTGATTGCGGCCGAAGACACGCGCCACTCCCTGCGCTTGATGCAGCATTTTGGTATCTCCACGCCGCTGGGTGCCTGTCACGAGCATAACGAGCGTGATGAAGGCAGTCGGTTTATCCAGCGTTTGCTGGCGGGTGAAGATGTGGCATTGATCTCGGATGCCGGTACCCCGCTGATCTCCGACCCCGGTTATCACCTCGTGCGCCAGGCGCGTGCTGCCGGGATCAAGGTCGTGCCCGTGCCGGGAGCCTGCGCTTTGATCGCCGCCTTGTCGGCTGCGGGGCTGCCTTCTGATCGCTTTATCTTTGAGGGGTTCCTGCCGGCCAAGGCGGTTGGGCGTCGTTCGCGGCTGCAATTACTTAAGGAAGAGCCGCGCACACTGATTTTTTACGAGGCCCCGCACCGTATTCTTGAGTGCCTGCAAGATCTTGAATTGGTATTCGGGCCCGAGCGCCCGGCATTGCTGGCGCGTGAGCTGACTAAAACATTCGAGACGCTCAAAGGTTTGCCCCTGTCCGAGCTGCGCGCTTTTGTTGAAGGCGACAGTAACCAGCAGCGCGGCGAGTGTGTGGTTCTGGTTGCCGGCTGGACTGCGCCAGAAACGGAAGACGCGGTCAGCAGTGAGGCAATGCGTATTCTCGACTTGCTGCTTAAAGAAATGCCGCTCAAGCGTGCTGCTGCACTTGCAGCTGAAATAACCGGTGAGCGCAAAAACGTGTTGTACCAAGTTGCACTTGAAAAGCAGAAAAGTGAGTAACAATTGATATCGGGTGATGGCACTTTGATATTTCTTTGTGTTCTAGCCCGTGGCTAAAGGCCGCAAGTCAGGCAAATCAACCTGCCTTGCGGCTTTTAACGCTTGTTCTATACGCTCTGTACAGTTAATCTTCGCGCCGGAGAGTCGATTGGACAGTCGCTGCCCTCTATGAAAATTAGGGGGGGGAGGAAAGTCCGGGCTCCATAGGGCGAAGTGCCAGGTAATGCCTGGGAGGCGTGAGCCTACGGAAAGTGCCACAGAAAATAACCGCCTAAGCGCTTCGGCGCCGGTAAGGGTGAAAAGGTGCGGTAAGAGCGCACCGCACGACTGGCAACAGTTCGTGGCTAGGTAAACCCCACTTGGAGCAAGACCAAATAGGGTCCCAAGGCGTGGCCCGCGCTGGGACCGGGTAGGTTGCTAAAGATGTCCAGTGATGGCCATCGTAGACGAATGACTGTTCACGACAGAACCCGGCTTACAGATCGACTCTCCACCTTTTTTTCTTCTGTCTGCGCTGCAGGCAGATTGCTATATTCGCAATTGCCTTATCCCCCCTGCAATTCATCGCAAGATTATTTCCCGACGTAATGCCGAAAAGTTCTTACTCTTAACAAACTACTTTAAGTTTGAAGTCCAGAGCTTTGAATTTGCGGCACGTCGCGGGTCAAAAAATCTCTCCGCTTACTGCTCCACGTCTATTTCCCCTCCTAAATCTCCGTTATGTAAGGGTTTTCCTGTAGGCCGCTCCTTGACGGTGGTGTGGGCGCATTCCTATAGTGTGCATAAGTGGTGAAAAGTGGCGTGAAGTGGGTTTTTTAGACGTAAAACGCTAATATTTGGAGATGCGGCCAGTGTTTCGCGGAGCCAACGCAATCAGTCTCGATGCCAAGGGCCGTCTCGCAATGCCGAGCCGGTACCGTGACGAGTTGAATTTGCGCAGTTCCGGGCAACTGATCGTGACCATTGATGCCGTTGATCCCTGCTTGTGTGTGTACCCCCTCGATGAGTGGGAGTTGATTGAAACCAAGCTTCGGGCGTTGCCTTCGCTGCGTGAAGAAAACCGCCGCTTGCAACGTCTGTTGATTGGTAACGCCGTCGATCTTGAGCTCGATGGCAGTGGTCGTTTTCTGGTACCGCCCCGCTTGCGTGAATATGCCCGACTGGACAAGCGCGCAATGCTGGTGGGCCAGCTGAACAAGTTTCAACTGTGGGACGAGGATGCTTGGGAGGCGGTTTCTGCCGCTGACCTTGCAGCCATTCAACAACCGGGCGCGATGCCTGACGAACTGCGTGATTTAATTCTGTGACTATAGATAGCGGCTTCAACCACATCACCGTACTGCTCGACGAAGCCGTAGAGGCTCTCGCCGTACGCCCTGATGGATGCTATCTGGATGGCACCTTCGGTCGCGGCGGACATAGCCGCCTGATACTCCAGAAGCTGGGCCCTGAGGGGCGTCTGCTCGGGTTCGATAAAGATCCACAAGCGATTGCCACCGGGCAAGCGCTGGCGGCCGAAGACGGCCGCTTTGTCATTGTGCAGCGCAGTTTTGCGGAAATGGGATCCGAAATTGCCGAGCGCGGTCTGGCTGGCAAGGTCGACGGCGTGTTGCTTGATCTGGGTGTCTCCTCACCACAGCTTGACGACCCGGAGCGCGGCTTCAGCTTTATGAATGACGGCCCGCTGGACATGCGTATGGACCCTGATCGCGGTATCAGCGCGGCCGAGTTCGTCAACACTGCCTCCCAGGAGGAAATTGCCCGCGTATTCAAGGAATACGGCGAAGAGCGGTTTTCCGGTCGCATGGCCCGTGCGGTTGTCGAACGTCGCGATATCAAGCCGTTCGAGCGTACAGGCGACCTGGCCGAAGTGCTGAAAGTGGCCAACCCGGCCTGGGAGAAGGGCAAGCACCCGGCGACCCGCACTTTCCAGGGCCTGCGCATTCATGTGAACAACGAACTGGGTGACCTTGAGGCTGGCCTTGAAGCTGCCCTTGAGTCCCTGGCTATCGGCGGCCGCTTGGTCGTTATCAGCTTCCACTCGCTGGAAGACCGCATCGTCAAACTGTTTATGCGCAAACTGGTCAAGGGCGAGCCCGACAACCTGCCGCGCGGCTTGCCCGTGCAGCACGTTGCCTTCGAACCGAAGATCAAGATTCATGGCAAGGCACAGACCGCGTCCGATGCCGAACTCAAAGCCAATCCGCGCTCGCGCAGCGCTGTCATGCGCGTCGCGGAGAAGCTTCGTTGAACAAGCTCTTCGCCAAACCACTTCCCGGCGGAAGTTTTTTCATGCTGCTGTTGTTTATTGGCGTGCTGGTTTCGGCTGTGGGCGTTTCGTATAGCGCCCACTGGAACCGCCAGTTGCTCAACACCCTGTACGGGGAGCTGAGCGTACGGGACAAGGCGCAGGCCGAATGGGGCCGCCTGATTCTCGAGCAGAGCACCTGGACTGCCCATAGCCGCATCGAAACCCTGGCCAGCGAACAACTGAAGATGCGCATTCCTGGCGCAGCAGAAGTTCGAATGGTGGCGCCATGATCAAACTCGAAGGCGCGCTCTATCCGTGGCGTTTTCGTGTGGTGCTGGCATTGCTGGCACTGCTGGTAGGTGCAATCGCGTGCCAGATCGTTTATCTGCAAGTTATCGACCATGACTTCCTCAAGGGCCAGGGCGATGCTCGCAGCTTGCGGCATATCCCTATCCCTGCACACCGTGGCCTGATTACCGACCGCAATGGCGAGCCCTTGGCCGTGAGCACGCCGGTGACCACCCTGTGGGCCAATGCCAAGGAAATGCAGGTTGCCAAAGACCGTTGGCCAGCCCTGGCACACGCGCTTGGGCAAGACCCCAAGGTGCTGACCGCACGCCTGGAACAGCAAGCCAACAAAGAATTTATCTATCTGGTGCGGGGCCTGACTCCCGAGCAGGGCCAGGTGGTGCTCGACCTCAAGGTGCCGGGTGTTTATGGCATTGAAGAGTTCCGCCGTTTCTACCCAGCGGGTGAGGTGACGGCGCATATGGTCGGCTTTACCGATATCGACGATAAAGGACGCGAAGGCGTCGAACTGGCCTATGACGAATGGCTGGCCGGGGTGCCGGGCAAGCGGCAAGTGATCAAGGACCGGCGCGGGCGTCTGATCAAAGACGTGCAAGTGACCAAAAACGCCAAGGCCGGCAAGACCTTGGCGTTGTCGATTGACCTGCGCCTGCAATACCTGGCCAACCGCGAACTGCGCAATGCGCTGGTCGAGAACGGCGCCAAGGCTGGCAGCCTGGTGATCATGGATGTGAAGACCGGCGAGATTCTGGCCATGGTCAACCAGCCCACCTACAACCCGAATAACCGTCGCAACCTGCAACCGGCGATGATGCGTAACCGCGCCATGATCGACGTGTTCGAGCCGGGCTCGACGGTCAAACCGATCTCCATGAGTGCCGCCCTGGAAACCGGGCGCTGGAAACCCACCGACAAGGTTGAGGTGTACCCGGGCACTTTGCAGCTGGGCAAATACACCATTCGTGACGTATCGCGCACTGAAGGTCCGGTCCTCGACCTGACCGGCATCCTGATCAACTCCAGTAACGTGGGGATGAGCAAGGTGGCCTTCGATATCGGCGGTGAAGCGATCTTCCGCCAGATGGCCAAGATGGGCCTGGGCCAGGACACCGGTCTGGGCTTCCCGGGCGAGCGTGTGGGCAACCTGCCCAACTACCGTGAATGGCGCAAGGCGGAAACCGCGACCCTGTCTTACGGCTACGGCGTGTCCGTGACCGCGATCCAGCTGGTGCATGCCTTCTCGGCCCTGGCCAACAACGGCAAGCTCGCTCCGCTGACCCTGCTCAAGACAGACAAGGACAAACCTGTTCAGGCCGCTCAGGTCATGCCGGAGCAAGTCGCCAAGACGCTGCAGGGCATGCTCCAGGAAGTAATCGAAAACCCGCGTGGTGTATGGCGTGCCAAGGTTCCGGCGTATCACGTCGGCGGCAAGTCGGGTACGGCGCGTAAAACCACGGGTGGTGGCGTAAAAGGCTACGCAGTGAACTCCTACCGTTCCCTGTTTGCCGGCTTTGGTCCCATGAGCGACCCGCGTTACGCGATCGTCGTGGTGATCGATGAGCCGAGCAAGGCGGGCTACTTCGGTGGTCTGGTTTCGGCACCGGTATTCAGCAAAGTCATGTCCGGCACGCTGCGTCTGATGAACGTGATCCCGGATAACCTGCCAACGGCAGCGGAGCAACAAGCAGCGGCAGCCGCTGCAGCAGCCAAAGGAGGGCGTGGCTAATGTCCCTGAGCCTGAACAAGATTTTCCCTCACGCCGGTCACGATCTGCTGATCCGTGAACTGACCCTCGACAGCCGCAATGTACGCGCAGGTGATCTGTTCCTTGCGGTGCCTGGCGGCAAGCTCGATGGTCGTGAACATATCGCTGACGCCCTTAAGCGCGGCGCTGCTGCCGTGGCCTATGAAGTGGACGGCGCTGATGTGCTGCCTATCTCTGCCGTGCCGCTGATTCCGG
The DNA here is from genome assembly GCF_012985715.1 of Pseudomonas sp. WS 5051. NCBI lineage: Bacteria > Pseudomonadati > Pseudomonadota > Gammaproteobacteria > Pseudomonadales > Pseudomonadaceae > Pseudomonas > Pseudomonas sp. WS 5051. Next base: position 219,914 of record NZ_JAAQWV010000007.1, read on the forward strand.
TCAAGGGCCTTGCGGCCCAGCTGTCGGATATCGCCGGGCGTTTTTATGGTGAGCCCAGCCGGCATCTGAATCTGGTAGGTGTCACTGGCACCAACGGCAAAACCAGCGTCACTCAGCTGGTGGCCCAGGCGCTTGACCTGCTGGGTCAGCACTGCGGCATCGTCGGCACCTTGGGCACCGGTTTTTATGGTGCGCTGCAAAGCGGTCGTCACACCACGCCAGACCCGATTGCCGTACAGGCCATGCTCGCCGACCTGAAAAAGGCCGGGGCCAAAGCGGTAGCGATGGAGGTTTCTTCCCATGGCCTGGATCAGGGGCGCGTCAGTGCGTTGGCATTTGACGTCGCCGTGCTGACCAACCTGTCCCGCGACCATCTGGATTACCACGGCACGATGGAGGCTTACGCCGCCGCCAAGGCCAAGTTGTTTGCCTGGCCGGACCTGCGCTGCCGGGTGCTGAACCTGGACGATGAATTTGGCCGCCAACTGGCCGCTGAAAAGCATGAGTCGCGCCTGATCAGCTATAGCCTTGAGGACACAGGGGCCACCCTGTACTGCCGTGATGCCATCTTTGATGATGACGGTGTGCGGGCCACCGTAGTGACGGCGCAAGGCGAGCATCTGTTGCGCAGCTCGCTGCTGGGACGCTTCAACCTGAGCAACGTACTGGCTGCCGTTGGCGCCTTGCTTGGGCTGGACTACCCGCTGGACGAAATTCTCAAAGTGCTGCCCAAGCTGGAAGGCCCGGTCGGTCGCATGCAGCGTTTGGGTGGCGGCAACAAGCCGCTGGTGGTGGTCGACTACGCCCACACCCCGGATGCACTGGAAAAAGTACTGCTGGCCCTGCGCCCGCATGCCAAAGGTCAGTTGCTGTGCCTGTTTGGCTGCGGCGGCGACCGTGACCGCGGCAAGCGTCCGTTGATGGCGCAGGTGGTTGAGCGTTTGGCTGATGGTGTTCTGGTGACTGACGACAACCCGCGCACCGAAGCACCGGGGCAAATTTTTGATGATATTCGTGAGGGTTTTGTCGCGCCGCAGGACGTCACTTTTGTCGCCGGTCGCGGTGATGCCATTGCGCAGTTGATCGCCGGTGCCAGCGCCGCTGACGTAATCGTGCTGGCGGGTAAAGGTCATGAGGACTATCAGGAAATCAACGGCGAACGCCATGACTTCTCTGATCTGGTCGAAGCCGAAAAAGCCTTGAACACCTGGGAGGCTGCCCATGCTTAAGCCTCTGTTGCTCAGTGAAGTGGCTGCTGCCCTGCAGGGGCGTGTGGTCGATGTCGACTGCCGTTTCAGCGGGGTCAGCATCGACAGCCGGGCGATCAGCAAGGGTCAGCTGTTTATTGCGCTGACCGGCCCGCGTTTCGATGGCCACGACTACCTCAATGAAGTGGCTGCCAAGGGCGCCGTTGCCGCGCTGGTTGAGCGCGAAGTGCCGGAGTCGGCGCTGCCACAGCTGGTGGTCAAGGACACCCGCGAAGCTTTGGGTCGCCTGGGTGCGCTCAACCGTGCCGGCTACGACAAGCCGGTGGCGGCGATTACCGGCTCAAGCGGCAAGACCACGGTCAAAGAAATGCTCGCCTGCATTCTGCGCACCCGTGGCCCGGTGCTGGCGACCAAAGGCAACCTGAACAACGATCTGGGCGTGCCGTTGACGCTGCTGGAACTGACAACTGAGCACACGGCTGCGGTTATTGAGCTGGGCGCTTCACGCCTCGGCGAAATTGCCTACACCGTGGCCATGACCCAGCCCCATGTCGCCGTGCTCAACAATGCCGGTACTGCCCACGTGGGCGAGTTCGGTGGCCCGGATAAAATCGTCGAAGCCAAGGGCGAAATCATCGAAGGGCTGAAGGCTGACGGAATCGCTGTCCTGAATCTGGATGACAAGGCATTCGCCATCTGGAAGAACCGGGCAGCGGGGCGCAAGGTGCTGAGTTTTGCCTTGAACAACCCTCAAGCCGATTTTTATGCCAGCGATCTGAGCCGTGACGCTCGCGGTTGCCCGGGCTTCACCTTGCACAGCCCGCTGGGTAGCGAGCAGGTCCAACTTAACCTGTTGGGCACCCACAACGTGGCCAACGCACTGGCCGCTGCGGCAGCTGCTCACGCCCTCGGCGTGTCGCTGTTTGGTATCAAAACCGGCCTTGAAGCCGTGTTGCCGGTAAAAGGTCGCGCTGTCGCGCAATTGACCGCCGCGGGCCTGCGAATTATTGATGACACTTACAACGCAAACCCCACCTCAATGTGCGCTGCCGTTGATATACTCGCCGCCTTTTCCGGCCGCACCGTCCTGGTGCTCGGAGATATTGGCGAACTGGGTGAGTGGGCGGAGCAAGGACATCGTGAAGTAGGCGCTTATGCCGCCGACAAAGTTTCAGCGCTCTATGCGGTGGGACCCATGATGGCTCATGCCGTCACTGCTTTTGGACACCAGGCTCGTCACTTCGCCAATCAGGCTGACCTGATCAAGGCGCTTCGCGCTGAGCACGAAACAAACACCACTATTTTGATCAAGGGCTCGCGCAGCGCTGCGATGGAAAACGTCGTTGCGGCTTTGTGCGGTTCCAGCGGGGAGAAACATTAATGCTGCTGCTGCTAGCGGAGTATCTGCAACAGTTCCATAAAGGCTTCGCGGTCTTCCAGTACCTGTCCCTGCGCGGGATCCTCGGGGTGCTGACCGCGTTGACCTTGTCGCTGTGCCTGGGGCCGTGGATGATCCGCACCCTGCAAAACCGTCAGATCGGCCAGTCGGTACGTAATGACGGCCCACAATCGCACCTGTCCAAATCGGGCACTCCGACCATGGGCGGCGCGTTGATCCTGTCGGCCATCGCCATCAGCACCCTGTTGTGGGCTGACCTGAGCAACCGTTATGTGTGGGTCGTGCTGATCGTGACCCTGTTGTTCGGCGCCATCGGCTGGGTGGATGACTACCGCAAGGTAATCGAAAAAAACTCCCGTGGCTTGCCAAGCCGCTGGAAGTATTTCTGGCAGTCGGTGTTCGGTCTGGGCGCGGCGATCTTCTTGTACGTGACGGCGCCAAGCGCGGTAGAAACCACGCTGATCCTGCCCATCCTCAAGGACGCCAGCATTCCGCTGGGCATCGGCTTTGTTGTTCTCACCTACTTTGTGATCGTGGGTTCGAGCAATGCGGTCAACCTGACTGACGGCCTCGATGGCCTGGCGATCATGCCCACCGTGATGGTCGGCGGTGCGCTGGGTATCTTCTGCTACCTGTCGGGCAACGTGAAATTTGCCGACTACCTGCTGATCCCTTATGTACCGGGCGCGGGTGAGTTGATTGTGTTCTGCGGCGCATTGATTGGCGCCGGTCTCGGGTTCCTGTGGTTCAACACCTACCCGGCACAAGTCTTTATGGGTGATGTCGGCGCACTGGCGCTGGGCGCAGCCCTGGGCACTATCGCCGTGATCGTGCGCCAGGAAATCGTGTTGTTCATCATGGGCGGTGTGTTCGTGATGGAAACCCTGTCCGTGGTGATCCAGGTAGCGTCCTTCAAGTTGACCGGCAAGCGGGTGTTCCGCATGGCGCCGATTCATCACCACTTTGAACTCAAAGGCTGGCCTGAGCCACGTGTGATCGTCCGCTTCTGGATCATTACCGTGATTCTCGTACTGGTCGGCCTTGCCACACTGAAGCTGAGGTAGAACCTGTGTCTCTGATCGCTTCTGACCACTTCCGCATCGTTGTCGGCCTCGGCAAGAGCGGCATGTCCCTGGTGCGCTTCCTGGCGCAACGGGGCGTGTCGTTTGCCGTGGCAGATACGCGGGAAAACCCGCCGGAGCTTGCCACGCTGCGCCGTGACTACCCGCAAGTGGAAGTGCGTTGTGGCGAGCTGGATGTCGAATTCCTGTGCCGCGCCGACGAGCTTTACGTGAGCCCCGGCCTGGCCCTGGCGACTCCGGCGCTGCAAGCTGCTGCTGCCCGCGGCGTGAAACTGTCGGGCGACATCGACCTGTTCGCGCGTAACGCGAAAGCGCCTATCGTGGCAATCAGTGGTTCCAACGCCAAAAGCACCGTGACCACCCTGGTCGGCGAAATGGCTGCGGCAGCCGGCAAGCGCGTTGCGGTGGGTGGCAACCTTGGCACGCCGGCACTGGACCTGCTCAGCGATGATATCGAGCTGTACGTGATGGAGCTGTCGAGCTTCCAGCTGGAGACCACCAACCAGCTGGGTGCTGAAGTGGCCACAGTGCTCAATGTCAGCGAAGACCATATGGACCGCTACAGCGGCCTGCCTGCGTACCACCTGGCCAAGCACCGGATCTTCCGTGGCGCCCGGCAGGTGGTGGTCAATCGTCAGGATGCCCTGACCCGCCCGCTGATGAGCGAAGGTCAGCCGTGCTGGACTTTCGGCCTCAGCGCGCCGGACTTCAAGGCCTTCGGCCTGCGTGAAGAAAATGGCGAAAAATACCTCGCTTTCGAATTCCAGAACCTCATGCCCGTGCGCGAGCTGAAAGTGCGTGGCGCACATAATCAGGCCAATGCCCTGGCTGCCCTGGCGCTGGGTCACGCGGTTGGTCTGCCGTTCGACGCCATGCTCGCCAGCCTGCGCAATTTCACCGGTCTTGAGCATCGCTGTCAGTGGGTGCGCGAGCTGGATGGCGTGAGCTACTACAACGACTCCAAGGCCACCAACGTCGGCGCGGCACTGGCTGCTATCGAAGGGCTGGGGATGGACATGGATGGCAAGCTGATCCTTATCGCCGGCGGCGACGGCAAGGGCGCGGATTTCAGCGGCTTGCGTGATTCGGTTGCCAAGCACTGCCGCGTGGCAGTGTTGATAGGTCGTGATGCGGGGCTGATAGCCGACGCCCTTGGCGATGCCGTGCCGCAAGTGCGTGCCGGTTCGCTGGACGAAGCCATCGCACTGAGCCGCTCACTGGCGCAATCGGGTGATGCAGTCTTGCTGTCGCCAGCCTGCGCCAGTTTCGACATGTTCAAAAACTACGAAGAGCGCGGCCAGTTGTTCGCTCGCGCCGTGGAGGTGCTGGCATGATGTTCGGCATCCTCAAGCCTTATCCTTCACCGCTGATTACGGGCCGTGGCATCGACCTCGACTTCCCGTTGCTCGCCGGTTGCCTGGCCTTGCTCGGTCTGGGGCTGGTGATGATCACTTCGGCTTCGTCCGAAGTGGCGGCGTTGCAGTCGGGCAACACCCTGTACCACATGATCCGCCACCTGTTTTACATCGTGCTCGGCCTGGGCGCATGCATCATGACCATGATGGTGCCGATCGCGACCTGGCAACGCATGGGCTTCATGTTGCTGATCGGTGCATTCGGTTTGCTGGTGGCCGTACTGATCCCGGGCATTGGCCGTGAGGTAAACGGCTCGATGCGCTGGATCGGTTTCAGCTTCTTCAACGTGCAGCCTTCGGAGATCGCCAAGGTCTTTGTGGTGATCTACCTGGCGGGCTACCTGGTGCGTCAGCAGAAGGAAGTGCGGGATAGCTGGATGGGCTTTTTCAAGCCATTTATCGTGCTGCTGCCAATGGCCGGCCTGCTGCTGATGGAGCCCGACTTCGGAGCCACGGTTGTGATGATGGGCGCCGCTGCTGCCATGCTGTTTCTCGGTGGTGTCGGCCTGTTCCGTTTCGCTCTGATGGTGGCGCTGGCTGTCGGCGCGGTGTTCGTGCTGGTACAGGCACAGCCTTACCGCATGGCGCGTTTGATTACCTTTACCGACCCGTGGTCCGACCAGTTCGGCTCCGGCTACCAGTTGACCCAGGCCCTGATCGCCTTCGGTCGCGGCGAGTGGTTTGGTGTCGGTCTGGGCAACAGTGTGCAGAAGCAGTTCTACCTGCCTGAAGCACATACCGACTTCGTGTTTTCGGTACTGGCAGAAGAGCTGGGTGTTGTCGGCTCGCTGCTGACCGTGGCCCTGTTCGTATTTGTGTGTGTGCGCGGCATGTACATCGGCATGTGGGCCGAGCGCGCCAAGCAGTATTTCTCGGCTTATATGGCCTACGGCCTGTCGTTCCTGTGGATCGGCCAGTTCCTGATCAATATCGGGGTAAACGTCGGCTTGTTGCCAACCAAGGGCCTGACCCTGCCGTTCCTCAGTTATGGCGGCAGCTCGCTGGTGATTTGCTGCGTGTGCATGGGGCTGTTGCTGCGCATCGAGTGGGAGAGTCGAACCCACCTGGGCAGTGAAGAGACCGATTTCAAAGAAAGCGACTTTGCAGAGGAGCCGACCCATGGGCGCTAACGTGCTGATCATGGCGGGCGGCACCGGTGGCCACGTGTTCCCGGCGCTGGCTTGCGCCCGCGAATTCGAAGCCCGCGGCTACACCGTGCACTGGCTCGGTACGCCCCGTGGCATCGAGAATGAACTGGTCGAGCCTGCCGGTTTCAAACTGCACCTGATTAACGTGGCGGGCCTGCGTGGCAAGAGCAAGCTGTCGTTGCTCAAGGCCCCTTTTGTACTGCTCAAGGCGCTGTTTCAGGCGCGCAGGATCATTCGTCAACTCAAGCCGGTGTGTGTGCTGGGTTTTGGCGGTTACGTGACCGGGCCTGGCGGCCTGGCGGCGAAAACCTGCGGTGTACCGGTGATCATTCACGAGCAGAACGCGGTAGCCGGTACGGCCAACCGCCTGCTGGTGCCGATGACCAGCCGGGTGTGCGAAGCCTTTCCCGGCACCTTTGCAGCCTCGCAGACGCTGCGTAGCACCGGTAATCCGGTACGCCCCGAGCTGTTTACCCTGGCGCCTCGGGCTGCGCTCGAAGGGCGCAAGGCGCGCTTGCTGGTACTGGGCGGCAGCCTCGGCGCCGAGCCGTTGAACAAGTTGTTGCCTGAAGCGCTGGCCAAGGTCCCGGCTGACGTTCGCCCTGAAGTGTTTCACCAGGCCGGCAAGCAGCATGACCGGATTACCGCCGAGCGCTATGTCGCGGTCGGCGTCGAGGCTGACGTACAGCCTTTTATCAAGGATATGGCCCATGCCTATGGCTGGGCCGACCTGGTGGTTTGTCGCGCAGGCGCGCTGACCGTCAGTGAACTGGCTGCGGCCGGTCTGCCTTCGCTGCTGGTGCCATTGCCCCACGCGATCGATGACCATCAGAGCCGTAACGCCGACTTTTTGGCACGCGAGGGCGCAGCCTTCCTGATGCCGCAAGCGACAACTGGCGCAGCCGAACTGGCTGCACGCCTGACAGAGGTTTTGATGCAACCGGAACGACTCAACAGCATGGCGGCCAATGCCCGCCGCCTGGCCAAACCCGATGCGACCCGCAACGTTGTAGATATCTGCCTGGAGGTGGCCAATGGTTGAGAATCAAAAAGCTATGCCACAACCGGAAATGCGCCGTATCCGTCGCATCCACTTCGTCGGTATCGGCGGTGTGGGAATGTGCGGTATCGCCGAAGTGTTGCTGAACCTGGGCTATGAAGTGTCGGGCTCGGACCTGAACGCTTCGCCTGTGACCGAGCGGCTCGAGTCCTTCGGCGCACACATTTATATCGGCCACCGCGCCGAGAACGCTGCCAACGCCGATGTGCTGGTGGTATCGAGTGCCGTGAATACCTCCAACCCCGAGGTTGCGAGCGCACTTGAGCGCCGCATTCCGGTGGTGCCTCGTGCCGAGATGCTGGCCGAGCTGATGCGCTATCGCCACGGTATCGCTGTTGCCGGTACCCACGGCAAAACCACTACCACCAGCTTGCTGGCCTCGGTGTTCGCGGCCGGTGGCCTGGACCCGACGTTCGTGATCGGTGGCCGCCTGAATGCAGCCGGTACCAATGCACAACTGGGTACCAGCCGTTACCTGATTGCCGAAGCTGATGAAAGCGATGCCAGCTTCCTGCATCTGCAGCCGTTGGTGGCGGTGGTCACCAATATTGACGCCGACCATATGGCGACCTACGAAGGCGACTTCAACAAGCTGAAGAAGACCTTCGTCGAGTTCCTGCACAACCTGCCGTTCTACGGCTTGGCCGTGCTGTGCCTGGACGATCCGGTGGTGCGTGAAATCCTGCCGCTGGTCAAGCGTCCGACCGTGACCTACGGCTTCAGCGAAAACGCTGACGTACGCGCGATCAATGTGCGCCAGCAGGGCATGCAAACCTTCTTCACCGTGTTGCGCCCTGACCGCGAGCCGCTGGATGTGTCGGTGAACATGCCGGGCAACCACAACGTGCTCAATGCCCTGGCCACCATCTGCATAGCCTCTGATGAAGGCATCAGCGATGAAGCCATCGTTCAGGGCCTGTCGGGCTTTGAAGGGGTGGGGCGACGCTTCCAGGTTTATGGCGAGCTGCCAGTTGATGGCGGCAGCGTGATGCTGGTCGATGACTACGGTCACCACCCGACCGAAGTCGCCGCGGTGATCAAGGCCGTACGTGGTGGCTGGCCGGAACGTCGCCTGGTGATGGTGTACCAGCCGCACCGTTTCAGCCGCACCCGTGACCTGTACGACGATTTCGTCCAGGTCCTGGCCGATGCCAACGTATTGCTGTTGATGGAAGTCTACCCGGCTGGCGAAGAGCCGATTCCCGGGGCTGACAGCCGCCAGCTATGCCACAGCATCCGTCAGCGCGGCCAGCTGGACCCGATCTACATCGAGCGCGGCGTCGAGCTGGCGCCGATCGTCAAGCCGCTGCTGCGCGCTGGCGACATTCTGTTGTGCCAAGGGGCGGGCGATATCGGCCGTCTGGCACCGCAACTTATCAAGAGCCCGCTGTTCGCCGGCGCTGTTGCCGCTACCAGTGAAGGAAAGTTGAAATGACTGCTGCCTATGCCAATCTGTTCTCGACCATTGCCCCAGCCGATTTCGGCCGTGTGGCCGTGTTGTTCGGCGGCAAAAGCGCTGAGCGTGAAGTCTCGTTGAAGTCGGGCAATGCCGTGCTGGGCGCGCTGCAAAGCGCCGGTGTGGATGCCTTCGGTATCGATGTGGGCGATGACTTCATCACCCGTATCACCAGCGAAAAAATCGACCGCGCGTTCATCATCCTTCATGGTCGTGGCGGTGAAGACGGCAGCATGCAAGGCCTGCTGGAGTGCCTGGGCATTCCTTACACCGGCAGCGGCATCCTCGCGTCGGCCCTGGCCATGGACAAGCTGCGCACCAAACAGGTGTGGCACAGCCTGGGTATTCCAACGCCACGTCACGCAGTATTGAGCAGCGAAGCCGATTGTATTTCTGCGGCCAAGGAACTGAGCTTCCCTTTGATCGTCAAACCGGCTCATGAAGGTTCAAGTATCGGTATGGCCAAAGTGAGTAACGTGGACGAGTTGATCGTCGCGTGGGCCGATGCCAGCAAGTACGACTCGCAAGTGTTGGTTGAGCAGTGGATCACAGGTCCCGAGTTCACCATCGCCACCCTGCGTGACCAGGTGTTGCCACCGATTGCCCTGGGTACGCCCCACAGTTTTTACGACTACGACGCCAAGTACGTGGCCAACGATACCCAGTATCGGATCCCGTGCGGCCTCGACAGTGCCAAGGAACAGGAGCTCATGGACCTCACGGCGAAAGCCTGCGAGGCGATCGGCATTGCCGGTTGGGGGCGTCTGGACGTGATGCAGGACACCGCAGGCCAGTTCTGGCTGCTGGAAGTCAACACCGCGCCGGGCATGACCGATCACAGCCTGGTGCCGATGGCGGCCAAGGCGGCGGGTCTGGATTTCCAACAGCTGGTGCTGTCGATTCTGGCGGCAAGTTTAGAGGCGCGGGGTTAAGTCCATGCAAGGTGCATCGCTTCGTCATCAACCACCCGCTCCCGGCCGCAAGCCGGTGCCGCGTGGCGCCAGCCGGATGGTGGCGAAAGAGCCGATGTCGGTGCGTTTGCCAAAAGCCAATTTCGGCTTTTTGAAAGCGTTGTTCTGGCCGGTGCTGCTGGTGGCGTTGGGTTATGGCACCTATGAAGGTGCGCAGCGCCTGATGCCCTATGCCGATCGCCCGATCACCAATATCAACGTGCAGGGCGATTTGACCTATATCAGCCAGCAAGCCGTGCAGCAGCGCATTGCCCCTTATGTGGCAGCGAGCTTCTTCACCGTAGACCTGGAAGGCATGCGCACCGAGCTCGAGCAGATGCCCTGGATCGCCCACGCCGAAGTCCGTCGCGTGTGGCCCGACCAGGTGGTGATTCGCCTTGAAGAGCAACTGCCGGTTGCGCGTTGGGGGGATGAGGCACTGTTGAACAACCAGGGCCAGGCGTTCACCCCGCGTGAGCTGGCCAATTACGAACATTTGCCGCAGCTGTTTGGTCCACAACGGGCTCAGCAGCAGGTGATGCAGCAGTATCAGGTGTTGAGCCAGATGCTGCGTCCGATGGGCTTTTCCATAGCCCGGCTGGAGTTGCGTGAGCGCGGTAGCTGGTTCCTGACCACTGGAGCCGGTAGTGCAGGGCCCGGGATCGAGCTGTTGTTGGGGCGCGATCATCTGGTAGAAAAAATGCGTCGCTTCATAGCCATCTATGAAAAAACGCTGAAAGAACAGATTACAAACATAGCGCGCATCGATTTGCGTTATGCCAACGGATTGGCCGTCGGCTGGCGGGAACCTGTGGCACCCACGATAGCCCAACCCGCTGTCGCGAAGAATTAAGAAGAGGCAGGACCCATGGCAAATGTGCAAAGCGGCAAAATGATCGTCGGCCTCGATATCGGCACCTCCAAGGTGGTTGCGCTGGTAGGCGAGGTCGGTGAAGACGGCACGATCGAAATCGTCGGTATTGGCACGCACCCGTCCCGTGGCCTGAAGAAAGGCGTGGTGGTGAACATCGAGTCCACCGTGCAATCGATCCAGCGCGCCATCGAAGAAGCGCAGCTGATGGCCGGTTGCCGGATTCACTCGGCATTTGTCGGCGTGGCCGGCAATCACATCCGCAGCCTGAATTCCCACGGCATCGTGGCGATTCGTGATCGTGAAGTCAGCACCGCCGACCTTGAGCGCGTCCTCGACGCCGCCCAGGCTGTCGCGATCCCGGCTGACCAGCGTGTGCTGCACACCCTGGCGCAGGACTATGTGATCGATAACCAGGAAGGCGTACGTGAGCCACTGGGCATGTCGGGCGTACGTCTTGAAGCCAAGGTTCACGTCGTGACCTGCGCCGTGAATGCCGCGCAAAACATCGAGAAGTGTGTACGCCGCTGTGGCCTTGAGGTGGACGACATCATCCTTGAGCAGTTGGCATCGGCTTACTCGGTACTGACCGATGATGAAAAGGAACTGGGCGTTTGCCTGGTTGATATCGGCGGCGGCACCACCGACATCGCGATCTTCACCGAAGGTGCGATTCGCCATACGGCAGTGATCCCGATTGCCGGTGACCAGGTGACCAACGACATCGCCATGGCGCTGCGTACACCAACGCAATATGCCGAAGAAATCAAGATTCGTTACGCCTGTGCACTGGCCAAACTGGCCGGTGCCGGCGAAACCATCAAGGTGCCAAGCGTGGGCGATCGCCCACCCCGTGAACTGTCCCGTCAGGCCCTGGCCGAAGTGGTCGAGCCGCGTTACGACGAGCTGTTCACCCTGATTCAGGCCGAGCTGCGTCGCAGCGGTTACGAAGACCTGATTCCGGCGGGCATCGTGTTGACCGGTGGTACTTCAAAGATGGAAGGCGCGGTCGAACTGGCCGAAGAGATCTTCCACATGCCGGTCCGTCTGGGTGTGCCGCACAGTTTCAAGGGCCTCACCGACGTTGTGCGCAATCCGATTTATTCCACCGCTGTGGGCTTGTTGTTGTACGGGCTGCAAAAGCAGTCAGACGGTATTTCGATATCGGGTATCAGCAACCGCGACAACTACAGCAGTGACGAACAAAAAGCCCCTGTGCTTGAGCGCCTCAAGCGCTGGGTACAGGGCAACTTTTAAAGCTTGAGCTGTAAACAGATTCAAAGCGGTAGAAGTAGGCGAAAAAAACTAGAGAAATGAAAGGAGAGGGACCATGTTCGAACTCGTAGACAACATCCCGCAAAGCCCGGTAATCAAAGTTATCGGTGTTGGTGGTGGCGGTGGCAATGCTGTTAACCACATGGTTAAGAGCAACATCGAAGGCGTGGAATTCATCTGCGCCAACACAGACGCACAAGCGCTCAAAAGCATTGGTGCGCGTACCATCCTGCAACTGGGCACTGGCGTGACCAAGGGCCTGGGTGCCGGCGCGAACCCTGAGGTCGGTCGTCAGGCTGCCCTGGAAGACCGCGAGCGTATCGCTGAAGTGTTGCAGGGCACCAACATGGTGTTCATCACCACGGGCATGGGCGGTGGTACCGGTACCGGTGCTGCGCCGATCATTGCCGAAGTGGCCAAGGAAATGGGCATCCTCACCGTTGCGGTGGTGACCCGTCCGTTCCCGTTCGAAGGTCGCAAGCGCATGCAGATCGCCGACGAAGGTATTCGTCTGCTGTCCGAAAGCGTCGATTCGTTGATTACGATTCCGAACGAAAAACTGCTCACCATCCTGGGTAAAGACGCAAGCCTGCTGTCTGCGTTCGCCAAGGCCGATGACGTACTGGCCGGTGCCGTTCGCGGTATCTCCGACATCATCAAGCGTCCGGGCATGATCAACGTCGACTTTGCCGACGTACGCACCGTGATGAGCGAAATGGGCATGGCGATGATGGGCACTGGCTGCGCCAGCGGTCCGAACCGTGCACGTGAGGCCACCGAAGCGGCCATTCGCAACCCGTTGCTCGAAGACGTGAACCTGGAAGGCGCTCGCGGCATCCTGGTAAACATCACCGCCGGCCCTGACCTGTCCCTGGGTGAGTACTCCGACGTGGGCAGCATCATCGAAGCCTTCGCTTCGGAACACGCAATGGTCAAGGTCGGTACTGTTATCGATCCGGACATGCGTGACGAGCTGCATGTCACCGTGGTTGCTACCGGTCTGGGTGCAAAAATCGAGAAGCCGGTCAAGGTTGTCGACAACACCCTGCAGGCTTCGTACGCAGCTTCGGCAGCACACAGCGCCCCTGTTCGTCAGGAAACCCGTACCGAGCGTCAGGAACAACCGGTGGTCAACTACCGTGATCTGGATCGCCCGACCGTGATGCGCAACCAGGCCCAGCAAGGCGCGACGACTGCTGCCAAGCTCAATCCGCAAGATGATCTGGATTACCTGGACATCCCGGCTTTCCTGCGTCGCCAGGCTGATTAATGAAATCAATCAGGGGTATTAAGGTGATTGGTGTTCAGCAAAGGCTCGGTCTGCTATTATCGCCAGCCTTTGTTGATACCAGTTCGCAATTTGCGCTGAAGCGGCCAATGCCATGATTAAACAACGCACCCTGAAAAATATTATCCGTGCCACAGGTGTCGGCCTGCACTCCGGTGAGAAGGTCTACCTGACCCTCAAGCCTGCGCCTGTGGACACCGGCATCGTGTTTTGTCGTGCAGACCTTGACCCTGTTGTGCAGATCCCTGCGCGCGCGGAAAACGTCGGCGAGACGACGATGTCGACCACGCTGGTCAACGGCGATGTAAAAGTAGACACGGTAGAGCACCTGCTCTCGGCCATGGCTGGCCTGGGGATCGATAACGCCTACGTCGAACTCTCCGCGTCTGAAGTCCCGATTATGGACGGTAGCGCCGGACCTTTCGTGTTCTTGATTCAATCTGCCGGCCTGGAAGAACAGGACGCGCCGAAGAAGTTCATCCGCATCCTGCGTGAAGTGACAGTGGAAGATGGCGACAAGCGCGCCACTTTCGTCCCTTTCGAAGGCTTCAAGGTGAGCTTCGAGATCGATTTCGATCACCCGGTTTTCCGTAACCGCACCCAAAGTGCAACCGTGGATTTTTCCAGCACTTCGTTTGTAAAAGAAGTCAGCCGCGCGCGTACCTTTGGTTTCATGAGTGATATCGAGTACCTGCGCAAGCACAACCTCGCACTCGGCGGTAGCGTGGAAAACGCCATCGTGGTCGACGCGGATGGTGTACTGAACGAAGACGGCCTTCGCTATGAAGACGAATTCGTGAAGCACAAGATCCTCGATGCAATTGGCGACCTTTACCTGTTGGGCAATAGCCTGATCGGTGAATTCAAGGGCTTCAAGTCTGGCCATGCACTGAACAACCAGCTGATTCGCAAGCTGCTTGAACAGACCGATGCGTGGGAAGTCGTGACCTTTGAAGATGCCAGCACTGCACCGATTTCGTATATGCGTCCGGTTGCGGCAGTTTAAGTAAAACTTCTTTCTCTAGTTTTTGAAGGCCACCCTCGGGTGGCCTTTTTTTATGTTTCGTTTTTAGGTTTCAGCGCATTCAGGCCGGTTTCATTGATATCCATCACCCGATTGCGCCCGCGTTTTTTGGCCTGATAAAGCGCTTTGTCGGCAGTGCTGAGCAGTTCTTCCCGGTCGTCGCCGGGTTTGGCGTAGCGGGTGCAGGCGCCCAGGCTCACAGTGAGCTTTTTGGTGGTGGGGTCGACCGGCTCCATTTGCTCAACCGCGGCGCGAATTTTTTCTGCCAGCAGGCGCGTGCCTGCCGCGTCGGTTTCGGTCAGTACTACCGCGAATTCTTCACCACCGTAGCGGGCCACCAGGTCGGCGGGGCGTCGCACATTGGCCTTGATGACCCGGGCGACCTGGCGCAGGGCCTCATCCCCTGCCTGATGACCATAAGCATCGTTGAAGGGCTTGAAGTGGTCGATATCAATCATGATCAGTGACAGCGGCGCGCCTGTACGTTGTGCGCGGCGCCATTCCAGATCCAGGGTCTTGTCCAGCATGCGCCGGTTGGCCAGTCCGGTCAGCGGGTCGGTGGCGGCCATGGCGGCGAGTTCGCCTTCGGCGCGCTGGCGCAGGCGCAATTCGCGTACCAGCAACCAGGTCAGCCACAGCAGGCCCAGGCACAGCAGCAGGGTTGCGCTGCCGATCAACAGGGCCGTGTGTCGCCAGTTGCTGAATATATGCTCGGTGGACAAAGCCACCACCACCAGCAAGGGTAACTCGCTGATCTGGGCGAAGTTGTAGAGGCGCTGCAGGTGATAGATACCGGACACGGCGGTAAAGCTGCCGTGGCGCTCGGTCAGAAAACGCAGGAAGATCGGCGTGTGCCCTAGGTCCTGGCCGGTATAGAACATGGTGGTGGCCGGGTACTGGATCAGCATGATGCCTTCGCTGCTGACCAGGCTGATATTACCCTTCGGGCCCAGGTCCAGGCCGCGAAACAGGTTCTGGAAGTAGCTCATCTTCATCAGGGCCACGGCGACGCCGCCAAACCTGCCGTCCGGGGTAGTGATCCTGCGGCTGAGTACCAGGCTCCAGTCATTGGGGGCATCGCTGGCAGGCAAGGGGCGGCTGATAAAGATGCCTTCATTTTGCCCCTTGAGATGAACCTTGAACCAGGACTGTTGGCGAGCGTTGTTGAGCAGGGGCTCGACCGGGCGTGAGCCGGCAATCACCTTGCCGTCGGCATCCAGCACAAAAAAACCGGCATTGGACGGCGCCTCGGCCGCTCTGTCGAAAAGCAGGGGTTGTTGTGTCTGCGGCGAAAGCGAGGCCAGCGCCTGGCTTTGCACCAGGCTGACCAGGCTGTTGAGCGCCGAGTCATAGGTGGAAATGGTATTGCGGATATCACGGCTGATCAGCTGCACGATATTCAAGGCAGAGCGAGCCGCATCATCTTCGGTATTGCGGTATTCCCTGACCAGCAGGTAGCCGACGATGTTCACAATCGCAACCACCGACAAGGCGCTGGCCCAGACCAGCATGCGGCGGGTGATAACCGGTGTGCGCAGATGATATTTAATGGCTTGACCCTCTGAAGAAAAAACCATGTACAGCGGGCCTTTCATTCAAGGCTGGCACTCACTCAGGACAACTCTGCTGCACTGATTACGCAATTGCGCCCGGCCTTCTTGGCCTGATACAGGGCCTGATCGGCGCTGTTGATCAAGCCTGCTAGCTGGTCGTCCGGTTTAACCTGGCGGGTACTGACCCCCATGCTGGTGGTGAGCCGGCGATGGGAGGGCGTTAACGGTTCCAGTTGTTCGACGGCCTGGCGGATGCTCTGTGCCAGGTTGTACGCGCCACTGGCATCGGTATCGCTCAGCACCACTGCAAACTCTTCGCCACCATAACGGGCCGCCAGATCGGTGGAACGGTGCATGCACTGCTGGATAGTCCGTGCCACACGTTTCAAAGCCTCGTCACCGTCCTGATGGCCATAGGTGTCGTTGAAATTCTTGAAATGGTCAATGTCAAACATGATCAGCGACAGCGGCTTGCCTGAGCGCTGCGCCCGCCGCCATTCCTGTTCCAGGGTCTGGTCCAGCTTGCGGCGGTTGGCCAGCCCGGTCAGCGGGTCGGTGGTTGCCAGCGCCTCGAGCTGGCGCTCGGCACGTTGACGCAAATGCAATTCACGGCCCAGCAGCCAGGTGAGCGTAAGCAGGGCGCTACACAACAATAGCGTACCGATACCGACCAAAATGGCGTTGCGCCTCCAGGCGCTGAACACATCCTCAGTGGCCAGTGAGACCACCACAATCAACGGCAGGTCACCGACCTCGGAAAAATTGTACAGCCGCTCATCGCCATCAATGCTGGAGAGGGCGATAAAACTGCCTCTGTGTTCTTGCAGAAAGCGGACAAACACGGGGTTGTTGCTCAGGTTGGTGTGCGCGTCGGCGGATGCCGGTTCCGGATGCTGGGTCAGTGGCGTGCCATCGGTACTGATCAGGCGGATAAACCCATGGGGTTCCAGGTCGAGCCTCTGGAACAGGGTCTTGAAATAATCCAGCTTCATCTGCGCCACAGCGACGCCGAGAAAGCTACCGTCTGGCCCGGAAATCCGCCGGCTGAAGCTGATGCAGCACATACCATCGTTTTGGGCTGAGTCAAAAGGGTGGGAGATAAACAGGTTGGGGCTGTCCGACTCCCGGTGTTCCACAAAACTTGGCCAGTGGCTGAAGTTTTCTTTGGGGCTGACTTCAGTGCGTGAGTCGGCGACCAGGTCGCCTTGGGCATTGAGCAGGTAAAAGCCGCCATTGGCCGGGGTCTGTTCGGCTTTATCGAACAACAGCATATGTTTCAGCGGCAGGGAGACACTGTTCAGGTCGCTGCGTTTAGATACGTCGATCAGTGCGTTGAGCGCTGAGTCGTAGAGATTTACCGTGTTTTGAACGTCACGCCCGACCAACTGCACGATATTGAGGGAAGTGCGGATGGCGGCCAGTTCTGCGGTGCGGTGTTCGCGTACCAGCAGGAAGCTGACGATGCTCAGAATGGCAATGATTGAAACGCTTGTGGCGCCGATCAGCAGGCGTAGGGTCAGCACGTTACTGCGCAAGATATGCTTGATGGCCATGCTCATTGTCGCCCTGGGTTCGGCCCCATAAAATGAACGCAATCATATGAAAAGGCCAGCTTTACGCTGGCCCTTTGTTCATGGATTAAAACACATCAATAGGATAGTCGATGATCACCCGATACTCATCCACATCGCTGTCCACGCTCTGGTAGGCCGTGTTGCCGCGGTTGGTGGCCCAGCGCAGGGTCACTGCCAGATCCTTGGCTTTGCCTTCCTGGATCACGTACTTGAGGCCCAGGTCGCGTTCCCAGTGATGGGCGTTCTTGCCTTCCGGGTTGTACCAGTTGCTGTAGCCGATGCTGTCGGGGTCGGCCTTGGTCAGGTCCAGCTCACCCCGTGAATACGACGCACTGGCGGTCAGGCCGGCGATTCCGAGGCCGGCAAAGTCATACTCATATTGCAGCTTCCAGGAACGCTCGTTCGGGCCGTTGAAGTCCGAATATTGCTGCGAGTTGTCCAGGTAAACGCTGTCGCCCTGATAGATATAGTCGAAAGGCGTGTTGCCATTGACCCGCTGGTACACCGCGGTCACCTTGTGGCCGTCAATGCCGAGGGCCAGGTGCAGGCTGAAGGTGTTGTTGTCGATATCGCCCAGCAGGGCCTTGCCGGTGTCCTGGGTGTGATAGTAGTGCAGGCCGGGGTTGAGGGTGATGCCCTCGCTCATCTCCCAGGTGTAGTCAAAGTCGTAGTAGTACTGGTTCCAGATATCCTGCAACTGGGCGGCGTAGAGGTTGCTGGTGATTTCTGGCACGCCGCTCCAGGACGCGCCGGCCCAGGTGATGTGCTTGCTGCTTTGATCGCCCAGGTCACCGTAGGTGGTGGTCAGGCGGCGCATGCCACTCTGGTTGTAAGGTTTTTCAAAACTGACCTGGCCGCCTTCGAACATCCAGCCTTCGAAGCTGGTGTTGGTCAGGCTGACACCGCGAAAGGTCTGCGGCAACATGCGGGTTTCACCGCCGGCTATTACCGGATTGGTGAGGAACATATCACCGGCTTTGAGCTCGGTATCGAAGGCGCGGATTTTCAGTGCGGCACCGGCAGACGAAAAGGCGGTAGGCGCTTTGCCGTTGCCATCACTGACTGGCAGGATGCTGCTGCCATCGGTGCCACCACCGCCATCGAGCTTGAGCCCGAGCAAGGCGTAGGCATCCAGGCCGAAGCCTACCGTACCCTGGGTGAAGCCCGACTCGAACTTGCCGACAAAACCCTGGCCCCATTCCTTGCTGTCATCAGCATGGGGGCTGCGGATATCGTGGTTCATATAGTAATTGCGGGCGTGGATCTTAAGGCTGGAACCTTCGATAAAACCGTCTTTGGTTGAGTCTTCGTCGGCGTGGGCGTAGGTGGGGATCGTTGCAGCCAGGGCAATGAATAACGGACTGAGTTTGTGTGAGTACTTCACCAGTTTGTTGCTCCTTGAAAGTGGCGGCAGTTTTTATTTTCTTTGCAAATTCTGTTCTTGTTCGAAGGGCTCCCAGTGTTGGCAGCGCTTTTTTTAAAACAAAAAAAAGCCGCTATGATAGCGGCTTTTGAAACAGTCAGTCACATGTGTGACAGATGACCGACTGGGTCGGGAAGTCTGCGAGTGAGCAATCAGCTGTCTTTGGCTTGATCGGAAACACTGGCTTTTGCCTGTGTAGGCTGCGGTTTTGCGTCGTTTTGATGGCGTGCTGTCAGCTCTGCCTGATGCTGTTCAAACGATGCCGCGCGGGCCGCATTTTGTGCGACGAATGCAGGGGACTCTTCCGCCATGGCCAAAGGCGACAACAACAAAGACGACAAAACGAAAACGCTAGCCATACCCATACTGCTGGACATTTCAAAGACCTTCTTGCTTAGCAAGTGCTGTGTGATGGGTTAAATCTATAGCGCCAGGCAGGGGCGAAAAAGCCTTGTTTTAGACAAGGACTTTTGCGTTTTGAGTAACAAATGCGAGGGCCGTGGACTAGAGCCTCGGCAGCTACAGGAAAACTGCAACTGTGGGAGCGAGCCTGCTCGCTCCCACAATAGGGCTTGACCTGCAACAGAGTATCTACAGTGCTACAGGTCAAGCGGGCAGATCCAACCCGAACGTATTGCGCCCGCCGTCGCTGTGCACAAACACCTCGCCGCCATGCATCTGTGCAATCGCCTTGACGATGGCCAACCCCAGCCCGTGGTTGGCACCGCTGTTGTGGCGGGCCGCGTCCACCCGGTAGAAACGCTCGAACAAGCGCGGCAAGTGTTCTGCGGCAATCGGTAGGCCGGGGTTGCTGATGCTGATTATGGCCCGCCCGGAATTCTGCTCGATCGACACCTCGATCGTTTGCCCGGCTTCGGTGTGCTGCACGGCATTGTTCAGCAAGTTGATCAGCGCCCGGCGCAGGTGGGGTTTTTCGATATTGACCCGGGCATCGCCGCTGACCCGCACCACAACCCGGGCGTCTTCAAGAATAAACTCCAGATACTCCAGGGTGGTCGCCACTTCATCAGCCAGGGAGGCGCTCGACAGCTTGCAGGCCTTGCTGCCCTGATCGGCGCTGGCCAGGAACAGCATGTCGTTGATGATGCTGCGCAGGCGCTCAAGCTCTTCGAGGTTCGACTGCAGCACTTCAAAGTAATGCTCGGCCGAACGCCCCCGCGTCAGCGCCACCTGGGTCTGGCCAATCAGATTGGTCAGCGGCGAACGCAGTTCATGGGCCACATCCGCATTGAATGACTCCAGCCGGGTCCAGGCCTGCTCGACGCGGTCCAGGGTCGAATTGAAGGCACTGACCAGTTGGTCCAGCTCCGGAGCCAGCGGTGCCAGGTGCAAACGCCCCGACAGGCGCGGTGGAGCCAGCTTTTGCGCTTCTTCAGACAGCTTGATCAGCGGCTTGAGGCCGATGTGCGCCACCCAATAGCCGAGCAATGAGGCCAGCAGTACGCCAATCGTTGCCAGACTTATCAGGGCAAGCAGCAAGTGATGCTGGGTCTGGCGAAAGGTCTGGGTATCGATGGCAATCAAAAAGCGCAGCGCCGGGCGCTGCTCTTTGGCTGGAATTTCGCTGATCAATACTTTGAACGGGTAGGCCTGGCCGGGCAGGCGCAAGTCCCGCACGC
This sequence comes from Pseudomonas sp. WS 5051, assembly GCF_012985715.1. Classification (NCBI taxonomy): domain Bacteria; kingdom Pseudomonadati; phylum Pseudomonadota; class Gammaproteobacteria; order Pseudomonadales; family Pseudomonadaceae; genus Pseudomonas; species Pseudomonas sp. WS 5051. Next base: position 240,280 of record NZ_JAAQWV010000007.1, read on the forward strand.
CCACGGGTCCTTGGGCAAATTTGCGCACGGCTGCCTCGGGGTTGCCGTACTCATAGGCCGGGTCTGAACTGATCGCCCAAAACCGGATGCGTTTGTCCTCTTCGCTGAGCAGCTTGAGCTTGGTGCTCATCTTGGCCCAGTGCTCGGCGTTGCCGTAGCGGTTGATCGATGACTCAAGCACGCTGTAGCGGGCATCCAGCTCTGCTTCAGGCAGGCGGCCGATACTTTTGTCGACCTGCTGGTACAGCGCTCCACCAATCAGCACAAACACCAGCAACGCCACCAGGGCGAACATTGCGCTCAGGCGCATGGCGATGGAGTTCAGGGCGGCGGGGCGCTTAAACACTGCGCCGCTCCAGCACGTAGCCCATGCCGCGAATGGTGTGCAGCAGCTTGTGTTCGAATGGCCCGTCGAGCTTGGCGCGCAAGCGCTTGATCGCCACTTCGACCACGTTGGCGTCACTGTCGAAATTGATGTCCCAGACCATCTCGGCAATGGCGGTCTTGGACAGGATCTCGCCCTGACGACGGGCCATCACGCTGAGCAATGAAAACTCCTTGGCGGTCAGGTCCAGGCGGGCTCCGGCGCGGCTGGCCTTGCGGCTGATCAGATCTATCCACAGGTCGTCGACGGTCACTTGCACCGGTTCGTGACCGCCGCTGCGGCGGGTCAGGGCTTGCAGGCGGGCGACCAGCTCCAGGAACGAGAACGGTTTGCCCAGGTAATCGTCAGCGCCTTCGCGCAACCCGCGTATGCGGTCTTCCACCCGTTCGCGGGCGGTGAGCATGATCACCGGGGTTTGCTTGCGCGCGCGCAAGGCCCGCAGTACGCCAAAGCCATCGAGGCCAGGCAGCATCACATCGAGCACGATCACGGCGTAATCGCTCTCCATTGCCAGGTGCAGACCTTCGATGCCGTCGCGGGCCACATCCACTGTGTAACCCTGCTCGGTCAGGCCGCGGTGCAGGTAGTCGGCGGTTTTTTCTTCATCTTCAATAATCAGAACGCGCATGACCCGCCTCAGTGATTCGTCGCCAGCAAGCTGACGGGTTTGGAACGATGGAACAGTCGTTCAAGCCACAAGTATATGACCGGCGTGGTAAACAGCGTCAGCGCCTGGCTCACCAGCAGCCCGCCGACAACGGCAATCCCCAGAGGCTGGCGCAGTTCGGCGCCGGTGCCGTAGCCCAGCATCAGCGGCAGGGCGCCGAGCAGCGCGGCGAGAGTGGTCATGATGATCGGCCGAAACCGCGTGATACACGCCTGGTAGATGGCCTCTTCGGGGCTCAGGCCACGGGTGCGCTGGGCATCGAGGGCAAAGTCGATCATCAGGATGCCGTTTTTCTTGACGATACCGATCAGCAGCACCAATCCGATCAGCGCCATGATCGAGAAATCCTGGCCACATATCCACAGCATCAGCAGCGCGCCAAGCCCGGCCGAGGGCAGGGTGGAGATGATGGTCAGCGGGTGTACAAAGCTCTCGTACAGCACCCCCAGAATGATATACACCGCCACCAGCGCCGCGAGGATCAACCAGGGCTGGCTGGCCAGCGAACTTTGAAAGGCCTGGGCGGCGCCCTGAAAGTTGCCACTGATGGTGCCGGGCATGCCGATGTCGTTTTTTGCCTGATTGAGCATCAGCACCGCATCGCCCAGGGCCACGCCGGGGGCGAGGTTGAACGACAGGTTGGCGGCCGGGAACATGCCGTCATGGCTGATGGACAACGGCCCGCTGATGGGCGCATCGACCCTGGCCACGGCCGACAGCGGCACCATTTCCCCGGTCAGCGGCGAGCGCAGGTAGAAGTAATTGAGGCTTTCGGCCTTGCCGCGCTGCTGCGCGTCGACTTCCAGAATCACGTTGTACTGGTTGGTCTCGGTCTGGAACTCATTGACCTGGCGCTGACCGAAGGCGTCGTACAGTGCTTCATCGACATCGGTGGCGGTCAGGCCAAAGCGCGCCGCCGCATTACGGTCAATGCTGATATGGGTGATGCTGCCCCCCAGTTGCAGGTCGTTGGACAGATCTCGAAAGGCCGGATTGGCGCGCAGTTTTTCGGTCAGGCGCTGGGTCCAGGTGGTGAGCGTCGGACCATCGTTGCTCTTGAGCACATATTGATACTGACTACGACTGGGGCCCGAGCTGAGGTTGATATCCTGGCCGGCACGCAGGTACAGCACGATGCCAGGCACCTTGGCCAGTTGCGGGCGAATGCGGTCGATAAATTCGCTGGCCGACACGTCGCGCTGGCCGCGGTCCTTGAGGGCAATCCAGAAGCGGCCGTTGGCGATGGTCTGGTTGCTGCCGGTCACGCCCACGGCATGGGAGAACGCCTGCACGGCCGGGTCGTTGCCGATGATCTCGGCCAGCGCCAGATGCTTTTGCGTCATGTCCGGGAATGAAATGTCGGACGCCGCCTCGGTGGTGCCGAGTACAAAGCCGGTGTCCTGCACCGGAAAAAAGCCCTTGGGGATCAACACATAGCCGGCGATAGCCATGGCCAGGGTCACGGCGAAAATCCCCAGCATCAATCGCTGATGCGCAAGGGCCCGCTTCAGGCCTTTTTCATAGAGGCCCAGCAGGCGCTCGCCAAAGCCCGGCCTGGCATCGGGCTTGTGTTCCGGTGTGCGCATAAACAGCGCGGCCAGTGTGGGCGCCAGGGTCAGCGATACCACCACGGAAATCATGATGGTCGAGGTCGCGGTCAGGGCGAACTCCTTGAACAACCGCCCGACCACCCCGCCCATAAACAGCAGCGGGATAAACGCGGCCACCAGTGAGACGCTGATGGATACCACGGTAAAGCCGATCTCGCTGGAGCCCTTGATCGCTGCGTCGCGCATGCTTTCTCCGGCTTCCAGATGGCGGTGGATGTTCTCCACCACCACAATCGCATCGTCCACCACAAAGCCCACCGCCACCACAATGGCCACCAGCGTCAGGTTGTTGAGGCTGAAGCCCAGCACATACATCAGTGCGAAACTGGCGATCAGCGACACGCCGAGTACCGCCGACACAATCAGCGTGGCCGACCACTGGCGCAAAAACAGCGCCATCACCGCAACCACCAGCAGCACGGCGATCAGCAGGGTGATTTCCACTTCATGCAGGGAGGCGCGAATGGTCTTGGTGCGATCGCTCAGCACCGTCACTTCGACCGAAGCCGGGAGCATGGCCTGCAGACCGGGCAGGGCGGCCTGGATGCGGTCTACCGTGTCGACGATATTGGCCCCCGGCTGGCGCGAAATCACCAGGTTGAGCCCCGGCTGGTGGCCCGACCAGGCCTGTACGTAGTCGTTCTCGGAACCGTTGATAACCCGTGCCACATCCCGTAGCTGCACGGGGGCGCCATCCTTGTACGAGACGATTAACTGGCCATATTCATCCGCGTCGAACAACTGGTCGTTGGTCGACAGCGTAGAAATGCTCGACGGGCCATACAGCGCGCCCTTGGCCAGGTTGAGGCTGGTTTGCTGGATCGCCAGGCGGATATCGGCCAGGGTCAGGCCGATGGCCGCCAGCTTGTCGGCCGAGGCCTGGACGCGGATCGCCGGGCGTTGCTGACCGGTGATATTGATCAGGCCCACACCATCAATCTGGCTGATTTGCCGGGCCAGCAGGGTTTCGACGTAATCGCTCAGTTCAGTGCCTGGCATCTGCAGCGAACTGATGCTGAGGATCAGTACCGGGCTGTCGGCCGGGTTGACCTTCTTCCAGGTCGGCAGGGTCGGCATGTCCTTGGGCAGTTTGCCGGACGCGGTGTTGATCGCTGCCTGAACCTCTTGCGCGGCGGTGTCGATGCTTTTGTCGAGGGTGAATTGCAGGGTCAGGGTGGTCGAGCCCAGGGCGCTGCTGGAGGTCATCTGGGTCATGCCGGGGATGGCGCTGAATTGCACCTCCAGGGGCGTTGCCACCGAAGACGCCATGGTGTCCGGGCTGGCGCCGGGCAATTGCGCAGATACCTGGATGGTCGGGAATTCCGCCTCGGGCAAGGGCGCCACGGGTAACCGGGGAAAGGCAATCAGCCCCACCAGCACCAGGGCGAAGGTCAGCAATACCGTGGCGACCGGGTGATCGACACACCAGGCGGACACCGAGCGGCTGCGGGTCATGGCTGCACCCGGGCAGCCGTTGGCCCGCTCAGGACTTCAACCCGCGAGCCGGACTTGAGCCGCGACTGGCCATCGCTGACCAGTGTGTCGCCGGGGTTGACGCCGGTGATGATGCTCAGTTCGGTGTCCTGAAAAGTCAGCTGCACGGGAACGGTTTCGACCTTGTCGCCGCTGACCCGGTAGACGAAGTAATTATCCAGCCCGCGCTGCACCACTTGCGGTGGCACTACCAGCGCGTTGCGGTCCAGTCCGGTCTGGGTTTCGACATTGACCAACTGGCCCGGCCACAAGCTTTGCGTGGAATTGTCGAACTGAGCCTTGGCCTTGATTGTGCCGGTGGTTGCCGAGACCTGATTGTCGATCAGGCTAAGGCGGCCCTCGCCCAGTTGCGTGCCGCTGCTGCCGGTATTGCCGACAAAGGCTTTGACCCGGGCCGGTTGTTTGGCCGTGAGCAAGTCGTGGAGCAGGGGCAAGTGCTGCTGGGGCAGGGAAAACTCCACGGCAATGGGGGCGATCTGGGTCACGGAAAACAGTCCCTGGGCATCGCTGACTCTTAGAAAGTTACCCGCATCTACTGCGCGAATGCCCACGCGCCCGCTGACCGGGGACTGGATTTGCGTATAGGACAACTGCACCTGTGCCGCGGCAATCGCCGCCTGATCACCCTGGGCCGAAGCCTTGAGCTGATTGACCAGGGCTTGCTGTTGATCGAGGGTTTGCCGGGACACGCCATTGTCCACGCTCAACAACTGATAGCGCTTGAGGTCGGCCAATGCGACCTGCAGTTGCGCCTGGTTCTGTCCCAGTTGGGCCCTGGCCTGATCCAGGCTGGCCTTGATCGAGCGGTCATCGAGAGTAGCCAGCAGGTCGCCAGCCTTGACCGTCTGGCCTTCCTTGACCCGAATACCCGTGAGGATGCCGTCGATTTGCGGACGTATGATGACGCTGTGCAGCGACAGTACGGCGCCAATCCCGTTGATATAGCGCGGTACATCCTGTTGCAGGACTTGCACGACCCGCACCGGCACTGGCGCGCTACCTGCCGATTTGCCGGGCGCCGGGCGATTGAGCCACCAGACGCTGCTACCCATCAGGGCAATCAGCAGCGTGCCCAGCAAGATTTTTTTGGTTTTATTGGGCATGCCGGATAGACGCCGTGTGCGTGGAATGGGGGCTTATAGAAAGGTTATAGCGTGTGGACCCGGTCATAACGGTGACGGCTAACTGACATTTGTGACAGCTTTAAGGTTTGTAGCAGCTGCCTCGTTCCTTCGGCAGCTGCTACGTCACGGGTTTTCACCGCGGGTTGGATTATTTTTACGACCAGCGAGTGCAACCTATACAGGGTGCGCAGGTATACTGGGCGGTCTTGCGCCATCCGGCCTGTTTATTTCCCGTATATCGGAGCTTTCATGACTTCTCCTACACCAACGACCGCTCCTGATGCCGTGAGCACCGAGAACCTCGATACCCCGGAAAAACCGGTCATTCCTGCGTTCACTTTTCCGTTCAAGCCATCGGAGTTTGCCAAGGCCAAGTCCCAGGGCAAGGCGTACTACCAAAAAAGCGGCCTCGGCGGTCATGATAAAACCCCTAACGCGCCCCCTCATGGCACCCGCAAAACCATGGGCAAACGCTAATTTTATGCCCTAAAAAGTGGCAATATGCCATTAGTGTTTGTTCAGGCCTGATTAACTCCTTTAGTCATGCGCCAGATCAGTATTTGCTTAATAGGTGCGCTTAGAGTCGACGACCCTGCCGACTCTTCTCTAATAATCCGAGCGCGCCCGTCATGAAAATCAATCTACCGATTACCGGCCGATCCGTTGATTTTGCCCCCGACGCCAACATCCTCTCCACCACTGATCTCGACAGCACCATCACCTACGCCAACCCTGACTTTATCGAGGTCAGCGGTTATGAACTGAGCGAGTTGCTGGGCACCCCGCACAACCTGCTGCGCCATCCCGACATGCCGCCCGCCGCTTTCAGCCATATGTGGCAGACCCTCAAGGCGGGGCGCTCGTGGATGGGGATGGTGAAAAACCGTTGCAGAAACGGTGATCACTATTGGGTCAGCGCCTATGTCACGCCGGTGATGAAAAATGGCGAGACCGTCGAGTACCAATCCGTGCGTACCCACCCGACTCCTGAACGTGTCGCAGTCGCCGAGGCCCACTACGCCGCTCTACGCTCGGGGCGCAAGCCGCTGTTGCCGGCCGGCTTGCGCCTTGGCTTGGGGGGCAGGCTGGCATTGTTTGTCAGTGCCGTATTTGGCGCCGTTACAGCCGTGGGCACGCTGTGGCTGGCCAGCGTTGACGCACAGGCCGGGCTGTTGATCTGGCTGCTGGGCAGTCTGTTGAGTTCGCTGGCCATTGCCTGGTTGCTGCGGCCTTTGCATGCATTGACCCGTCGCGCCAAAGGCGTTGGCGACAATCCGTTGAGCCAGCAGATTTATACCGGGCGCCGTGATGAGTTCGGCCAGATCGAGTTTGCCCTGCATATGCTTGAGGCCCAGGTCGGCGCTGTGGTGGGGCGTATCGGTGATGCCTCGCAGCGATTGGCCGGGCACGCCAGCGAACTGGTTCAGCATCTGCAAAGCAGCCATGCCAGCACCTTGAATCAACAGTTGGAGACCGATCAGGTGGCCACTGCTATCAACGAAATGGCGGCGAGTGTGGCGCAGGTAGCGATCAACGCCCAGCAGGCGTCGCAAGCAGCCGATCGGGTGCAAAGTGAAACCCGTGAAGGCCATCAGCTGGTGACGCAGAGCCGCAGCACGGTGCAGCACCTGGCGACGGAGCTGGAGCGAGCCACCGAGGTGGTGCATCACCTGGAAAGTCACAGCAGCGATATTTCCTCGGTGCTGGAAGTGATCCGCAGTATTGCCGAACAAACCAATTTGCTGGCGCTCAACGCCGCTATCGAAGCGGCCCGCGCAGGTGATCAGGGCCGCGGCTTTGCCGTGGTGGCCGATGAGGTTCGTGGTCTGGCCCAGCGTACGCAGCAGTCGACCAGTGAAATCCAGGCCATGATCAGCGCTCTGCAAGAAGGTGCCCGGGCGGCGGTGCAGGTCATCCAGCAAAGCAGTGAATACGCTCAGAGCAGTGTCAATCAGACCCAACTGGCCAGTTGCGCGCTGGACGGGATCAGTGCACAAGTTCAGAAGATCACCGAGATGAGTGTGCAGATCGCCTCGGCGGTCGAAGAGCAAAGCGTGGTCAGTGAAGATATCAACCGTAATATCGCCGGGATTCGCAGTGCCTGTGACGTCACTGTGGATGCCGGGCAACAGAGCCATCGCCATTCAGGGGATGTCGCCGAGCTGGCCGCAGGTTTGCGCTCGCTTGCGCAAGAGTTCTGGCAAACCCGGCGCTAAAGCGCCTCGCGCCGGATCAGGGTCATGCCGTGCTTGTCGTACAGGCGCCGGGCGTTGTGGTTGTGCTCCATGACCTTGAGATCCAGGCAAGCCTCACGGCGCTGGCGGAAAACGGCAAAGACATGGTTGAGCAGTGCGCCGCCCAAGCCCCGGCCCCGGTGGTGCGGGTGTACCGCCAGATCCTTGAGGTAGGCGCTGGTCCAGGCCTGGGCAACCGCAACGGCCTTGCCCTCCAGGAGGATCACAAAACACAGTGCGGGATCGTACTCGGGGTCATGTTGCAGGCCGTATTGCCAGTCCTGCAGGGTTTGCATGCTGCCGGTGCCGTCGGTATGGCTCAGGCTGATCAGGGCATGTACCGGTTGCAGCAGCTCCTCGGTGAGCGTTACCAGGGTGAAGCCCTGGGGCCAGTGGGCCGGTGGCAATGGCTGGCGCAAATCTTTGCGCAGCAACAGGCAATACTGGCTCATGCTACTCAGTAACCTTGCTCGGCAACCGTGCGCGCGGCGAGGATCAAGCACTGTGTAAGCTCCGGCGAAGAGAACTTGGTCAGCACCGCATTGGCCCCCGCCAGGCGCGCCTTTTCGCTGTTCATCGCACTGTTGAGCGAGGTGTGCAGCAGCACATACAGATGGGCAAAGTCCGGGGTGTCGCGCACGGTACGGGTAAAGGCGTAGCCATCCATTTCCGACATTTCGATATCCGACACCAGCACGTTGATCTGATCCGGCGTGCCTTGCAGCTCCAGTAACCGCTCGATGGCTTCCTTGGCGCTGCGTGCGGTGTGGCAATGCAGGCCCAGGTTGCGCAGGGTAATGACCGACTGTTGCAGGGCCACCTGACTGTCATCCACCACCAGAATGCGGGCATTGGCCAGCAGTTTTGACTCTTCTTTACTGAGGCTGTCGCTGGCGTCCTCGACCTTGGCCGGGGCGATGCCGTGGATCACTTTTTCGATATCCAGTACCTGCACCAATACGCCGTCGACCTGGGTCACACCGGTGATATACGAGCGCTTGCCGGAGCCGTAGGGCGGCGGACGGATATCGGTGCTCAGGCAGTGCACGATTTTGCTCACCGCCTGCACATGCAGCCCCTGTTTGGAGCGGCTGACATCGGTGACGATCAGGCAACCAGCGTCCGGGTCGAGCAGCGGCTGCTCGCCGATGGCACGGCTCAGGTCGATTACCGACAGTGCCGCGCCGCGTAACACGGCGATGCCTTTCACATTGGGGTGGGACTCGGGCATTTTGGTCAGCGGCGGGCAGGGAATGATTTCACTGACCTTGAGCAGGTTGATCGCCAACAACTTGCCGCTGCGCAGAGTGAAGAGCAGAAGGGAGAGTGAGTCTGCGCGGGCATTGTTCGATGACATAAAAATCTTCTGTGCTGGGAGCGATACGGGGTTATCGACCTGAATGTTACGGGCTTTAACCGGTCGGCATAAATCCCCTTGTAGATACTCTGTTGCAGGTCAAGCCCTATTGTGGGAGCGAGCCTGCTCGCGAACGACCTTCGCGAGCAGGCTCGCTCCCACAGTTGCAGTGTTCCTGCAGCTGTCGAGCCTGCGTTCCTCGGCAGTTGCTACGGGATCAGGGTTTCAGGCCCAACCGTTTGGCCATGCGGGCCAGGTTTGCCCGGTCAAGCCCCAGCTCCCGCGCCGCACTGGCCCAGTTGTGCTGATGGCGTTCCAGGCAGGTGCTGATCAGCTGGCGCTGGTAATTTTCAGTGGCCTGGCGCAAGTCGCCCACGGCATCCGGCAGGTTCTGGGGGGCGATCGGCGCAGCGCTGGCGCCGGAGGTCGGCAAATCCAGATCCGCCGCCGTCAGGGTCAGGATGCGCGGCCGCGTGCTGCAATTGCCCAAGGCTTTAAGGGCGCTGCGGCCAATCAGGTGTTCCAGTTCGCGCACATTGCCCGGCCAGGAATACTGCACCAGCGCCGCCTGCGCGTCGGGACTCAGGCGCAGGCTGCCCAGGCCCATGCGCGAGCGGTTTTGCTCCAGGAAAAAGCCGCTCAGCAGCAACACATCACGGCCGCGTTCGCGCAAGGCTGGCACCCTGAGCGGGTAAACGCTAAGGCGATGGTAAAAGTCGGCGCGGTAGCGACCGCTGCGCACTTCTTCGGCCAGGTCGCGGTTGGTGGCTGCGATCAGGCGTACGTCGACCCGGTGCTCCTGATCCGAGCCCAGGCGTTGCAACTGCCCGCTTTGCAGCACCCGCAACAGCTTGGCCTGCACGGTCAGCGACAGCTCGCCCACTTCATCCAGAAACAACGTGCCGCCGTTGGCAAGCTCGAACTTGCCGCGTCGGTCGTTGGTGGCACCGGTAAAGGCACCGCGCACATGGCCGAACAGTTCGCTTTCAACCAGCGTGTCGGGCAAGGCCGCGCAGTTAAGGCTGATCAGCGGTTTGTCTGCCCGTGGCGAGGCTGCGTGAATGGCCTGGGCCACCAGCTCCTTGCCGACACCGGTTTCACCGGTTATCAGTACCGTCAGATCGCTGCCGCCCACCAGGGCAATTTCTTCCAGCAAGCGTTTGTGCACCTTGCTCTGGCCGATCAGCTCCTTGTTGGGCGAACCATTGGCTTGCCGATAGAGTTCGGCCTTGCGCTGCTCATCCTCGACCCGCAATGCCAGCCGTTCGATCCGTTGAGCCACATTGACCGTAGCGGCAGCCAGGCTGGCAAAGGCCTGCAGGTCATCCAGCGAGACCGGCTCGAAGCGTTTGGAATCCAGTGCGTCGAGGGTTAGCAGCCCCCATGGGCGCTCTTCGACGAACAGCGGGCAGCCCATGCAGTCGTGGACTTCCAGGTGTTCGGCCAGCCCGTCGACCAGGCCGTCGTAGGGGTCTGGCAGTTCGCAGTTGCTGGGGAAACGGGTGGGCCCTGGACTTGCGAGCAAAGCCTGAAAGCGCGGGTGCTCGCTGACTTTGAAGCGGCGCCCCAGGGTGTCCAGGCTCAAGCCATCAACAGCCAACGGCACCAGCCATTCGCCATCCAGTCGCAGCAGGGCTGCGGCATCGCAAGGCAGCAGGGTGCGCAGCGCGTGCAGCAAGCGGCGATAGCGTTCGCTCTCGGGCAGATCACGGGACAGATCGTCCACCAGCGGCAGCAGGGTGGTCAGTAGCAGTTTTGCAGTCATTTTGACCTCGCGTAGTCTTTATGACTGTATAGTAACTCGTGTCAAAATGACTATGTTTGTATTAACTTGCTGATTTTAAAGGGTTTAATTGTTGGCACGGAAACTGATAAGTAAAGGGTAATTGTTGAAGCCTACGTGCTCAGGAGTCACCCATATGCTTACTGCTCAGGATCGTGCCATCGTTAAATCTACCGTGCCACTGCTGGAAAGCGGCGGTGAAGGGCTGATTACCCACTTCTATCGCATGATGCTCTCGGAATACCCGCAAGTGCGTTCGCTGTTCAACCCGGCCAACCAGGCCAGTGGTGACCAGCCGCGAGCACTGGCCAACGGCGTGCTGATGTATGCACGGCACATCGATCAGCTGGACCAGTTGGGCGATCTGGTGGCCCGGATCATCAACAAGCATGTTGCGTTGCAAATCCTCCCTGAGCACTACCCAATTGTTGGCAGCTGCCTGCTGCGGGCTATTGAAGAAGTGCTGGGCAGCGACATCGCGACCCCGCAAGTGCTCAGCGCCTGGGGAGCGGCCTACAACCAGTTGGCCGATATCCTGATCGGTGCCGAAGCTGCCATCTACGACGAAAAAGCTGCAGCACCTGGCGGCTGGCGCGGCGGGCGCGAGTTCAAACTGGCTGCCAAAATCCAGGAAAGTGCTGAAATCACTTCGTTTTACTTCCGCCCGGTAGACCAGCAACCGATCCTCGACTTTGCCCCGGGCCAGTATATCGGTCTGAAACTCATGATCGATGGCGAAGAAGTGCGTCGCAACTACTCACTGTCGGCGCTGGCTCAGGTCGGTCGCTACCGTATCAGCGTCAAGCGCGAGAAGGGTGGGGTGGTGTCCAACTTCCTGCACGACCGTCTGAATGTGGGCGATACCCTGGAACTGTTCCCGCCAGCGGGCGACTTCACCCTGGCCAATAGCGAAAAACCGCTGGTGCTGATCAGTGGCGGTGTGGGCATAACACCGACCCTGGCGATGCTTGAAGCGGCCCTGGCGACAAAACGCCCGATCCACTTTATCCACTGTGCCCGCAATGCCGATGTGCATGCCTTCCGCACATGGATCGATGAACTGGCAGACCAGCATCCGCAATTGAAGCGTTTCTACTGCTATGACGAGCAGGGCGAGTCTGCAGATCATGTAGGGCTTTTGACCGAAGAAGTACTGGCTCAGTGGTTACCGCAAGAGCGTGATCTGGATGCCTACTTCCTGGGGCCAAAAGGCTTTATGGGGGCGGTCAAGCGTCATCTCAAAGCCCTGGGTGTGCCGGAGCAGCAAAGCCGCTACGAGTTCTTCGGCCCGGCAGCCGAGCTGAAGTAGGGCGCGTGGCAGCTGCCGAGGAACGAAGGCTGCTACAAGAAGCAGGCAAGACCTTAATCCCCCATTAATCCCCTTGCGCCACTTTTCCTGCAACGTTCAGATACATCCAGACCCGGGGTCTGGGTGTAAACTGTGCGGCTTACACATAATCAGGCAAAGGGACGCGGGATGACCAATGACATGTTGCAACTGGGCCGGGAGAAACGCTTCCTGGTCCTGCTCGGGGTGATCTGCCTGGCGCTGATCGGCGGCGCGCTGTACATGCAGATCGTGCTCGGCGAGGCACCTTGCCCGCTGTGTATCCTGCAACGCTATGCACTGCTGCTGATCGCGATCTTTGCCTTTATCGGTGCAGCCATGCCTGGCCGGCGCAGCCTCACCGTGTTTGAAGTGCTGGTGGTGCTCAGTGCCATCGGTGGTATTGCCGCCGCCGGGCGCCACGTCTATATCCTCGCTCACCCGGCCGTGAGCTGCGGTCTTGATGTGTTGCAGCCAATCGTCGATGGTCTGCCGTTGGCAGCCGTGTTCCCCCTGGGGTTTCAGGTCGACGGGTTTTGCTCCACCCCATACCCGCCGGTGCTTGGTCTGTCGCTGGCACAGTGGGCACTGGTGGCCTTTGTAATGACTGCGGTGCTGGTGCCACTGGGCATCTATCGCAACCGGAAACAATCGAGCTGAGCCAGCCACCAATTTTTGCTTGAGCAGCCTCGTGCTTCCTTCGGCAGTGCGGGGCGTTTTTTTGTCCCTGCGCAAATGTAAAGAAGGCGTGATCCTCACGTCGAAAAAGGCTGTGCGACACTGCGACATATTGTCACGCGCAGGGTGTCGCAGGGCTGGTTTTGGTCTGACCAGTGGTCTTTTAATCGTATGACTTCGTGTAACCCAGCTGAGGCATTTTGACGCTGGCAAAGGGGTTGAAATCAGGGTTGCGAGACTCAACGCAAATCGGCTGTAGCCCTTTTTATTTGGGCGTTCAGGCGGGGTCAGGGGGGTGTGTTCATGCGCTAAAAAGGGGCATGAAAGTGCAGGGCTAAAGACGTGCTACAACTCTGTTTCAAGGGGGGGCTTGAACGCTTGGCGTAATAATAGGCAGGGATTGTTACCGTACCCGATAAGAATTATTTCGGGATGAGACATGGTTTATAGAGAGCTACCTAACTACAATCGCCCGCACTGAACGTCCAGCCTGCTCATCCCTGAGCCCAAGCGGGAAGTTGAAGGCCGACTGGGTTGTTCAATACAGGCGTCCCATGCGACTCCCAGGTACTGGCAACCCTTCTAAGTTCCGCACCAAATGGAATTGGTCTGTGACAAGGCCATTGACCACGTATCGAATAAGAAATCACTGCTAACCCGGAATTTTGCCCGTTCGCCTGATGGTGATAGAGCAGGCTTTCATTCAATTCCGGAAAAGAGCCAACCCTTGGCAGGGCGAAGTGTTGGCGAAAAAAACCAACTGCATTGTGCAAGCTGTTTTAGAGGTCGTGAGATGACTAAAAAAAGGTACCCCAGACTCCTTGGCTTATTGCCACTTTTCGGCACGCTGCTGCTGGGAGGTTGCAACATGACATTGCTCGATCCGGTGGGGCAGGTCGGGATCGAAGAGCGGAATCTGATCATCACTGCAACACTGCTGATGCTTCTGGTCGTGGTGCCGGTCATCATTATGACCCTCGTCTTCGCGTGGAAATATCGCGCGTCGAACACCAGCGCTACCTATACACCTAAATGGTCGCACTCCACCAAGATCGAAGTCGTGATCTGGACTGTGCCAATTCTGATCATCATCGCCCTGGGCGTGATCACCTACAAGTCGACCCACGCGCTGGACCCTTATCGTCCGCTCGAGTCCGACGTCAAGCCGATTACCATCGAAGTGGTGGCAATGGACTGGAAGTGGATGTTCATCTATCCGGAACAGGGTATCGCTACCGTCAACAAGATCGTGTTCCCGGCCAACACCCCGGTCAATTTCCGTATCACCTCTGACACGGTCATGAACTCGTTCTTCATTCCAGGCCTGGGCGGTCAGATCTACGCCATGGCCGGGATGACGACCAAGCTGCACCTGATTGCCAACCGCAACGCTGAAATGGAAGGCATCTCTGCCAACTACAGCGGTGCCGGTTTCACGGGCATGAAATTCAAAGCGATCGCGACTACTCAGGCTGATTTCGATGCTTGGGTAAGTGAAGTCAAAGCATCACCTAAACAGCTTGACCAAGCTGAATACGAAGCCTTGAGCAAGCCAAGTCAGAACAACCCCGTTGAACTGTTCTCCTCGTACACACCGAACCTGTTTCAGAAAATCGTCGACAAGTACGAAGGTATGACGCCAGGCAAGCCGGTGAAGCACGAGAAGAAAGAAGTGGCCGGGACCGATGTGGTGGACATGAGTTCGCATTCAGCTGCCGGGGCAGAGGAGTAAACGATGTTTGGTAAATTAAGTTGGGAAGCGGTCCCGTTCCACGAGCCGATCGTGATGGTGACCATCGCCATGATCGCGCTGGGTGGTCTGGCACTGTTTGCAGCAATCACGTATTTCAAGAAGTGGACCTACCTGTGGACCGAATGGCTAACGTCAGTCGACCACAAGAAAATCGGCGTGATGTACATCATCGTCGCCATGGTCATGCTGCTGCGCGGCTTTGCCGACGCAATCATGATGCGTACCCAGCTGGCCATGGCCACCGAGGGTTCGCCTGGCTACCTGCCACCTGAACACTATGACCAGATCTTCACCGCTCACGGTGTGATCATGATCATCTTCATGGCGATGCCATTCTTCACCGGCCTGATGAACCTTGCAGTGCCGCTGCAGATCGGCGCCCGTGACGTGGCCTACCCGTTCCTCAACTCCCTGAGCTTCTGGCTGCTGGTGTCCGGCGTTGTGCTGGTCAACCTGTCGCTGGGCGTCGGCGAGTTCGCCAAGACCGGTTGGGTTGCCTATCCGCCGCTGTCGGGCTTGCAGTACAGTCCGGGCGTGGGGATGGATTACTACATCTGGGCTCTACAGCTATCGGGGTTAGGTACGACGTTAACCGGGGTTAACTTCCTGGCGACCGTACTGAAGATGCGTGCTCCAGGCATGAAACTGATGGACATGCCGATCTTCACCTGGACCTGCACCTGGGCAAACGTCCTGATCGTGGCTTCGTTCCCGATCCTGACCGCTACCCTGGCACTGCTGACACTTGACCGTTACATGGATTTCCACATTTTCACCAATGAACTTGGTGGCAATCCAATGATGTACGTCAACCTGTTCTGGGCGTGGGGTCACCCTGAGGTGTACATCCTCATTCTGCCGGCGTTCGGTATCTTCTCCGAAGTTATCTCCACGTTCACCGGCAAGCGTCTGTTCGGTCACCACTCGATGGTCTACGCCTCCGGCGCGATCTCGGTGCTGGGCTTCATGGTTTGGCTGCACCACTTCTTCACCATGGGTTCGGGTGCCAGCGTCAACGCCTTCTTCGGTCTGGCGACGATGCTGATTTCGATCCCGACGGGGGTGAAGCTATTCAACTGGCTGTTCACCATCTACCAGGGCCGTCTGCGCTTCACCAGCCAGGTTCTGTGGACCCTGGGCTTTATGGTGACCTTCGCCATCGGCGGCATGACTGGCGTACTGCTGGCCATCCCGGGTGCTGACTTCGTACTGCACAACAGCCTGTTCGTTATTGCTCACTTCCATAACGTGATCATCGGCGGCGCAGTATTCGGTTACATCGCAGGCTTCAGCTTCTACTTCCCGAAAGCGTTCGGCTTCAAGTTGAACGAAACCTGGGGCAAGCGCGCGTTCTGGTTCTGGATCGTCGGCTTCTTCATCGCCTTTATGCCGCTCTATGCACTGGGCTTCATGGGCATGACCCGTCGTCTGAATGCCAGCACCAACCCTGAGTGGGTGCCTTACCTGTACGTAGCCCTGTTCGGCGCAGTACTGATTGCCATGGGTATCGCCAGCCAGCTGATCCAGCTGTATGTCAGCGTCCGTGACCGCAACAAGCCAGAGAACGCCTGCGAATTCGGCGATCCATGGAATGCTCACACGCTGGAATGGTCGACTTCGTCGCCACCACCGTTCTACAACTTTGCTGTACTGCCAAAAGTCGACGGTATCGACCCGTTCACCGAAGCCAAGGAAAACGGCACTGCGTACCAGGTTCCGGCCAAGTACTCGCCTATCCACATGCCTAACAACACCGCTACCGGTGTGTACATGGGTGCTTTGCTGACCGTCTTCGGTTTCGCGATGATCTGGCACATCTGGTGGCTGGCCATCGTGGGTCTGGTAGGTACGGTTGTTGTCTTCGTTGCTCACGCCGCCCGTGACGACCAAGGCTACATGGTGCCGGTCGAGACCATCGAGCGTATCGAGGCCGAGCAGCACAAGCGTCTGGTAGCCGCCAAAGCAATTCCGGCTACTCGTGTTGAAACCAAGTTGGAACAGGCTTAAACCATGTCGAACTTAGCGACCACTGCTGGACACGCTCATGGTCACGACCATGAGCATGAGGAACACCACGACGCGGGCGAGACAACCATTTTTGGTTTCTGGCTCTACCTGATGACCGACTGCATCTTGTTTGCATCGATCTTCGCGGTATACGCGGTATTGGTAAACAACGTTGCAGGTGGCCCGTCGGGCCACGACATCTTCGAACTGCCGTACGTACTGGGTGAAACTGCCCTGCTGCTGTTCAGTTCGATCACCTACGGCTTCGCCATGCTGGCGTTGTTCAAGGGCAAGAAACAGCAGGTGCTGTTCTGGCTGGCCATGACCTTCCTGCTCGGTGCAGGCTTCATCGCCATGGAAATCAACGAGTTCCACCTGTTGATCTCCGAGGGCTACGGCCCTAGCCGTTCGGGCTTCCTGTCTGGCTTCTTCACCCTGGTCGGTACCCACGGTCTGCACGTGACCAGCGGTCTGATCTGGATGGCGATCATGATGTACCAGGTGCAGAAAAACGGCCTGACCTCGACCAACAAGACCCGCCTGAGCTGCCTGAGCCTGTTCTGGCACTTCCTGGACGTGGTGTGGATCTGCGTATTCACCGTTGTTTACCTGATGGGGACTTTGTAATGGCTAACGCACATTCCGACGGCGCCAACCACGGCAGCGTGAAGTCCTACGCGATCGGCTTCATCCTGTCGGTGATCCTGACCGTTATTCCGTTCGGGCTGGTGATGTACCCATCGCTGCCCAAATTCACCACCCTGGCGATCGTACTGTTGTTCGCCGTGGTGCAAGTGGTTGTTCACCTGGTGTACTTCCTGCACCTGGACCGTTCGCCTGCACAACGCAACAACGTCACCGCGCTGGTATTTGCTGCGCTGGTAATTGTGCTGCTGGTGGGCTTGTCCCTGTGGATCATGTTCAGCATCCACACTGAAATGATGGCGAAGTGAGGTAAGACCCGATGTCCTTCAAGCACTTTATCCAAATCACCAAACCGGGGATCATTTTCGGTAACGTGCTTTCTGTGGCAGGCGGGTTCTTCCTGGCCTCGAAGGGGCATTTCGATCTTGCCCTGTTCCTGGCTGCGGTAATCGGCACCTCCCTGGTGGTAGCGTCCGGTTGTGTGTTCAACAACTGCATCGACCGCGACATTGACATCAAGATGGACCGCACCAAGAACCGCGTACTGGTTCAAGGCCTGATCTCCCTCAAGGTGGCGCTGGTTTACGCCACCCTGCTGGGGGGCGCCGGCCTGTACCTGTTGTATCGCGTAGCCAACCCGCTGGCGGCTCTGTTCGCCGCGATCGGTTTCGTGATCTACGTCGGTCTGTACAGCCTGTACTTCAAGCGCAAGTCGGTTCACGGCACGCTTATCGGCAGTCTGTCGGGTGCAATGCCTCCGGTCATCGGCTATGTAGCTGTGAGCAACAGCTTCGACATGGCTGCAATGACCTTGCTGGTGATGTTCAGCCTGTGGCAGATGCCGCATTCCTACGCCATCGCGATCTTCCGCTTCAACGATTACCTGGCTGCATCGATTCCGGTGTTGCCAGTGAAGCGCGGGATCAAGGTTGCCAAGAAGCACATCCTGCTCTACATCCTCGCGTTTCTGATCGCGACCCTGATGCTCACCCTCGGCGGTTACGCCGGCATGAGCTACATGGCCGTGGCTGCTGCGATGGGCATGTACTGGCTGTACATGGCGTGGACGGGCTACAAGGCCGTCGACGACAAGGTCTGGGCACGCAAGCTGTTCGTGTTCTCGATCTTCACCATCACCGCGCTGAGCGTCATGATGTCCCTGGATTTCAAAGCGCCTGCCGAGTTGTTACTGACTTACGCGCACTGATCTGTCCAGAGTGAAAAACCCCGCCTTCGAAAGAAGAGCGGGGTTTTTTTATGCGGAAATTCACGTGTGCAAATTGGCTCAGGGGGGGGCTACACACCGGAAATGTTTGGTGGTTGGTTTGTTTTTTGCTGTTTTCCTACTGATTGCAAAGTCTAGGCCTACATTATTTGTTTTTTTCTGATGCTCAAATACAACGGCTAAATTGAGTTTGTAAATTTGTTCAAAAACTAAATGATCAGGTGCCTATAATGCTTTCAGCTAGTTTTAAAAAAACTATTGCAGTACTTGCTCTCGGGTGTGCGTCTGTGGGGGCCGTATCTTCTGTTCAAGCCGGGAATAAAATGTCCCAGGAACAGCTTCAGAAACTGTTAACCCAGGAATACATTAAAAAAGCTGAGGAGCGAGCGCGTCTTCAAAAACAAGCCCAACTCAGAAATGAAGAGGCACGAAAAAAAGCGGCCGCCGTACATGCAAAAAATGATGCCATCGGCGAACAAATCCGAAAGCAACTGGCCGCAGATAAAGTACAAAAAACAGCAGATAAGGCCGCAAAATTAGCAGCACGCAGAGCCGAAACGCTAAAGAGTGCAAAACAAAGCCATGCAGCCAGAAAAGCATCGCAGGTGCCTGTAGGGCCAGCGGTACAGAGCGCATTGGCATTGAGTTGCAGTGCGTCGGGTGTGACTGCGCAAATTGAAGGCGTAAGCTCTATTACTCCGCTTGTTAGCGGGAAGCATACCGTTGTGCAGGTTACAAAATACAAAATCACCCCTGTGGACCGTTCACGTTTTTATGGGAGCGTCTCCGCATCATTTTTTATTACCGGCGAGCAGCTTACTGGGGCGAAGATTTTTAAGATGAGTGATAGCTGGACCCCAGCCAATATTGTACTGCGTACCTATGCACCAGCACCTGAGTTTAGTGTCAACTTATCAGCGAATGGTAAAGTGCAAAAATTTTCCTGCGTTCTGCGTAAGAAATTCTAAGGTTACCAGCGTATAAAATCCGCGGAGGCGTACATAGAGATGCCAGGGTGGTGTTTTGAGCGTGGTTGCACTGCGTGGGGCTGCAGTATTTAAAAAAATAATGAAATACTAGGTCGGCCTTTTTATTCTTTGATTTGTTTGTTCGACTGTTGCGGCGATTGGAACTCAGTTTTAGTTCTGGCTGTTGTTCGGGTTGAGTCAGGAAGACAGTCCGCCCTGATATGGGCTTTCGCTCGATTGTCAGGGAAAAAACGTCATGCTTTTCGGCGCCTGAACACTGAGCTCTGATAATGCGGTACGACCCTTGTGAGTATATAGATGCGATGGCTCGAAAGCTGGCAGCCGAGCTGTTTCTGGTCACTCTGAACCGGCTCGCTTAAAGTTAGCATAAGCGGGTACAAGTTCTATATGTTCTGGGGGCGTATTTTATTGAGCTGGTCGCGTGGTCTTTACCTACATATTGTGAGGCGAGCCCCTACATTTTCTAGTGTCGGCCAGTGATTAAATGTGTTTGCTGGTTAGGCGGTTTTAATTGTAGTGGGCTCAAAGTTTTAAAATTCAGAGATTTTCTATGCCTTCATTTTTATGTGAGCAGCCAACTGTTCTTTGTTCTTCTGGTCGTTTGTCAGTCCCAGCTATTTATGTTTGTGCATGGGTCGAATACAGGTCTGACGGGCAGGGGGGGGCGGTGTTGTCATGAGCAGCCCGGCATGCATTTCAATGAAGGGGGTCAGCAAGAGTTATGCGTGCCAAGGGGGAGGGAGCCCGGTCATAAGCCACGTTGATTTTCATATCGCGGTCGCAGACTCCTGCGCCATTATTGGTCCGTCCGGATCCGGTAAAAGTACATTGTTGAATATAATCGGCCTGCTGGACTTTGCCGACGCGGGTGAGTACCTGTTTATGGGACGCCCTGTCACAAAAAAACAGAGTGACGAGTTGGCAGCCCTGAGAAAGAAGAACATCGGATTTGTCTTTCAGAATTTCAATTTGATCCCCCGTTTAAATGTTGTCGAAAATGTAGCCTTGCCGCTTCGCTATCACGGGGTTGACCGCGGGCAATCTCTGGAACGGGCGATGCTGATGTTGCAACGGGTCGGGATGGCTCATCGCGCAGGCTACAAGCCTGCCGATCTGTCGGGAGGGCAAAAGCAACGCGTCGCTATTGCCCGGGCTCTGGTGGGGCAGCCATCCCTGATACTGGCTGACGAGCCGACCGGCAGCCTGGATGGCCAGACGGCCAGTGAAATTCTCGAGCTGTTGCTGTCGATCCAGAAAGAACAAGGCGTCACATTATTGATTGTTACCCACGACCCACTGGTTGCAGGCCTTATGCGCAGGCAAGTCCGTGTATGTAACGGGCGGGTTGAGGAGGCGGGCAAGTGCTAGCCCTGATGACTTTCCTGCCTCCATCACTGCTGCAAGTGGGCGCAGATGCAGCAGACAGTTTTCGCACGCTGGGCAAGCGCTCGATTCTCGCCTTGTTAGGCATCGTGATAGGTAGCGCCTCGATTATCGCAGTCATCAATATCGGGCATAACGCACGGCAGGAGGTCGCAAGTGTCTTCCACAACATGGGCGTCGATACATTTGCGGTGAGTTTCTCTGTCAAGCAAGGGCGGCAAGCGTCACCTCTCTCTATCGAGGCTGCAACATTCAGGAAGTTGGTCCTGGAAGGTCTGTTGATCGCTCCTGCAGCGATAGTGCCTGCCCAGGCCGGATTTAACCACCGGACTATCAATATCCGCCTGGTAGGAACCGAGCCTTCCCTGTTAGACGTGATGAAACTGTCGTTAGCGTATGGGCGGTTTTTGCATCCCTTTGATCAGGACGAAAATGTGGTTGTGCTTGGTCACGATATCGCAACCTCACTGAGCAGCGATGGAACTCTGATCAAGACCGGTGACTGGCTCAAAATCAATAACTACCTGTTTAGGGTTATCGGTGTATTGCAATCTCGAACGCACTCACTGATCAGTCCGGTCTCCGCCGATCTTTCAGTTTTTGTACCGTTGCAGGCCATGAATCGTGTGGCAAGCGAGGCCAGAATAGATGATTTGGTTGCGCGTATCCCCCTTCACAAAAAAAGTGAAAACGTAGCCTCGACCTTCGGTGAAATGCTGACCCGTACTTTCAAGTCTCGAGACATTGAGGTGGTTACACCTGTGCAAATGATCGAGGGGATGAATAGCCAGAATCGCACTTTCCATTACCTCTTGATGGCCTTGGGGGTCATCACGCTGGTAGGCGGCGGAGTGGCGGTGATGAACGTTATGTATATGAACGTTTCTGAGCGCCGTAGTGAAATAGGTTTACGTATGGCAATGGGTGCCCGCCGTCAGGACATTCGCAATTTGTTTCTGATCGAAGCCGCTGCGCTTAGCGTTTTAGGGGCTGTGTTGGGCGCTGGGCTGGGCATGGCACTGGCTTACATTTATGCCCAAGTATCGGGTTGGGCGTTCGCCATGGCATTCAGCGCCATCCCCTTGGGCGTCACAAGCACGGTTTTGGTCGGCGTGTTCTTTGGTTTGAAACCTGCCATTACGGCTTCTCGCCTGACTCCGGTGGAGGCCCTGCGTGATTATTAAAACAGGACTGATTCTGGCCGTGGTGTGCGGTGTGGCGATGCAATCCTTGGTGGCATCTGCGCAAACAGACGTGCCGGCCCCTAATGCTCCCCCCACAGCCTTGATGAGTCAGCACTCGATTGATTTGTCGTTGGTCGAAGCAGTGTCTCTGGGCTTGCGCCGCAACTACAACATACGCAGCCTTAAACTTCAGCGCGTGCGAGAGAAGTTCGACTTGTTTGTCGCTGATGACATGTTTAACCCCAAGCTCAAGCTCATTGGCACTCACAAACTTTCCAAAGGGAGCGTGGACAGCAGTCGTGCAACAGGTATTGGGCCTTCGGTGAGCCTGCTGGGTGAGTATGGGAGCAACGTGGAATTGAGCTGGAACCAGGAGTTCAATGCCACGAGAAACTCGGGTGATTTGAGCAGTAATGGCCTCGCGTTG
This sequence comes from Pseudomonas sp. WS 5051, assembly GCF_012985715.1. NCBI lineage: Bacteria > Pseudomonadati > Pseudomonadota > Gammaproteobacteria > Pseudomonadales > Pseudomonadaceae > Pseudomonas > Pseudomonas sp. WS 5051. The sequence goes on from NZ_JAAQWV010000007.1 coordinate 262,552, forward strand.
ACCTTGACTCAACCCTTGCTTCGGGGGGCGGGTAAAAACGTCACAACTGCGCCCTTGCGCTTGGCGAAATTGGCTGAGCAAGTCAACCAGCTTAATTTGAAAGCCAGTGTGTCCCAAACCATTTACGAAATCATTGCGGCTTATCGCGTACTGCTTAAAACCCAGAATCAGGTGACGATCGCCACGCAGGCGCTGGAGCGGGCAGTCGCTTTGCTCAAGGTCAACAAGCAACTGATCACAGCAGGACGAGTAGCCGAGTTTGATGTTGTGCAGATCGAGGCGGATATCGCGAGTCAGGAGCTGGCGGTGGAAGATGCAAAGAATCAGTTGGAGGCGAGCCGCTTGTTGCTGCTCAAGCTTTTGGCGCTTGACCTATCAACGCCCGTGCGCGCCAGTGACAGCTTGCGAGTGACCCGGCTTGAACTGGATCAGGCGACGGCATTTAAAGTGGCACAGGCCAAGCAACCCCAGTACTTGAGCACGATTGTGCAGAGCGAACAGGCCTCGATCAACCTGCTGCTTGCCAAAGACAAGGTCCGTTGGGATTTTTCTTTGGTGGCGGGTGCCTCTCAGCAGCGCGATCAACACAGCCTCAACGGTTCTGCCAGGGCCTGGGACACTTACGCGGGGCTCAAACTGGAAATTCCCATCAATGATCTCAGTACTCGCCAGGGCAAGGTCCATGCCCAGACAGCGTTGGAACAACAGCAATTGCTGCTGGAGGAGGCTCGGGTTGATTTGCAGCGCCAGACTACTGACGCAGTACGTAGCCTGAATACCCAGTGGCGTCAGCTTGAAATTTCCCAGCGGGTGATGGACCTGTCCAGGCGCAAGCTGGCGATAGAGAACGACAAATTGAACGCAGGCCGATCCAGCAACTTTCAGATCATCAGTTTTGAGTCAGACCTGCGGGCCGCTGAGGAAGCGAACTTGAGCGCAAAAATTTCATATCTGGATGCCAGGTCCCAGTTGGATGTGCTGTTGGGCGTAATGTTGGAGAGTTGGGAGATCTCACTTGAGAGTTTTTGACAGAATCCAGGCTTCGAAGAGGCGTTGGAAATTTCTCGCAGCGGGAGTGCTGGTATTGAGCTTGATACTGGTATTTATCGTACCCGAAGCCCCGCACGGCACTGACTCCTGGGTAGCGGTTAACAGTCGGAACCTGGAGCATGAAATCGGGCTGGTGGGTAAAGTTGAGCCGGTTGAGACAGCCATTCTCACGGCGCCTTTTGAAGGTTTTGCCTTGGACAACAATTTGAGTCCAGGTATGTATGTTGAAGAGGGGCAGGCTCTGTTGACCCTCGATACCAGGTTGCAGGAAGTCAAAGTAAGGGACGCTTTGGCCAGCAAGTTGAAAGCGCAGCAGACTGCTGCAGCGTTTCGCGTTTGGGATACGGGCTCGGGAGTGAGGCAAGCCAGGCAGGCGCTAAGACTGGCCGAGCTGGCCATGCAGAGGCTTGACCTTGAGCTTGCCCAGGTCAAGACGCTTTATCAGAGCGGCATTGTATCTCGCAACGAGCGAGATACCTTGAAGCAACAACGTGACCAACAATTGCTTGAGGTGACCTCAGCCAAAGCACAGCTCAAAGACATGCTGGCTGTTGGCAAGGGCGAGGGCAAAGTCATAGCTGATATGGAATACCAGAATGCATCCATTGCTCATGAGCGGCTAAACACGATGCTGGAGCAAAAGACGATCCATGCCCCGTTTCCGGGAGTAGTGCTATCCATTGGCGCACCCCAATCGTCAGGGGGCGAGCCGGGGTCTCTTCACAAAGGAGCGTCTTTGGCCCAAGGCCAACAAATACTCAAGTTGGCCAACATATCTGGGCTTAAGGTCGTCACCCAGGTGTTGGAGTCAGACGTCAACAAGTTCTCCCTGAATCAGCCAGTAGCGATCCATGGGGTGGGTTTTTCGGTGCCGAATTTAAACGGTTATGTAAGCGCCATCAGCCAGTTGGCTGTGCCGGATGATAGCAGCAGCTCAGCAAGATTCCCGATCACGATCACCGTCAATGATCCCGAGGATGGTGACCTGAAAAAGGTGAGGCTAGGTATGAGTGCGCACATGACGATCGTGACCTATAGCAATGAAAACAGCTTGGTCATTCCTCACGGTGCAGTTGAGAAGGAAGGGGACGCCTACGTCATACAGTATCGCGAGCGTCTAGACGCACCCGTGGTGCGGCGTGAGGTTACGATCGGCCAATCGACTGTCGAAGGGGTTGAGGTATTCGGTCTGGACCCTGGATTTGTTCGTGTGAAAGCAGACCCTCGGTAACTATTTACATCAGGCTTTTTGAGCGCTAAATATCTGTGGTAACCGGGCTTGCCCGCGATGGCCCCGCCGCAGTCGACCAGATGAGTCGAGTCGCCGGCATCGCAAGCAAGTCTGCCCCCACCAACAGAATTACGCAGTCTGCAGCTTGTTCGTCGGCAACACCGGCAGTACATTGGCAAGACCGGCTGCGATCCCGTACGGCCGCAATACGCTGATCAATAACCCGCTCGCCAGCAGATACCCCCCGGAACAGATGACCAGCGACCAGCGCAGGGCATTGATGCCCATTAGCGGGGTCAGGTGATCACTCAGCACACCCACGGCCAATGGGCCGAAACCTGCACCGATGGCCATGATCCCGAAGTTGTAGAGGGCGATCATGGTTGCGCGGCGCTCAGGCGCCACCAGTTGGGCAATGGCGGTGTAGCTCGGTGCCATCCACCACATGCCGAACACCGACATGCCAAACATGAACACCGTTGCCTGGGGCACTTGCAGCGCACCCAGCGTCCAGGGATGACCGGCCGGGTACAGCGCGAAGGCAATCGACATCGGCAAAGCCAGCAGTGCCCCGACGATCGGCACGCCCAATTGCCAGCGGCTGTCGCGTTGGGCCAGACAGGCGCTCAACCAGCCGCTGGACAGAGAGCCGATAATGGCCCCCGGCCCGGCTGCCAGGCCCATGATGATGCCTGCGTCCTTGAGCGTCAGCCCGTGGCTGCGTACCAGAAATGCAGTGCTCCAGATACTGAACGCATAACTGGCAAACGCCAGCAGCGCCCCGGCCAGGGCAATACGTACAAAGGTTTTCGACGCCCAGGCCACGCGCATCACTTGCATCACGCTTTCATGGGGCACGGCTGGGCGCGTCTCACGGGCTTTCTCCCATAAGCCGCGCAATGGTTCGGCAGCCGTAAACCGCAGCAATAGAGCGGCAGCGATACCAGGCAGCGCCATCCAGATAAAGGCTTCGCGCCAGCCGTGGTAGTACGCGATATAGGCGCCCAGGCTCATGCCCAGCAAGGCGCCGATGGGCGCTCCGAGCATGAATACGCTGATGGCCTTGGAGCGCTGATGGGGCGGGTAGAGGTCGGCGATCATCGACATCGATGCTGCGCCGCTGCCCGACTCGCCCACTGCCACGCCGATGCGTGCCAGGGCCAGGGTCCAGAAGTTACTGGCAAAGCCGCAAAGCATGGCCATCACGCTCCAGAGCGCACAGCACCAGCCGATCAGGTTGCGCCGATGGCCACGGTCGGCAAAGCGCCCCAACGGGATCGCAAACAGGCAGTAGACCAGAGCAAAGGCCAGACCTGTAAGCAGGCCGATCTGGGTATCGGAAACGTGAAATTCGGCCTTGATCGGTTCAATCACAACGCCCATGACCTGACGGTCGATCAGGCTGACCGCCGAAATCAGGAACAACACAAACAAGGTGTAATGACGGCGAAATCCGGAGATTTGGTTATTCATCATTTCAATCCCATCGAGCAGTGTTCATCGGTTGAGTGGCTTACAGCGGTGCGCGTCGATCAGCCCAGGGGCTTGCCTGTTCGAGTTGCCCGGCCAATTGGAACAACAGGTCTTCGCGGCACCAGCCTGCACTGAACATCATGCCGATGGGCAAGCCGCTGCTGCTGGTGCCCAGCGGCACCGACATGGACGGCTGGCCACTGACATTGGCCAGTACGCTGTAGCCGATGCTGCCGATGATGCCCTGGATGTAGTGCGGGTAATCCTGATCCAGACTGGCCACTTTCAGTTCGGGAGTGATCTGCGAGGTGACCGGACTGAGCAGCAGGTCATAGTCGTCGAACAGGTGTTCCATGCGACTGCCGATCAATTCGAAACTGCGTCGGGCACGGTACAGGTTTTCGGCGGTGGCCGAAGTGGCATTGTTGACCAGATAACGGCTGACGGGCTCCAGTTCGTCAGCGTGCAACGGGCGGCCGAGGACGGTTTCGCGGTCACGCACGGCGGCCAGCAGTGCGGCTGCACTCACGGCGCCGTGAGCGCCGTATACCTGCTGCGGGTCGACGGGCAGGGTCACGGGGTCTACCCGATGTCCGAGGCCCAACAGCAGATCAACAGTAGTGTTCAAAACGCTGCGGATATCGGCGTCCAGTTCCAGGCCGGTCATGGCCTGATCGACCACGCCGATGCGCAACGAACCGGGGCTGCGTCGCACTGCCTCGCTGTAGCTTATGGCCTGTGGCGCGAGCCAGTAGGGACTGCCTTTTTCATGACCGTGACTGACGTCCAGCAACAGTGCCGAGTCGCGCACGCTGCGTGATACCACATGACCGCAACTGGCACCGAACCAGCCTTCGAAGGTGTCCGGGCCCTGAGGGGTGCGATAGCGCGTGGGCTTGAGGCCAAACAGGCCGCAATACGACGCCGGGATGCGAATCGAGCCGCCGCCGTCGGTGGCGTGGGCCACGGGCACGATGCCTGCGGCCACGGCTGCCGCCGCACCGCCGGATGAGCCGCCTGCGCTGTGGGCCAGGCTCCAAGGGTTGCGTGTCTGGCCCCACAGTGAGGATTCGGTGGTCGTGGTCAGGCCGTACTCGGGGCTGGTGGTCTTGCCGAAGATCAGCATCCCCGCAGCCTCGTAGCGCTGCACGATGGTGCTGTTGCGCGTTGCCGGCGGTGTGTCGGCCAGCATTCTTGAGCCGTTGGTGGTCAGGGTGCCAGTCAGGTAAGTGTTCAAGTCCTTGAGCAGCATCGGCACACCGGCCAATGCTCCCAGCAGCTCGCTGCCGGCGTGGTGACGGGCCCTGAGCACGCTGTTGGCATGCTCGTCGTGGCGCATGTTGACCGCATTGACCAGCGGGTTTACCGCATCGCAGCGCGCCTGGGCGGCGCTGAGCAGCATCCGGGGGGGCAGTTCGCCGGTTTTGACCGCAGCGGACATGGCTGTGGCGTCCAGCGCCAGATAGTCGCCGGTGGACAGTTGATAACGTTCATCGCTCATGTTCTACGACCTCGCATTAGCACCTGGGCCTGCGCTGCAAAGGACCAGGTGACGGGTATATACGGCTGGGGGCTGGCGCTTTAAAACAGGAAGTTCAGCGATTCCTGGAGCAACAGGGCATCGGAATGGATCGGCGTGAATACCGGGTTCTTGGTGTAGGTCAGACCGCTGATCAAATACACGCCGGGGATCAGGCGGGCCGCATAGGAAGCGGTTACCGCCAGGGTGTAGGGCGCCGCTTCCATGCCATAGCTCCTGGTCACGTCGCGCAGATCCTTGCTGTAGTAGCTCTTGGTCAGGCCCACGGCGGCCATGTCGGCAGGGCGGCTGGCGAACGGGCCGACATTGAAGGCACTGACCTGGAATGCCTTGTTGATGGCGTTGACCGAGTCAGGCGAGTAATCAAGTTTGCTGTCCAGATACCAGCCGCGGGCATCGCCGTAGGGCTTGGTCACCTGCACCGTCTCGGCCAGGTATACGCCGTAGTTGTTGTCCGACTTTTCACCGGTGGTGAACTCGGTGTAATGGCTGGTGTTGTACATGGCCCCTGCGCGCAGCCACATGGCGTTGGAGCTGGCCGACGGTGCCTGCTTGTAGCCGAACTCATTGATCAGCATGGCGCGGGCATCCGGCACCTTGAGGCGCAATCCGCTGGGGTTGAGGTCGACATCCTTCTGGATGCCTTCGGGGCTGACGCTGCGGGTCAGGGCGGTGCTGTTGTAGAAGCGCAGCGACGGGTCACGCACGATCACGTTGACGGTTGGGGTCGGCTCGGTAGCCGACATGCCGACCTGAAATGGCACCACGCTGCTTGGCCCCAGGGCGGCGGTCGAGGCACTGCCCCCCAGCGCCATGCCATAGAACAGGCGCACGCCGGGTATGAAGCCGTATTCCAGTTCCAGCTGGTGATTGAAAAAGGACTGGTTGATGGCAAATACCGAGACGGTTTTGACCCGCGGGTTGGCCGGGGTGTAGGTCGAGTCCACCCAGTTGCCGGCCAGTGTCAGCTGCGCGTCATTGGCAAAACCGATGCGGGTCAGATCGTAAGTCAGGTACAGGTTGAGCGACGTGTTGTAGCTGGGGTTCTGGCCGTTATACACCTGCTTTTTCGCGTTGTTGCCCAATACGTCATAGGTGTAACCGTTATACGAGGTGGCGGTAAAACCGATGCCATGCTCGGCCAGCTCCTTGCGCAGCCCCCACAGGTCCGGCTTGATCCGCGCGCAAATGGGCACGTTCTTGAAGGCCAGTTCGGCGCGGGTCAGCAGCTTTTCATACTGGGCACATTCGGGGGCAGCGGACGTGTCGGCTGCCAGCGCATGCTGGGTAAAAGCGAAGGCGGCAAGGCTGACGGCTAACGGATACTTTGCGTAAAACATAGTGAGAGTTTCCCATCCTTAACGTTTTGTTTTCAGGACGACGCCAAGTGCTTTGGTGGTCAGCAGTAGTACTGCATATCCGTGACCAGCGAATGGGGCCAGCGGGGACTATCGATAGGGCCAGGGGCTGGTAGTGCGACTACCGTGCGGGAGCCGGGGTTGTGGGAGCCGGGCTTGGCCGCGATGGGATCACTGCGGTTTGCCAGATGCAGCGCGTTGCCTGCATCGCGAGCAAGCCCGCTCCCACAGGAAGAGATGGCCCTGGGGTTGTGGGAGCCGGGCTTGGCCGCGATGGGGGCACTGCGGTGGGCCAGATGCACCGTGTTGCCTGCATCGCGGGCAAGCCCGCTCCCACAGGGGCAACGCAGGCGCTGTTGTGGGGCAAATGGCTCAGCCGCGCACAACTGCAGGTCGTTTCGCGTGGGCGTTGATCACCAGTCCCAGCTCGCGAATGCCGGGGGCAATCAGCTCCTGGGCGATGGAGCCAAACCCCAGGCGCAGGCAAGGCCGGGGCAGGGTGTCGGGCTCGACGCAAAACGCACTGCTCGGGTCAAACAGCACGCCCTTGGCCAACCCTGCGTAGTACAAGCTCAGCAAGTCGTGCTCGCCGGCCAGCTTGAGCCATAGCGTGGCGCCGCCGCTGGGCATGACAAACTCCGCATCCGGCAGCACTTCACGCAATGCGGTGGCCATCGCCCCGGCCCGCAGTTGCAGTTTTTCCCGGGCCTGTTGCAGCAACCGATCGTAGTGGCCTTGTTGAATAAACAGCGCGGCGGTGATCTGGTTGTTGCCCGGGATCTGGCGGATCATCAGCCGTTGCAGCTGGCGCAGTTGCTCGATCACCGGTGCCGGGGCAACGATGTAACCGATGCCCAGCCCCGGGGACAGCAACTTTGACAAACTGCTGAGGTAGATCACTCGCTCCGCCGGGTCGGTGGCCTTGAGCGCTGGCAGGGCGCGGCCGTCGTATTCGGTCTCGGGGTCATCATCGTCTTCGAAGATCACCTGATCGTGCATCTGCGCATGTTCAAGCAAGGCCTGGCGCCGGCCCAGGCTCATGGTCACACCGGTCGGGCACTGGTAGCCGGGTGTGCAATACAGATAGTCGCAGGCTGCCAGTGCCGGGGATATCTGCAATCCGTGTTCGTCGATGGGCAGCGAGACCATGTGCGCGCCATCGTGGGCAAAGGCATTGCGCGGATCGCGAAAGCCCGGTTCCTCGACCCCGACTACGCTGCCGGGGCGGGCAAACAGGCGCGCGAGCAGGTAAAAACTCTGCTGGCGGCCCAGGGTCAACAACACTTGATCATGGGTGGCGGCAATTCCGCGGCGCGGCAACACGCGGCGGATCAGTTGATCGATCAGCTGGCTGGCGCCGACGTTCTCGCCTTCCTGCCACCAACGATCCACGGCCTTCAATTCCAGTGCCTGACGGCTGCACTGGCGCCACTGGGTGAGCGGGAATTGCCGGGGATCGAACTGGCCGTAGATAAAGGGGTAGCGCACTTCACGCCAGGTGGGCGGGCGGTCCATAAACGCCAGCGGGTTGCGCGCCAGGTGCATGCGCGAGGCCCAGTCAGGTGGTTGCGCAGCCTGTTCGGGCAGAGGCCGGGTGGTCTGTGTCGGAGTGATGGCGCCGCACACAAAAAAACCGTCACGGGGCCGCGAATCGACATAACCCTCGGCTACCAGGCGTTCGTAGACCAGTACTGCGGTATTGCGCGAAACCCCGGTCAGCATCGCCAGATCACGGCTCGATGGCAGCCGTGTACCGCCAGGCAAACGCCCGTCGAGCATGGCCGTGACAAACGCGGTGCACAGCTGCACCTGCAGCGGCTCATCGTGCCTGCGCACTTTGGGCAGCAGCTGGCGCCACATCAAATCGTGCTGACTGGAGCGCATGGTCTATCCGGAAATCAGGTCGGGGAGCGCCACCCTAACCCAAGACTCTTTTGCAGGGCTATGTAGTCCTTGATCAACTGACCGTCACTGTGAACCCGGTCCTGTTCGGCGCGGTAGCGGGTGCGTTCGGCGTCCAGCCAGTCGAGCACGCTGCTGGTACCGGCGCGGTATCGCTGTTCGGTGAGGGTGGATGCGCGTACGGCGCTGGTTTCGACCCGGCCCAGGGTGCCCCTGCGCTGGCGTTCGTTACCGTAGCGGGCCAGTGCCACATCGGCATCGCGCAGGGCACCGAGCACGCTGCTGCGGTACCTGGCCAGGGCCTCGTCGCGTCCGGCTTCGGCCTGTTTGACCTGGGCCTGCACGCGGCCAAAGTCCAGCCAGTTCCACTGCAGATAGGGGACACCCAGGACGCTGAGGTTGTCCTTGCGCAACAGATGGCCCGGCGCGCTGGCGCTGAAACTCAGGGAGCCGAACAGGCTGACCCTGGGAAATGCCGCCGCCTTGTGTTCTCCGATCTGCGCGGTGCTGGAGGCCAGCCGGCGTTCTGCAGCGCGGATGTCGGGGCGCTGTTGCAGCAACTGCGCCGGGTCACCGATATTGACCATGGCGGGCAGTGCCGGCAGCGCGGCTTCGGTGCCCAAACGGGTGTCCAGGGCGCCGGGCTCGAGACCGCTGAGCAAGGCCAGTTCGTCGAGGGATTCAATCACTTCCAGCTCCAGGGCGATGGACGCGGCACGGGTGGTTTCGACCTGGGTGGCGATGCGTTCACGGTCCAGTTCCGAGGCGGTTCCCTGGGCCAGGCGCTGCCCGGTAAAGTCCAGCAACTGGCGCTCAAGCTGTTCGGACTGGCGGGCGATGCGCAGCCGCTGTTGCTGGTCGCGCAGGCCGATATAGGCCTGGCCCACTTCAGCGGCCAGTTGCACATGAGCGTCGGCCAGATCCGCCTGTACGGCATCGGCTTCGGCACTGGCTGCTTCTACCGCGCGGCGGCTGGCGCCGAAAATATCCAGCTCCCAGCTGGCATCAAAACCGCTCAGGTACAGGTGGGTGGCGTCGGTCTGGCTGTCACCCGAGCCGGTGTAAAGCGCCGCTGCCGTGGCCGAGCTTTTGGGCATCTGGTTGCTGCGTTTTTCCGCCAGTCCGGCGCGGGCCTGGCGTAACCGCGCGGCGGCCGCTTGCAGATCGGGGCTGTGGCCCAGTGCACTGTCGATCAACTGGTTGAGCACCGGGTCATTGAGGTCGCGCCACCATTCGGCAACCTGTGCTGTTTGCGCCTGGGTGCCAACCACCTGACGGGTAAAGTCCCTGTCTTGCAGGTGGCTGTCGGGTGCCGCGTGATAGTCCGGGCCCAAGGTGCAGCCCACCAGCAACAACGGACCCAACAGGCTCAAGGGTTTGCAAGCGATCATGGTCAGTGTCCTGTGTTCAATGGCGTACCGGCAGGCGGTTTTTTTAGAAAGAGGGCGAGGGGCAGACACAAAAGCAAGGCGATGCCGAGCACGTAGAAGGTTTCGCTGTAGGTCATCACTTGCGCCTGAACCTGGATCTGCCCGGCCAGTTGACCCAGTGCCTGGAGCTGGGCATGGGCGAGATCGCCGTGCTCAGCGAAAAAGCCCTGGGCGGACGCTGCAAGCTGAGTGTGAGCTTCGACCGACTGTACGCTTACGGCATCGCGCAAGGTGGCATCATGGAAGCTGCTGCGCCGTTCGATAAACGTCCCCAGCAGCGCCAGCCCCACCGAGCCGCCGAGGTTGCGCGCCATGTTGTAGATACCCGCAGCCTCACCCGCCTCGTGGGCCGGCACGCAGCTCATGGAGGCCTGATTGAGCGGCATCATCGCCATTACCTGGCCCAGGCCCAGCAGCAGTTGGGTGCGAGTGAAATTCTCGCCCACGCTGTCGGCGGTCAGCCCCATGGCCAACAGGCAACTGCTGGCCAGGCAACCGAGGCCAAGCATGACCATGATGCGGGTATCCACGCGGCCAAGCAGGCGTGGCAAAACAGGCATCATCAAAAACGCCGGCAAACCCGACATCAGCATCACCGCTCCGGATTGCTGAGCATTGAAACCGGCAATATTGCTCAGAAATTGCGGCAGTACAAAGGCCACGCAATACAGTCCGCAGCCCACCACAAATACAATCGCGATCACGCTGGCAAAGCGCGGATTGAGCAGGAGTTTCAGACGCACAATCGGCGTCTTCGACAGCCTCTGGGCAATCAGCAGCAAGGCGATCCCGGACACCGCCAGCAGGCTCAGGCCGATGATGTGCGAAGACTCGAACCAGCGCTCGCGATTGCCTTCTTCGAGTACCACGGTCATGGCGCTAAGGCCCACGGTCAGGCCGATAATCCCCAGCCAGTCGGCCTTGATAAACGCTTGCCAGTTGCTCGGGCTTTTTTTCAGACCCTGACTGAGCATCACCAGTAGCAAGGCGCACACCGGAATGTTCAGAAAGAAACACCAGCGCCAGCTGAAATTTTCGGTCAGGGTGCCGCCCAATACCGGGCCCAGCAGTGGCCCGAGCAGTACGATCAGGCCGAACATTGTCATGCCGATGGGCATTTGATGGCGCGGTAAGCGGGTGGCCACCAACACCTGCGCCGTGGGAATCATGGCCCCCCCGGCAAAGCCCTGGCCGAGCCGGCCAATGACCATCTGCGGCAAGGTTTCGCTAATGCCGCACAGGATCGAAAACAGACTGAACAGAATCGCGTTGCCGATCAGGAAATTGCGCAGCCCGAACACCCGTGTCAGCCAGGCGGTTAACGGGATCATGACAATTTCAGCCATCAGATAGCCGGTCGAGATCCATGTGCCTTCGGTGCCAGAGGCGCCAATCTGGCCCTGAATCTGAGGCAGGGCGGCGTTGGTGATGGAGATGTCCAGCGTGGCCATCAACGCGCCCAATGCGCCAGCAAAGACCACAATCCAGTCGCTGGTACTGGCGTTTGCCCGGGGCGGTTGCAGCGCTGCGGATGCAGCAACAGCACTAGCCACGATGGGTGTCGACGTCGACAGTGGCCGACAGCCCCGGCATCCACTCAATGCCTTTATCGGCAGAGGGGTTCAGGCGAATGCGCACCGGCACCCGCTGTACGATCTTGGTGAAGTTGCCGGTGGCGTTGTTGGACGGCAGCAGGGCGAACTGTGAGCCGGTACCGGGCGACAGGCTTTCAACCACACCCTCAAATTTTATCCCCGGCCAGGCATCGATATGCACCGCCACGGTCTGGCCGGGGTGCATGCGCTCGATCTGGGTTTCCTTGAAGTTGGCGGTCAGGTAGACCTCATCGAGGGGCACTATGGTCATCAGGCGCGTTCCGGGTTGCAGGTATTGGCCCACCCGCACCGAGCGGCTGCCGACGCGGCCGGCCAGGGAGCTGTAAACCACGGTGTCCTGTTCATCAAGCTTGCTTTGGCGGGTGCTGGCCTGGGCGCTGGCCAGTTGTGCACGGGCTTGTTCAATGGCGGCGCGCTGGGTGTGCAATTGGCGCTGGGCAACGTTCAGTGCCGCCGCCTGGGCAGCCCGCCTTGCGCTGGCCTGACGCAGGGCGTTGCGCAGCTCGGCCATGCGCTCCTGCGTCTCGGCGCCACTTTCGGCCAGGGGCGCGTAGCGTTTGACCTGGGCGGCGGCGTACTGCTCGTTGGCGCTTTCGCCTTCCAGCTGCGCCTGCACCTGGGCAATGGACGCGCCGTGCTGTTCAAGCTCGGCTTCGCCCCGGGCAATATCGGCCTCGGCTGCGCGAATGGCCGCTTCGGATTTTTCCCGCGCAGCCTGATAAGTCCGCACATCGAGGCGCACCAGCGGCTGGCCGACGCTGACGTTCTGGTTGTCGCTGACATACACCTCGCTCACCGTGCCTGCGATCTTGGCGGCTACGCTCAGGCTGTCGGCCTGCAGGTAGGCGTCGTTGGTGCTTTCGATAAAACGCCCCACATTCCACCAGTGTGCACCCCATATGGCAGCACCCAGCAGCGCGCCCAGGCCGAGAGCACCCAGCGCCAGGGTTTTACCAGGCTGGCGTTTGGGCCTGATCTTGATCGATGGGTCTAGGGCCTGATGTGCGGTCATGGTGCTCTCAATTGTTATCGGTTGTAACAATTATTGCGATCGGTAAAATTATGTCAATCGATATAAATTCAGGCACACTCCCGTCTTCATCGATCAAGGAGAAGCCCATGACCACGATTCACCGGCGCCGACCTGCCAGCGAAGGCGGCTATACGTGTGGGGATGAAACCAGTGCGCGAATTATCGAAGCGGCCCTCAACCTGTTTGGCGAGCGTGGCTACGAGGGCGCTTCGACCCGCGATATCGCCGAATTGGCGGGGGTTAATGCACCGGCGCTCAATTACTACTTCAAGAACAAGGAAGGGGTGTATAGCGCCTGCACCGAGTACATGGTGGAGCGGATCTGGGATTACCTGGCGCCGACCATCGAAGCGGCCCAGGCGCTGCTGGGCACGCGGCCGGACACCGAACAGCTGATCGACACCTTCTGCGCCATCCAGAGCAAGATTGCCGAATTCATGCTGGTGTCCAACCGTACCAACAGCTGGCGCAAGTTCTATGCGCGGGAGCAGGCGGGGCTGGGCCCCAGCGCCGGTGAAGAAATGATCAGCCAGCGTATAGGCCAGCGCATTATCGGCGTGACCAGCGGAATCATTTCGCGGCTGATGGGCCCGGATGCCAGTGATGAAGAATGCATCCTGCGCTCCATGACCCTGACCGGGCAGTTACTGCCGTTTCACCTGACCCGCACCAGCTCGCTGAAGTCACTGGGCTGGGACACACTGACGGCCGAGCGTTACGCCATGCTGATGGGCATCGTGCGCGAGCAGACCGTGACCCTGTTGCGCGGGTTGGTGCGCTAAGACCTGCGACTGTGGGAGCGAGCCTGCTCGCGAACGCCCTTCGCGAGCAGGCTCGCTCCCACTGGGCCGGCTACGGGTTTTCATTTATCCCCGGCCCTTCCACGGCACCAGTTTGCGCTCCAGCCAGCGCATGCCCAGATCGAACAGCAGGGCCAGCGCTCCGATCACCAGAATGCCCATGATCACCACATCAGTGGCCATGAACTTGGACGCCGTCAGCACCATAAAGCCCAGCCCGGCCGTGGCCGCGACCATTTCGGCGGCCACCAGGGTGGTCCAGCCAAAGCCGATGGCGATGCGCATGCCGGTCAGAATTTCCGGCAGGGCTGCCGGCATGATCACCTGCCTGAGCACTTGCCCGCGGCTGGCGCCCATCGAATAGGCCGCGTGGATCTGCTCAATGGCCACCGACTTGACCCCGGCCCGGGCACTGAGTGCCAGCGGGGCAAACATCGCCAGGTAGATCAGGAGGATTTTTGAGCCTTCACCGATACCCATCCAGATCACCACCAACGGCAGATAGGCCAGCGGCGGCAGCGGGCGGTAAAACTCCACCAGTGGGTCGAACACGCCTCGGGCCACCCGATTGACGCCCATCAAAATACCCACCGGGATTGCCGTCAGCACCGCCAGCGCAAACGCGCCAAACACCCGCAGGGCACTCCAGCCGATATGTGTCCACAGGCTGGCATCGGCAAACCCGTCGCGGCTGACATCCACGATCTGCGCCCATACCGCCTGGGGCGAGGGCAAAAACAGCGGCTTGATCCAACCGCCATTGGTGGCGAAAAACCACAAGGCGAACACGACACAAATCGTGCCCAGGCTCAGCCCCATACTGGAGCCGTTGCCCGGTGCGCCATATTGCTCGCCCGGCTTTGCCGGCGCGGCGCGGCGCAGTTCATGGAGGGTGCGCAGCACGGCATTGCGTTGTTTTTCGTCCAAAAGGCTCATTACGCTGCCTCCTCGTCACCGTGGATGATGCTCAGGATCTGCTCGCGCAGGGCGATGAAATCGGGGCTGGATTTTACGGCGCGAGCGTCGCGGCACTTGAGAAAGCGCTGGCCGAAATCCACCGAAAACTCGTGGGTGATACGCCCCGGGCGTGGCGACATGATGATCAGTCGGGTGGCCATAAACAGCGCTTCTTCGACGTCATGGGTGATAAAAAACATCATCTTTTGCGTGCGCTGCCAGATCTCCAGGATCAGTTCCTGCAAGCGTTCGCGGGTCAGGGCGTCCAGTGCGCCGAGGGGCTCGTCGAGCAGCAGCATCTTCGGGTCATTGGTCAGGGCGCGGGCAATCCCGACACGTTGCTGCATGCCGCCCGACAGCTGATAAGTGGCGTGATCGCGAAACTCCGCTAACCCGGTCAACTGCAAAAAATGCAGGGCACGTTCTTCGCGTTCGACCTTGGGGATACCGCGCAACTTGAGACCGAAGGCCACGTTGTCGATCACATTCAGCCACGGCAGCAGCGCATGTTTCTGGAACACCACACCGCGTTCTGCGCCGGGGCCGGTGACCTGGTCACGCAGCTCGGCGCCGTCGATGCGCTCGGGCACCTGGCCGTGATAGTCGCCCAGGGTAATTACCCCGCTGCTGGGCTGGATAAACCCGGCCATCAGGTTGAGCAGTGTGGTCTTGCCGCACCCTGAAGCACCCAGGGCGACGACAAAATCACCGGCGGCAATGTCCAGATTGACCCCGGACAGAGCCCTTACCGGCTGACCCTTTTGCTGCCCGGGGTAGAGCACCGACACATCATGAATTTTTAGGCTGAGGGGCATGGCGTGTTCCTCGTCAATTAACTTGATGCCCTGTGGGAGCGGGTTATTGGGCGTTTTGCACAAACGTCGGGTTGATCGCCGCGCTGTAGTCAGGCAGCAAGGCCGGGATTTTCTTTTGAGCTTTCAAGAACTCGGCGGTGGCGGCCAGTGCCTTGGCAGCGCCACCGCCCAGCCACGTCGGGCCGGCCTGTTCGCTGGCCAGCGGGAACTGGTACAGCGCCAGCACCGGTGGTACTTCTTCAGGTTTGGCCCCGGACTGCTTGGCCACGTTGATGACCTGCGGCGAGTCGGCGGTCCAGGATTTTGGCGCCTTGACGTAACCCGCGGTGCTGTCTTGCAGCACCTGGGTGAACGCCTGCATGCCGGGGCCGTTGGCGGCAGCGAATTGTTTATCTACCACCAGGCCGTCGAAGGTGGCCTTGCCCCAGTCGGTCAGTTGGCCCGAGGTCATCAGCACATGGCCGCTTTGCTTGAGACGGCCCAGGGCCGGATCCCAGATAAACGCCGCGTCGATATCACCGCGCTCCCAGGCTGCGGGGATATCCGAAGGTTGCAGGTTGATAACCTTGACCTTGCCGGTCAGGCCGAACTGCTCAAGGGCAAACAACGCGTGAAAGTGGGTGGTGGAGACAAAGGGTACGGCGAGGGTTTTGCCGGCCAGGTCCTGTGGCGCGACGATACCGCTGCCATTGCGTACCACCAGCGCCTCGGCATCGGCAATGTTGTCCAGAATCCAGAACAATTGCGCATCCACACCGCGGCTCACGGCGGCGGCAATCGGGCTGCTGCCGGCGACCCCGATCTGCACATCGCCCGAGGCCATGGCCATCATCACGTCGCCGCCGCTGTCGAAGTTGCGCCACTGGATATCCCAGCCGGTGGCTTGCTCGAACTGCTTTTGCGCGATGGCGTCTTTCCAGGGCGCAAACATGCTTTGCACGCCGATGGTCACGGTCTGAGCGTGGGCAGTGACTACCAGGCTCAGAGCGGTAAGGGGCAACAAGACGGTGCGACGGATCCATTTGTTCAGGGGCTTGAGCATGGTGAGACTCCGGGCTGGGGGATGTCTGTGTTTTTGTCAGCCCGATCTTAGGCGCTGGCTCGGCGCTTGCTTTAGATCCAGTTGCTGCAAGCTGTGGTGCCAGAGGTCGTTGCAGGCCTTGTGTGGCAAGGGTTGTAGCGCATTGGGTGCGCCATGACGGGGCGCCGGGCCAGGAGCTTGAACCATGTTGGAGCGTTATTTTCGACCCTTCGAAGCTGGCCGGGGCTTACAGGAGCAACTGCGCGAGAGCTTGCTCAGCGCGATTCTGGACGGTGCCATGCCGCCCGGTGAGCCGATGCCGTCATCGCGCAAGCTATGTGAGCTGCTCAACGTGTCGCGTAATACTGTGGTGCTGGTGTATGAGCAGTTGGTGCAGGATGGTTATCTGATCCCATCGGACCGGCGCGGTTTCTTTATCAACGAGAAGTACCTGCGCCAGCAGCTCAATGTCAGCCTCAAACCCGCCACGCAAAAAATCTTCGAGCGCCCCGACCATGCACCGGACTGGGAGGCGCGCCTGCAAAGCAGTGCGTCGCAGTTGCGGGCCATCGTCAAGCCGCGCAACTGGCGTGAGTATCGCTACCCGTTCATCTATGGTCAGGTCGAGGCGGATGAGCAAACCGCTGCCCGCTGGCGCGACTGTTCGCGCATCGCCAGCACTGGCGCACATATGCGCAGTTGGGTCGATGATCAAGTGATGCTCGACGATCCGTTGTTGGTCGAACAGATTGTCCAGCGTGTGTTGCCCAAACGCGGGATCAGCGTGTCGACGCAGGAAGTGATGATCACCATCGGCACGCAGAATTCGCTGTATATGCTCGCCAGGCTGCTGGGCCGCCCGGGGCTGGTGATGGGGCTGGAGGATCCGGGCTATGTGGACGCGCGCAATATTTTCAGCCTGAGTGGCTGCGCGTTGAAACCGCTGCGCATTGATCGCCAGGGGCTGGTGGTCAATGAGCAACTGGCCGACTGCGAGATGGTGTTTTGCACGCCCAGCCATCAGTCGCCCACTGGCGTGACCATGCCGCTGTACCGACGCCTGGAGCTGATGGCCAGTGCCCGTGAAAATGACTTGTTGATCATTGAGGACGACTACGAAAACGAACAGAATTTTTTGGGCAGCAACCATCCGGCTTTGAAGAGTTTTGATGACAGCGGACGGGTGATCTATCTGGGCAGCTTGACCAAAAGCCTGCTGCCGGGGGTACGGTTGGGATTTATTGCCGCGGATGCCGAGCTGATCCATGAACTGCGGGCGCTGCGCCGTTACATCTACCGGCATCCGCCGTCGAACAACCAGCGTACGTTGGCGCTGTTTTTATCGATGGGCCATTACGATGCCCATGCCCGGCGGTTGCGCGACCGGCTGGCGCGCAAGTGGCGGGTGATCAGTCGGGCAATGGCCGAGCATTTGCCGCAACTCAATGCCAGCGGCATGGCGGGGGGCTCGTCGCTGTGGGTCAGTTGCCCGCCGGATGTGGATGCCTGGGTGTTGCAGCGGCTGGTGGCCAGGCGTGGTGTGTTGATCGAACCGGGGGATATTCATTATTTGAGCGAGCCGCGCCCGCTCAACTGCTTTCGGCTGGGCTTCGGGGCGATTGCCGAAGAACTGATCGAGCCGGGGATTGCGGCGCTGGGTGAAGCGTGGCGCGAGCTGAAAGCCCCTCACCTCAGCCCTCTCCCAGAGGGAGAGGGCGCTTGATGGGGGGTGATCTCGCAGCCGCGTGCGGTCAGTTCTGCCTTTGCTTTTAGTCCCCTCTCCCTCTGGGAGAGGGCTAGGGTGAGGGACTTGCTTTAGCCTTACAAAACCTCCCGCCCCAACGTCTCTCTCAACACTTCAAACATCGCATCCAAATCCGCCCGCCCAGTCACCAGCGCCGGGGCAAAGATGATCGCATCCCCGGTCGTTTTAACATGCAGCCCGGCGTCATACAGCGCCCTCTGCACCCGCGCACCTTTGGCTCCCGGCGCATCCCCCGGCGTCAGCTGTATTCCGCTGAGCAACCCATAACCGCGCAAGTCGCTGACTTGTGGCAGGCCTTGCAACCCGCTCAGGCACTCCAGAAAATACGGCGCCAGTTGCGCGCCCTTGGCAAACAAATCCTCATCCCGGTAAATATCCAGCGAAGCCAGCGCTGCCGCACAGGCCACCGGGTGCCCGGAGTAGGTATAACCGTGGAACAGTTCCGGGCCGCCACCTTTGCTGGCATTGATCACTGTGTCGTAAACCGCCTCGTCCACCGCCACGGCACCCATCGGGATTGCGCCATTGGTCAGGGCCTTGGCCAGGGTGATGAGGTCCGGCTTCACCTCAAAGCTCTGTGCTGCAAACGCCTGGCCGGTGCGGCCAAAACCTGTGATGACTTCATCGAACACCAGCAAAATCCCATGTTTGTCACAAATGTCGCGCAGGCGCTTGAGGTAGCCCACAGGCGGCACATACACGCCGATGGAGCCGGCAATCGGCTCCACAAAGCAGGCAGCAATGCTGTCGCCGCCATGCATGGCGATGATCCGTTCCAGGTCGCTGGCCAGGTCGGCGCCCTGCTGCGGTTCGCCCAACTGAAAGCGCTGGTCCTCTTGCCAGGTGTGACGCATATGGCTGACGTGGGGCAGGCCGCCGGTGGCGAAGGCCTGGCGGTTGCGCATCATCCCCGACAGGGCCACGCCGCCAAAGTTGACGCCGTGATAAGCCCACTCGCGGGACACAAACCGGGTGCGCTGGGCTTCGCCGCGAGCACGGTGATAGGCCAGGGCAATTTTCATCGCGCTGTCCACCGACTCGGAGCCGGAGTTGGTGAAAAACAGTTTGTTCAGGCCAGCAGGCAACAAGTCGCTCAAGCGTTCCGCCAGCTCGAAAGACAACGGCGAAGCCCGTTGAAAGTGCGGGGTGAAATCCAGGGTCAGCAATTGCTTGCACACCGCCTCGGCGATCTCGGTACGGCCATGGCCGGCAGCGCTGCAAAACAACCCGGAGCTGCCATCGAGCAGTTCGCGGCCCTCGGCATTCCAGTAACGAACGCCCTCGGCGCGGACGAACAACTGCGGTGCGCGGTGAAACTCACGGTTGTCGGTAAAAGGCATCCATTGGTGGTTCAGATTCGTCGCCATGCATGTCACTCCTGAGGGTCGGTCCGGTGCGGCCAGTTGCTCGCAGACTAGTCACGGCCGGGGGCAATCCTTAGATCCAGATGTGGTTTTCGATAGGGCCAGTTCTGGCCCCATCGAAAGCCCCGACTGGATCTAAGCCTCGGGGCGCGCGGCTGACTACAGTGGCGCCATTGAGCACCCTGGAGCAGTGTATGAACCCTGAAGCAAGTTGGGCCCTGAGTGCGCTGTGCGTACTGGTGGCGGCTGTGGTGCGCGGGCTCACGGGGTTTGGTTTTGCGGCCATTGCCGTGGTCGGGCTGGCGATGCTCGGGTCGCTGCAACAGGCGGTGCCGCTGGTGCTGTTTCTGGAGGTGGGGTCCAGTGTGATGCTGTTGCGCAGTGCCTGGCGCGAGGCGCATTACCCGCTGCTCAAACGCCTGCTGCTGGCGGCCGCGTGCGGAGTGCCGTGCGGTATCTGGTTGCTGACGGGTATCGACAGCGGTGGGCTGACAGTGGGGGTCTACCTGTTGGTGGGGCTACTGGCGATTCTGGGTCTGGCGCGTATTCGCCTGCCGATGGGCGAGGGTCGCGCCGGTGCCTGGCTGGTGGGGGGCAGCAGCGGGGCGTTGATCGCCGCATTCAGTATTGGCGGGCCGCTGGTAGTGGCGTGGCTCAGCCACTGCGGGTTGCGGGCCCGGGCGTTGCGAGCGACGCTGATCATGTTCTTTTTTGCCGTCGATCTTGCGGCGCTGGCCGGGCTGGCGGTGGCTTTGGCCATCCCCCCCGGCACAGGCCGGCAGGCATTGCTGATGCTGCCTGCGCTGCTGCTGGGGCTGTGGCTGGGGCAACAATTGTTCGCGCGTATCCAGGCCGAACAGGCCGCCCGTTTTACCCAATGGCTATTGCTGGTGCTGGCAGGCGTTGGTCTGCTGGGCCGGTCGTGGTCCTGATCGATCCCAAGGAGCTGTCTATGATGCCGACTGTTTTTATTACCGGTGCCACGTCCGGTTTTGGCGAAGCCTGTGCCCGTCGTTTTGCTGCCGCAGGCTGGTCGCTGGTGCTTACCGGTCGCCGGGCCGAGCGCCTGCATGCACTGGCTGACGAGCTGTGTGCGCAAGCCAGAATCTTGCCGCTGGTGGTGGACGTGCGTGACCGTGTCGCGATGGAGCAGGCCATTGAACATCTGCCTGCGGAATTCAGCAGGTTACGCGTGCTGATCAATAATGCCGGGCTGGCCTTGGGCACCGCGCCAGCCCCCGAGTGTTCGCTGGATGACTGGGAGACCATGGTCGACACCAATATCAAGGGCCTGCTGTACAGCACGCGCTTGCTGCTGCCACGGTTGATCGCTCACGGTGCCGGGGCAGGCATCGTCAATCTGGGGTCTATTGCCGGTAACTGGCCGTACCCTGGCAGTCATGTGTATGGCGCGAGCAAAGCCTTTGTGCGGCAGTTCTCATTGAACCTGCGCTGTGACCTGCAGGGTACCGGCGTGCGCGTCACCAACCTTGAACCTGGCCTGTGCGAGAGCGAGTTTTCGCTGGTGCGCTTTGCCGGGGACAAGGCCAAATATGATTCGGTCTACGCCGGCGCCCAGGCGATTCAGCCAGCGGACATAGCCGAAACGATTTTCTGGATTCTCAACCAGCCGGCGCACATCAATATCAACAGCCTTGAGTTGATGCCTGTGAGCCAGTCGTGGAACAACTTTGCGATTGAGCGGGCTTGAGCCCGGCTTTCCAGGGCGTGTACTCGACGCGATAAAACGCGCTGCTCATGCCCAGGGTGTTGGGCACAAAGCCCGGCATGGCGCTCAAGTCCAGTTGCTTGCAGCGCTGAACCAGTCCTGCAAGCAACCCATCGTCATGCCTGAACTCAGAAGGGCGCATGGCGTGCGGATCAAGGCTGGCGGCACATTCGCGCACCTGGCCGGTGCTGTCAGTCATCATCATCAGCGTGGCGACACCAATGCTGTCGATGGGCATCGGCGCGAGCAGTTGCTTGAACAAAAAGTCGTTTTGCGCCTTGTCCTGCAAAGCCGCATCGCGCCGTGCCCGGGTCTCGGGGGAAAGCCCAACCAATGGATACACCAGAACCGGCGCCACGACACTTGCCGTCTTGCTCTTGGGGTCGATCAGTGACGAGGGCAGCTCGGGGAACACCGCTGTCCAGCAGATCGACCGCAGGTCCAGAGCCAGCTTGCGATTGTAGGGGTAAACCCTGGCATCCACTTTCTTGTTGGGTTGAGTGCCGCAGCCAATGATGCGGTTCTTGTCATCGAGGGTCAGCATCAGATTGAAACTGCCATCGCGCCCTTGGGCATTAGCCAGGTCGCCCTCACGGGCGAGCACACTGCTGATCAGTTTTTCATACACACCGCGTTGTACCGCCTGCTCCTTTTCCTGGGCTTGGGTGAGCTTGGGCGGGCTATCGGGGTCAATGGTCGCTGACTGGCAACCTGCAAGCAGCACCGCTGTCAGGGCGAGGGGGAAAGAGGGTTTGAACATGACGATCCTTGTGCGAGAGGCTAGCCGGTGAAGTCCTTGCCGTTTTTTAAACGGCGGGCAGTTTATCGCATTCAAGGTGTTTATTGCAGTTGGGTTGTATTCGCGTTAGCGCAGGGGCTGCGCTTTACCACACAGCGCAACAGCCCCCTACTTTAACCTTGCGGATGCCAGCCCAACTGACTTGAAACCTGCTGCGAGGCTTCCATCAGTTGTTTGACGTAGTCCTGTTTCAGTTCCTCACGAAAGCGAAAGCACGGGAAGGATACGCTCATGCCGCCAATCACATGGCCGAAACGGTCGCGGATGGGGGCTGATAAACAACGCATGTTGTCTTCAAATTCTTCATGGTCTTCGCCATAACCCTGCTGGCGTACCACAGCCAGTTCCTGCAGGTATTCGTCGATGCTGGTGAGGGTGTTGGCGGTACGCCGCTCGAAGCTCTCTTCGCGCAAATGTGCCAGCAACTCATCCTCTTTCAGCCAGGCCATCAGCACCTTTCCGATGCCGGTGCAGTACAGCGGCGCCCGACGGCCGATACGCGAATACATGCGCAGGTTGTATTTGGAGTCGATCTTGTGCACGTAGACGATGCTGCCTTCGTCGAGGATGCCCAGGTGCACGGTTTCCCCGGTCAGTTCGTTGATCCGGCGCATCCCCGGCTCGGCTTCGCGCACGATATCCAGATGGGGAAGGGCCTGGGCACCCAGTTCGAACAACCGCACGCTCAGGCGGTAGCGGTCTTCAGCATCCTGAACCACATAACCACGGGCCTTGAGCGACTGCAAAAAGCGATAGACCGTACTTTTTGACATATCCAGTTTTTGCGCGATTTCGGACACGCCACTCTCTTCCGGGTGCTCGGCCAGCGCTTCAAGCACGGCCATGGTGCGGCCGACTGCAGAGACCAGTTCATTGTTCTGGGTGGTGCTGTTGTCCATGAAGGCTCCAACGCAAATGAAAAAAACAAGGATATACCGTAGGGAAACGAAACGCTGTTTCATTTTTCTTGACGGTGCGGGGATTTTGATTAAACTCGCCCTCAAGCAATGAAATGAAACGCCGTTCCGAAAATAATAATCAGCTCGATGCAAGGACACGATCCGTGCCTGTATCGACGCCAAGCGACCCATAAAAACAAGGCGCGAAGTGATGACGGTAACCCTCGGGCATTGCCCACAGGCCGATTTGCCCCACCCCCGACGAGTCGCTCTGGTGGGCGAGTGCATGATTGAGATGCGCGGTCTGCCAGGAGCGCTTTTCAGCCAGACCTTTGGCGGCGATACGCTCAATGCAGCGGTCTATCTGTCACGTCTGGGTGCTGGCAACGGTATTGTTGCCGACTATGTAACCGCCATCGGCGCAGACGCTTTCAGCGTTGCCATGCGCCAGCTCTGGCGTGATGAGGGTGTCGGCGATCAGCATGTGCGAGTGATCAAGGACGCGCTGCCCGGTTTGTATTTCATCCAGACCGATGACCAGGGTGAACGCCGCTTTGCCTACTGGCGCGGAGAAGCCGCCGCCCGACGGGTTTTCGACGGACCAGAAGCCGACGACGTACTGCGCGCCCTGGCCGACTACGACTATGTGTACCTGAGCGGCATCAGCCTGGCGATCCTCACCGCCGGCGGCCGCGAGCGCCTGATGCTGGCCCTGGGCCAAGCGCGCCAGAGCGGCACGCGCATTGTCTTTGACAACAACTACCGCCCACACCTGTGGCCAGATGCGTCTTCTGCACGCAAGGCGTACAGCGACATGCTGCGCCTGACCGATCTGGCGCTGATCACCTGGGAAGACGATTCTGCGTTGTTCGGCTATGCCGATCCCGAAGCCCTGTTTGGCGCCTATGCCCGGTTTGGTGTGGGCGAAGTGGCTCTCAAGCGTGGTCCGGCTTCGTGCCTTATCCAGTGCCCGACCGGGCGTTTCGAGGTGCCCGCCGAACAGGTGCGGCAGATCGTCGATACCACGGCGGCAGGCGACTCTTTCAGTGCTGCGTACCTTGCCTGCCGCTTGCAAGGCGGTGAGCCGCAACAGGCTGCGCGCTGGGGGCACACGCTGGCCGCAGAAGTGGTGCAGCATCCCGGCGCGCTGATTCCCGCAGCGGCCATGCCAAGCCTGAACATGCCTGTATTTTCTTCTGTCGCCGAGGCCTGAACCGATGAAAATTGTTGAAGCACGCGTGATTGTCACCTGTCCGGGTCGCAACCTGATTACCCTGAAAATCGTCACTGACGAGGGGGTCTACGGCATTGGCGATGCGACTTTGAACGGCCGCGAAATGGCGGTTGTCGCCTACCTCGAAGAACACGTGCTGCCCGCGTTGATCGGGCGTGATGCGCGACGTATCGAAGACATCTGGCAGTACCTTTACCGCGGTGCCTACTGGCGCCGTGGCCCTGTGACCATGACCGCCATTGCTGCCGTTGACGTGGCACTGTGGGACATCAAGGCCAAGGCAGCCAATATGCCCCTGTACCAGCTGCTCGGCGGCAAAAGCCGCGAGCGGGTAATGGTGTACGGGCATGCCACGGGCAAGGACATCGAAGGCTGCCTGGCCGAAGTGGCCCGTCATGTGGAACTGGGCTACAAGGCGGTGCGTGTGCAATGCGGCATTCCGGGCATTGCCACCACCTATGGCGTGGCCAAGCGCAGTGGCGAACGCTATGAACCGGCCGACAGCGACCTGCCAGCAGAGCATGTCTGGGACACCGCCAAGTACCTCAATCATGTACCCAAGCTGTTTGCCGCCGTGCGCGAGCGCTTTGGCGATGACCTGCACATCCTGCATGACGTTCACCACCGCCTGACACCGATCGAAGCGGGGCGCCTGGGCAAGGCTGTGGAGCCTTTCAACCTGTTCTGGCTGGAAGACTGCACCCCGGCAGAAAACCAGGAGGCATTTCGACTTATCCGCCAGCACACCACAACCCCGCTGGCGGTGGGTGAAGTGTTCAACTCTATTCACGACTGCCGCGAGCTGATTCAGGAACAACTGATCGACTATATCCGCGCCACCCTGGTTCACGCGGGCGGTATTACCCATGTACGACGGATCGCCGACTTTGCCGCGTTGTACCAGGTGCGCACCGGCTTTCATGGCGCCACCGACCTGTCGCCGGTGACCATGGGCGCGGCGCTGCATTTCGATACCTGGGTGCCCAACTTCGGCATTCAGGAGCACATGCCCCACGACCCGCTGACTGATGACGTCTTCCCCCATGCCTATCGCTTTGAGGACGGCCATTTCACCCCGGGTGAAACCCCGGGCCATGGCGTCGACATCAACGAAGAACTGGCTGCCAGGTACCCCTACAAGCGCGCCAGCCTGCCGGTCAACCGCCTGGAAGATGGCACGCTCTGGCACTGGTAATACCGCTTAAAGCTGATTGCTCGACTGTTTAATAACTATAAAAAACGGGGCGTCATGTCCTGGCAGGAGTTACCCGATGAAAGCGTTTCAAGTAAGAGCTCCCTTTGAATTCGGCCTGGCCCAGGTCGATGTCCCGCAACTGTCTCGCAGTGAAGTCAGGGTCGACGTCGCCTATGCCGGAATCTGCGGTTCGGACCTGCACATCATTCACGGGCAAAACGCCTTTGTGCGCTTCCCTCGGATTACCGGCCATGAGTTTTCCGGAGTGGTCAGCGAAGTGGGTGCTGACGTTGCGCAGATCAAGGTCGGCGACCGTGTGTGCATCGACCCGGTGATCAGCTGCGGTACCTGCTACCCGTGCCGCATCAATCGGCCCAATGTGTGCACCCAACTGCAAGTGATCGGTGTGCACCGTGACGGTGGTTTCAGTGAGCAAGTCTGCGTGCCTGCGAGCAATGTTTATCGCCTGCCGGACACTATGTCGCTGAGCCATGCCGCGCTGGTGGAACCGTACTCCATTGCCCTTAACGTGCTGGATCGCATGCAGCCGCACCCCGGCGACAGCCTGCTGATCTACGGCGCCGGGGTGATCGGCCTGACCCTGGTGCAAATGGCCCGGGCATTGGGGCTGACCGACATTACCGTGACTGACGTGATTGACGAGCGCCTGCAAACCGCCCGCGCCCTGGGCGCCAGCCGCACCCTCAACGGCAAGGAAGTGGATGTAGAGGCGACGATGCGCGAGTTGACCCATGGCGAAGGCGTGCCACTGATTGTCGATGCTGCCTGCATCCCGGCGCTGATGCCGCAAATGGTGCGTATTGCCTCACCGGCCGGCCGTATCGGCCTGCTGGGTTTCAGCACCACGCCCACCGATCTGGTGCAGCTGGAAATGATCAAGAAAGAACTGACGCTGGTGGGATCGCGGCTCAACAACCGCAAGTTCGCGCGGGTGATTGAACTGATTGCCAGCGGCAAGTTGCAGGTTCAGGAAATGATCAGCCACCGCATCCAGTTCGATGAAATGCCCGAAGCGATTGCCCTGATCGAAAACCACCCCGAGCAGACCCGCAAGGTGCTGGTGCAACTCAACAGCGCCCTGTAGCCGTTCAGAAGCGCAGCCGCGCTGCGCTTCCGGCGGCTACAGGTCAGGCGTTACGGCTTTCGGCGTCAAGGATTCAACCGATACACGTGCCCCCAGCGGGCACCCTCACCGAATACAAAAACAAGCGGGAGGTTCCAATGTTTGGTCAAGGTCGTACCTTAGTCATCATCATGCTGTTCCTGGCAGGCGTTATTAACTACCTGGATCGCTCGGCATTGTCTGTGGCCGCCCCCTTCATCCAGAAAGACTACGGTCTGACCACGGGTGAGATGGGCATGATTTTCAGCAGTTTTTTCGTCGGCTATGCGGCATTCAACTTTATCGGCGGCTGGGCTGCTGACCGCTACGGGGCGAAAACCACACTGCTGCTGGCCATGGTGCTGTGGTCGTTGTTCAGCGGTCTGACGGTATTGACCGTCGGCTTTATGTCGCTGGTGTTTATCCGCATCCTGTTCGGCATGGGTGAAGGCCCGTTGAGCGTGACCACCAGCAAGATGGTCAATAACTGGTACACCCCCAAGCAACGGGCACGGGCGCTGGGTTCCTCCATGTCCGGCACCCCGTTGGGTGGGGCTATTTCCGGACCGGTAGTGGGCTTTATCGCCATCAGCTACGGCTGGAAGGTGTCGTTCATCATCATCATGCTGATTGGCCTGGTGTGGGCGGCGGTCTGGTACAAATTCGTCAAGGACAAGCCCACCGGCAAGGTTGCCGAAGAGATTGCGCAAGGCGAAGGCCAGAGCGAGATGGCGGCGCAGCCGGTGCACCCGCTGCGTTACTACCTCAAGCAGCCGACCGTGCTGTTCACCTCGCTGGCGTTCTTTTCGTACAACTACACACTGTTCTTCTTTCTGACCTGGTTCCCCAGCTACCTGACGATGGCCCACGGCCTCAACGTTAAAGAGATGAGTATCGCCACGGTCATTCCATGGTTGCTGGGCTTCCTCGGTTTGGCACTGGGCGGTTTCATTTCCGACTTCGTGTTCAAGAAAACCGGGCGGATGATGTTTTCACGCAAAGTGGTACTGGTGACCTGTCTGCTGGCCTGTGCCGTGTGCATCGGCCTTGCCGGGCTCGTCACCACCCTGTACCCGGCCGTGATTCTGGTGGCCCTGGCGGTGTTCTTTCTGTACCTCACCGGTGCCATTTACTGGGCAATCATCCAGGACACCGTACCTGCTGCCCGCGTCGGCGGAGTCAGTGGCTTCATGCATTTTCTGGCCAACACCTCGGGCATTATCGGTCCGACCCTGACCGGCTTCCTGGTGCAGTTCACCGGTTCGTTCACCAGCGCCTTCCTGTTGGCCGGTGTGCTGACCATCATCGGTGCAGTATGTGTAGCGCGCTATGTCAAACCACTGCCGGTGATCGATGAAGCCGTACCACCAGCAGGCAGCGTCTTGCCGGCTGCCGCCCTGAGCCATCCTTGAGGAGCCTGTCGATGCCTGTGATTCAACCAGTACCCGCAGTGGCCGCAGCAGCTGAAATCGGGATCGTGCATCTGGGCCTGGGGGCGTTTCATCGTGCTCACCAGGCGGTCTATCTGCAACGCCATCACAACCGTCACGGTGAGGGTCCGTGGGGCTTGTGCAGCGCCAACCTGCGTTCCAACCGGACCCTGGTAGAGCAGTTGCGCGAGCAGCAATGCCGTTACTCGGTGGCCGAGTATCGTGACCGCGAGCAGGTGACGTTGCGCGAGATCACGGTATTGCGTGAGGCCCTGTACGCCGGTGATGGCGGCGCGGAACTGGAGCAGCTGTTGCAGCGCATGGCCGATCCGCAGACACGGATTGTGACCCTGACGGTTACCGAAAAAGGTTATTGCCTGAGCCCGGCCACTGGCCAGTTACGCCTGCAAGACCCGGGCGTTATCCACGACCTTGCCCACCCGCAAGCACCACGTACGGCACCGGGGATTGTGCTGGAGGCCCTGCGCCGCCGGTTCCAGGCGGGTATCCCGGCCTTTACCGTGCTGTGCTGCGACAACATGCCGGACAACGGCCAGCGCACCCGTCAGGCGGTCATGGGGTTGGCGGTTAAAGGCAGTGAGCTGGCGCTTTGGATCGGGCAGCACGTGGCATTCCCCGGTTGCATGGTCGACCGCATTGTTCCGGCCATGGATGCGCAGGCGTTCAGCGACCTGCAGCAGCTTGGCTGCCAGGATCCCGCGGCAGTGGTGTGTGAAAGCTTCAGCCAGTGGGTGATCGAGGATCACTTCCCCCAGGGGCGCCCGGACTGGGAGCTGGACGGCGTGCAGATGGTCGCGGATGTACGGCCGTTCGAGACCATGAAGCTGCGCATGCTCAACGGCAGCCATTCGCTGCTGGCCTATATCGGTTTGCTGGCGGGCCACGAGACGGTATTCGAGGCCATCAGCGATCCTGATTTGCTGTTGTTTATCCAGCGCTATATGGCCCAAGAGGCCGCACCGACGCTGGATATGCCGGCGCAGATCGACGTAACGAGTTATGGCCGTGACCTGTGCGCGCGGTTTGCCAATGACAGCCTGCAACACCGGTTGCGCCAGATCGCCATGGATGGTTCGCAAAAACTGCCGCAGCGCTGGCTCCAGGGTGCACAGGCACTGCTTGAAGCGGGGCGCGACGTTGACTGTATCGCGCTGGGGGTTGCAGCCTGGATTCACTACTGCACCCGGCCTTTGCCGGGCCGTGAAGCCCATGTGGTCGATGATCCGCTAAGCGCCACGTTTGCCGATCTGGCGGGCAGCCTTGACGGGGCACAGCGCGTCGATGCCTTTCTCGATCTGGAGCAGGTATTCCCGCTCGCGCTGTCGGCGCGGCCGGCCTTTCGCGATGCGGTGCAGCGCGCTTACAGCGCCATTGAGCAGGCCGGTATGGCGGCTCAGCTAAAAACTTTTGCAGCACATAACTAACAAGAAGGGAGATAGACATGGAACAGACTTGGCGCTGGTTTGGCCCCCAGGATCCGATTTCACTGGCAGATGTGCGCCAGACCGGAGCCACCGGGATTGTCACTGCCTTGCACGACATCCCCAATGGCCAGGTATGGCCGGTGGCAGCGATTGCGGCACGCAAGCAGATGATCGAAGACGCTGGCCTGACCTGGTCGGTGGTGGAAAGCATCCCGGTGCACGAAGACATCAAGCGCGGCTGTGGTCGCCGTGACGAGTACATCGCCAACTATCAGCAAAGCGTGCGCAATCTGGCGAGTTGCGGCATCGATATCGTCTGCTACAACTTTATGCCGGTGCTGGACTGGACCCGCACCGACCTGGCCTGGGAGATGGATGACGGTGGCTGGGCCCTGCGTTTTGACCAGACCGCCTTTGCCGCATTTGACCTGTTTATCCTCCAGCGCCCGGAGGCGCAGGCCGAGTACAGTGCCGAGGATATCGCGCAAGCCAGGGCCTACTTTGAAAAGCTGACCCCCGAGCAGAATACCAGCCTGGTCAACACGCTGATTGCCGGTCTGCCTGGCGCAGAAGAGCACTACAGCCTGGAAGATTTCCGCGCCTTGCTGCGCACCTACGCCGAGATCGACGAGGCGAAGTTGCGTGAGCACCTGGGGCATTTCTTGCGTGAAGTGATTCCGGTCGCAGAGGAAGTGGGTGTGCGCATGGCCATCCACCCGGACGATCCGCCGCGGGCGTTGCTGGGCCTGCCGCGTATCCTGTCGACTGCCGCAGATGCGCAATGGTTGCTGGATGCCGCGCCAAGCCCGGCCAATGGCCTGACTTTTTGCACCGGGTCTTATGGCGTGCGTGAAGACAATGATCTGGTGGCGATGGCCAAACAGTTTGCGCCCTTCATCTACTTCACCCACCTGCGCTCGACCCGCCGCGAGGCCGATCCGCGCAGTTTCCACGAAGCCCATCACCTGGGAGGGGATGTGGACATGGTCGGGGTGATCGGTGCGCTGGTGACCGAGGACCTGCGTCGTGAACGTGAGGGCGGCCCGCGCTTGCCGCTACGCCCGGACCACGGTCACCAGTTGCTCGATGACCAGCACCGCAAGAGCAACCCGGGTTATTCGCTGATCGGTCGCCTCAAGGGCCTGGCCGAGATTCGCGGGGTGGAAATGGCGATGCGCCAGCAACTGGCGTGACACCGTTTGCCTTGCACAGCTGACCTGTAGCCACTGCCGCTGGCTGCGCGCCCCATCGCAGCCTGTGGCAGCGGCGACAGGGTTGAATCAATAGGCAAACACCTTGCGGTGCTTTTGCACAAAGTCTTCCCAGCGCACCGGCTGGCGCCCGGTGATCTGGCTGAAGTTGTCGAAGGTTTCTTCAACCCCGGGAATTTGCCCGGCGGCCATGCGCGTGAAGTTGTCCTGTACGCAGGTCATATAAGCCATTTCTGCACCTGCCGCGCGCATGTTCTGCACAAATACGTCCGGTGACTGTGCGTCATAACGAAATGGCTGGCCCAGCAGGCGGGTCATGATCGCGGCGATATCGCCATAGGACTGTACGTCGTAGCCCAGTCGATAGGTCTGACCTGCATGCTTTTGCGGGTGCAACAAAGCTTGTGCGGCCACCCGGGCCACATCTTCGCCGTCAACCCAGCTGAACCGCGTATCACCGGTGTACTGCTCGATCACTCCGTTGATGACTGCGCGGGTGCCATCGTAGCTGAGCAGGTTTTGCATAAAGCACTCGGGACGCAAATGGGTAAACGAGAAACCGGACCACTCGATATAACGTTCTACAAACTGGTGCCAGGCCCAGTGGCCGATGGTGGTGTCGTCCCGCCCGCAGGCACCCAGATGCACCAAATGCTGCACGCCGGATTTTTTCGCCTGGTCGATGAATGCCTTGCTCTGGCGCAGCATGTCCACGGTGTAGCCGGTGACCAGTAGGGCGCGGTCGATACCCTCCAGCGCCGGGGCCAGGGTGTGTTCCTGGTCGAAATCCATGATCACGGTGCGAATGCCCTGTGCAGTAAAAGGCTGGGCCTTAGCGTGGGAGCGCACGGCCGCGACCAGGGTAATGGTCTTGTCAGCCAGCAGGTTGCGCAGGGTGTCGCCGCCGATCTGGCCGGTGGCGCCGGTGATTAAAACGGTGGGTTTGTGCGAAGTCATAAATACGCCTGATGCTTGAGTAAGTTCGTGGTGTAAAAGCTTACTGGGGAACTGCTGGCGTATTTAGGATGCCTTTTATCTAATAAGATGAACTGAATTCACTAATGAGGGCCGTGCATGTTTGCTTCCGAGCGCCTGAAAGGTATCGATGTATTTGTCTGTGTCGCCGACTCGGGCAGCTTCAGGGCTGCTGCCGAGCGTTTGAACCTGACGGCGTCGGCGATCAGCAAGGGCATCGCCCGGCTGGAAGGCAGGCTTGGGGTGCGCTTGTTCCAGCGCACCACGCGGCGCTTGGCATTGACCGATGGCGGAGCGGCTTTTTACCGGACCTGTACCGGGGTTTTGGCCGAACTGGAGGAGGCCGAATTGGCCATGCAGGCCGACAATGCTGAGCCGCAGGGCAGGATCCGCATTGACTTGCCGGCGGCCTTCGGGCGTTTGCAGGCGTTGCCGGTGATTTTGCAGTTTGTGCAAAAACACGCACTGCTGCTGCCGCATATTTCGTTCTCCGACCGCTTTATCGACCCGGTCGAAGAGGGTGTGGATATTGTCGTGCGGGTCGGTGGGGCGGATATCTGGCCAGCGGCGCTGGAGCATCGTTTTCTGGGGCGTGAGCGGCATGTGTTCTGTGCTGCGCCGGCTTATCTGAACATTCACGGCACGCCTGTGACCGACCGCGATCTGGAGCATCACCAGTGTGTGGCCTATGGGCGGGCCGACGGCACGGTCAGCCCCTGGAACTTCGCAGGCAGCCGCCCCGGAGAGGTAGAGCGCCGGGTGATGCCCGCCAGGTACATCGTAGGAGATGGTGAAGGGCAAGTGATGACAGTGCTGGCGGGATGCGGCATCGCCCAACTGCCCACCTGGCTGATCAAGCAGCATCTGGCTGATGGTTCACTGGTGCAGGTGCTGCCGCATCTGGCGAGCGAGGGGCTGGCGATCAACCTGGTGTGGCCAAAAAGCCGCAAGGCCCTGCCCAAGGTCAGTGCTTTGCTTGATGCCCTGACCGTCGGGCTGATGCCGTTGGCGGATTAATTGGCGGGTTGCACTCGTCCTGTGGGAGCGGGCTTGCTCGCGATTGGATC
Source organism: Pseudomonas sp. WS 5051 (assembly GCF_012985715.1). Classification (NCBI taxonomy): domain Bacteria; kingdom Pseudomonadati; phylum Pseudomonadota; class Gammaproteobacteria; order Pseudomonadales; family Pseudomonadaceae; genus Pseudomonas; species Pseudomonas sp. WS 5051. The sequence continues at coordinate 295,014 of NZ_JAAQWV010000007.1, forward strand.
ACTGCGGTTTTACAGTGACAGCGCATCGTCTGCATCGCAGGCAAGCCAGCCCCCACATGTTTTTATGCCGCCTCACAACGGCAGCATCCGGTCCTGAATAACCCGCTTCATTACCAGCGTGGACGTCAGGCGTTGCACATTGGGCAGTGAGGTCAGGCGCTCATCGTAGAGCTGCTGGAAGGCCGGCAGGTCGGCGGCGACCACATGCAGCAGGTAGTCCGGGTCACCAAACAGCCTTTGTGCGTCGACGATCTGCGAGGTCTCGATCACTGCCGCTTCAAAATCGGCAATCGCCTGACGGGTCACTTCGCGCAGGGTGACAAATACCATGGCGGAAAAGTTAAGTCCCAGTTCGCCGGGCGCCAGCAGGGCGCGATAGCCAAGAATCACCCCCGAGTCTTCCAGCGCCCGTACGCGCCGATGGCAGGGTGAGAGACTCAAACCCACCCGTTCTGCGAGTTCGGTGAGGGAAAGTCGGCCATCAGCTTGCAGCTGCGCAAGAATATTCCTGTCAATGCGATCCATATGGAAGAACCTTTCCCGTTAATAACTGTTGCTTAGGATAAACGAAAGATAATCCTGGCGGCATTTGCTTATTCTTCTTTTGCCCGCTTAGACCTTCCCAGAAAGCAGCGGCGCGGGGCTTGTGCCCCATCTCTCATCATCAAAGTTCCAGTGTAGAAAGGAAATGTCCCGTGACTCTCAGCGTCCTGGCCGCGTTTTGGGCGGTATCGTTCTTGTTTATCATCACCCCCGGCGCAGACTGGGCCTATGCGATTTCCGCGGGCATGCGCGGGCGGCTGGTGACGCCAGCGGTGGCGGGTATGCTCTCGGGGCATTTGCTGGCTACGGTGATTGTGGCGGCAGGCGTGGGCGGGCTGGTGGCGCGCAATCCGATGATCCTCAGCGTGCTGACGGTTGCGGGGGCGCTGTATTTGCTCTGGCTGGGTGTGTGCATGCTCAGGGATCCCGCAACCCCCCAGTCCGGGCAGGGGCAGGCGTCTGATTCATGGTCGCGCTGGGCGTGGAAGGGGTTGTGTGTCAGCGGCCTCAATCCCAAGGTGCTGCTGTTGTTTCTGGCGCTTTTGCCGCAGTTCACCGACCCGCTGTCGAATTGGTCGATACCGACACAGATCATTGCCCTGGGCGGGCTGCATGCGGTCAGTTGTGCGCTGGTGTATCTGGCGGTGGGTTTCAGTGCCCACGCCGTGTTGCGCACCCGGCCAGGTGCTGCAAAGAATGTCAGCCGGGTATCGGGGGCGATAATGATCCTGATTGCGGTGGTGCTGCTGGCGGAGCAGGCCTACAGTTGAGGCTTGGCCAACAACCTGAGGAACAAACTGTGGCAGCGACCGGGAAGGATCAGCAAATAACACCGCAGGCGGTAATCGAGTTCTGGAAACAGGCTGGCCCCAGGCACTGGTTTGCCAAGGATGAAGCCTTCGATACCTTGTTTCGCGACACTTTCTACAGCGCTCATTTCCTGGCGGCCAGTCGCAAGTTGGAGCACTGGCTGGCGCAACCTGAAGGCGCCCTGGCGTTGCTGTTGCTGCTGGACCAGTACCCGCGCAATGCCTTTCGTGGAACCGCACATATGTTTGCCACCGACTCGCTGGCGCGCTTTTATGCCCGGGAGATGATCAATGGCGGTATGGACAAGGCGTTCGAGGCCGACTTGCGAGTGTTCTGTTATTTGCCGTTCGAGCATTCCGAAGACAGTGCCGACCAACAGCTGTCCCTGCAACTGCACCACAGTCTTGGGCCGCAAGCCAGCGTCTGGGCTGAAGAACACGCCGTGATCATCCAGCGTTTTGGGCGTTTCCCCCATCGCAATCATGTGCTGGGGCGCAATACCACCGTGGAGGAACGTACGTTTCTGGATGAAGGCGGGTTTGCCGGGTAAGCCCTGTCTTGACCACCAGCAAGGTGTAACCGCTGGCGGGCAGGCATAATTGCCGCCTGAGCCTGAACACCCTTACCTGATGGAGTGACCGATGAAGTACCCAGCCTTGTTGATCCTTAGCCTTTGTGCCGCGCTGTTGAGTCACGGCGCGATAGCTGCAGGGGATGCCGAAGCGGGGGGCAGGCTGTTCACCAAAACCTGTGGCGGCTGCCACAGCATCGGCGAAAACGCCCGCAATGGTTTTGGTCCGCAACTCAATGGTGTGATCGGACGGCTGGCCGGCACCAGCGAGGGCTACCAGTATTCCGACGCCATGAAAAACTCAGGTGTTGTATGGACGCGGGAAAAACTGGCGGCCTATATAGAAGCACCGAAAAAAGTGGTGAGCGGCACGCGGATGATCTTTTGGGGCATCAGCGATCAAGAGAAGATCGACAATCTGCTGGCCTATATCGAGTCCGTCCAGGGGCAGTGATTACTGCACGTCCTTGAGGTAATCCTTGAGCGTCAGCAGCGCCGGGTGCATTTGCTCCGGGGTCTGCGCATTGCTGAAACCGGCGGCCAGCTTTTGCAGTTCGCGGCCCATGACCGTTTGCGCGCCGCCCAGGGCGTCCAGCGCCAGTGCCACACAGCGCTCGATTTTATCCTGGATGGCGTCGATATCGCCCTTGCGCAGGTCAAAGGCAAAGACATCGCGTTGATAGTCGCTCATGGCCGGGTCGTCGCGCAAAATCGGGCTCGAACCTTCGGACTCGTACGCCAGCTTGAGTGCATAAAGGGCGACTGATTCCAGTGGCAATTCCATCGACAAGATCCTCTACGTTGATGCCGGGCGGCGATCATCGCTTTTCTGCTGGCGAAAAAAAAGGCCAAGGGGCAGCACAAGAGGCTTTCAGCATTTAGGTTGATGCGGTGATACCCTCCGGTTTTTTCAGGGAAGGAAGATGAACATGCGCAAGACAGCGTCAGCCCTGGTAGCTGCAATGGGCTTGCTCGCAGCGGGCGGAGTCGGGGCCTGGACCATGAAGGACGGCGTTATCCAGTTCAGTAACGGCGAAGTGTCTTATTGCGACGGCTGGGCACTTGATGCGGCCTCAATCATGTTGAGTCGACAGGAGGGCAGGCCCGTAGATTATGTCTACGATGCCTACCATGAGCCTTCAGACATCACCAGGAAGATGCGCGTGCTATTTGTGCGCGATGCCCAGGCATACCCGATAGAAGATACAAAAGAAAAAAAATGGGCTGCTGCAGAAAAGTTCAGCAACAAGGTGAAGGGGCAGTGCTTCAAATCCTATATCGAGCGCGTTCCGCAATCTTGAACGCCATAACCTGTGGGTGATGGGGGTACGGGCTGAGGGCAAGCAGGTCAGCCCGGGCGGGACAAATCGCAGGCACAAAAAAACCGGCGCGGTGGCCGGTTTCTCTGTGTATCCAGGGTGCATTGAGCGGCACCTTGAATCTATGTTTGGTGCCCCGAGGGAGAATCGAACTCCCACTTCTTTCGAAAACGGATTTTGAATCCGCCGCGTCTACCAATTCCGCCATCAGGGCTCAATGGCGGCGAAGTATAGAGATGAGGTTTAGGTCGGTCAACAACTTATTGGTCTATTTTTGCCAAGTCCGTTAAACTCCCCGGCCCTGCTAGACGAAACCTATCATGCGCGTTGCTGACTTTACTTTCGAACTCCCTGATTCGCTCATCGCACGCCATCCTTTGGCGGAGCGCCGCAACAGTCGCCTGCTGACCCTGGACGGGGAGAGCGGCGTACTGGCACATCGTCAATTCACTGATTTGCTTGAACATTTGCGTCCGGGCGATTTGATGGTGTTTAACAATACCCGGGTGATTCCGGCCCGTCTGTTTGGCCAGAAGGCCTCGGGCGGCAAGCTGGAAATTCTGGTTGAGCGGGTGCTCGACAGCCACCGCGTGCTGGCCCATGTGCGTTCCAGCAAGTCGCCAAAACCCGGGTCGAAGATCCTGATTGATGGCGGTGGCGAAGCCGAGATGCTGGCGCGTCACGATGCGCTGTTCGAGCTGGGCTTTGCCGAAGAGGTATTGCCGCTGCTGGACCGTGTCGGGCATATGCCATTGCCGCCCTATATCGACCGCCCGGACGAAGGTTCGGACCGCGAGCGCTATCAAACGGTCTACGCCCAGCGCCTGGGTGCCGTCGCGGCGCCAACGGCAGGGCTGCACTTTGATGAGCCGCTGATGCAGGCCATCGCCGCCAAAGGCGTCGAGACGGCATTCGTGACCTTGCACGTGGGCGCGGGTACATTCCAGCCGGTGCGGGTCGAGCGTCTTGAAGATCACCATATGCACACCGAGTGGCTCGAAGTGGGCCAGGATGTGGTCGATGCCGTGGCCGCATGCCGTGCCCGTGGCGGACGGGTGATCGCCGTGGGTACCACCAGCGTGCGTTCGCTGGAAAGTGCCGCGCGTGATGGCGTGCTCAAGCCGTTCAGTGGCGATACCGATATCTTTATCTTCCCCGGTCGACCCTTTCATGTGGTTGACGCGCTGGTGACCAATTTCCATCTGCCGGAATCCACGCTGCTGATGCTGGTTTCGGCATTCGCCGGTTATCCCGAAACCATGGCGGCCTACAAGGCTGCGGTTGAGCATGGGTACCGCTTCTTTAGTTACGGTGATGCAATGTTCATCACCCGCAATCCTGCGCCGACGGCTCCAGCCCCGGCCCCAGAGGATCAAGCATGAGCAACTGTCGTATGTCCTTCGAGCTGCTGGCCACTGATGGCAAGGCTCGTCGCGGTCGTTTGACCTTCCCCCGTGGTGTGGTTGAAACCCCAGCGTTCATGCCGGTCGGTACTTACGGTACGGTCAAGGGCATGCTGCCCCGCGATATCGAAGCGATCGGCGCGCAGATGATTTTGGGCAATACCTTCCACCTGTGGCTGCGCCCAGGCACTGAAGTCATCAAAAAACACGGCGACCTGCACGACTTCATGAAGTGGCAGGGCCCGATCCTGACCGACTCCGGCGGTTTCCAAGTGTTCAGCCTGGGCGCCATGCGCAAGATCAAGGAAGAAGGTGTGACCTTCGCTTCGCCGGTAGATGGTGCCAAGGTGTTCATGGGCCCCGAAGAGTCGATGCAGGTCCAGCGCGATCTGGGCTCTGACGTGGTGATGATTTTCGACGAATGCACCCCGTACCCGGCCGATGAAGACACTGCCCGTGTCTCCATGGAGCTGTCGTTGCGCTGGGCGCAGCGCTCCAAGAATGCCCATGGCGACAACACGGCGGCACTGTTCGGTATCGTTCAGGGCGGCATGCACCAGAACCTGCGCGAGCGCTCGCTCGAAGGCCTGAACAAGATCGGCTTTGACGGCCTGGCCATCGGCGGTTTGTCGGTCGGCGAGCCCAAGCACGAAATGATCAAGGTGCTGGATTACCTGCCGGCGATGATGCCTGCTGACAAACCTCGTTACCTTATGGGGGTTGGCAAGCCGGAAGATCTCGTTGAGGGTGTGCGCCGCGGTGTGGACATGTTCGATTGCGTGATGCCAACCCGCAATGCCCGCAATGGGCATCTGTTTATCGACACGGGTGTCATCAAGATCCGCAACGCGTTCCATCGCCATGATGATTCGCCGCTGGATCCGACCTGCGATTGCTACACCTGCCAGAACTTCTCCCGCGCTTATCTGCATCACCTGGACAAGTGCGGCGAAATGCTGGGTAGCATGCTCAATACCATCCATAATTTGCGCCACTATCAGGTGCTCATGGCTGGTTTGCGCGAGGCTATTCAACAGGGTACATTGGCCACCTTTGTCGACGCCTTCTATGCCAAGCGCGGGCTGCCTGTGCCGCCCTTGGACTGAGTTTCGGACCTTTAAGAAACAACATTGCAACTGGAGTGCTTAATGAGCTTTTTCATCTCTTCCGCTTTCGCGGACGCTGCTGCACCTGCTGCTGCCCCAATGGGTGGCGGTTTTGAATGGATCTTCCTGGTCGGCTTCCTGGTCATCTTCTACCTGATGATCTGGCGTCCACAGGCCAAGCGCGCTAAAGAGCAGAAAGCCCTGTTGGGTAACCTGCAAAAAGGCGACGAAATCGTGACCACTGGCGGTATCGCCGGCAAAATCGTCAAGGTTTCCGATGCTTTTGTTGTCATCGAAGTGTCTGACACTGTCGAGCTGAAAATTCAGAAAGGCTCGGTTGCAGCCACGTTGCCTAAAGGCACGCTGAAAGCGATCTAAGTTTCAACTTTCAACAATCGACGGGGCGCGCAAGGCGCCCCGCGTTTTAAGCGGGCGGCGTGATTGATGCTGAACAAATACCCTCTGTGGAAATACATACTGATCCTGGCAGTGCTGGCGATCGGTTTTATTTATTCCGCTCCCAATCTGTACCCTGATGATCCGGCCATTCAAGTGTCGGGTGCGAGCACGGCCCTGCAGGTCACTCAAGCTGATCTGGATCGCGCAAGCAAGGCGCTGACGGATGCAGGCATTGAAGTCAAGGGTGCTTCCCTGGCCCAGAACGGCAAAGGTGGTTTGCTGCGCCTGGTCAAGAAAGACGACCAGTTGCCAGCCAAGGATGTTGTACGCAAGGCTCTGGGTGACGATTATGTCGTAGCGCTCAACCTGGCACAGACCACGCCACAATGGTTGCGCAGTCTGGGTGCTCACCCGATGAAACTGGGTCTGGACTTGTCGGGCGGTGTGCACTTCCTGCTGGAAGTGGACATGGACAAAGCTGTCGATGCACGCATGAAAGTGTACGAGAGCGATGTCAAAAGCCTGTTGCGTAAAGAAAAAGTGCGTTATCGCAGCCTGCCGCAACTCAACGGTGCCATTCAGTTGGGCTTCACTGATGAAGCTGTCCGTGAGCAAGCGCGTAGCCTGATCCGTAAAAGCTTCAATGATTTCGACATTACCGCTGCAGACCTGAACGGTCAGCCGGTTCTGCGTCTGGCGATGACCCCGGCCAAGCTGGCGGAAATCCGTGAATATTCCATCAAGCAAAACCTGACAACCGTCCGTAACCGGGTCAACGAGTTGGGTGTTGCCGAGCCTCTGGTTCAGCGTCAGGGTGCCAACCGCATCGTGGTTGAGCTGCCGGGCGTGCAAGACACCGCCGAAGCCAAGCGTATCCTGGGCAAGACGGCCAACCTTGAGTTCCGTCTGGCGGCCGAGCCGGGCGCTTCCAAAGCGACGTCCGAAACTTTCGAGTTCCGTGAAGGCAACCGTCCTGGCGCGCAAATCGAGCGTGGTCTGATCATCACCGGTGACCAGGTAACCGATGCTCAGGCAGGCTTTGACGAGCACGGCCGGCCACAAGTGAACATCAAGCTTGATGGTCACGGTGGCGAGCTGATGAGCCGTTCGACGCGCAGCAACGTTGGTCGCAGCATGGCGGTAATCTTCATCGAGCAGAAGCCGGTGACGACTTACACCAAGCAAGTGGTTGACGGTGTCGAGAAGGACGTACCGGTTCAGTCGTTCAAAGAAGAGAAGAAGATCATCAGCCTGGCGACCATTCAGTCGCCGCTGGGCAGTCAGTTCCGGATTACCGGTCTGAATGGCCAGGGTGAGGCTTCCGAGCTGGCACTGCTGTTGCGTGCCGGTGGTCTGGCCGCGCCAATGTACTTCGCTGAAGAGCGCACCATTGGCCCGAGCCTGGGTGCTGACAACATTACCAAGGGTGTCGATGCATCGCTGTGGGGTATGTTGTTCGTGTCGATCTTCATCATCGCCATCTACCGTTTCTTCGGTGTGATCGCGACGGTGGCACTGGCGGGCAACATGGTCTTGCTGCTGGCGCTGATGTCGGTGCTGGGTGCAACCCTGACCCTGCCGGGCATTGCCGGTATCGTGTTGACGATGGGTATGGCGGTCGATGCCAACGTACTGATCTTCTCGCGTATACGTGAAGAGCTGGCCAATGGCATGACACCGCAGCGGGCGATCAACGAAGGTTTCAACCGTGCCTTTACCGCCATCGTTGACTCCAACCTGACAACCCTGCTGGTCGGCGGGATCCTCTTCGCCATGGGTACCGGGCCGGTTAAAGGCTTCGCGGTGACCATGTCGCTGGGTATCTTTACCTCGATGTTCACGGCCATTATGGTCACCCGCGCACTGGTCAACCTGGTGTATGGCGGTCGGGACTTCAAGAAGTTGTGGATTTAAGGGGCTGCCATGTTACGTACAATCAACTTCATGGGCGTTCGCAACGTAGCGTTCGGCGTCACTGTACTGCTTACCGTGCTGGCCTTGTTCAGCATGTTCCACAAGGGCATGAACTACGGCCTGGACTTCACCGGCGGTACGCTTATCGAGCTGACCTACGAGAAGCCGGCTGATCTGACCAAGGTGCGTAACGAGCTGGTTTCGGCCGGCTTCCACGATGCCGTGGTGCAGAGCTTTGGTGCCACCACCGACTTGCTGGTGCGTATGCCCGGCGATGATCCGTTGCTGGGCAACAAGGTAGCGGCTGCGCTGGGTCAGGCAGATACCAGCAATCCGGCGGTGATCAAGCGCGTCGAGTTCGTTGGCCCGCAGGTGGGTGAAGAGCTGCGCGACCAGGGCGGCCTCGGCATGCTGATGGCGCTGGGCGGCATCATGCTTTACCTGGCCTTCCGCTTTCAGTGGAAGTTCGCTGTCGGCGCGATCGTGTCCCTGGTTCACGACGTGATCGTGACCATGGGCGTGCTGTCGTGGTTCCAGATCACCTTCGACCTGACGGTATTGGCGGCGGTGCTGGCGATCATCGGTTACTCGCTCAACGACACCATTGTGGTATTTGACCGGGTGCGCGAGAACTTCCGGGTTCTGCGCAAGGCCAGCCTGATCGACAACATCAACATCTCGACCACGCAAACCTTGCTGCGCACCATGGCGACATCGATCTCCACCTTGCTGGCCATTGCCGCATTGCTGATTTTCGGTGGCGACAACCTGTGGGGCTTCTCGATTGCCCTGTTCGTGGGTGTTCTGGCGGGTACTTATTCGTCGATCTACATCGCCAACGTGGTGCTGATCTGGCTGAATCTCAGTGCAGAGGATCTGATCCCGCCTGCGGCGAGTGAGAAGGAAGTCGATGATCGTCCATAACCAATAGTTATCGACGACTGTCACCTAAAAGGCGCGAGTTATTGAACTCGCGCCTTTTTTTGTGCTCCAACTCCAGGATTGGTGTGGGACTGTTCCCACTTAAGATGGTCTGGAGGTTCACGTGAACAAGTCATTGCTGGTGGGTGCTGTACTGGGTGCTGTCGGTGTTACAGCCGGTGGTGCTTTTGCCACTTACAGCTTGGTGAAAGGCCCTGAGTCTGCGCAGGTGCTGGCCGTTGTGCCGGTCAACCAGCAGATCAAAACGCCGCGTGAGGTGTGCAAGGATGTGACTGTGACGCGTCAGGCGCCGGTCAAGGATCAGCATCAGATTGTCGGCAGCGTGATTGGTGCTGTCGCCGGCGGCTTGCTGGGTAATCAGGTGGGCGGCGGTAACGGCAAAAAGATCGCGACGGTTGCCGGTGCGGTGGGTGGCGGTTATGCCGGTAACAAGGTGCAGGAAGGCATGCAGGAGCGTGATACCTACACCACGACCCAGACGCGTTGCAACACGGTCAATGACATCAGCAGCAAGGTCGTCGGCTATGACGTGCGCTATTCGCTCAATGGCAAGGAAGGCAAGGTGCGTATGGATCACGAGCCGGGCAATGAAATTGCCGTGGACAAGGAAGGCAAGCTGATCCTGAATTAAATTCTTGTGGGAGCGGGCTTGCTCGCGATGCAGGCAGCTCGGTCTGTCAGGCAAATCGCGGTGATGCTATCGCGGGCAAGCCCGCTCCCACAGGGTGGGGTAATTGCAAGGCAAAAAAAAGCACCCCGAAGGGTGCTTTTTTTGTCTGCGGTATTCGCTTAGCGTTTCAGCGAGGTTGGCAGGTGAGGCTGGATTGCAGTCAGGACAGCTTTGAAGCACTTGGTGTTACCGGCAACGATATGACCTTTTTCAAGGAAATCGTGGCTACCGGTAAAGTCGCTGACCAGGCCGCCTGCTTCTTGAATCAGCAGTGCGCCTGCAGCCATGTCCCACTCGGACAGGCCCGACTCCCAGAATGCATCGAAACGACCTGCAGCCACGTAGGCCAGATCCAGGCTGGCAGCGCCTGCGCGACGGATGCCGGCAGTCTGGCCAACCAGGCTGCGGAACATGCCCAGGTAGTTGTCCAGGTTGTCCATCTGGTTGTCACGGAACGGGAACCCGGTACCCAGCAGGGCGCCTTCCAGGCTGGTACGACCGCTAACACGCAGGCGGCGACCGTTCAGTTGGGCGCCACGGCCACGGCTGGCGGTGAATTCTTCCTGGCGAACCGGGTCAAGAACCACTGCGTGCTCAAGGCGGCCGCGGTATTTGCAGGCGATGCTGACGGCGAAGTGTGGAACGCCGCGCAGGAAGTTGGTGGTGCCATCCAGTGGGTCAATGATCCACAGGTAGTCTTCACCTTCACCGCTGCCTGGGTGCATGCCGGTTTCTTCACCGAGGATGCCGTGCGTCGGGTAAGCCTTGCGCAGGGCGTCGATGATTTTCTGTTCAGCAGCACGATCGACTTCAGAGACGTAATCCTTGGCGTCTTTTTCGTCAACCTTGATGGTATCCAGGCGCTCGATGGAGCGGAAAATCAATTCACTGGCGCTGCGGGCGGCGCGCAGCGCGATATTCAGCATGGGCTGCATGGACGTTTCACCTAAGGTTGTTAAAGAAAGCCGAATATTCTATCAGAAAACTTTGGTAGATGAAGGTTTGCGTTAGCTTTCGTAGCTTATGACGTTTTGCTTAGGTAAGATTTGCTCCCTTTTGCTGGTCTGTGAGCGCTTCCTTTGCTGCCTAATATTCGTGTCGTTCTGGTCAATACCAGCCATCCCGGGAACATCGGCGGTGCTGCGCGTGCCATGAAAAACATGGGGTTGTCGCGGCTGGTTCTGGTTGAGCCGAGGGTGTTCCCGCACCATGAGGCCGACGCGCGCGCCTCGGGCGCCGGTGACATTCTGGAAAATGCACAGGTTGTCGCGACCCTTGAAGATGCCCTGGTGGGCTGCAATCTGGTGCTGGGTACCAGTGCCCGCGACCGTCGTATCCCCTGGCCGCTGCTGGATCCGCGCGAGTGCGGGCAGAAAGTGGTTGCAGAGGCGGCCCAGGGTGCGGAAATCGCGCTGGTGTTCGGTCGTGAAGACTCCGGTCTGACCAATGACGAGTTGCAGCGTTGTCACTTCCATGTGCATATCCCCTCTGATCCCGAATTCAGTTCCCTGAACCTCGGCGCGGCCGTGCAGGTGCTCAGCTACGAGATCCGCATGGCCTGGCTGGCGGCCCAGGGGCAGCCGAGCAAGATCGAGAAAGAAGAGGTGGCGTCCACCAAGAGTGGCGAGCTGGCCACCATGGATGAGCTGGAGCGCTTTTATGAGCATCTGGAGCAAACCCTGGTAGCTATCGAATTCATGGATCCGGAAAAGCCGCGCCACCTCATGGCGCGTCTGCGTCGGCTCTACGGTCGCAGTGCTGTCAGTCGTGCCGAGATGAATATTTTGCGTGGCATTCTCACCGAAACCCAAAAAGCAGCCCGTGGCGAGCTGCTCAAGCGCAAGGATTAATGATGTTCGAGCGTCTGCGTGAAGATATCCAAAGTGTGTTTCACCGTGATCCTGCAGCCCGTAATGCTTTTGAAGTGCTGACGTGCTACCCGGGGATGCATGCGATCTGGATTCACCGCTTGTCGGCGCTGTTGTGGCAGGCTGGCTGGAAGTGGCTGGCTCGTCTGGTGTCCAACTTCGGGCGCTGGCTGACCGGGATTGAAATTCACCCGGGGGCCAAGGTCGGGCGTCGTTTCTTTATTGATCACGGGATGGGTATCGTGATTGGTGAAACCGCCGAAATCGGGGATGACGTGACCCTGTATCAGGGTGTGACCCTGGGGGGTACGAGCTGGAACAAGGGCAAGCGCCACCCCACTCTGGAAAATGGTGTCGTGGTAGGGGCGGGCGCCAAGGTGTTGGGGCCGTTCACTGTCGGGGCGGGGGCCAAGGTCGGTTCCAATGCGGTTGTGACCAAGGCTGTGCCGCCGGGCGCGACCGTAGTGGGTATTCCGGGGCGCATCATTATCAAGAATGACGATGAAACCGAGGCCAAGCGCAAGGCAATGGCTGAGAAAATCGGTTTTGACGCATACGGTGTCAGTGAAGATATGCCGGATCCGGTGGCGCGGGCCATTGGCCAGTTGCTGGATCATCTGCAGGCGGTCGATGGCAAGCTGGATGGTATGTGTGGCGCGCTCAAGGATTTGGGCAGCCCTTACTGTGCGAAAGAACTACCTGAGCTGCGCGAAGAAGACTTCGCCTGCGTCAAGGGCAAGGACGAAAGCACGGCGGTCTAGATTCTGGGTGCTGTGGGAGCGAGCCTGCTCGCGATGCTGGCGCTGCAGTCTTTGAGGCTGGTCGAGCTGCCGCCATCGCGAGCAAACCCGCTCCCACAAGATGTGTGTCATGTGCCATTACGCCGCAGACCCTGCTACAATGCGCGCGCTCTTTTGCGGGTAATCCCGACTAAAGTACTAGGTCTAATAGTTGACTTAAATAGTCGGGAATAGCATACTCGCTTCCATTCCGAATTCCGTGGTACCTGTCCATGAGACTGACTACAAAAGGCCGTTACGCCGTAACTGCAATGCTCGATTTGGCGTTGCACGCACAGCACGGGCCGGTGTCCCTGGCCGATATTTCCGAGCGCCAAGGCATCTCGCTTTCCTACCTTGAGCAACTGTTTGCCAAATTGCGCCGCAGCAGCCTGGTTTCCAGTGTGCGTGGCCCGGGTGGCGGCTATCAGCTGTCACGCGACATGCAGGGCATCCAGGTAGCTCAGGTGATCGATGCCGTGAACGAGTCCGTCGATGCCACGCGTTGCCAGGGCCTTGGCGACTGCCATGCCGGCGACACCTGCCTGACCCACCACCTGTGGTGCGACCTCAGCCTGCAAATACACGATTTTCTCAGCGGTATCAGCTTGGCTGACCTTGTCACTCGCCGTGAGGTACAAGAAGTAGCCCAGCGTCAGGATCAGCGCCGCTGTAATGGCAAGGCGCCGCACCTGGATAAGATCGAAGCGTCCGCCGTCGAGTGATTGCATAAAAACGACGGTGCGCCAGCCAGCCTGATTTAGGAGATAGTCCATGAAGTTGCCAATTTACCTCGATTACTCAGCCACTACCCCGGTTGATCCGCGTGTTGCTCAAAAAATGAGCGACTGCTTGCTGGTTGACGGGAACTTCGGTAACCCGGCTTCGCGCTCTCACGTGTTCGGCTGGAAAGCTGAAGAAGCGGTTGAGAACGGGCGTCGTCAGGTTGCTGACCTGGTTAACGCTGACCCCCGTGAAATTGTCTGGACCTCCGGTGCGACCGAGGCCAACAACCTGGCAATCAAAGGTGCAGCGCACTTCTATGCCACCAAGGGCAAGCACCTGATCACCGACAAGATCGAGCACAAGGCCGTTCTCGACACCATGCGTCAGCTTGAGCGTGAAGGCTTTGAAGTGACCTATATCGAGCCGGGCACCGATGGCCTGGTAACGCCGGCCATGGTTGAAGCCGCGATGCGCGACGACACCATCCTGGTTTCGATCATGCACGTGAACAACGAAATCGGCACCATCAACGATATCGCTGCCATTGGTGAGCTGACTCGCTCGCGCGGCGTGTTGTTCCATGTCGATGCGGCACAGTCCACCGGCAAGGTTGAAATCGACCTGGCCAAGCTGAAGGTCGACATGATGTCGTTCTCGGCGCACAAAACCTACGGCCCTAAAGGCATCGGCGCACTGTACGTAAGCCGCAAGCCTCGGGTGCGTATTGAAGCAGCCATGCACGGCGGCGGTCACGAGCGCGGCATGCGTTCGGGTACCCTGGCCACCCACCAGATCGTGGGCATGGGCGAAGCGTTCCAGATCGCCAAAGAAGAAATGGCTGCAGAGAACATCCGTATCAAGGCGTTGAGCGACCGTTTCTTCAAGCAGGTTGAACACCTTGAAGAACTGTACGTCAACGGCAGCATGGTCCACCGCGTTCCGCACAACCTGAACCTGAGCTTCAACTACGTTGAAGGCGAGTCGCTGATCATGGCGCTCAAGGATCTGGCTGTGTCGTCCGGTTCGGCCTGTACTTCTGCTTCCCTCGAGCCGTCCTACGTATTGCGCGCCCTGGGCCGCAATGACGAGCTGGCTCACAGCTCCATCCGCTTTACCTTCGGCCGTTTCACCACCGAAGAAGAAATCGATTACGCCGCGCAGAAGGTTTGCGAGGCTGTTACCAAGCTGCGCGCCCTGTCGCCGCTGTGGGACATGTACAAAGACGGCATCGACATCTCGAAAATCGAATGGGCGGCGCACTAACAATTTAAGTCGCCGTAAGTAGACGCTGTAAGCGCAGCGAACAGCAGCTTTTACAGCGTCTCAAGAGCGACTCTCTGATGAGTGAGGATTAGTACCATGGCTTACAGCGAAAAGGTCATCGACCACTACGAAAACCCGCGCAACGTCGGCAAGATGAACGCGGAAGACCCGGATGTCGGCACCGGCATGGTCGGCGCCCCTGCGTGCGGCGACGTAATGCGCCTGCAAATCAAGGTCAACGAGCAGGGCATCATTGAAGATGCCAAGTTCAAGACCTATGGTTGCGGTTCGGCAATCGCTTCCAGCTCCCTGGCGACCGAGTGGATGAAAGGCAAGACTCTGGATGAAGCAGAGACCATCAAGAACACTCAGCTGGCTGAAGAACTGGCTTTGCCGCCGGTAAAAATTCACTGCTCGGTACTCGCTGAAGACGCCATCAAGGCTGCTGTTCGCGATTACAAGCAGAAGAAAGGTTTGATCTGATCCGTACTGCTTGCGCCCGCAAGTGGCGCAGGCAAGGTGAAGAAACTGGCAAAAGGTAAGGAGTCACGATGGCTATCAGCATGACAGAAGCGGCTGCGCGACACATTCGCCGCTCCCTTGATGGGCGCGGCAAAGGTGAGGGGATTCGTCTGGGTGTTCGCACCACGGGCTGTTCCGGTCTTGCCTATGTGCTGGAGTTTGTCGATGAAGTAGGTGAAGAAGACCAGGTCTTCGAAACCCATGGCGAAAAAGTGATCATTGATCCGAAAAGCCTGACCTATCTTGACGGCACCGAACTGGATTTCGTCAAGGAAGGCCTCAATGAGGGCTTCAAGTTCAATAACCCTAACGTGCGCGGTGAATGTGGCTGCGGCGAAAGCTTCAATATCTGAGGCTGATCGTGGGTACTCCTTGTCATTTTGCTTTGTTTGAGCTGCAACCGGGTTTCAATCTGGATCTCGATCAGCTGGCTGTGCGCTATCGAGAGCTGGCGCGTGGTGTTCACCCGGATCGGTTTGCCGATGCTTCCGAGCGCGAGCAGCGCCTGGCGCTGGAGCAGTCCGCCAGCCTCAATGAGGCCTACCAGACGCTCAAAAGCCCTGCCAAGCGTGCGCGTTACCTGCTTGCGCTGAAGGGGGGCGAGTTGCCGCTGGAAGTCACGGTGCACGATCCCGAGTTCCTGATGCAGCAGATGCAGTGGCGCGAAGAACTTGAAGATTTGCATGACAGCGCCGATATGGCCGGTATTGCAGCATTCAAGCGTCGACTGAAAGTCGCTCAGGAACACCTGAACGACAGCTTCGCAGCGTGTTGGGATGATGCTGCGCAGCGTGAGCAGGCTGAACGCCTGATGCGCCGCATGCAGTTCCTCGACAAGCTAACTTACGAAGTGCGCCAGCTAGAAGAGCGCCTCGACGATTAACTCCGTGCTTCCCTGATGGCACGCCTGATTACAGATAAGTCCTGATTACGATGGCCCTACTGCAGATCGCCGAACCCGGCCAAAGTCCTCAACCGCACCAGCGACGTCTGGCTGTGGGGATCGACTTGGGCACTACCAATTCGCTGGTCGCTGCTTTACGCAGCGGCCTTTCCGAGCCTCTGGCCGACGCCAATGGCAATGTCATTTTGCCGTCTGCCGTGCGCTATCACGCTGATCGCGTCGAGGTAGGCGAGTCGGCACGTCTGGCAGCCTCCAGCGACCCGTTCAATACCGTGCTGTCGGTCAAACGCTTGATGGGACGTGGTCTGTCCGACGTCAAGCAGTTGGGCGAGCAGTTGCCTTACCGCTTTGTCGGCGGTGAGTCGCACATGCCGTTTATTGACACGGTGCAAGGCCCTAAAAGCCCGGTTGAAGTGTCTGCCGAAATCTTGAAGGTGCTGCGTGAGCGCGCCGAAAAGACCCTGGGTGGTGAATTGGTGGGGGCGGTGATTACGGTCCCGGCCTATTTCGATGACGCTCAGCGCCAGGCCACTAAAGACGCGGCCAAACTGGCTGGTCTGAATGTGCTGCGCCTGCTCAATGAGCCGACAGCGGCCGCCGTGGCCTATGGCCTGGACCAGTCGGCTGAAGGCGTGGTGGCTATCTATGATCTGGGTGGGGGTACGTTCGATATCTCGATCCTGCGCCTGACCGGCGGTGTGTTTGAAGTCTTGGCTACCGGCGGCGACAGCGCGCTGGGTGGCGATGACTTTGACCATGCGATTGCCAGCTGGATGGTCGAGCAGGCCGGATTGTCTGCCGACCTTGATCCAGGCACGCAGCGCACCTTGCTGCAGGCTGCCTGCGCTGCAAAAGAAGCGCTGACCGATGCGTCCTCGGTGACGGTTGCCTTTGGTGGCTGGCAGTCCGAGCTGACCCGTGAAGCCTTCGACGCCATGATCGAGCCAATGGTTGCGCGCAGCCTCAAGGCTTGTCGCCGTGCTGTGCGCGACGCCAATATCGAGATTGAAGACGTCCAGGCCGTCGTCATGGTGGGTGGTTCGACCCGTGTACCTCGTGTGCGTGAAGCGGTCGCTCAGATGTTTGGTCGCGAGCCCCTGACCGATATCGACCCGGATCAAGTGGTTGCCATTGGTGCTGCGATCCAGGCTGATACCCTGGCCGGCAACAAGCGCGATGGCGGCGAGCTGCTTCTGCTTGATGTGATTCCGTTGTCCCTTGGTCTGGAGACCATGGGTGGCTTGATGGAAAAGGTTATTCCGCGCAACACCACGATTCCGGTGGCGCGCGCGCAGGATTTCACCACCTATAAAGATGGTCAGACGGCCATGATGATTCATGTGCTGCAGGGTGAGCGCGAGCTGATCAGCGATTGCCGCTCCCTGGCGCGCTTTGAATTGCGTGGCATCCCGCCGATGGTGGCCGGTGCCGCAAAAATTCGCGTGACCTTCCAGGTCGATGCCGACGGTTTGCTCAGCGTGTCGGCCCGCGAGCTGGGTTCAGGTGTTGAAGCCAATATCCAGGTCAAGCCTTCCTACGGCCTGACCGACGGCGAAATCGCCAAAATGCTCAAGGATTCGTTCCAGTACGCCAGCGACGACAAGGTCGCCCGCGTATTGCGCGAGCAGCAGGTGGATGCCCAGCGTCTGATCGAGGCCGTGCAAGCAGCCCTCGAAGTCGATGGCGAGCGTTTGCTGGATGCCGAAGAGCGCATGGTGATCGAGCTGCAGATGCAGGAACTGTCCGAATTGTTGAAAGGCACCGATGGTTACGCCATCGAGCAGCAGACCAAGCGTCTGTCGCAAGTGACCGATGCCTTTGCAGCCCGTCGCATGGACTTGACCGTCAAGGCCGCTTTGTCGGGTCGCAACCTGAATGAAATCGAGGAATAACTGATGCCGCAGATCATTTTTCTGCCACACGCCGAGCACTGCCCGGACGGTATGGTTGTAGAGGCTGAGACCGGCAAGACCATTCTCGAAGTGGCCCACGACAACCACATTGAAATCGAAAGTGCCTGCGGTGGTGTTTGTGCCTGCACCACTTGTCATTGCGTGATTCGCGAGGGTTTCGACTCGTTGAACGAAGCTGACGAGCTGGAAGAGGACTATCTTGATAGAGCATGGGGTCTGGAAGCGACTTCGCGCCTGAGCTGTCAGGCCCGCGTTGGTACTGAAGACATCACCGTCGAGATTCCGAAATACTCGCTCAACCATGCTGCCGAAGCGCCGCACTGATAAGGAATTGGCATGAGCCTTAAATGGGTTGATGTACAGGAAATCGCGATCCAGCTGGCTGAAGCTCACCCGGATGTCGATCCGCTCTCGGTGAATTTCGTCACGCTGCGCAATCTGGTCATGGCGCTGCCGGAGTTCGACGATATCCCTGATCGCGGCGGAGAGAAGGTGCTCGAAGCCATTCAGGGTTTGTGGATCGAAGAAGCCGACTAAGCTTGCAACGCACGTAATTATGCAATACCCAAGAACCCGCGTATAATTCGCGGGTTTAATTTTTCGCTTAAATCACTGTTTCTGGAGTTACACCATGGCTGTTCAACGTACTTTCTCCATCATCAAGCCTGACGCCGTTGCTAAAAACGTTATCGGCAAGATCGTTACCCGTTTCGAAGACGCTGGCCTGAAGGTTGTAGCTTCCAAACTGAAGCAACTGTCCAAAGCTGAAGCTGAAGGCTTCTACGCTGAGCACAGCGAGCGCGGCTTCTTCGGCGACCTGGTTGCTTTCATGATCTCCGGTCCTGTTGTTGTTCAGGTTCTGGAAGGCGAAAACGCTATCGCTCTGAACCGCGAGCTGATGGGCGCTACCAACCCTAAAGAAGCAGCTGCCGGCACTATCCGTGCTGATTTCGCTGAATCCATCGACGCAAACGCTGTTCACGGTTCCGACTCTGAAGCCGCTGCTGCTCGTGAAATCTCGTACTTTTTCGCAGCTACTGAAGTAACCACTCGCTAAGTATTGGCTTGTGAGTGAGGGTGAAGACATGATTGCAACGACTGGCAAAACCAACCTGTTGGGTTTGACTCAACCGGAAATGGAGAAATTCTTCGACTCAATCGGGGAGAAGCGTTTCCGTGCCGGTCAGGTCATGAAGTGGATTCACCACTTTGGCGTCGATGATTTCGACGCCATGACTAACGTCAGCAAGGCCTTG
Organism: Pseudomonas sp. WS 5051; assembly: GCF_012985715.1. Taxonomy (NCBI): domain Bacteria; kingdom Pseudomonadati; phylum Pseudomonadota; class Gammaproteobacteria; order Pseudomonadales; family Pseudomonadaceae; genus Pseudomonas; species Pseudomonas sp. WS 5051. The sequence goes on from NZ_JAAQWV010000007.1 coordinate 313,922, forward strand.
CGCGACAAGCTCAAGGCCATTGCTGAGGTTCGTGGACCCGAAGTCGTCAGCGAGGACATCTCCAGCGATGGCACCCGTAAGTGGGTGGTACGCGTAGAGTCCGGCAGCTGCGTCGAGACCGTTTATATTCCCTCGGGCAAACGTGGCACCCTGTGCGTTTCGTCCCAGGCTGGCTGTGCCCTGGACTGCAGTTTCTGCTCCACCGGCAAGCAAGGCTTCAACAGCAACCTCACCGCCGCCGAAGTGATTGGCCAGGTGTGGATTGCCAACAAATCCTTTGGCAGCGTTCCGGCAACCATCGACCGCGCCATCACCAACGTGGTGATGATGGGCATGGGCGAACCGCTGCTGAACTTCGACAATGTCATTTCTGCCATGCACCTGATGATGGATGACCTGGGCTACGGCATCTCCAAGCGCCGTGTCACCCTGTCTACCTCCGGCGTGGTGCCGATGATCGATGAGCTGGCCAAGCACATTGACGTTTCGCTGGCATTGTCGCTGCACGCACCTAACGACGAACTGCGTAGTCAATTGGTGCCGATCAACAAGAAGTACCCGCTGGCCATGCTGCTTGATTCCTGCCGTCGCTATATGGCGACCCTGGGCGAAAAGCGCGTGCTGACCGTTGAGTACACCTTGCTCAAGGATGTGAACGACCATGTCGATCACGCCCGAGAAATGATCGAGCTGCTTAAAGACACACCGTGCAAGATCAACCTGATCCCGTTCAATCCGTTCCCGCATTCTGGCTATGAGCGCCCGAGCAACAATGCCATTCGCCGTTTCCAGGAGCTGTTGCAGCAGGCTGGCTACAACGTGACCGTGCGCACCACCCGTGGTGAAGACATCGATGCGGCGTGCGGGCAGCTGGTAGGTCAGGTCAATGACCGTACCCGCCGCAGTTCGCGCCTGATCGCGGCGCGTGAGCTCAGTGCTGACGCCGATACAGCGCAAAACGCTGCCTCTGCGCCCTGAGAGAGGACATCCATGATCCTGCGCGCTGCGCTCCCGGTCGTTTTGGTCAGCTTTTTGGCTGGCTGCGTGTCATCGGGCGATTCAAGCCCGATGGCTGGCGACAAAGGGCGTAACGAGGCGCGTCAGGCTTATGTTCAGCTGGGTCTGGGCTATTTGCAGCAAGGGATGACCGAACAGGCCAAAGTCCCTTTGCGCAAGGCCCTTGAGCTCGACAAGACCGACCCGGACACCAACGCCGCACTGGCCTTGGTGTTTCAGGCCGAAATGGAGTTTGCCCTGGCCGAGCAGGCATTCCGTACCGCGTTGAACGGTCGGCCAGCTGATGCCCGGATCCTCAATAATTACGGCAGTTTCCTGTTTGAGCGTCAGCGCTATCAGGAGGCCAGCGTGCAGTTTCAAAAGGCGGCAGCAGACAACCTTTATCCGGAACGCTCCCGCATTTACGAAAATCTGGGTATAACGTCACTTGAGTTGGGGCAACCTGAAGCGGGGCGCCAGCAGCTTGAAAAAGCACTGCGCCTGAACCCTCGACAACCCCGTGCGTTGCTTGAAATGGCCGAGATGGCTTATCAGGACAAACAATATGTAACGGCGCGTGACTTTTACGATCGTTTTAGCCTGCTTAGCGGGCAAAATGCACGTAGTCTATTGCTCGGTGCGCGACTGGCGAGTGTTTTCGATGACCGCACCCCAACTGCCAACCATGGCCAGCAACTAAAACGACTCTATCCCGGCACGCCGGAATATCAGCAATACCTGTCGGAGCAATGATGAAAGCGGCGCAACCCGAAGTTCTAGCAGCGACTCGTGTCAATCCCGGTGAGACTCTGCGTCAGGCCCGTGAAAACAATGGCTGGACGCTGGCTGAAGTCGCCTTGAAACTCAACCTCACGGCCAGCTCCCTGAGCAACCTTGAAACGGGCGCGTTCGACAAACTGCCTGGGCATACCTTTGCCCGTGGCTATATCCGGGCCTATGCCAAATTGCTGGGTATGGACCAGGCCGCCCTTGTGCGTGAATTTGACCTGTACACCGGCACTGATGCCAACGGCAGCAACGTGCACAGCCTGGGTCGCATAGAAGAGCCGGTGCGCGTGTCGCATACCATTTTGCGTATCGTCAGCCTGTTGCTGTTGATCGCCGTGGTCGGAGGCGGTTTTATCTGGTGGCAAGACCAGACGTCCATGCGCGCCAAGGACCTGATTGGTCTTGCTCCGGAACACGTCGAAGTCGAAGGGGCTGACGGCACAACCCGCATCCACCCGCTGGACGAACCTGAAGATCAGGCAGTAGCCGAGGCCAAGGCCGAAGGCGAAACACCTCTGGCGGCCGAATCGGCGCCGGAGCAGGGCGCGACCACGGCACTGGCATTGCCGGGTGCTCCCGCTGCCGAGCCCCAGGCACCCGTTGCCGTTCCGGTACAGCCAGTACCTGCTGCTGTTGCGCCAGTTGCGCCAGTAGTGGCACCTGTTACGTCCACCGCGCCTGCGCCCGACACTGCCGCCCCGGTTGCCGGTGCTGGCAAAGTGAGCGTGCAATACACCGCTGATTGCTGGACTCAAGTGACCGACGGCACGGGCAAAGTGCTGTTTGGTGGCTTGAAGCGCAAGGGCGAAAATCTAGAAGTGAGCGGCAAGCCACCCCTGAGCTTGCGCCTGGGCTATGCCCGCGGTGCCCAGGTCAGCTATAACGGCCAGCCTGTGGATGTCGCTCCTTTCACCAGTGGCGAGACTGCTCGTCTGAAGTTGGGTCAATAAGTCATGCACGGCGAATCACCAATCAAACGTCGCGAATCGCGCAAAATCTGGGTCGGTAATGTACCTGTAGGTGGCGATGCCCCTATTGCTGTGCAGAGCATGACCAACAGTGACACCAATGACGTCGCTGCAACCGTTGCGCAAATCAACCGCCTGGAAGCCGCGGGTGTCGATATCGTGCGGGTTTCCGTGCCGGATATGGACGCAGCCGAGGCTTTTGGCCGGATCAAGCAACTGGTCAAGGTGCCATTGGTCGCCGACATTCACTTCGATTACCGCATCGCCCTGCGCGTTGCAGAGTTGGGTGTGGACTGCCTGCGCATCAACCCGGGCAACATCGGTCGCGAAGACCGTGTGCGGGCGGTGGTTGATGCAGCCCGCGATCGCGGTATTCCGATCCGAATCGGCGTCAACGCCGGTTCCCTGGAAAAAGACCTGCAAAAAAAATACGGCGAACCGACGCCTGCCGCCCTGGTCGAATCGGCACTGCGCCACGTTGAGCACCTTGAACGCCTGAATTTCAAGGACTTCAAGGTCAGCGTAAAGGCCTCCGACGTGTTTATGGCGGTTGAAGCCTACCGTCTGCTGGCCAAGGAAATCGTCCAGCCGCTGCATCTGGGCATTACCGAAGCCGGTGGTTTGCGTTCAGGCACAGTGAAATCTGCCGTGGGCCTAGGTATGCTGCTCGCCGAAGGAATTGGCGATACCATCCGCATCTCCCTGGCAGCAGACCCGGTTGAGGAAGTAAAAGTCGGTTACGACATCCTCAAGTCCTTGCACCTGCGCTCGCGCGGCATCAACTTTATCGCGTGCCCGAGCTGCTCGCGGCAGAACTTCGACGTGGTGAAAACCATGAACGAACTTGAAGTTCGCCTCGAAGACCTGCTGGTGCCGCTGGATGTTGCCGTGATCGGTTGTGTGGTCAATGGCCCTGGCGAAGCCAAGGAAGCCCATGTGGGGCTCACCGGTGGTACACCCAACCTGATTTACATCGACGGCAAGCCGTCGCAGAAACTGACGAATGACAATCTGGTGGATGAGCTCGAAAGACTGATCCGGCAGAAGGCGGCCGAAAAGGTCGAAGCTGACGCAGCCGTTATCGCGCGCGGCTAACCAGACGAATAAAGGATTTATTGTGAGCAAGTCTTTGCAAGCCATTCGTGGCATGAACGACATCCTGCCGGAGCAGACGCCTCTGTGGCGCTACTTCGAGAGCAAGGTTTCGCGTTTGCTGGATAACTACGGTTACAAGCAGATCCGCATGCCAATCGTCGAATTCACCGCGCTGTTCAAACGCTCGATCGGTGAAGTGACCGATATCGTCGAAAAAGAGATGTACACCTTCGAGGACCGCAACGGCGATTCGCTGACGCTGCGTCCTGAGGGGACTGCGGCGTGCGTGCGTGCGGTGCTTGAGCACGGCATCACCGGCGGTGGCCAGGTGCAAAAACTCTGGTACATCGGCCCGATGTTCCGTCACGAGCGCCCGCAAAAAGGCCGTTATCGCCAGTTCCACCAGATTGGCGTCGAGGTGTTCAACCTCGATGGTCCGGACATCGATGCCGAACTGATCGTGCTGACCTGGCGCCTGTGGGGCGAGCTGGGTATCCGCGATGCGGTCAAGCTCGAACTCAACAGCCTGGGCACCAGCGAAGCCCGTGCGCGCTATCGTGCGGCCCTGGTCGAGTATTTGTCCTCGCGTCTGAGCGAACTTGACGAAGACAGCCAACGTCGCCTCAAGTCCAACCCGCTGCGTGTGCTCGACACCAAGAACGCCGATACCCAGGCGGTTCTGGTGGATGCACCGAAACTGGTGGACTACCTGGACGAAGAGTCCCGCGTGCATTTCGAGGGCCTCAAGGCTCGCCTCGATGCCGCCGGCATCCCGTACACGATAAACCCGAAGCTGGTTCGTGGCCTGGACTACTACAGCAAGACCGTATTTGAATGGGTAACCGACAAACTGGGCGCCCAGGGCACCGTGTGTGCGGGCGGTCGTTATGATGGCCTGGTCGAGCAGATGGGCGGCAAGCCTACTGCCGGTGTCGGTTTTGCCATGGGCATCGAGCGCCTGATCCTGCTGCTCGAAACCCTTGAGCAGATCCCCGAAGAAATCGCACGTCAGGTCGATGTTTACCTGTGTGCTTTCGGCGAAGCCGCCGAACTGGCAGCCCTGGCTTTGAGCGAACGCGTTCGTGATCAACTGCCAAACCTGCGCCTGCAGATCAATGCCGGTGCGGGCAGCTTCAAAAGCCAGTTCAAAAAGGCTGACAAGAGCGGTGCACTGTTTGCGCTGATCCTGGGTGACGACGAATTGGCCCAGCAAGTGGTAGGTGTAAAACCCCTGCGTGGCCAGGGCGAACAACAAACGATTGCCTGGGATGCTCTAGCCGAGCACTTGGCCACCTGCATCGTGCAGGGTTGAAGCTGCAAAACAGCCGATTTAGCGAATAAGGAGTGTTGGGGTGTCGAGTAACGAAGATGATCAGCTGGGCGAGTTGAAAGACTGGTGGCAGCGCAACGGCAAACCCCTGCTGACTGGCGGCTTGCTTGCGCTGGTAGTGGTGTCCGGCTGGCAGCTCTGGCACAAATATCAGGCGAATCAGTCGCAAGGTGCGTCGGTTCTCTACCAACAATTGCTTGAAACCACGCTCACCCCTGACGGCAAGCCGGATGTGGCCCGCGTGGCGGATCTGGCCAACAAGCTGAAAAGTGAATACGCAGGCACTGCCTATTCGCAATTTGGCGGCCTGTTTGTGGCCAAGGTGGCGGTGGACAACGGCAAGCTTGATGACGCGGCTACCGAGCTGAAAGTCATTGTCGACAAGCCGGCCAATGCCACTCTGGGCGAAGTGGCGCGTCAGCGTCTGGCTCAGGTACTGGCAGCACAGGGCAAGGTTGACGATGCCCTGAAGCTGCTGGAAGGCGACTCGGACAAGGCATTCCTGGCCAGCCGTGAAGAACTCAAGGGCGACCTGCTGGTGCAGCAGGGCCGTACTGACGATGCGCGTGCAGCCTACGAGAAGGCCAAGGCCGGATTGTCGGATGAAGCAGCAGTAGGCGGCTTGCAAATCAAGCTCGATGACCTGGCCAAAGGGGATGCGTGACGTGATGCGATGGAAACATGCAGCATTGCTGGCTCTGGTCGTTTTGGCCGCGGGTTGCAGCAGCAACAGCAAAAAAGAATTGCCACCGGCGGAGCTGACCGACTTCAAAGAAGAAGTCGTGCTGCAAAAGCAGTGGAGCCGCTCGATCGGTGACGGTCAGGGCAAAACCTACAACATGCTGGTTCCGGCTGTTGAAGGCAATAATATCTACGCTGCTGACGTAACGGGCGTGGTGATGTCTCTGGACCGCATGAACGGCGACGTTGAGTGGAAAAAAGACCTCGATCTGCCTGTTTCCGGCGCAGTTGGCCTGGGCTATGGCCTGGTCATGCTTGGCACCTTGCAAGGTGACGTGATTGCCCTGGATTCCAGCACAGGCGAAGAAAAATGGCGCTCTCGCGTTAACAGCGAAGTGCTTGCACCTCCTGCGACCAACGGTGATGTGGTGGTGGTACAGACTCAGGACGATCGTCTGATCGGTCTGGATGCTGACACCGGCAATCAGCGCTGGACGTATGACAGCACGCCGGGCGTGCTGACCCTGCGTGGTACGGGGGCGCCACTGGTGACCAATCACCTGGCCATCGGCGGTTTGTCGACCGGTAAAGTGGTCGCCCTGGATACCCGCAACGGCGTGCCTGTGTGGGAGCAACGTGTTGCCATCCCGCAGGGTCGCTCCGAGCTTGAACGCATTGTCGATATCGACGGTGGCCTGCTGTTGTCTGGCGGTACACTGTACGTCGCCAGCTACCAGGGCCGCATGGCGGCACTGGACATGGAATCGGGTCGCGTGCTCTGGCAGCGTGATGCTTCCAGCTATGCAGGTGTCGCCCAAGGTTTCGGCAGCGTCTACGTCAGCCTGGCGTCGGGCACTGTAGAAGGCGTTGACGAGCGTTCGACCACCTCGCTGTGGAGCAATGATGCTCTGGCACGCCGCCAATTGTCGGCTCCAGAGGTCTTCTCCAGCTATGTGGCAGTCGGTGACATGGAAGGCTATCTGCACCTGCTCAGCCAGGTCGATGGTCGTTTCGTGGGCCGTACCCGTGTTGACAGTGATGGCCTTCGGGCACGTCCGCTGGTGGTCGGTGACATGATTTACGTGTTTGGTAACAGCGGCAAACTGGAAGCCCTGACCATTCGCTAAGGCGTCTATGCTTGAGGCTCTAGGGCCTCGGGCAGCCTTGCTCTGGCAAGGTTTGCGGCACATTTGTGCTGTTCCGAACTCTGGCCGCTGCCTTGCAGCGGCTTTTGTATTTTCTGAAATAACGAAGTGGAGAGCCGCATGGTTCCCGTAATCGCCCTGGTGGGCCGACCAAACGTCGGCAAGTCCACCTTGTTCAACCGCCTGACCAGGACTCGTGACGCCATCGTCGGCGACTTGTCCGGTCTGACCCGTGATCGCCAATACGGTGAGGCCAAGTGGCAAGGGCGTTCCTACATTCTGGTCGACACCGGCGGTATCTCCGGTGACGAGCACGGTATGGACGAAAAAATGGCCGAGCAGTCGCTGCTGGCCATCGAAGAAGCTGACGTCGTTCTGTTCCTGGTAGATGCAAAGGCGGGTTTCACTGCCGCTGACCAGATGATCGGCGAACACCTTCGCAAACGTAACAAGCGCTCCTACGTGGTGGCCAACAAGGTCGACAACATCGACCCGGACATGGCTCGCGCCGAGTTCGCGCCGCTGGGTATGGGCGATGCAATCCCGATCGCCGGTGCCCATGGCCGTGGTATCACGCAGATGCTGGAAATTGCCCTGAGCAACTTCCCGCGTGACGAAGAAGAGCCGGAAGACGGCGAAGAAGAAGTTGTTCTCGAAGGTGAGGAAGCCAAGCGCATTCCGGGCCCTAGCGAAAAAGACGGCATCAAGATCGCAATCATCGGTCGCCCGAACGTCGGTAAATCGACCCTGGTTAACCGCATGCTTGGTGAAGACCGGGTAATCGTCTATGACCAACCGGGTACCACTCGCGACAGTATCTACATCCCGTTCGAGCGTAACGACGAGAAGTACACGCTGATCGACACCGCCGGTGTGCGCAAGCGCGGCAAGATCCACGAAGAAGTTGAAAAATTCTCCGTGGTCAAAACCCTGCAAGCGATCAAAGACGCCAACGTGGTGATCTTTGTGATGGACGCCCGTGAAGGCGTGGTTGACCACGACCTCAACCTGTTGGGCTTTGCCCTGGAGGCCGGTCGGGCTCTGGTTATCGCGATCAACAAGTGGGACGGCATGACCCCTAGCGAGCGCGAGTTCGTCAAGGTCGAGTTGACCCGTCGCCTGTTCTTCGTCGACTTCGCCGATATCCACTTTATCTCGGCGCTGCACGGCACTGGCGTGGGCAACCTGTACCAGTCGGTGCAAAACTCCTTCAAGTCGGCGGTTACCCGCTGGCCGACCAACCGCCTGACCCAGATTCTGGAAGATGCGGTTAGCGAGCACGCGCCACCGATGGTCAACAGCCGCCGGATCAAGCTGCGTTATGCCCACTTGGGTGGTGCCAACCCGCCGATTATCGTGATTCACGGTAACCAGGTTGAGAAGGTGCCGAAGTCTTACGTCCGTTATCTCGAAAACACCTACCGTCGCGTCTTGAAGCTGGTCGGTACGCCGATCCGCATCGAGTTCAAAGGTGGCGAGAACCCGTACGAAGGCAACAAGAACTCGCTGACCGACCGTCAGGTCAACAAGAAACGTCGCATGATGTCGCACCACAAGAAAGCCGAGAAAAATCGCAAAGACAAGCGCTAACCGCGCAAGCTCAAAGCGTAATGAGAAAGGGTCCGAAAGGACCCTTTTTCGTGTCAGGCGTTTGGGCTATCCTCGGTGGGTCCTGTGCCGCAGTCAGTGCCGGGAACTCAACAGGGAACGGCCATGATCACCAGCAAGTTGCCGAACGTCGGCACCACCATCTTCACGCGCATGTCGCAGCTCGCGGCAGAAACCGGCGCACTCAACCTGTCTCAGGGGTTCCCTGACTTCGATGGCCCGCAGGCGTTGCGTGATGCAGTTGGCCAGCACATTGCCAGTGGCCATAACCAGTACTCCCCAATGACCGGCCTGCCTGCGTTGCGTCAGCAAGTGGCGGCCAAGATCGCCCGTAGCTATGGCGCACAGGTGGATGCTGACACTGAAGTGACCATCACCCCCGGCGCTACCCAGGCTATTTTCTGCGCCATTCAGGCCGTGATTCATGCTGGCGATGAAGTCATTGTGTTTGATCCGTGCTACGACAGCTACGAGCCTTCGGTCGAACTGGCGGGTGGCCGTTGTGTGCATGTGCAGTTGGGGCTGAATGACTTTTCGATAGACTGGCAAAAGCTTGAAGATGCGCTGAGCCCGCGCACGCGCATGATCATTCTCAACAGCCCGCACAACCCCAGTGGTGCCTTGATCAGCCGTGCCGAGCTTGACCAGTTGGCCCGCCTGATTGCTGATCGGGATATCTACCTCATCAGCGATGAGGTGTACGAACACCTGGTGTTCGATGGCGTGCCCCATGTCAGTGTTTTGTCCCATCCTGAACTGTACGATCGTGCATTCGTGGTCAGCTCTTTCGGCAAGACGTATCACGTTACGGGCTGGAAAACCGGTTATGTCGTGGCACCGCCGGCTCTGACCGCCGAATTGCGCAAGGTTCACCAGTACGTCAGTTTTTGCGGGGTCACTCCCCTGCAATATGCATTGGCTGACTTTATGAGTGCCCACCCCGAGCACGTTGAAGAGTTGCCCGGGTTTTATCAGGCCAAGCGAGACCTGTTTTGTGATTTGCTGAACCCATCGCGTTTTACTTTCAAACCGGTGGCAGGGACGTATTTCCAGTTGGTGGATTACTCCCGAATTCGTCCGGACCTCAATGATGTCGACATGGCGGTGTGGCTGACCCGTGAGCATGGTGTAGCCACCATTCCGGTGTCGGTGTTCTACCAGGCCCCGCCCGCAGGGCAACGGCTGGTTCGACTGTGTTTTGCCAAACGCGAGGAGACGCTGCGTGAAGCAGCAGAGAAACTATGCGTGATCTAAAGGGATTACCCGATTTAAACGTAGCGCTGGTGCAAACCACGCTGGCCTGGCATGACCGTCAGGCCAACTTCGATCATTTCGACGAGCTGCTCGAGCAGGCTGTTGGCGCTGACCTGGTGGTCTTGCCTGAGATGTTCACCACCGGCTTCAGCATGGAGTCCAGTACCCTTGCTGAGCCCGAAAGCGGCCCGACCACCGAGTGGCTGCGCAAGCAGGCACAAAGGCTCAATGCCGTGGTGACGGGCAGCGTGATTGTGCTCGCGGCGGATGGCAGCCACCGCAACCGCCTGTTGTGGGCGCGTCCGGATGGCGAAGTGCTGCATTACGACAAACGCCACCTGTTCCGAATGGCCGGTGAGCATGAGCATTTCACTCCGGGTGAGCGTCAGGTCCAGTTTGAGGTCAAGGGCTGGCGTGTTCGCCCGCTGATTTGCTATGACCTGCGCTTCCCGGTGTGGAGCTGCGACCCCCATGATACCGACCTGTTGCTGTACACCGCCAACTGGCCGGGTGCGCGGCGGTTGCACTGGAACCGTTTGCTGCCGGCGCGGGCCATCGAAAACCTGTGTTATGTCGCGGCGGTGAATCGGGTGGGCACGGACGGCAAAGGTCTGGTGTATACCGGGGACAGTCATATCCTCGATTTTCAGGGCGAGTCGCTGCTCAGTGCAGGGGAGGCGGATGGCGTATTTACCATGAGCCTGAATGCGGGCGAATTGGGTGCTTACCGCGAGCGCTTCCCGGCCAACCTGGATGCGGACAGTTTTGATCTGCGCTGATTTGTAGAAGCAGTTATCAGATTGTGTGTACGACGTAAACCTGTGGGAGCGTGGCTTGCCCGCGATGGCATCACCGCGGTCTGCCTGCCAAATCGCGCCGCCTGAATCGCGAGCAAGCCCGCTCCCACAGGGGCTGGTGATTGCCGGTCATGATGCAATAAAAAGCCCCCAGGGTTCTCACCTTGGGGGCTTTTGCGTTTCAGGCCAACGTTTACGCGGCTTTCGCCTCGGCTTCGCTCAGGGAACGGTTCAGAGCGCTGAACAATGCCTTGAAGCTTGCCGTGGTGATGTTTTCATCAATGCCCACGCCATGCACGGCTCGGCCGCCATTGACCCGCAACTCTATATAAGCCGCAGCCTTGGCGTTGGTGCCAGCACCAATCGCATGCTCGTTGTAGTCCATTATTTCGGCATTGACCGGCAGGCCGGCTACCAGTGCTTCCAGCGCGCCGTTGCCTTTGCCGCTCCAGCGCAGATTGGTTTCGCCGTCGCCTTTGGCCGAGACTTCGACTTCGACCGCACTGTGACCGTTCTCTTCCTGCAAGCGATGGCTGACCAGCGCGTAAGGAGTGTTGGCCTGCAAGTACTCGGTGCGCAGCAAGCTGTGAATCTGCTGAGCAGTCATTTCCAGGCCCAGACGGTCAGTTTCGCGTTGTACCACCTGGCTGAATTCGATCTGCATCCGGCGCGGCAAGCTGATGCCGTATTCCTGCTCCAGCAGGTAAGCGATCCCGCCTTTGCCAGACTGGCTGTTAACCCGAATCACGGCTTCGTAGCTGCGACCGATATCCGCCGGGTCGATCGGCAAGTACGGCACTTCCCACAGGGCGTCCGGTTTCTGCTGGGCGAAGCCTTTGCGAATGGCGTCCTGGTGCGAACCGGAGAACGCGGTGTGCACCAGGTCGCCCACATACGGGTGACGCGGGTGCACCGGGATCTGGTTGCACTCTTCGACAACCTTGCGCACGCCATCGATATCGGAGAAGTCCAGCTGCGGATCCAGGCCCTGGGTGTACATGTTCAGGGCCACGGTCACCAGGTCGACGTTACCGGTCCGTTCGCCGTTACCGAACAGGCAGCCTTCGACACGATCGGCGCCAGCCATCAGGCCCAGCTCGGTGGCGGCTACACCGGTGCCACGGTCGTTGTGGGTGTGCAGGCTGATCAGCACGCTGTCACGGCGATTGATATTGCGGCCGAACCATTCGATCTGGTCGGCGTAGATATTCGGCGTCGCGCACTCAACGGTGGCAGGCAAGTTGAGGATCATCTTGTGCTCAGGCGTCGGGTTCCACACTTCGATTACCGCGTCACACACTTCCTTGGCGAACTCCAGTTCGGTGGCGCTGAAGGTCTCTGGCGAGTATTCGAACGTCCAGTGGGTTTCGGGCTGCTGAGCGGCGTATTTGACGAACAGCTTCGCCGCGCTGACCGCGATTTCCTTGATGCCGTCCTTGTCCTGGTTGAACACGATGCGGCGGAAAGCAGGGCAAGTGGCGTTGTACAGGTGGACGATAGCCTTTTTCGCGCCGCGCAGCGATTCGAAGGTGCGGGCGATCAAGTCTTCGCGGCCCTGGGTCAGCACCTGGATAGTGGTGTCGTCCGGTATATGGCCGTCTTCGATCAGGGTGCGGACAAAGTCAAAGTCGGTTTGCGATGCCGCCGGGAACGATGCCTCGATTTCTTTAACGCCTACGCTGACCAGGGTTTTCCAGAATCGCAGCTTCTTTACCGCATCCATCGGCTCGATCAGCGACTGGTTACCGTCGCGCAAATCGGAACTGCACCAGATCGGCGCCTGGGTGATGGTTTTTGACGGCCACGTTCGGTCGGGCAAATCAATGACCGGGAAGGCACGGTATTTGGAAGAAGGGTCTTTGAGCATGGTCATCAGGCAATCCTTTTTATGCGAGCCGGTCATTGAGGAGGCGGCTAGCCGAAGAAATACAAAGCAGAAGGCGAGGCACCGCGACTAGCGTTGCAGTCGTGCACTGACGAGGCAAAGGCTGCGGTGTTGACGAAGCAGAATGAGGACGTGAGGTGTGTTCATAGGCTCAACCCTAACCATTGGCGGGAAAGATGGCAAGCCTATAAAAAACATTGATATAAATGCTCGAAAAGACAAGATATGCGCGTTTTTATAGCGCATATTAATTTTTGCCTTGCTCTGGATTGCGTTGTTTAAAGGGAGGGCATGCCTTGCGTGCTACAGGGGTTTTCCCCTTTCTGGGCGCTTGTTAGGGTGCGAAGGCGCCAATGAAAATCGCCGGGTCAACCCTTGCATCATTGAGGCTGACGTTCCAGTGCATATGCGGGCCCGTGGCGCGGCCTGTCGAGCCGACCTTGCCCACCACATCGCCGCGGGCCAGTTGCTGGCCGACCTTGGTGTCGATCTTCGACATATGGCAGAACATGCTGATAAAGCCCTGGCCGTGATCTACAAACACCGTATTGCCATTGAAGAAGTAATTGCCGATCAGGATTACCTTGCCCGCTGCCGGGGTCTTGATCGGCGTGCCAGCAGGTACGGCGAAGTCGAGACCGGCGTGAGGGTTGCGCTCTTCGCCATTGAAGAAGCGGCGCACGCCGAACTTGCTCGACAGCGGGCCATTGACCGGTTTGTCCAGCAACAGGTTGCTCGGCGTGTTGGGGCTGAAGGTGCGGTAGGCCTTGATCTGGATCTCCAGCTCGTTGTCGATGCGCTTGATATCGGCCGGGTCGGGATTGACCTGACGCTTGTTTTTCAAGGTGATGTGTTGCTCGGGGTATTTTTTGCTGCCCACCGCAAAGCTCAGGTTGCGCCCGCCGGAGGTGATCTGCTGGCTACCGGGTTTGACCGTCAACGGGATGCCGACAATCGCCCGCCAGGTGTCCTGCTCCTTGATCACCATGACCGGCTTGCCGTCATAACTGGCCTTGGGCGCCTGGGCGCCGCTGCCCAGCTCGATCACAGCCACCCCTCCGGGCACCGGTTTGTTCAGCAGGCGGGTGATATAGCTGTCAGCCGCCTGAGCATTGAAAGTCAGGCACAGCAACAGCACGGCAGAGAAAAAACGTGGCATTGGTTAATCCAGTAAAGAAAGGGTGACAGGCGTGAGGTGATTGTCCTCAACGCGCACTTGCAGTTCGCCTTCGCCCAGCCTGGCGGTCAAGCGCTGACCGTTTTGCGTTTGCGCGGCCCGGCGAACGGCATTGCCCTTTTCATCGAGCAGGATACTGTAGCCACGGCCCAGGGTCGCCAGCGGACTGACCACATGCAGGGTTTGCATCTGGTTTTGCAGCTGCATGCGGCGCGCCTTGAGGCCTTCGCGCATGGCCCGGGGCAAGCGCTCGGCCAGGCTGTCCAGACGCTGGCGCAACATGGCCAGCTGACGCCCCGGATGTTGTGCGGCCAGACGGGTTTCGAGGCGGATCAGGCGTTCGCGGCGAGTATTCAGGCTGCGCTCGAAAGCCCGGCGCATGCGCATGTCCAGATCATCCAGGCGTTGGGCTTGCTGGCGCAGACGTTCGCCGGGGTGACGCAGGCGTCGCGCCAGGCCGTCGAGGCGCAAGCGGTCGCGCATCAGGCGATCACGAATGCGCATCACCAGGCGCCGATGCAGGCTGTCGATGCGCCGTTGCAGGTCGCTTGAGTCCGGTGCCAGCAGCTCGGCCGCGGCCGAAGGCGTGGGCGCGCGCACGTCTGCCACGAAGTCGGCGATCGAGACATCGGTTTCGTGACCCACGGCACTGACGACAGGGGTAACGCAGGCATCGATGGCGCGAGCCACGGCTTCTTCGTTGAAACACCACAGGTCTTCCAGCGAGCCGCCGCCGCGGGCCAGGATCAGTGCGTCAAAGCCCCGTGCATCGGCCAGCTTGAGGGCACGGACGATTTGCGCCGTGGCTTCGCGGCCTTGAACGGCGGTGGGGATCAGGGTCAGTTCGACTTGTGGCGCACGGCGGCGGAACACGCTGATGATGTCGCGAATCACCGCGCCGGTGGGCGAGCTGACAATACCGATGCGCTGCGGGTGAGCGGGCAGGGCGACCTTGCGTTCGGGGCTGAACAGGCCTTCGGCGCCGAGCTTTTCCTTGAGTGCATCGAAGGCCAGGCGCAGTGCGCCGTCGCCGGCGGGCTCCACGGTATCGAGGATCAACTGGTAATCGCCACGGCCTTCAAACAGCGAGACCTTGCCGCGCACCTTGACCGCCAGGCCATCCTTGAGCGCCTGACGAACCCGCGCAGCGTTGTTGCGAAAGAGTGCACAGCGCACCTGGGCGCCGCTGTCCTTGAGGGTGAAATATACGTGGCCAGAGGCCGGGCGGGCGAGGTTGGAGATTTCGCCTTCTACCCAGATATTGCTGAACACGTCTTCGAGCAGCACCCGCGCCCGGCCATTGAGCTGGCTGACGGTCAGGACTTCCCGGTCGAGATTGAGTCTTGCAAAGGGGTCTTTAATCATGCGGGTCATCATAAGGGCGGATTGTTATCACTGCACCTGTCTGATAGAAGTCTGCGCACTAAAAACAAGGAAGCAGAGCAATGGATTTGCCGTTTAGTGGTGGTGAGTGGGTGCTGCTGGAGCTGGCCATTGCCCTGGCCTATATCGTCTTTGGTGTGGCCGGGTTCGGCACGGCGCTGGTGGCCGGGCCGATCCTGATTCTGTGCCTGCCGCTGTCGAAAATCATCCCGCTGCTGGTGCTGCTGGATTTTGTGGCGGCCTTTGGTAACTGGCTGCCGTCGCGCCGGGATGTTGTGCGGCCCGAGTTGCTGCGTTTGCTGCCGTGCATGGCGATCGGCTGTGTGGTGGGCGTGGTGTTTTTGCTGAACCTTAAATCCGACCTGTTGTTGCTGTTGATGGGGGTTTTTATCACCGCTTACGCCTTGTACAGCCTGGCGGTGAAGGTGAAGCCGGCACGGCTCGCTGCCGGTTGGGCCATCCCCACGGGTATCACCGGCGGGTTGTTTGGTGCGCTGTTTGGCAGTGGCGGTTTTTTGTATGCGCTTTATCTGAATGCCCGCTTGCCCAAAGACGCTGCCCGCGCCACCCAGAGTGCGTTGATCAGTTGCAGCACCGTGGTGCGTCTTACGTTGTTCGTGCTTGCCGGTGTGTATGCCGATGGCGAGCTGTTGTTGCTTGGCGCCTGCCTGTTGCCGGCGATGGCAATGGGACTGTGGGTTGGCCGCCGGCTGACGCGCAAATTGTCCCGCGAGGCGTTTGTGCGGCTGGTAACGTGGCTGGTGCTGGCCAGCGGCATTGCGCTGATTGCGCGTTACCTGAGTTAAACTGCGTGGCTGAACCCTGTAGTCGCTCTTATCCATATGTGCCGTACCCCATGAACTCGCAAAGCATCATCGTTCCAAAAATCTCCACCTTGCCGGTGCATGAGCCGCGTGCCCGGGCCATCGTGCGCTGGCTGGTGCGCAAGAACATCATCGAAGAAGAGCTCACCACCTGCGGCCGTACTGGCAATGGCATGGCCTACGCCATCGCCCCCGGTGCCCGTGAAGTGGTGCTGCACCCCGAGGCGCTGCCTTTCGGGCAGCCGGTCAATGGCCTGGAGATCATCACCAAGCGCTGCATCTACACACCGGCCAAAGGTTTTCTTGAAGAAGCCGGTTGCGCCGAGTGCCGCAAGGAAGTGGGCGAGGCACTGTTTGAAAGCCTCGAAGACTGGATGCCGGGGCGTACCGACAACTTCATCTGTCCGCTGTGCGCCCACGAAGACGACATCAACGGTTTTCTGTTTTTACAGCCGTGTGCGTTTTCCAACCTTGGGTTTATTTTCAACAACTGGGCCGAGGCTGGATTCAAGCAAAGCTTTCTCGACGAGTTCGCCGACTGGCTCGACCAGCCGGTGGCGTGGGTGAAAGTCGAACTGTGAGGTGAAAATTCCGTAGCAGCTGCCGAAGGAACGAGGCTGCGTTCGATTGCGAAGCGATCGTAAGTCCGGGGCACGCGGTTCAGCTGAAAAAACGCGTGCTATGGATTTACGACGACTACGCCGCCGGACGCAGCCTTCGGCAGCTGCTACGGTTCAATTTCTGCCTTCAAAGTCAGCTAATCATTGGCCCTTAGCGCAAAACTCTCTAAAGGTTTCCGTTGAGAGATCCAGGGGTTTTGAGTACAATGGCGCGCTTCCATTTTCCCGCTCGGGAGCCCCAGCGATGCTGCGTATCAGCCAAGAAGCACTCACATTCGATGACATCCTTCTCGTCCCCGGTTATTCCGAGGTTCTCCCGAACGAAGTCAATTTAAAGACTCGTTTGACCCGTGGCATTGAACTGAATATTCCGCTGGTTTCCGCTGCAATGGACACCGTAACTGAAGCTCGTCTGGCAATCGCCATGGCTCAGGAAGGCGGTATCGGTATCATCCACAAGAACATGACCATCGAGCAGCAAGCTCACGAAGTTCGCAAGGTCAAGCGTTTCGAAGCCGGCGTGGTTAAAGAGCCGATCACTATCGAGGCTGATGCCACGGTACGTGAGCTGCTTGAGCTGACCCGCCAGCACAATATCTCCGGCGTTCCGGTACTGCACAATGGCGACCTGGTCGGCATCGTGACATCCCGTGACGTACGCTTTGAAAACCGTCTGGAAGCTACCGTTCGTGACGTGATGACGCCTAAAGAGCGTCTGGTTACGGTCAAGGAAGGCGCCGACAAGGAAGAAGCCCGCGAGCTGTTGCACAAGCACCGTATCGAGCGCGTGCTGATCGTCGACGACAACTTTGCCCTCAAGGGCATGATGACCGTTAACGACATCGAAAAAGCCAAGGCTTACCCGTTGGCCAGCAAGGACGACCAGGGTCGTCTGCGCGTAGGCGCTGCGGTCGGTACCGGCAAGGACACCGCTGATCGCGTGGCCGCCCTCGTGGCTGCCGGCGTTGACGTGGTGGTAGTCGACACCGCCCACGGTCACTCCAAAGGCGTGATCGACCGCGTTCGCTGGGTCAAGCAGAACTTCCCTGAAGTTCAGGTCATTGGCGGCAACATCGCCACTGGCGCTGCTGCCCTGGCCCTGGCTGAAGCCGGCGCTGACGCAGTTAAAGTCGGTATCGGCCCGGGCTCGATCTGCACCACCCGTATCGTTGCCGGTGTTGGCGTTCCGCAAATCAGCGCGATTGCCAATGTGGCCGCTGCCCTTGAAGGCACTGGCGTACCTCTGATCGCCGACGGCGGCATCCGTTTTTCGGGTGACCTGTCCAAGGCCATCGTTGCCGGCGCTTCCTGCGTGATGATGGGTTCGATGTTTGCCGGTACTGAAGAAGCACCAGGCGAAATCGAGCTGTACCAGGGCCGTTCGTACAAGGCTTACCGCGGCATGGGTTCGCTGGGTGCGATGTCGCAATCCCAGGGCTCCTCTGACCGTTACTTCCAGGACTCCTCCGCGGGTGCCGAGAAGCTGGTACCGGAAGGTATCGAAGGTCGCGTGGCGTACAAAGGCTCGCTGACGGCGATCATTCACCAACTGATGGGCGGTCTGCGTTCTTCGATGGGTTACACCGGCTGTGCCGACATCGAACAAATGCGTACCAAGCCCGAGTTCGTGCGTATCACCGGCGCTGGCATGGCTGAATCCCACGTCCACGACGTGCAGATCACCAAGGAAGCACCCAACTATCGCGTAGGTTGATAGTGGTCGCACCCGGGTTCACACCCGGGTGCGATACGAATTAAGTCACCGGGGCTGTTTGATTCAGCCCCGTGTCGTTTCTGAAATTAATCGAGATTTTGTCATGGCCCTCGACATTCACGCTCACCGCATCCTGATCCTGGACTTCGGTTCTCAGTACACCCAGCTGATCGCCCGCCGCGTGCGCGAAATCGGCGTTTACTGCGAACTGCACCCGTTCGACATGGACGACGCAGCGATCCGCGAATTCGCCCCTAAAGGCATCATCCTGGCCGGTGGCCCGGAGTCGGTACACGAAGCCGGCAGCCCGCGCGCCCCACAAGCTGTATTTGACCTGGGCGTACCGGTTTTCGGTATCTGCTACGGCATGCAGACCATGGCCGAGCAACTGGGCGGCAAGGTTGAAGGTTCCGAGCTGCGCGAGTTCGGTTATGCCCGCGTCGACGTGGTTGGCAAAAGCCGCCTGCTGGACGGCATCGAAGACCATATCGATGCCGACGGCCTGTTCGGTCTGGACGTGTGGATGAGCCACGGTGACAAGGTCACCAAAATGCCGTCCGACTTCCACATTCTGGCCAGCACTCCAAGCTGCCCGATTGCCGGCATGTTCAGCGACGAGCGCGGCTACTACGGCGTGCAGTTCCATCCGGAAGTGACCCACACCAAACAGGGTGGCCGCATCCTGTCGCGCTTTATCCTCGACATCTGCGGCTGCGAAGCCCTGTGGACGCCGTCGAAAATCGCCGAAGACGCGATTGCCAACATCCGTGCCCAGGTTGGTACCGACAACGTATTGCTGGGCTTGTCCGGCGGCGTTGACTCCTCGGTAGTAGCAGCTTTGCTGCACAAGGCCATCGGCGACCAGTTGACCTGCGTATTCGTGGACAACGGCCTGCTGCGCCTGCACGAAGGTGAGCAAGTGATGGCCATGTTCGCCGAGAACATGGGCGTCAAGGTGATTCGCGCCAACGCTGCCGACCAGTTCCTGAACAACCTGGCTGGCGAAAGCGACCCGGAGAAAAAGCGCAAGATCATCGGCCGTACCTTTATCGACGTGTTCGATGCCGAATCCTGCAAGCTGGAAAACATCAAGTACCTGGCCCAGGGCACCATCTACCCGGACGTGATCGAGTCGGCTGGCGCCAAGAGCGGCAAGGCTCACGTCATCAAGTCGCACCACAACGTGGGCGGCCTGCCGGATGAAATGAACCTCAAGCTGGTTGAGCCACTGCGTGAGCTGTTCAAGGACGAAGTCCGTCGTCTGGGTCTGGAACTGGGCCTGCCGTACGACATGGTCTACCGTCACCCGTTCCCGGGCCCGGGTCTGGGCGTGCGCATCCTGGGTGAAGTGAAAAAGGAATACGCCGACATCCTGCGTCGTGCTGACCACATCTTCATCGAAGAGCTGCGCAAGGCTGACTGGTACCACAAAGTGAGCCAGGCATTTGTAGTGTTCCAGCCGGTTAAATCGGTTGGTGTTGTAGGCGATGGCCGTCGTTACGCCTGGGTAGTTGCCCTGCGTGCCGTAGAAACCATCGACTTCATGACCGCGCGTTGGGCTCATCTGCCTTACGAACTGCTGGAAACCGTCAGCGGCCGGATCATCAACGAAATCGAAGGCATCTCCCGCGTAACTTATGACGTGTCGAGCAAGCCGCCGGCAACGATTGAGTGGGAGTGAGGTTTGTTTTCAACTATCTGATTTTATTGTAAAAAATAAGAATTGATAGTGATCTTTACTACGTCATCAATGGCGTTTTTAATGGCGCCCATCGTACGTATGTGAGAGAGCTACATCGATACCATGTCCCGGACAAGGAATGCCGGCATGGTATCGAGAGCGCTTAGCAGCGCAGATGTCAGCAATAACTGTTTGCCCATCTCCCCCTATGGTGTTGGCGTGTGTTTTGAAGAACTTTACGCGCAGCATTCAACCCGCGCAGATTTCCGGCTAGAAGTTATCAATCGCGTTGCACATCGACACCTTCCCTGCTGGCTGCGGTTGGACCATCGCCCACTGCTTGCCGCCCGCCTCCAATTCATCCAGCTGGAACGAACAGTCCGCCGACATGGTGGCCTGCACCATGTAGTCCACGCCAGGCCGAGGCACAAAGGTCATGGTCTTGGCACACTGCAGCCAACACCAATGCTGTGCCATACAGTCCGTTGCGTAGATTGTTCATTCCCTGTGTCCTTTTGGTGATGGATTAACGGCGGCCGTCGCACACCGGCGATTCGCCAATACGACCGAGCTTGCACATGTCCAAGTTATCTTTGCGTTTGTAGCCTGCGTCTTTCATGCAATAGAAGTTCAGTAACCTCACATCGATTGGCGACCTGTCTCCCGCGCCATCAACATTGGTATATCCGCACGCACGCATCGCAGCAATGATCCCGGTCTGCGATACGCCCTCCTTGTACCATTTTGTGTAATCAGGAGCCGGCGGTTGAAATCCCCTTCCCGTGCAGCCAACCAGTAACACAGCGCAAAAACTCAGCAATAGGCTCCTCGTGAACATTGCGTTCTTCCTTATGGGTTGACTCGGATAAGTGTGAGACGCCGTAGGGTGAGTTGCTCTTGAAGGGCTTGCAAGCGGTCCCGCCACCCTCATAGCGGTTATGCACTGTTTGATTGCCGTCCAGTACGTCAAGTCATTCCCATAGACGAGCGTGTTTCAGCTTATGAAGCATTGGTCCATTTACCAGCATTTCACTGACCGTGACTCCTGGTCTGCGAGTACTTTCAAGCATTGGATCTTGAGTCAATATGGGATAAGTGCGGTATTGGCAGACGGGTCAATTCCCCAGCCGATCACTACATCGCATGAATGATGCAGTGCTCGTGAAAACAGGTTTTCGTCTATGGTGTTTTCGTGGTATCAGCAGAGATGATCAAAATAAAACTATGATTTACATTGGTTTTTTAAGATTGTTTATGTTCGAGTGGGAGTGACCCCTTGTAGCTAATATCCAAAAGCCCGCGTGATAGTGGGCTTTTGATTTTTTGAGGATACAGCTGCTTAGTCGATTTGAGGTCTGCCGTACTTGAGGATCACATAGGCTTCCTTGTCTGGATCGAATGGTAGTCGCATTGTGGGCTTTTCATCGATCCAGTCAGCGTCTGTGCCCTCGATACTGATTGCCAAGAAAAGGGGCTGCATTTCCGATAGCACTGCGTTCCACTCAGAGAGACAGTCCGTGATCCCGGGGTGCCAGTTGTTTTCCACGGTCTGAAGCTTCTCAATGAGTGAGGCAATCATGTGCTGCCTCTGGTCACCGTCGAGGCATTCGACGGCATAACCTACTAAAGCGTAATCCAACTCACACCGAGAGATCTTAATGAGGCTGTCAGCAGTCCCGTTCAGACCGTACCCCCAGCACATCCAACGCTGAAAAGCAAAATTCCACAAAGCTTTGCGCTTCTTGGCTATGGCCCTGTCCCGGAAGGCCCGGAGACATTCTGCGACTGAAAATCGGGTCTGTTGACCAGACCAGTGCAGGCTAATCGCATCAACGTAGGCTTGAAGGGCAGTATCGTTCGCATCAGCAAGAGCGCAACCGAGAGGCGTCTGTAATTCTGGAAATCGCGAAGGAAATAAGTTGAACACGTGCATCCAGGCAGCCCAGCGCGGCTTATCTTTCGAGACATTTTCCAAGATTTGGACCAGAGACTTCTTGGAATCTTCACTGAGCGGCTCGCGGTTAGACCTAAGCGACACAGATATGTAAGTCGTTGCGAACTGGACATGAGGGTTGGTCGATCTAGAGCCGAGGCGTAGTGCTGCATTGGGGGGGAGCGATAGCACGACGCTCATGACCGGTGCGGTCTGCCGCAGACCCGAGATGGCCTGCACCAAGCGTTCTGGTGCAAATCTGTCGAGACATTGGGCAGTCTGCGCAATGGCAATGCTCGGAAAAAATCCATCCTCGATCAGTCGCCAGCCTTGTGCGATTCCGATCCAATCGCTTTTGGCATCAGCTTTTTCAAACTTTTCGACCGCTTCCAACTCCCAGATTGGAGGCGCTAAGCCCTTAGTTGTGAAGCTCATCGTCAGGCCCTCAATGACTCTCTCGAGCGAAGCGAGTAGTCCATCGTTGGGCCTGAAGTCATCTGGCACGGTGCTCCAGAAATTCGCCTCCATCGTTGTGAACTGTCCGACGACGAAGAGGGCGACCAGCCGGGTACGGCTCGGATCAGCGCTTACGTTCCAATCGGCGCCTTCTTGGATGATCCACCGAAGCAGGCCGGTGAGTTTGTCGAAGTCCTCACCGCTCGGAGGCTTGCCGCGTCGGACCAACTCGACGAAGGAAAATTGAGATCGGATCGCGTCAAATAACTCGTTGCAGGCATCCCAATCAGAAATTGCATGAAACGGATCGGATTGCGCTTCGATTGCCGCAAGAAGAGAGTTGGGGACTTCGACCGCCCCAGGTCGCGTAGCTTCCGCCATAGCCGAGAGAAGAACATCCGCAGCGTTCATGACGGCCTCCTCCAAATTAGATGATCCTGTCCGCCGAGTAGCTCCCAAAGGTCGGTGAAGGCATCCACCACAAGCTGAGCATTGTCGACCTTCTGCAGGATGTGATGCGCCGTGCCCACGGAGTTTACCGAGGTGCCGAGCGACCAAGCCATTGCCCCATCTGGGCCGGATGGAAAGATCAGGAACCTATCGTGGAAGTCCCAGCCCGCCGCGCCCTTCTGTACTCGAAGTTCGAGTTTCAGGCCCCGCCAGTTGCTTTGACATTCATCAAGTGTTTGGCGGATTTTGTCGCTAGGGCCGGCTTTGGACGTCGTCAGACCGCGAAGGTCCACGCCTTGATAGGGGCAGTAAAACAGCGTTTCAAGTATCTCGTTGGCTGAAAGATATGGGTCCCACAGCCACGCGCCTTTTTCGCCGTAGGCAATGATTAGCGCGCGAAGGTCATCCAATGCCTTTCGGCGGCCTGCGTTTTTATCACCACGTGTCGGACGGTATTGAACAAAGCGGCGCTCGGCGGCGAGCCGATTGGCTTGCTCTGCGTACATCCGCTTCGCTGTCCATCCCCCGTTGTCGTCCGGCTGCGGGTCGCCGACGATACTGTGATTTGAAAAGGCAGTCATACCGACGCGTCGAGAGTCCCAACTGCCATCCGGTTTTTTGACCGAAAAGGTGCGTGGCTCCGGATCGGGTGAACGCATGTTGAATGAAATGGTAGAGATAAAAGAGCCTGCGCCGGAGGCGACGAGGAGCGTGCTGCTCTGTTCGTCCCAGATGAAGCCCCGATGCAGCCCACGGCCAGCACGCATCGGGAGAGGGGTGATCCTTTCTTTTAGTCTTGCTGAAGCAAAGCCAGTGATGATGTTGTCGTGTTCCAATTCGCAGACTGCCATCAAGGGACGCGGGGAGGCCTTAGGATGCCAGGCATGTTCGACTTGAAAATCGCCATCTTGAAGCTTTTCGAATTTCGCCATCAGCACAGTGATCGGAAGCTGGACCGCCAAGTTGCCGAGCCGGTCTGACATTGTGGCCAATTGGAGCGGGATATACTTCTCGATCTCTGCCGATAGCTCTTGCAACCGGCGAGGATCTGCGAAGAGCGGCGTCAGGGGTTCTTTCTTATGATCGGTCCATTCAAATAGGTGCGAGCCGGTCCAGAAGTTGTTTTTGAGGAGTTTGTTCCATGGAACCGGCGCGCCATTGTCCGGCGGCACAAACTGTGCGGGCATCGGTAAAAGCTCGCCGATTTCGAGTTCATCGCCTGAAAGTTTCCATCCTTCCCCGGCCTCCAAAGCCGTGAGAGCCGGGATGAGCGTGCCGATCGCCACCGTGTAACGGCGGAGGCCAAAGCTCCAGCCATTGAGCGATTTGATTCGAATAGGTTTCGGCGTCAAGAAGCAGGCAGCCGCTGGCTCGAGATCAGATTGTTCCTCGGCAATCAATAGCGTGAAGATATTGATAATACCGTCATGATCGGGTCGACTGGCGTACAGCTCTGTACATTCGACATGGGTATAAAACCCGAGCGTGCCGGGCGTGAGAAGCTGGGTGAGCTCCGGCAACGGAGAGCGAGGCTCGGGTGGCTCGTATCGGTCCATGAGGGTATCTGCCTGGGCTCAAAAACTCTCATTATGTTCCAATTCGAGTGCCAAGCGCCTCGCTTGATGCTGTGCAGGCGTTTGGCTGAGTTACGTGCTCAAGACAGATCTATGAAATCAGGTTTTCTTAACATGGTATTACTCGTGGCATGGATCAGAAGCATGGTAGTTAACGACTGATTTATAAGGATATTTATTTATTGCTGATAATAGAGTGGGAGTTAGCCTGAAGTTGGTATATGCGAACTTAGTCGTTTTCTGATGTATATAGGGCCCGCGAATTGCGGGCCTTATTTTTGCAAGTCTGTAGTGAGGCGAGTATTCCCATTGTTGTGAGCTGTGCCCAGCGTTGGCTTGATTTTGGTTAGCCTAAACCGGTGTGAGTACCTGGTTGCTAAATTCATGAGCGCTTATCTGCGGAGTTTGATCGCAGCGTAGTCATATATGCCTCGTAAGTTGGCGCTGTTTTCTAACTCCATCTTAAAGGCACTCGTCATGCGATAAGCTGTCATGGTTTATCGCGGGTTATTCGCGGGTGACAAGGTCAATGACTTCAACACCAAGAAGGTTTTTAATGGCAGTCGGGAAGCAGGAAATTTAGACTCCAATACTAGGCTCTGTACGTAAACCCAAGAAATACGATTTTCTGTAAAATACACCGCCATTAAAGCCAGGAGGCCAAGATGGCAAAGCGGTATGAACTCCCCGACGCAGCCTGGGATCTGGTTGCAGATATCT
>NZ_JAAQWV010000008.1:0-207115 GCF_012985715.1 Pseudomonas sp. WS 5051
TGCTGATAATCTTGTTGACTATCAGTCTGACTCCACAAGCACCCACACGAATTGCTTGATTCAATTGTTAAAGAGCGGTTGGTCAGCTTTCGCTGTACCGAGGCGCGCATTCTACAGCAGCCTCTGTATCTGTCAAGCGGTTATTTTAAGATGTTTTCAAAGTTTCCTCTGTAACATCAACCACTTGCGCTTTCGATCTCTCGTTAGCGGGAGGCGAATTCTACAGCGTTACACGCTGCTGTCAACACCTCATTTCCTGCTTCGATGACTTGAAGCTGACACCGCCGAAAACCATCCAACTCATTGAAACTCAAGGAGTTTTCCGTTTCGACTGCGCCGGAAGTGGGGAGAATTATAGACAGTTACAATTTCGAGTCAAGCATTAATCGAAACTATTGATCTGTAAGCGCCTATAGCGTGAAAAACGCCAGAAGTTGCGCACTATATTGCACATTCTCAATCAGTTAAGCATCATGCCTGCCTTAAAGCCCCTCAAACCCAGGCACACTCCGTAATGACAAAGCTCCCCCGCAACCTGATGGCGACGCTTTTCCCTGTTGGCTTGCTGCTTATTGCCATGGCTTCGATCCAATCGGGTGCATCGCTGGCTAAAAGCATGTTCCCCATCATTGGCGCCCAAGGAACAACCAGTCTGCGCCTGGCATTCGCCAGCATTATCATGTTTCTGATACTGCGCCCCTGGAGAGCCAGGCTCAGCGCAAAATCCTTAAAAACCGTGATTGTTTACGGGATAGCGCTGGGGGGGATGAATTTCCTCTTCTATATGTCATTGCGCAGCGTTCCGCTGGGTATTGCTGTGGCCCTTGAGTTCACGGGACCTTTGGCCGTGGCTATTTACACCTCCCGCCGGCCGATCGACTTCATATGGATAGGTCTGGCAATCACCGGACTGCTGCTACTCATACCTTTTGGTGAAAGCACGCAAGGAATCGACCCTCTCGGCGCGGGTTACGCGTTGAGCGCCGGGGTCTGCTGGGCACTGTACATTCTTTATGGGCAACGGGCCGGAGCGGATAATGGCGTGCAGACCGCTGCTTTAGGCGTAATTATTGCAGCACTTTTTTTCGCACCTATAGGTGTGTACCACGCTGGCGCCGCATTATTGACTCCAGGCCTGATTCCCATAGCCATTGGCGTAGCCCTTATGTCCACCGCTCTGCCCTACACACTTGAGATGATCGCCCTGACACGCATGCCAACTCGAACATTTGGCACACTGATGAGCATAGAACCCGCCTTCGGAGCACTGTCGGGCCTGTTGTTTCTGAATGAGATCTTGTCATTTACGCAATGGATGGCCATTTCCTGCATCATCATGGCTTCGATCGGGGCGACTTTAACCATGCGCAACCATTCCACACCTGTTGCTACTGACAAAAAAGACGCCAGTTGACACAGTTATTGTAATTGACTCTCATTTAAGGGATGTTTGTCACTCCAGATTCATCAGGCCGATTCAGGATACGGACATCTACAGGGGCCACGGACAGGCAGCCTCACACATGCGTATCCCGTAAACCCGATGCAAACGCTTAAGGACAGGAATGAAACGTATTTTGGTAGCTTTAGCCGTACTTGCTTTAACCGGCTGCGCTGCAACCTCCGAAACCTCCGTCAAGCATGGCAAGCGAGGCCTGCATATCAATTGTTCGGGATTGTCCTCCTCGTGGAACAAATGCTATGCCGAAGCCGACAAGTCTTGCGGAACCAAGGGATACCGGGTGATTGCCAAATCGGGTGATGCGGCCGAAGAGCCAGGGGACTACCCGTTCGGCCTTAACCCCGCGGGTTATACCAGTCGCAGCATGATTGTCATCTGCAGGTAGTAACACCTGTTGCCATGCTGTCGACCCGACCGGCAGCATGGCATCAAGATCAGCGCTTGATCGCGACGGGTGCCGTACGAACCTGCAACCACTCCAGAGCGGCGCCTGCAAGCAGCGGACTCAAACGCTCGAGAACCTGGGCGTGGTAGCCATCAAGCCACTCGACCTCCTCACGCGTCAGCAATGATGGTTCCAGACAGCGAGTGTCAATCGGACATAGCGTCAGGGTTTCAAACTTCAGAAACACTCCAAACTCCGAATCACCCGCTTCCCGGTTCAACACCAGGTTTTCGATGCGCACCCCCCAACGACCCGGACGGTATGTCCCCGGCTCGATCGAGGTAATCATCCCCGGCTGCATTGCCGTGTGCGGCGCCGGTGCAGCCTGATAGGCGATAACCTGTGGCCCTTCGTGCACGTTCAGGAAGTAACCGACGCCATGCCCAGTGCCGTGCCCATAATCGACGTTTTCAGCCCAGATCGGTGCCCTGGCAATCGAGTCCAGCAAAGGCGAGAGGATGCCCTTTGGAAAGCGAGCACGAGACAAAGCGATCACGCCTTTTAGTACACGGGTGCAGTCACGTTTTTGCTCATCGGTCGGCGTGCCGACGGGAACCATGCGCGTGATATCGGTCGTGCCCCCCAGGTACTGCCCGCCCGAGTCAATCAACAGCAAGCCGTCACCTTCAATGACTGCATGTTCTTGTTCGGTGGCATGGTAATGGGGCATTGCGCCATTGGCATTAAACGCAGCGATGGTGTTGAAACTCAGTGATACAAACCCGGGACGACGGGCACGGGCCGCAGTCAGCTGTTCATCAATCGTCAGTTCGGTAATGCGCTCACGCCCAAAAGCCGTTTCCAGCCAGGCAAAAAACTCACACAGTGCAGCACCATCCTGCTCCATGGCCTGGCGAATATGAACGGCGTCATCAAGACTCTTTTGCGACTTGGACAAAGTCGTAGGGTTCAAACCCTCAACCAGCTTCACTTCAGGCTTCAGGTGGCCGATCAGCCCACAGGTCACGCGGGCAGGGTCTACCAGCAACCGGGTAGTGGCCGGCAAGGACGCCAGCGCCGCATTGATCCCGGTGTAGTCGCACAGCTCTATGCCTTCGCGGGCCAGGGTGCCACGCAGTTCGGCACTGACCTTGTGCAGATCGACAAACAAGGTAGCCCGGGCCTCCTCGATTAATGCAAACGACACGAATACAGGGTTGAAAGAGACATCCGAGCCACGCAAGTTGAACAACCAGGCAATGTCATCCAGGGTTGCAATGAAATGCGCGTCTGCTTTGCGCTGCTTGAGTGTTTCGCGCAACTGCTGGAGCTTGTCGACCCGACTGACCGTCGCTTGTGGTGGCAAGTGCTCATACACCGGCTGCACCGGCAGTGTTGGCCGATCCTGCCAGACAAGGCCAAGCAAATCGATATCCGTGCGCAAGGTTGCACCGCGCTCCTTGAGCCGGCTTTCAAGGGTTCGTGCTGAAGCCAGGGCAAGAACGGCGCCATCAACGCTAACCGTTGCACCTTCTGGCGTTTGTTCAGCCAGCCACTCCAGAGGACCCGGCTGCCCGGGCAACAGTTTGACCAGTTCAATGGTGCTGCCACTGAGCTCTTTACCCGCTTGCTCCCAGTAACGGCTGTCAGCCCACACGCCGGCGAAGGTCGGCGTGACAATCAATGTGCCCACTGAACCGTAAAAGCCTGACAGCCACTGACGGCCCTGCCAGTAGGCAGGCAAGTACTCCGAAAGATGGGGATCGGCCGAAGGCACGAGAAGCGCATGGATCCCGTGCTGGCTCATCACTGCCCGGGTGCGTTTCAAACGCTCCACAACAGACCCCGAATTCAACACCTGAGTACTCATTTATTCTCCTGCCAGTAACTGGTAATTATTATTCGTCGCTGATGATGGATCAGCCATCAAGGTTGGGCAACCGCCCAAAAAGGTGCGGGCGCTGCTACGCAAGCCTTGATTGCCTTTGCAGCTACATCGATGTCCTGCTCGCGGGTGAAGCGGCCAAGGCTCAGGCGGATGGTACGCCCGGCCTGGCGTGCATCATGCCCCAGCGCCAGCAGCACATAGGAAGGCGCATTGCTGGCCGAGTTGCATGCCGACGTTGCCGAGTACGCCAACTCGCTACTCAAGGCAGCGCTGTTAAAGTGTCCCTCGCTGAAGGTCAGGCTCAAGGTATGAGGAATACGTTGGGTCGGACAACCATTGCATTGCAGGCCCGGCACATCGGCCAGTTGTACAAGCAAACGCTGACGCAATTCACGAATATGCTCCAGCTCTTCGGCAAACGACTGGTTGGCCAATGCAAAAGCTGCGCCCATACCGGCAATTTGATGCGTCGCCAGCGTTCCAGAGCGCAAACCGGACTCATGCCCACCACCGTGAATCTGCGCCTGCAAGCGATCCTGTGCCCGCGAGCCCACATACAACGCGCCGATACCTTTGGGGCCATAAATCTTGTGCCCCGAAAACGACATCAGATCGACGGCCCACTCATTCAGGTCGATGGCTACTTTGCCTGCACCTTGCGCAGCATCTACGTGAAACAACGCACCATGCTCGCGCACGCGACGGCCAATCTCCGGGATGTCATTCACCGTCCCCAGTTCATTGTTGACCAGCATCAGCGACACCAGCAGCGTATCTGCCCGCAGGGCGGCGCTGACCTGATCGGCGCTGACAAGCCCGTTGGCATCAGGTGCCAGGTAGGTCACGTCAAAGCCTGCATCCTGTAAAAAACGCGCGGTATCCAGCACCGCTTTGTGCTCGATCTGGCTGGTGATGATATGCCCGCGCAACTGGCCACCGGCCTGTGCCACACCTTTCAGGGCCAGGTTGTTGGACTCGGTAGCGCCCGAGGTCCAGATGATCTGCTCCGGCCTGGCATTGATCAGTTGCGCGACCTGCTCTCGGGCCAGTTCTACCGAATGCCGGGCTTGCTGACCAAAGACGTGGGAGCCGGAAGCTGGATTGCCAAAGTTGCCTTCAAAGCCCAGGCATTCGACCATCACCTGGATGACACGAGCGTCCACGGGAGTGGTGGCCGCGTAATCGAAATAAAGAGGTCGCTTGTTCATTGTTCAAATCCACTGAGCGCTTTCCTGAATCAGGGCGTCCCTGATTGAGGATTAATGAGACCACTTGAAAATGCGGCCGTTAGAAATAACTGATTGAGCCGGGTGAAAACAGGTAAATAAGAGAAAACCCTCCCAGGCTCAATCCTAAATTAAGGAGGCCTGGAAAGCAGTGTCTTATAAAGCGCTAAAAACACGTCGCGATGCAAGTCCGATATGCAATATCGATATATAAATATGGAATTAGGTTAGTTTACGGAATAACAAAATAACTTTATAAAGCTGCCTCCGGCTTTCCTTTTGTGGGCAGAGCCCCTGTTAAAAGGAGCTGTCAATGCAGCTTTTAACATTACCTGCCACCCCGGCACTGGCCACGTCCATACGCGCCACGGCCCAAGTATTTGAAGACCCAGCGTCCAAAGCGCTGTTGACGCACTTGCAACAAATTGCCCCCAGTGATGCCAGTGTGCTGATCATTGGAGAAACCGGCACCGGCAAGGAGCTCGTTGCACGCCATATCCATCAGCTCAGCCACCGGCACCAGCAGCCATTCGTGGCGGTCAACTGCGGGGCGTTTGCCGAGTCACTGGTTGAGGCTGAGTTGTTCGGCCATGAAAAAGGTGCTTTCACGGGCGCCCTGAGTGCAAAATCCGGCTGGTTTGAAGAGGCCGATGGCGGCACGTTGTTTCTGGATGAAATCGGCGACTTGCCGCTGGCCATCCAGGTCAAGCTGTTGCGCGTCCTGCAAGAACAAGAGGTTGTGCGGCTGGGTTCGCGCAAAAGCACCCCGATCAACGTTCGGGTGCTGGCTGCCACCAACGTCAACCTGGAGCAGGCCATCGATGCCGGACATTTCCGCGAGGATCTCTACTACCGCCTGAATGTTGTCAGCCTTGCGTTGCTGCCCTTGCGCGAGCGACCTGGAGATATTCTGCCGCTGGCCCGCCACTTCCTGAAAACCTATCGCCAACGCCTGCCCCACGGGCCAACGGCCCTGAGCGAGTGCGCCGAGCAAGTCCTGGTGCATCACCCCTGGCAGGGCAATATTCGCGAGCTGGAAAACGTCGTGCACCACAGCCTGCTGCTGTGCCGCAACCAGACCATCACGGTGCAGGACCTGCGCCTGTCCCAGTCACGCAGCAGGCGCCAGGACTTGCCGACGCAACAACCGGTTCAACACACTACCCGGGATCTGTTGCAGCGCGCATTTCGCAAGCTTTTCGAAGAAGAACCGGGAGCCCTGCATGAAACCGTCGAAGACGCCCTGCTGCGCAGCGCTTATGAATTTTGCCATCACAACCAGGTGCACACGGCCAAATTGCTGGGCTTGAGTCGCAACGTCACCCGCACCCGGCTGATCAAGCTCGGTGCACTATCAGTCAACGTCCGGCGGATGGATGCCGACGCTCTCGTCTATTAAAAGATCGCCCGCTGACGCAATTGCCTGACCGTAGCGCCAAACGATCCCCATGATCGTTCATGGCGCCGTCGGGCAATCACAAAAGCCCTATCGCCGCTGTTCTCGCTTATCGGTAAGATGACGTCCTTCCCGCGCGCCTGCGCTGTACGTCCCGCCGAATTAAGTCGATCCCATGCCTTTTGAACTCAGCGTAGATTTGACCACCCTCGCCATTCTGGCCGCCGTTGCTTTTGTTGCCGGTTTTATCGATGCCATCGCAGGTGGTGGCGGCTTGCTCACCACCCCTGCCCTGCTCACCGCAGGCTTGCCGCCACATCTTGTGCTGGGGACCAACAAACTCAGTTCGACCTTCGGCGCAGCCACGGCGAGCCTTACATTCTACCGTCGCAAACTGTTCCATCCCCGCGAGTGGAAACTGGCCATTTTCGGCACCTTGGTCGGCAGCCTGATTGGCGCAACTGCCGCCCATTACATGCCCGCAGAATGGCTCAACAAGATGCTGCCGGTGATTGTCTTCGGTTGCGGGATTTACCTGTTGTTTGGCGGCACCCCAAAAACACCCGTCGACAACGACGCGCCGATCAAAAAGAAATGGCAATTGCCGCAGGGTCTGGGCCTGGGGTTCTATGATGGCGTGGCCGGCCCGGGCACCGGTGCGTTCTGGACTGTCAGCAGCATGCTGATGTACCCCATCGATCTGGTGAAGGCCAGCGGTGTGGCCCGCAGCATGAACTTCGTCAGCAACATTGCAGCGCTGTCGGTGTTTATCTTTTCCGGGCATGTGGACTGGATAATCGGCCTGACCATGGGCTTTGCAGTGATGGTCGGCGCTTACTTTGGCGCCCGCAGCGCGATCAGCGGCGGCGCCAAGTTTATTCGTCCGGTATTTATTACCGTGGTCCTGGGCCTGACCGTGCGCCTAGCCTGGCAGCACTGGTTCGGCATGGCCTAAGCGACGCGCCACATACAGGTCGATAAGATAGCGCGCAATCGAGCGCGACGCCGGCAACGGCGGTAATTGATGCACATTGAACCACTGCGCATCTTCTATCTCATCGGCCTGGGGCACAATCTCGCCCCCGGCATATTCCGCGTGAAACCCCAGCATCATCGAGTGCGGGAACGGCCAGCACTGGCTGCCCACATACTGGATGTTCCTGACCTCCAGCTGCACTTCTTCGCGCACTTCACGAATCAGGCAATCCTCGGCCGACTCGCCTGGCTCGGCGAAGCCCGCCAGGGTGCTGTAAACCCCCGGCACAAAGCGCGGCGAACGGGCCAGCAGCACTTCATCACCACGGGTAATCAACACGATCATACTCGGCGATATGCGCGGGTAACTGCGCAAGTCACAGGCAGCGCAGTACATCGCCCGCTCCCTTGACACCTGCGTCATGGCCTGCCCGCAACTGCCGCAAAAACGATGTTCACGAGCCCAGGTGCCGATTTGCGCGGCATAACCCAGCACTTTATAAAGCGTGTGGTCGTCGCCCAGCATAAAGGCGCGCAAGCCCTGCCAATGGCAGCCCTCTACCTGAGCGGCGCCCTTGAGCTCCAGCAAATATACCGGCTCGCCGTCGAGGTGGCCGATGCCATGCTCGGCCAGTACCGGCAAGTTCTGGCGTTTGAGCCATTCGCGAGGGAACAGCGGGCCATTGTCATCATTCAGAAAACCGTCGGGGCCGCGCGCCACGGCCCAGCCGCCAGTCAGGTCTGTATCCAGTACTGCCGTGATCCAACGCGGTGTCATCAAGTGATCCTTGTTCAGGTTACAAAGCCTTCAATCGAGAAATTCGGGTTTCTGCTTGGTCATATGCGCCGTCATTGCCAGGCGCAGATCGCTGGATTGCAGCATCGCAGCATTCCACGTCGCAACATATTCCAGGCCATCCTCCACTCGGTGATCGCGCATATAGCCGATCATCTGCTTGGTGCCAGCAATGGCAATCGGCGATTTACTGGCGATTTCCTGGGCAATCGCCATAACGCCCTCAAGCAACGCCTGTTGATCACTGTAGACCCGGTTTACCAGGCCGATGGCGCGAGCTTCATCTGCCGCGACCATACGCCCGGTGTAGGCCAGCTCGCGGAGCATGCCATCACCGATGATACGCGGCAGGCGTTGCAGTGTCCCGACATCGGCGGCCATGCCCATATCGATTTCCTTGATCGAGAACTGTGCATCTTCAGCGGCGTAGCGCATGTCGCAGGCGGCAATCAGGTCTATCGCCCCGCCAATGCAGTAACCCTGAACCGCTGCCAGAACTG
This sequence comes from Pseudomonas sp. WS 5051, assembly GCF_012985715.1. NCBI lineage: Bacteria > Pseudomonadati > Pseudomonadota > Gammaproteobacteria > Pseudomonadales > Pseudomonadaceae > Pseudomonas > Pseudomonas sp. WS 5051. The sequence goes on from NZ_JAAQWV010000008.1 coordinate 8,629, forward strand.
GCTTGCGGCACTGGTCAACGGCAGTAAACGAGGCCTGCATTTGCAGGATTTTTCGTCGCAGCATGCGGGCGTTGCGCCCCACATCCTTGCCCATTTCATTGGCCACCGACGCCAGCAGCATCAGGTCGATGCCGGCCGAAAAATGCTTGCCCGCCCCACTGAGCACCACCACACGCACCGCGTCAGTTTCATCAATCCACTGGAAGATATCGATGATTTCGGACCAGAACGCAGCATTCATCGCATTGACCTTTTCAGGTCGATTGATCTGTACATGGGCGATATTGCCGTTCAACTCAACCTGAAAAGCCTGGTAATCGGACATAACCTGAATCCTTTGCGGGGCGCCGTCGCCGGCCGATAAGCGGCGGACTATAACAAGGCTTGCAGGCTGCAGGCAGGCCGCGATCACGCCAAAATACGGACAAAACGACCTGTCACAGCCCCCTTCAGCGCGTCAGGATAAACCGCTCGATCGCCTGGGCAACGCCATCTTCAGTATTGCTGCCGGTGACATGCATCGCCTGCTCGCGAATAGGCGCATCGGCCTGGCCCATGGCAATCGACAGCCCGGCACGCTGGAACATGGCCGGATCATTGCCGCCATCTCCTATCGCCACCGTGCGCTCAAGAGGCACACCCAGGTGTTCGGCCAGCGTGGCAAGGGCATCGCCTTTATTGGCCCTGAGCGCGGTGATATCAAGATAACGGGCCTGGGAGCGGCTGGCAGAGGCCTCCCCATGCAGTAACTTCTGCAAACGCTGCTCCAGCTCGACCAACAAGGGTGCATTGCCGGTAGTGGCCACTATCTTGTCCACCCGGTGCAGGTAGGGTTCAAAACTCTCGACTACCAGCGGGGCATAACCCAGGCCCTGCTGCTCGTGGGCAACCATCGGCCCCGTCGGGTCGCGCAACAGCCACTCATCGTCGGCAAACACCCAGACCTCAACGTCATGCCCGGCCAAAAACTCGAGTGTCTTGAGTACGGCCTGGTACGGCACATGGTGGGACTGCAGCACGCTGCCATCGGCGTTGACCAGCACCCCGCCATTGAACCCGGCAGTCGGCAGCTCAACCCCCAACTGCCGGATATAATCGCGCATGGCCCGTGGCGGGCGGCCGGTAGCCAGGGTGAAATGAATGCCGGCGGCCTGCAGCGCCTTGACTGCCGCCAGGTTGCGCGGGCTGATGCTGTGATCAGGTAAAAGCAGGGTGCCATCCATGTCACACAACACCAGCTCAATCGGGTTTTGCTTCACGTCTCTCATCCTATGTTGAGCCAGACACGCCCATCGCGACCCAGCAATTCTTTAGCGGCCTCAGGACCGTCTTCACCGGCCTTGTACGGTTGCACGTCCGTTTGTTCCTGCCACGCGTCCAGAAAAGGTTGCACACCCCGCCAGCCGTTTTCAATGTTGTCCGCACGTTGAAACAAGGTCTGGTCGCCAGTAAGGCAGTCGTAGATCAAGGTCTCGTAGCCTGTTGAAGGCTGCATTTGGAAAAAGTCCTTGTACGCAAAACCCAACTCGATATTGGCCATTTTCAGCCCCGGTCCGGGTTGCTTGGCCTGCAGGTCAAACCACATGCCTTCATTGGGCTGGATCTGGATCCGCAAATAGTTGGGCTGCAACCGTTCAACGTCGGTGTCACGGAATTGCGCATAAGGCGCAGGCTTGAAGCAGATGGCGATTTCAGTGTCCCGCGCACTCATGCGCTTGCCGGTGCGCAGATAAAACGGCACGCCCACCCAGCGCCAGTTGTCGATCATCACCTTGAGCGCAACGAAGGTTTCGGTGCTGCTGTCGGCCGCCACGTTGTTTTCCTGGCGATAACCCACCACCGGCTTGCCGCCGGACTCACCCTGAGTGTACTGCCCGCGCACCGAGTTCTTCAGCGCATCCTCTTTGGACCAGGGGCGGATTGCGCCAATCACCTTGGCCTTTTCACCGCGCACCGCATCGGCACCAAAGGCCGCAGGGGGCTCCATCGCGACCATCGCCAGCAGTTGAAACAGATGGTTGGGCAGCATGTCGCGCAAGGCGCCGGTGTGTTCGTAAAAACTGCCACGTGTCTCAACCCCGACGGTTTCTGCCGCCGTGATCTGCACATGGTCAATGTAATGATTGTTCCAGAAAGCTTCGAAAAGCCCGTTGGAGAAACGGCTGACCAAAATGTTCTGGACGGTTTCCTTGCCCAGGTAATGGTCAATCCGGTAGATCTGCTTCTCGCTCATGACGCTCAGCAGGCATTCGTTCAATGCCTGGGCTGTTTGCACGTCAGAGCCAAAAGGTTTTTCAATGACTACCCGGCGAAAAGCCTCCGGGGTTTCCTTGAGCAACCCGCTGGCGCCCAGCCGCTGCACGACTTCGCTGAAAAAGCGCGGTGCAGTAGCCAGATAGAACACCGCATTGGCGGTGCCACTGGCGAAAATCTTCTGTTCCAGCGCCGCGTAGGTACTGTCATCGAGAAAATCGCCCTGCACATAGCTGATGTTCTTCGCCAGCGAGGCCCATAGAGCGGCATTCAAGCCCTCGCCGTCAGGATGATCCACTTTGCTGGACGCTTCATTGCGAATGAAGTCTTCCAGCTTTTTGGCAAATCCCTCATCACTGATCGCATTGTGGTCGACGCCCACAATGCGCAGGCCACCGTCCAGTAAACCATCACGACTCAAGTTGTACAGCGCCGGCATCAGCAAGCGCTTGACCAGATCACCGTGGGCACCAAACAAAAACAGAGTGGTGGGCGGCGCAGGCTTGGCATCAGGTTTACTGGACAGATCGGTCATTTTTTAGGCGTCTCCACGTGGCCGCCGAAACCAAAGCGCATGGCTGACAACAATTTGTCGCCATAGAGGCTTTGCTGGCGTGAACTGTAGCGGGCAAACAGGGCTTGCGACAACACTGGCACCGGGGTCGACTGCTCCATTGCGGCCTCGATGGTCCAGCGGCCTTCGCCACTGTCTGCGACGGCGCCCGAGTAGCCATCCAGCGGCTCATCAGTGGCCAGAGCATCGGCGGTCAAATCCAGCAACCAGGAAGACACCACGCTGCCACGACGCCAGACTTCAGCGATATCACCCAGGTTCAGGTCAAAACGCTGCTCTTCAGGCAGGTTTTCACCACCTTTCATCTTCATCAGGTTGAAACCTTCGGCGTACGCCTGCATCAAGCCGTACTCGATACCGTTGTGCACCATTTTGACGAAATGGCCAGCGCCAGCCGGGCCAGCATGGATGTAACCACGCTCGGCACGGTCATCGTCAGAGGTGCGATCCTTGGTCCGCGCAATATCGCCCATGCCTGGCGCCAGCGCTGCAAACAGCGGGTCCAGATGTTTCACGACAGCGCTGTCTCCGCCGATCATCATGCAATAACCGCGCTCCAGGCCCCACACGCCGCCCGATGTACCCACGTCAACGTACTGGATGCCTTTCTCGGCCAGCGACTGAGAACGACGAATGTCATCCTTGTAGAAGGTGTTGCCGCCATCAATGATGATGTCATCGGCGTCCAGCAACTCGCTCAAAGTCTCGATGGTGTCTTCGGTCGGCGCACCGGAAGGCAGCATGACCCAGACAGCACGGGGTTTGGCCAGGCCTGCGACCAGCGCTGGCAAATCGGCAACGGCGGTGGCGCCTTCCTGTTCCAGAGCGCTGACAAAGTCGGTATTGCGGTCAAAAACCACGGTTGTATGCCCATTGAGCATCAGACGCCGCGCGATATTCCCGCCCATACGGCCCAATCCAATAATTCCCAACTGCATGTACTGTTGCTCCCAACGACAAATAAATAGGTGTACAGCACCTCGGTGCAGCATTGCCCAAGGTGCCCGATCAGGATCAGCCCTGACACATGCTGCATAGTTTCGCACAAGCTGGAGGGCAGATTCCCGATTCAATACACTCAACAGACGGACGAAGCAGTAAAGACTGCAAAAAACGTAAAATTTTCAAGGTGCGACAAGACCGATCCATGTCTACCAGCCCGATCATGGGTGACAAAGTTTTCACATCCCCTTGGCGATACTTAAACACTTTGTGACTGCCCACTCTTGAGGCAGTACTCATGTGCTGTGCCTGGCTACATGGCACTGACCATTCAAGTAGTTATCAGCTGGAGCGCTGTATGGGGATGTTTAAACGCAGTAATACATCTGCGAAGGGATTCGATTGGGCAGGCCTTGGCTGGCTGTTCCTGTTCTTTTGGTATTTTTCCGGCATTACCCAACTGCTTATCCAGCTGACTGGCACTTCCGGGTTCTCAGGCTTTCGCCAAGCCTTTGTGATGAGTGCCATCTGGCTGGCCCCGATGCTGATGTTTCCCAGGCACACCCGGGCAATGGCGGCGGTCATTGGTGTCGTGCTGTGGGCCTGTTCGATGGCCAGCCTGGGCTACTTCTTTATCTATCAACAGGAATTCTCGCAAAGCGTCATCTTCATCATGTTCGAGTCGAACATCTCTGAAGCTGGCGAATACATGACCCAGTACTTTGCCTGGTGGATGGTGCTGGCATTCCTGGCACATACCGCCTTTGCGGTGTTTCTGTGGACCCGCCTGCGCCCGGTGTATTTGCCGCGCATGCAGGCCTGGGCTGCAGCGGTGGCCATATTGGTGGCGGTTATCGGCTACCCGCTGGTCAAACAGACGATCAAGCACGACAACCTGGCCACGGCCATGGAAAGCTTCGAAAGCCGTGTTGAACCTGCAGTACCGTGGCAGATGTTAGTAGCTTATCGCCGCTACCTGGAGCAACTGGACAACATGCAGGGCATGCTCGCCAGCGTCAGCAAGATCCCGCCACTGACCAACCTCAAGGACAACGAGGCCGGCAAGCCGACTACCCTGGTACTGGTCATTGGCGAGTCCACCAACCGCCAGCGCATGAGCCTGTATGGTTATCAGCGCGAAACCACGCCAAACCTCGACAAGTTGCGCGATCAACTGGCCATTTTCGACAACGTGGTGACACCGCGGCCCTACACCATTGAAGCGCTGCAACAAGTGCTGACCTTTGCCGACGAAGAAAACCCCGACCTGTACCTGAGCACCCCGTCACTGGTCAGCGTGATGAAGCAAGCCGGTTACAAAACCTTCTGGGTCACCAACCAGCAAACCATGACCAAGCGCAACACCATGCTCACGACCTTCTCCGAGCAGGCTGACCAGCAGGTTTACCTCAACAACAACCGCAACCAGAACGCCCGCCAGTATGATGGCGACGTGATTGAGCCCTTCAACAAGATCCTGGCCGACAGCGCCCCGCGCAAGCTGATCGTGATTCACCTGCTCGGTACGCATATGAGCTACCAGTACCGTTATCCACCGACCTTTGACAAATTTGTCGACCGTAGTGGCGTACCCGCCGGTTTGAGCGATGCACAAGTACCCACCTACAACAGCTACGACAATGCCGTTCTGTACAACGATTTTGTTGTATCGAGCCTGATCAAGGACTTTGCCAAGACCGACCCCAATGGTTTCCTGCTGTACCTGTCGGACCACGGTGAAGACGTGTTCGACTCGGTCGGCCACGCGACGCTGGGCCGCAACGAGGCCAAGCCGACAGCCCCGATGTACACCATTCCGTTTATGGCCTGGGCCTCGCCCAAGTGGCGTGAAAACCATGCCTGGAATTTTGCTGCCGACCTCGGGCGACCTTACAGCAGCTCGCAGTTTATCCACACCTGGGCAGACCTGGCGGGCCTCAGTGCCGACGAACTGGACGACAAAAAAAGCCTGGTCAGCGACACGTTTGTCGCCCGCCCGCAGCTGATTGGCGACCCCTACTCGCGCCCACAAAAGGCCTTGATCGACTTCAGCCTGATCAAGCCCAAACAGCCCGCCCCTGCCAACGTGGTCCAGCAATAATCAACGTGCGGGGCGCACGGCGCGCCCCGCAGGTTTCCGACACTTCTTTACAAATAATTCTCTTTTCGCCTAACTCCGCGCCTTGTCATTCGTTTGAAGCACTGAACAACTTCATAACAACGACAAGGAGTCGGCAGCGATGTTCGCGCCAATCACCCGTTCCATGACCCTCACCCTCGGCCTCATCAGCAGCGCCGCATGCCCGCAATTACTGGCGGATACCGAGCAGGAAGAGGTCAAGAAAACGACCCGCTCACTGGAGCTGGGCACCACCAGCGTCACAGCCCAGGGCCTGGGTGCCACCACAGAAAATACCGGTTCCTACACCACGGGCTCGACCAGTACCGCGACCAAACTCAACTTGAGCATTCGCGAAACTCCGCAGTCGATCTCGGTCGTCACCCGTCAGGAAATGGACGACTTCGACCTCAACACCCTGACCGAAGCCATGCGCCATACCACAGGCATTGTGGTACAGCACAACGACTCGGACCGGGTCAGCTACTCGTCCCGCGGCTACACCATCAATAACTTCCAGATTGACGGCATGCTCAACACCTTCAGTTTTATGAAGACCGATGCCGACACCATTATCTACGACCGTATTGAAGTAGTGCGCGGCGCCACCGGCCTGACCACCGGCGCGGGCGACCCGTCGGGCACCATCAACATGATCCGCAAACGCCCCACCCACCAGTTGCAGGCCAAGGCCGGTGCTTCGGGCGGCAGCTACGACAACTATTACAGCTATGTCGATGTGGGCGGCCCGCTGGCCTTCGACGGCCGCCTGCGCGGGCGCACGGTGCTGGCCTATCGCGATAGCAAATCGTTTCGCGATATCTACGCCCTCAAGCGCGAAGTGGCTTACGGCATTCTGGAAGCCGACCTGAGCGACAGCACCGTTCTGGCCGTGGGTTACGACTACCAGGACAAGCAGGTAAAGGGTTCTTCCTGGGGCACCACACCTTACTGGACCGGCTCGGGCGACAAAGCCAATTTCGGGCGCTCGACCAACCTGGCGACTTCCTGGAGTTCATGGCCGATGAAGGACAAAACCGCCTTCGCCACCCTCGACCAGCAATTGGTCAATGACTGGCGCCTCAAAGCAGCCTACACCCATCGCACCAGCGACGCCGAAGGTAAGGTTTATTACGCCGGCGGCGGCTTCCCTAACCCCGATGGTACGGGCATGTCGGCCTATGCCAGCCACTTTATCGGCGAAGAGAAGATGAGCGCCGTTGACGTCAATATCTCGGGCACCTACCCCTTGTTCGGGCGTGATCACGAGTTGATGGTGGGTTATGGCCAGGCCAAGAACGACAACACCTCGCCCCTGATGGTTGACCTCAACCCGGACGACTACTACAACATCCCCAATTGGCAAGACATGAGCGCGATTCCCAAATATCAGGATTTCAATACCGGTATTGAAGGGACTCACGACGTCATCAAGCAGAAATCCGGCTACCTGGCCACGCGTTTTAACCTGACCGATCAATGGCATGCCGTACTGGGCACCCGGTATGGCAGCTGGCAAAGCTCCAGCACCAACTTCCCTGCCCCGAAAGTCAGCCAGACCCAAAACGATGTGATTACGCCTTACGCCGGCGTGCTGTATGACTTCACCGACGAGTTGACGGCCTACGCGAGTTATACCGACATCTTCAAGCCAACCACCAGCAAGGACGCCAGCAACTCCTACCTTGAGCCGGTGGTGGGCAGCAACTATGAGCTGGGGCTGAAGGGTAGCTTCTTGCAGGAGCGCCTCAACCTGTCGACGGCGGTGTTCTGGAGCAAGCAGGACAATGTGCCGGAAATCGATGACTCAGTACCACGCGGCCCCAAGGGCGAGGAATATTACAAATCCGGCGGCAAGGGCAACAAGATCAACGGTTTCGAAGTCGAGCTGGCCGGTGAAGTGATGCGCGACTGGAATATGCTTGCAGGCTACACCTACACCCATTCGCGCAACGCCGCAGGCCAGCGCATGAATACTGCAGCGCCCTTGAACATGCTGAAGATTTCGAGCACCTACCGCCTGCCTGGGGACTGGAATGCAATGACCGTGGGGGCGGCCGTCAACTGGCAAAGCGATATCTATCGTGCCGCCAATCGCCCGACCGGCGAGAAAAATGACAAAGGCAACCCGATTACCTTCAAGGAAGACATCACTCAGAAGTCCTACACCCTGGTCGACCTGATGGCCCGTTACAAGTTTGACGAACATGTCTCGGCATCCCTGAACGTCAAAAACCTGTTCGATGAAAAGTACTACGAAAACGTAGGTTTCTATAACGGCGTGTTCTGGGGTGATCCGCGGACGGTGAGTGTTGGCCTGGAGTGGACACTGTAGGCAGAGGAGGCAAACCTTGTAGCTCGTCAACTGCTACAAGGTTTTTCTACAGTTACAAATATTTGTTCCAGAACAGCATGCGCCCGTGCGCCGGGTCGAGCTGGCCATCGCTGAAGCCGAACTTGCGATAGGAGCCTTGTGCCACCGGGTTGCCCTCGAGTACTTCGAGGGTGATCTTGCAGCAGCCGCGTTCGCGGGCGATGTCTTCCACCTTGAGCAACATCTTCTGGCTCAGGCCCAGACCGCGAAACGTATCGACCACTGACACATCATGCACATTGACCAGGGGTTTGCCGGCAAAGGTGGAAAAGCCTTCAAAGCAGTTAACCAGACCCGCCGCCTCACCGTTGACGAACGCCAGTACGCTGAAGGCATGAGGGCGCCTGGCAAGCTCTGCCGGCAAGTGCGCCAATACCGTTTGCGACAACGCTTCACCTCCGCCCATCGGGTCCCGGGCGTAGTGATTCAACACGTCCCTTAACGCCTGGGCATGAACCGGGTTGGTATAGTCTGCTTGCACTACGACGACATCCGACATTACGGGTTTTCCTTGACGAGTCCGGGCATTGGTTTGTTGTAACAACGCCAGACCTTATCGCGGCCCCGGCAATGCAGACAAGTGCCTGTTTCAGGGGTTGGCAGAAACATCCAGCATCGGCATCACACTGGCAAGCTGATTCACAAAACTGTCGGCATCCGTGTAAATCAGTACATGCCGAAACTGCGAGTTGTCCTTGCGATATTCGACCTCATCCGCAATGACCTCACCTGCCATTTTCTGACTGATCAACAACACATCATATTCATTGGTGGGTGCTGCCTTCAGGCTTACCAGCGCCTCGCCATGGTACAAAGGCGCGATCCGGTAATAGCCCAGAATATTAAGAGCCCTTTCTATTTTCAGAGCCTCGTTCGGGTCTGCATCGGCAATCAGTATTCGTAAAGATTTTGTTGGCATTGCAGCCTCGTCATCCATGTGATTGATTAGCTTGAGCATAATGTTCAAGTTCGTCAGCCAGCTGCTCCATACTGCTGTGAAGTGCATCGACCGCGACGGTGAGTTCTTCTGATTTTCCGGACTGGCACACCGCTTCCAGTTGTTCGCAACACTCAATCAGCTTCCTGGCCTGAATAAGTCTGCCCCCTCCTTTGATGCCATGGGCCAGGGCAGCCAGGCCTGCGTAATCATCTTTCAAAAAGAGTTCGATCAGGGCAGTGAGATCGAGACGATTTCTTGTAGAAAGCTCTGCAAGAAGTGTATGAATCATCTGCTCATCACCCTGACTCAACTGTTTAAGATACGTCAGATCAATCCTATCGCCTCGATCAGATTCATCGGCATCGGTATATATCAGGTTCTGCGCCTGGCCAGTTGCCAGGCAGGCGCTCAAGTCTTTCAGGCTGATGGGCTTGAACAGGCATTGATCCATTCCCGCATCGATACAACGCTCAACTTCGCCGGGCTGTGCGTTCGCAGTAAAACCAAAAATCTGGCAAGGGGCCTTTCCCAGCTGCGCCTCTTCGGCTCGTATTGCCTGGGCCAACTGATAGCCATTGATGACCGGCATCGAGCAATCAGTAATTACCAGGTCGAAAGCCCCCTGCCGCCACGCCTTGAGGCCCAGCTCGCCATTCTCGGCGTCTGACACACGGTGCCCCAGATAGCTGAGTTGCTGGGCCAGCAGCATCCGGTTAGCCGGATAATCATCCACGACCAGAATGTTCAGCGACCGGGTAATGGCCGGGGCTTGCTCGAGGGCGTCTGCAGCTTGCTCTTCATGTTCAAGCAGAGGCACTACCATCATGATCTCAACTTGGGTGCCCAGCCCCTCAACACTGCTGAGGTGCAACTGACCTCCCATCATTTCGCAGAGCTCACGGCAAATCACCAGGCCCAGGCCTGAGCCCTGACGCGCAGATTGCGTGTTGTTACTGGACTGAACAAAAGGGTTGAACAGCAGGCTCTGGTCTTCCTCAGAAATACCCACACCGGTGTCCTTCACGCGCAAACAGATCGCTGTATGCTGCGCATCTGCAGCCAGCCCCAATGTCAATATCAGCCGGACCTCCCCCGTGTCCGTGAACTTGATGGCATTACTCAGCAAATTGGAAACGATTTGCTTGAAGCGTATCGGATCAATCAGCACATCCACATCCGCTGCCGGGCTCGATTCACAGACCAGGCTCAATTGCTTCTGCCGCGCCAGCCCATCAAACATTCGTGCCACGGCTTCTACCAGCGACTTGATATTTGAGCGTTTGGGGTGCAATGAAAGATGACCGGACTCAATGCGCGCGATATCCAGAATATCGCCAATCAAATCGAGCAACTCGTGGGCCGAGACTGAGGCCACTTCGATTGCGAAACGATCAATAACGCCTTGGTCGGCCTTTTTCATGGCCAATTCGAGCATGCCAATGACCGCAATGACAGGTTGATTTAGTAGAAAATGCTACCATCCCACATCGACAAGGGTTGAGAGCATCCATGACCAGCGCACACCCACTGCCCAGAGCCTTTGCAGAGGTCTTTCAGGGCAACGACAGGATCAACGTATACAGCTACATCCGCTTTTCATCCAAGGCCCAAAAGCTTGGATTCAGTGAGATGAGGCAGATTGATCAACTGAACCGCTTTTTCGAGCACTACCCACAGGCTCGACAGGTCGAGCGCTATGAAGACCTCGGCGTCTCTGCCTTCAAGGGCAAAAACCTGAAATCCGGGCAATTGGCCCTATTTGTTGAGCGAATCAAAGCAAAGGAGATTCTCCCCAATGCCCTATTGCTGGTGGAATCCTTCGACCGGATCAGCCGTATGGGCGGATACGATGCCCTTGAACTCATAATCTCCATAATCCAAGCGGACTGCGCCATTTATACGCTTTTTGATAATCGTCTCTACTCTCGCCGTAAAACAGACAGCAGCGCTGACATCAGCCTAATCCAGAACATTCTGGAACGGGCTAATGATGAGAGCCGTTCAAAATCAGAACGAGTATCGGACGCGAAAGCAAGAAATTTATTGAAAGGCGAAAATGGCGGGATCATAACCAAACGCTGCCCTTTCTGGATCAGCTTCACAGATGGGAAATTTGTCCTAAATGAACACGCTCAGGCCATCAGCCGAGCCGTTGAACTTTGCTTTGACATGGGATTTCAAGCAATTGCAAAAACGCTGAACGACGAGATCCATCCGAAAAAATACACAGAAAGCATCGTTGGTAAATTTTTACGCCAACCAGCAATCTATGGTTCATTTATCGCTATGGAATGGGACGAATCAGGCAAGCCGGTGCAGTTGAAGAAAGAAATTAAAGGCTATTACCCTGCTGTCATCACAGAAGCCGAATTTCATAGAATCAGTGTAAAGCTCCAAGAAAGACAAGATCCGAAACTGGCTGGCCGTAAAGCGGCAGAGTTTAAAAACATTCTCCGAGGATTGGTTTATTGCGCTTGTGGATCTGGTTTTCGCTACCACGCTCAGAAAAGTGGTTATGTTGATCTCGTCTGTTCTGCATCGCTAACTGGACGCTGCACCTCAGCCAAACCCGGAAAAGGCGTTAGATACCGCTATGCACGACTGGAAGAAATTTTTCTGGCTTATCAGGCAAAAATCCCCTTCCACAGAATTATTGCGAAAACAGAAGATATTCAAGCACTGGAAAAAGCCCATGGTGAAATTTCAGGATTGTTGATCCAAAAAGAAAAAGCATTGGCTAACAATTTTTCAATCTTGGAAAAAGCGTCAGAAAGTGCGCAAAAATACGTCCTAACCAGAATCGAAGAAGTGAGCCAAGAACTCGACCAGCTCAAAGCCAAAGAACAGGAAATCAGCCACAGAATTAGCACCCTGCACCTTGCAAGTAAATCCACCATTAACGTGATGGAAATTTACAAACTACTCCTAACGGAGCACGGTCGAATGAGGGTTAACAACTTCTTGCAAGGTCAGGGCGTAAGGCTCAATGTCACGCCAATAAAGAAGAAACACTATATCATTGATCTTTACCTTGGTGATATTCACATTGATCGCATTCAAGTGACCCCAGATGGTTATTTTGCTGATAAAACTGTTAACCTCTGACACCGCTATCCAGCCCTAAAAACGCACCCAAGCAAGCTTGGGCACCTTTTAGGGCTTTGCCCAAGAGCATTCAAGCAGGCTGGACAAATCCAGCCCAAAGCAGGCCCTAACAAGTCAGGGCCAAGCCGGACAAATCCGGCTAAGAGCAAAAGCATTGATCCAAATGCTAATATTGAAGTATGGCTTCTTTTAACCCGTTGGGCTTATTACCAGACTTAACTTCGTTAAGACGCTTCGCTTCCGGTAATAAGCACGGGTTCCTCGCCGGAATGGCAGAAGCAAAAGCAAAGCGGCACCAATAAAATATTCAACATGAGGACAAAATGAATGATAAAAAAATAACTTCGATGATTTTCAAGACTTTGAACTATACAAACGAGATCAAGAAAAAATCAACAAATGGACATGGCGGTCGCCGTCAATTGTTCAAGAGCCTGCGCCACTCTCTGCGCATTCCCGCAAGCCAGCCCAAGAAGCTGGAATGGTTCGATGAACAATCCCACCTTAACCTAATTTGGCTTCCAGAAACGGGCACGATAAAACTCAACGATTATCCAAAAGAACAGAGAGAAGCACTTCTTGTCAAAATAACGACCGAGGCGGAATCCCCGAGCATCGCAGAAGATAACAGGTCAGAACTTATTGCGTTGCGTGCCAAGTTAAAAAATACCGTGGAAAATGCCAGTAAAAAAGAAACTGATGATGGAAGCATTCTCGCCTTTCAGAACATCCTGAACGTGTCAGGCATTGCTGATACTGAACAACTTCTATCCGACCTTAACCAGTTCGACATTAAGCGCAAAGGCCAGAAACTCGACACAGCAAGGCAGTTTCTCGAATGCCATAACGAGATAGAACGTGGGGCCAAACCGCTGATCAAAAAAAATCAGGCGGTGATACAGGAAGCCTTTTTCAAATTCCCATCCAAGAATGAGGTTGAAGGTATACTGCCAGAAAAACGCATCGACCTAATAAGGAGTTTTTACAATAACATTTTCCCAGAATACCCTATTCATTTTGTTGTATTGCATGGTGATGAAGATGCCGACCTGACGGAGCATAGCGACCATCCGCATATTTTTATATCCACTAAAAACAGTAAGACTGGGCGCTATGATTTGCGAGACACACAGATAAAGAGGGTTAATGCTTATTTGAAAAAGTATCGTCCAGGAACAAATCCTATTGGCGAAAAACCCGACTTTCTGGAGTCACAGTTACTGTTTGGGTATCTGCAAGATATGTTTTACGCCTACACCAATAACACATTATTGAAAGAAACGCCTTATCGAGCCAAGAAGCACGAAAAGACAGAGGGACATATGAAAACCCTTCGATATATCAACGCAGAGGCTAAAAAACCGAAATCAGAACGAGAGTTCAGCCTTTACCACCTCGCCAAAGAAAAAAGAGATATTGCAATTAAAAATGCCGAATTAGCAAAGCAAGAGGCGGAAAAAGCCAAAGAATACACTCAAAAAGCAAAACGATATGTTTCCTCACAATTGACCAAAGCAGAGGATGCCATAGAGCGTCAAAGACTCGCAGAGCAATCCACAGCAGAAGAGAGAGAGCTTGCGGAAGCATACAGAAGAAAGTCAGAAAACTACCAAGGCGTAATATCAACTCTTCGAGTCGAACATGTAAAGGTAGAGGCCGACACCGCAAGGCTAAAAGCAGAGTTAAAATTATTCCGTAGCAATATGTCAGAGCTGATTGACGGAATAACCAATTGGCTCGAAGAAACTTTCGCCGCACGACGCAAGGATATTCAAGATAAATATTTGGAGAGAGCGAGAAAAGCATATGAGAGGGTTCGTGAGAATGACAAGTCCGAGGATAGTCGTTTTACCAAGAAGGCAGAGGCGCAGGTAGATACTCAACTGGCAGAATTAGAACTATATGACAATGAGCTTCTTGGCATGCCAGCGGCGAAGGAGGTAAGGAAAAGGATCATAAAGCCAATTTAATTTGTGCGTCCGTCGAAGACTTTTTAGACGCACAATGGAGATAGCTGAATCAGTTAACAAACCCCCATTGCTAAATGGGGATGGGCAAACCGTCGGAGACTATGATTTTTCGCTTTTTTAGAAAACCGTGAATAAATGATCAAGTCGATTAAAAACAAACCCCTTAAAACTTGCGCTTTAAGGGGTAAATGTTAGGTTATATAAAGGAGTAGAGATTATGCGCCGCCAAGCCATTTAATTTCTACATTATCAGTTTGCTAATTCAGTTTAACATTTAAGAATTAAGTTGCAAGGATAAAACATAATCTTCTCCTAAAAATAATAAAAATTTTAGAGGAGAATATGCGTGATACACAAACAGCCCTTGAGCTTTACAAGTCAAAACTTCCACCCAAGCCATACCATACGAATAATTATACCTTCGGCAAACAGGTAGGCTCTTTAAAATCAGCCCTTAAATCTACCTATCTACAACCAAACTCACTAACACATAAGTATTTCATTATTCTGGATTTAGACAGTGATACCAGTGTGCTGGACTGGACAGATAAAGGCTTACCACCGCCACATCTAATTGTTAGAAACTTGGATAATGGTCGTTCACATATGACTTACATTTTAAATACATCCGTCAAAATAGACGTAAGCGGGCGTTTAAAGCCTCTCAAATACTGTTCTGACGTGGAGCACGGCCTTGCTGTCAGAGTTGGCGCAGATATGAATTATAACGGCTTGTTGACCAAGAATCCGTTTAACTCATCTGCCTTTAAGGTTCTATCGTTTGCTGATCAACCTTATGACCTGGACTACCTTAACGAATTTGTAGATAAAGAACTCGTCAAGAAACAACGTGAAGCCAAAAAGAAGAAAAACATAGAGGATGGTTTTGCATCTGGTAGAAACTGCACTCTGTTCGACAATCTGCGAGTTTGGGCATATAACAATTGGCAGCATCATCACCCCGCAGAACTGCTATCGGTGATCCATGAGCAAGCGGAACAGTTTAACAACTTTGAGTGCCAGTTAGGGCGCAGGGAGGTCGATACCATTGCTGATAGCGTCTATCGTTTTGTAAGCCGTAATTTCTCCATAGAGAGGCTTAATGAGTTAAA
This sequence comes from Pseudomonas sp. WS 5051, assembly GCF_012985715.1. NCBI lineage: Bacteria > Pseudomonadati > Pseudomonadota > Gammaproteobacteria > Pseudomonadales > Pseudomonadaceae > Pseudomonas > Pseudomonas sp. WS 5051. The sequence goes on from NZ_JAAQWV010000008.1 coordinate 24,018, forward strand.
AAGCGAGAGAGCGAAGCAATCAAGGCAGAAAAGCTCGGCAAATCTCATTTATGTGGATGGCAAGCCTTGGGAGGAAGAGGGAATACCAAAGCGAACCTACTATTATAGAAAGAAGAACAATGTCGATACTGATCGAAGAATAATTACCGAATTAAAGCCTTGGGAGAGACTTGGAGTTAGTCGAGCAACCTATTATAGAAGGGTCAAAGACGGTTTGATTGAGATTGCGTGAGACAAAAGTTGCACTTTTACTATATCAGGGATAATAGCCCCGTAGGGGAGTATCTTGGCGGAGGCTTTTCCCCAACTCACAGACAAATTTCGGAAAATATTATAGAAAGAAAAGCCAAGGACTAATTTAAGTGGCGAAATATCAATTTGGCACTAAAGTTAGACTTTTACTATATCAAGGATAATAGCCCCGTAGGGGGGGGGGGGCGCAACTTGGCAGGGGCTTTTCACAACAAACACATAAAATTTCTGAAAAATAGAAGACGCCAATCAAGACTCTATTAATTCAAGGGTCTCTTGGCTTGCTTCAATTACAATCTTATTTCCCTCTAAATGACCAACTCTCTCGCCAAACTCAAAAAGCAAATCATCGACCAGAATGCAAGTATCAGGACACCCTTTTAGACCACAGTCAAAACGGTAGAGCCTGCCAGCGACCAGAGCGCCCACGTCTTCGCCGTTGCGCAGGACAATGCAGGGAGTTTCAGGGTTGTAGACGAATTCCTTGTCCATGTGATTAGCTCCGTGTTTACGTTCTCACCTTACGTTAGCACCTAATTTCAAAATTTTCAGAGGATGTTCAAAAAACATCGAAAGCGTCACGACAGTATCAATATTGATACGAAATGATTCCCATCATCACAAACCCATGCTCCAATTAGGTGCATCGCAGAAGCGCAGTGTTTGCCCGCCTTACCATTTCCAACCATTCACTATGGTTGACTTGCCCTTCAAACTCGAGCTTCTCCGCCATGAACATTGCTTGGTCATATTTTTCTTCGGTCAACGGAAAATCATTTAAATGCTCTGCTACCCAAGCAGTAAAGGCGGGTGATAGTTCAGATTTTTCCATAATTAAATTCCCCATGACACTTATTCTTAGCACTTGGATTGTGTTTTTTCAAGCCTCTAAAAAATATTTTATGTCATAATCACTCACCTTTTTATACAAAATCATCCACTCATTGCATTCATGGGGGTGCGGATCTCATGACTCATGGTTGCGAGAAAGGTGGTCTTTGCGCGGTTTGCCGCATCGGCACTTTGCTTGGCAGCATTCAACTCATTCACCAGCTGCTGGCGCCTGCCTATGACTCTCTGCAAATAGGTAATCCATACAATGGCAACCAATAGCAACGCCGCGGCAATGGCAAACCCTCTTACAATCGCAGGACGGTTGCGCAGCCAGTAGCTCTCAACCTCTGGTGTGTCAGTGAACCAACGACCGGTCAGCTCACTCAAGTCTCCTGGAGTGATATTGAGCAAGGCCTTGTCCAGAATGGCGCTTAACTGCTGATCATTGCCGGCAGTGGCAAAACCGATCTGCTCGGGTTGAGTACCTACGGTGCTGGTGATTTTCAGCTGATTGTCAAAGCGTCGCGAAACCAGATAACGCGCATTGACCAACACGCTGATCGCGGCATCACCGCTTCCCTCTGCCACCATGGCCAGGGCCGCAGGCGGGTTGTCTGCTTCCTGAATCTGAACCTGCGGATAGTTCTGCGCAATAAAGTCGCGCAGTACATTGCCGCGAACCATCACGACACGCCCGCCAGCCATTTCATCCAGGGTTTGAGGTCCCTCTGAGCCGATACGGGAAATAAGCACAAAAGGGGTTGTGAGGTAGGGCCGGGTAAAGCTCAGTTGATTTTCTCGGGCGGTACTGCTCGTGATAGCCCCCAACACATCTGCCTTGCCCGACTTGACCAGTTCAATCCCCTGCGCCAGCGTATACACACGCACTGCCTCGAAATTAAGCCCTGTGCGTGTACTGATGCTGGATAAAAGATCGGCAATCAAGCCTTTGAACCTGCCTTGCTCATCAAAAAAGGACAGTGGCTGGAACGCATCATAAATTGCCACTTTTAACCGCGGATGCTCAGCTATCCAGCGCTGCTCGCTGGCTGCAGGGGTAAACTGCCATGGGGCATACGTTTTTGGCCCGTCGAAGCTCCAGCGGCGCAGAATTGTCATGCGGTCACTGGCTGGGATCGCCGCCAGCGCTGTATTGACGATACGCAGTAACCCCGGATTTTTACGATTCACCGCAAAGGCGAAGGGGTTGTCTTCCAGTCGCGAGAAATCGGCCAATTGCACATTGTTCAGGTAGTTCTTGTGAATCAGGTAACTGGCACTAATAAAATCCCCAAGATATACATCCGCTTGGCCAAACGCCACGGCGCCAATGGCCGTCAGGGTTGACGGATACAACTGCAAGCTAGCTTTGGGGTAGAAGTCCTGGACCTTCTGCGGCGGCAGGTAGTGATCGAGCATGGCCACACGCAGCCCCGCCAGATCAACTGGCGGACGCTCCTGGTTACTGCTGCGGGTCACCAGAGAAGGCGAATCGTCTGCGTACGCACGGCTTAACACCAGCTCAGGATATTGCGCTTCGAAACCATTGGAACTGCTCAACAAATCCAGCTCACCACCCTTGAGCGCTTCTATCGCCTGCGGCCTTGAAGGGTAACGCTTGACCACAATGTCAGTGCGTAGCAACTGCGACAGCAGTTGCGCGTAGTCGGCCGTCAACCCTTCAAAGTCCTGACCGTTTACCGTCATTTCAAAAGGACCGTAGTCAGGTGCGGAGATACCCAGACGCAAAGGTCCGTGTTGCTTGAGCCACTGCCTGTCTGATGGTTCAAGTGCCACGCTGTACGCCTCGACATTGGAGCGCCCCATCAATTGCAAGGTCTGTACTTTTGGGTCAGCGGCTGCAACGGGCTGTCCAAGAACCAGGAGCAGCCCTGCAAGCCCCAGACATTGAAGGATGTTCAATTAAATCAAATCATTGCGCTTGGCAAATTCAGCCAAGTAGACGACCGATTTTATATTCAACTTTTCGATCAGGCGCGCCTTGTAAGTACTGATGGTTTTGCTGCTAAGAATCATATCTTCAGCAATCTTCTTATTACTCAGGCCCCGGGCAAGCTGTTGCAGTATGTACAATTCTCGCGCCGACAAATTCTGTATCAATTCTATGTCGCTCATACTTGTATCACTGTTTCGCACTGAGCTGGCCGCCAAAAATGGAAAAAAGGTATAGCCGTCCATGATTACTTTTACCGCTCTCATCAACTCAGTGAGATCCTGGCCTTTGGTAATAAAACCTGCCGCCCCTGCTTTCATGCTCCGCTGCGAATAAAACAGGGGGGATTGGGACGTGACCACCAAAATGCGACTTTTAACCTCCGAAGCCCTGATTCTGTTGATCACCTCCAGACCATCCAGGCCTGGCATGGTGATATCAAGGATGATCAAGTCAACATTATGCTTGCGAGCCAATTGAACAGCATCGGCGCCATTGTCTGCTTCAGCCACGACTTCATGACCATCACTCTCCAGCAACAACTTCATCGCCGATCGAATAAGTGGATGATCATCAGCAATCAACACTCTCATACATTTAACCCTCTAGTAGTAAGCCGGGCATCAGCGTATGTCAGGCGTGAATGTATCGTTTTGAATAGGTTCAATTGGTTATTCTCAAAAAAACAACCGAATGAGTGATACTGAAATTATAGGATAAATCCTGCAATCAGCGTCCACCATTGCGACAATATTCGCGCATAACACACATAGCCCGTTCGCAATCGCGCCGCGCATAATCACTAATCGAATACGATTTACGAGAAGGGAAATAGCTACACGTCATGTGCGAATTTTCTTAATCTTCCAAATGGTTGTGGGTAAATCACTGCAGTCTGTTGATCCATCACACCGGCCCTTTAAGACCAGGGCCCACGCAAAGACAAAAGACTGCAGTTTTTCGGCCAACTGCCCCGGCCAGGCCTTATTGCCAGCCAAACCTGCGAATATAAAAGCTTTTCACGGCCTGGGTCAGCGCCATGTAAGCCAGTAAAATCACGGGCAAGAACACAAAGTACAGCGGCGGCAGCGCCTGCAATTTGAAGTAGCCCGCCAGTGGCCCCATCGGCAGGAAGATGCCCACTGCCATGATCACCCCTGTCATCACCATCAGCGGCATCGCTGCGCGGCTCTGCAGAAACGGGATTTTAGGCGTGCGAATCATGTGCACGATCAGGGTTTGAGTCAGCAACCCGACCACGAACCAGCCCGACTGGAAAAGGGTCTGGTGTTCAGGTGTGTTGGCCTTGAACACGTACCACATCAAGCCAAACGTCAGGATGTCGAAAATCGAACTGATCGGCCCAAAAAACAGCATGAAACGGCCTACATCCGCAGGCTGCCAGCGCTGTGGCTTTTTCAGCATTTCCTCATCGACGTTATCGAACGGGATGGCAATTTGTGACACGTCATACAGCAAGTTCTGAACCAGCAAATGCATTGGCAACATCGGCAAAAAAGGAATGAATGCACTGGCCACCAGCACCGAGAACACATTGCCGAAGTTCGAACTGGCTGTCATTTTGATGTACTTGAGCATATTGGCGAAGGTTCTACGCCCTTCCAGCACGCCCTCCTCCAGCACCATCAGGCTTTTCTCCAGCAGGATGATGTCAGCTGCTTCCTTGGCAATATCCACGGCACTGTCCACCGATATGCCGATATCCGCCGTGCGCAGTGCCGGAGCGTCGTTGATGCCATCACCCATAAAACCCACAACATGGCCATTAGCCTTGAGTAAACGCACGATGCGTTCCTTGTGCGTGGGTGTCAGTTTGGCAAATACGTTGGTGGTCTCCACAGCCACGGCCAGTTGGGCATCCGTCATCCGTTCAATATCATTGCCCATCAGCAAGCCTTGCTGCTCCAGGCCCACCTCACGACAGATCTTGGCCGTAACCAGCTCGTTGTCACCTGTCAGAACCTTTACCGCTACCCCGTGCTCGGCCAGGGCTTTAAGCGCCGGTGCGGTGCTCTCCTTGGGCGGGTCGAGGAACGCCACATAGCCAATCAACGTCAACTCCTGCTCATCACTCAGGCTGTAAGCGTCACGCCCATCAGCCATGGACCGCGCAGCCACGGCCACAACGCGCAAGCCCTCTTCGTTGAATGCCGCAGTCACTTGGCGAATGCGCACCAAGAGTTCATCGCCAAGAGTTTCTTCCTTCTCCCCATGACGAACTGTCTTACATACGGAGAGTACTTCCTCGACAGCTCCCTTACAGATCAGCAAGTGCGGCCGGTCCTGCTCGACCACTACCACCGACATGCGCCGACGGGTAAAGTCGAACGGAATTTCATCGACCTTGCTGAAGGCCGTCCCCACGTTCAATTCGCGGTGGACCTCGACGTGCTCCAGTACTGCCACGTCCAGCAGATTTTTCAACCCGGTCTGGTAATAGCTGTTCAGGTAGGCCATTTCCAGTACGTCGTCAGACTCCTGCCCCCAGACATCCACATGCCGGGCCAGAAAAATCTTGTCCTGTGTCAGGGTCCCCGTTTTATCGGTGCACAGTACATCCATCGCACCAAAGTTCTGGATGGCATCCAGGCGTTTGACGATGACTTTTTTACGCGACAGGAAGACGGCTCCCTTGGCCAACGTCGAGGTCACAATCATTGGCAGCATTTCCGGAGTCAGCCCCACAGCAACGGAAAGTGCGAACAGCAAGGCTTCAGTCCAGTCGCCCTTGGTGAAGCCGTTGATAAACAGCACCAGCGGCGCCATCACAAACATGAACCGGATCAGCAACCAGCTGACTTTGTTGACCCCGGCCTGGAATGAGGTCGCACCGCGCTCAGTGGTCCCGACGCGCTGCGCCAGAGCACCGAAATAGGTGTTATTACCGGTCGTCAGCACGACCGCAGTGGCGGCCCCGGACACCACGTTGGTGCCCATGAACAAAATAGTGTCCAGTTCCAGCGGGTTGCTGGTCTGGCTGTCGAGCTGACGCGCAAACTTTTCCACGGGCATGGATTCGCCCGTCATCGCGGCCTGGCTGACGAACAAATCCTTGGCGCTGAGCACCCGGCAATCTGCCGGGATCATGTCGCCAGCAGACAATACGATCAGATCGCCCGGCACCAACTGCTTGATCGGCAGCTCGATACGCTGCGCCCCCCTGATCTGGCGTGAGGCGCCGGAAAACTTGCCGAACACGGGCGAAGCGTCTGCACTGAAATCGCGACGCATCACCGTCGCGGTGTTGCTCACCATGTCTTTGAGCGCATCGGCGGCTTTGTTGGACTTGGCCTCTTGCCAAAAACGCAGCACGGTCGACAGCACCACCATGGTGCCGATCACCACCGCCGCCTGAATGTCATCAGTGGCCAGGGAAACTGCGGCCAGCAAGGTCAGCAGCAAGTTGAACGGGTTTTTGTAGCAATGCCACGCGTGTACCCAGGGGCTTAGCGGCTGCTCGTGTTCGATCTCATTGAGGCCGTGGCGATCGCGCAGCACATCGACCTCGGCGTCGCTCAAACCGTCGGTGTGGGTGCCCAGGTTGTCGATCAGTACCGCGCTGTCACTGTTGGCCGCGACCACCAGCATCTGTGCCAGCGTGGGTGGTACTTCGCGGTTGACCGTGGTGTTGGTCAGGCTGTCGAGCAGGACCAGACGCCGGAAATGCCGGCCAATATGGCGAGTCCGCAAAAAGCCGGCGAAAAATTCTTTCAGGGAGAGTTTCATGGTGCTGCTCCTGCGCCGCCTGCGCTCACGCCATGCAGAGTACCTGCGCAGCCGGCATTGATCTGAGGCCTTCGTTCATGGGGTCAAACTCGTGAGCGAGCCAAAAGGCACGCGCATGCAACGTGCTGCGACCTGCCACTGGAGGGGCGTAATCACATACGTTTCTGTGTCGATAAGTGGACTTGGGCAATCAGGCCAGAACAGCCCAACCAAGACGCCAACTGCTTATGCGCGACGTTTTCGAGATTAAACCTTGGTGGGGTTTGTGGTGTGCATATAAGAAAGTTCTTCAGGCGCAGTTCAGTTTCATCTCTGAAATGTCATGCAATCTGATTTTTTAGCGCCACTCAGGCGTTGTCCCACTGCCTGATACGGATTCGGCAATGCTTCATGGCGTTAACGATATGCTTCTCGACCACACTGCGCGATACCCCGAGGCGTTCGGCGATTTCAGGGTGCGACAGTCCTTCGATCTTGCGCAGCAGAAAACACTCGCGACACGCCGCAGGCAGCTCAGCCAGGGCTTTCTGGATCATGGCCAGGCGCTGGTCGTGGTCCATTAATAGTTGAGGCGAGGGGCTGTAAAAACGCTCTTCGCTATCCAGCACTTCCAGCGGTTCGGCCTGGCGCAGGCTGCTGCGGCGATGGCCGTCGATCACCAGATTAAGTGCAGTGCGATACAAAAAAGCACGTGGCTGCGCGATCGGCTCGTCGCCTGAACGCTCCAGCACTCGCACATAAGCGTCATGCACCACGTCTTCGGCCGCCTGGGCATTACCCAGCCTGGCACTCAAAAAGCCCACCAGTTCGCGATAGTAGTTTTCCAACAGGACTCCTGGCCGCAACAGCAGCGGCAACACTCCATGAGCGCAGAAACAGATCTAATGGGATAACGGCGTGATGATGGCACTTTTGTAGATGTAATTTATAGTAATTCTCATATAGATTTAAACCCCACCTCCTCAAACAACTGCGAAACATTCAGCAGCATCCCAATCGGCAAACCGCTAATGGGGTGGCAGTCGGGGGGGGGTCAGCTTAAGATTCATGATCTGTGGTCAAGAGTGCTTTGCTTGGCCAGCGGTTTTTCCGCCGGTGAAGGGCGAGGATACTCAACCTCATTCTTACGTCCACCAAGGAGATATCCATGACAGTTCCAGCATTTGGCCTCGGTACATTTCGCCTTAAAGGCCAGGTAGTCATAGACTCGGTCAGCAATGCCCTGGACCTGGGCTACCGCGCCATCGACACCGCACAGATTTACGAAAATGAAGCTGAAGTCGGCCAGGCCATTGCCGAAAGCGGCGTGGCGCGTGACGAACTGTTTATCACCAGCAAAATTTGGGTCAGTAATTTCGCCAGGGAGCAACTGATCCCCAGCCTTGAAGAGAGCCTGAAAAAACTGCGCACCGACCATCTGGACCTGACCCTGATTCACTGGCCGAGCCCTGACAATGCAGTGCCGGTAGCCGAGTTTATGGGCGCATTGCTTGAAGCCAAAGAAAAGGGCCTGACCCGGCAGATTGGCGTCTCGAACTTCACCATCGCCCTGATGAAAGAAGCCATTGCCGCGGTGGGCGCGGAAAATATCGCGACCAACCAGATCGAATTGCACCCCTACCTGCAAAACCGCAAAGTGGTGGAATTCGCACAAAGCCAGGGCATCCATATAACCTCGTACATGACCCTGGCTTACGGCGAAGTGCTTAAAGATCCAGTGATCATGGCCATTGCCGACCGCAATAACGCCACTGCGGCACAAGTGACCCTGGCCTGGGCCATGCAATTGGGCTATTCGGTGATTCCGTCTTCGACCAGGCGCAGCAACCTTGAGAGCAACCTCAAGGCCTGCTCACTGAAACTGAGCGATGACGACATGGCCCGGATTGCAGCCCTGGACCGCGGCCATCGCCTGACCAACCCGCAGAGCGTTGCGCCAGCGTGGGATTGACCTTGAATCCTTCAAGCCCCTTGTAGTCGCTGACGAGGAACGAAGGCTGCGAGCGGCTGGACACGTTCAGAAGGGGCACCCTCCCATTGCTTTCAAGCCCCCCTCGCAGCCTCGCTCCGCGAGTCAGCGACTACACGGCCCACGCAATCACGGGTTATTGGAGGCCAAACCGCTGCAACTGCATTTCCTGCAGCCGGCTCAAGGTGCGGCGAAAGGCAAACTCCAGGTACCCCTGGGTATACAAATGATCCATCGGCACCTGCGCTTCAATACACACCGGTACCTTGCGGTCATAGCACTCGTCGATCAGGGCAATAAAACGCCGCACACTGTCATCGTATTTTGACAGTTGCGGCAGCTCACGATCCCCCGCCTCGACCTTCACCGCCCCGTCTTCCGTACCACGGGCTATTTTGCCTTCGCGCTGCTCGGCACTCAGGCAGGGCACTTCGCTGAGCAACATGACCTTGTAACGATCACAAATCTGCATGAACTCAGTGGCCGCCAGCGGCTGCTCGCACAGCTCATGAAAATTGCACCACAGCACCCCATCACTGGCCTGCACCACGTTCAGCGAGCGATGGCCCACATCAATGGGTTGGTCAGACACCGCCTGGCCCTCGGTCAAGGATCTGAACACCGGCTCTATGGCACTCGGCCGGCCCGGCCCGGTCACCCAGTAACGCTGATGTGCAATGCCGGGATGCAGGCGGTGGTCTTCAATACCGTTTACCGCCACCACCTCCATATGCTTGAGAATCGCCGTAATACCGGGAGCAAAACGATCACGGTTAAAACCGTGACCATAAAGGTCGTTCGGTGGCTGGTTTGAGGTACAAACCAGCACCACGCCTTCATCGAACATCACCTGAAACAGACGCCCAAGAATAATCGCATCGGCAATGTCATTGACGAACAGTTCGTCAAAGCACAGCACCTTCACTTCCGCGCCCAGGCCTTTAGCCAGTGTCTTGAGCGGGTCCGCCGTACCGGTCAGCTGAAACAGGCGCTGATGTACCCATTGCATAAAGTGATGAAAATGCTGACGCCGTGCGGGCACCCGCAGGCTTTGATAGAACTGATCCATCAACCAGGTTTTGCCCCGCCCCACCGGCCCCCACAAATACACGCCATTGACCGGCTGCGCACCCGAGTGCAGGGCCTCATGGCAGCGCTGCAAGGCCTGGACTGCAACCCATTGGGCGGGGTCGTGGACAAAGCCCTGGTGTTCGACAGCTTGTTGATAGGCATTAAGGGGGGACACGACATTCATATCGATAAATGGCTCCTGAACCAGAGAGGCCAGTATGCCAGCCAGGAGACGACCCAGGCACTTGAAAAATAACGCAGGGCCCTCACATTGTTACCCATGTGGTAACAGAGCATTTTGCCATCAGCTATTTTTACTTTTGCAAATCAGCGTAACCTCACTCACATGACTCAACTATCAGTTGCACTTGAAACTCCGGTACTTCGTACGCACCCGGCGACCTTGCCGGGTGTCGTAACTTCTTCCCGCCTTATCGGCAAATGAAGTCAGTCAGCTTTAAATCTTGATTACTTTAGAGGCCAATCACATGAAAAATCTTATTGCACTGTTTCTCGCCGGTTTTGCCACATTGGCTGTTGCAGGTGAAACTTCCACTGTTCAGCCTGCGACTGTAGAACACTACCACTACGGTACCCAACTGGATATTGCGCGGGTGGTCAGCCTGTCCAACATACCCAAGGTGTGTGAAGTGGTACCGGCCACCATGGTCTATGAAGACTCCCAAGGCCAGCGCCACACCCTTGAATACCAGGTGATGGGCGACGGCTGCAGCACCCACTAAAGTTCAATGGTTGCACGCACGGATGCGACCCCAGCCCCCTCTTTGAGGGGGCTTTTTCGTGGTGCTGCGGAAAAAGCGTCGATTGTTACTGATCCGGAAAGACTCCATGACGATCTTTTGACTTTAATCAATACGCAGCGCGCGTATTCTATGTACATCCCTCAACGCAACACTGAAACAGGGCACGGTACTTCGTGTTACGCCACTTACTCCACGGCGTAACAACTTCGACCGCCACCATGGCAACTGAAGTCAGTGATTCGTGATTGTTTTAAGGTCTTATAAATGAAACGTTTGATCGCTCTTGCACTTATTGGCTTTTCTACCCTGGCGGCTGCTGACGAACTTCAAGTTACGCAACTACAACCGGTGGTCGAGCATTACACTTATGCCACCGACCTGGATATTGCCAAAGTTATCAGCGTGTCACCGGCTGCCGACGTCTGTGAAGTAGTGCCCGCACAAATGACCTACGAAGACCACCAGGGTCAGCGTCATATTCTTGAGTATCGCGTGATGGGCAATGGTTGCAGTAACGGCTGATATTATCGCCAGGCGCAACTATCCCCATACAGCCCCCGTTTAACGGGGGCTTTTTTATGGATGGCATTGCGCGGTACTCTCGACGCAAACCAATGGCAAGGAGCCACCCACGATGCAGCCCCTACCTACCCTCCAGACCTCGCGACTGGTACTGCAACCCCTGCAACTAAGCGACGCGCCCGCCATCCAGAGGCGCTTTGCCCACTGGCAAGTCGTGCGCTACCTGAATGCAGTCGTGCCATGGCCCTACCCGGACGATGGCGCACTGAGCTATGTGCGTGACGTGGCGCTGCCAGCCATGGCCCGCAGCGAAGAGTGGCACTGGACGATTCGCCTGTTAGCAGAGCCAGATGAACTGATTGGCAGCATCAGCCTGATGGATGCCGTGGACAACAACCGGGGGTTCTGGCTGGCGCCGCAATGGCAGGGTCAGGGGTTGATGAGCGAAGCCTGCGAGGTGGTCGATGCCTACTGGTTCAAGACCTTGCACCGCGCGTGCATGCACGTGCCCAAAGCGGCGCCCAATACGGCTTCACGACTTATTTCCGAGCGAGGCGGAATGCGCTTGATAGGCAGGGAAGAGAAAGACTTTGTCAGCGGCAGGCTGCCATGCGAGCTGTGGGGAATAACTCGCGAACAATGGTTGGCCCGGCAGAAAACCTGAGGCGTAAAAACACCCGACCCTGTCAAAACAAACGATCAGGGCCGGGTAGAAACGCTCAGTGCACGATTCGTTTCAGGTACCGGGAATCAGTCTTTCTTCTCGGAAATTACCTTACCGGTCGAATCGAAAATAATTTCGTATTCCAGGCCATCGACCTTCTTGATGCCTTCGGCCTTCCAGATACCGGCAGCCGGGTCCTGGGCTTCAATTTTCTTGATCACGGTGTAGCCGTTCTTGTTCTTGAGAACTTCGACCAACTCCTTGGAGAATGCCCAGTTCGGATCAACAGGCTGAGCCATCGCTGCACCGGCACCCAACAAAGCAGCAGTAGTGATCACAGCAGCAAAGGTTTTCTTCAACATTGTCTTAACTCCATTAATTGATGTTGCGTCTGGTACTCAATGTGACTGGAACAACCGTAGCAGAGAAAAACCCGGCCATAGGGCTAAATGACATGCTTTTGACATGGCTCATGTTCTCGTTAGCTCTGGCACGGGGTTAGAATGCGCAAAACCGGGAAATATCAATGAGTGAAACACGCCACACAGACGCTGAAAACGAGGCCATCACCGAAGCTGCGGCTCAGTGGTGCCTGCGTTTGCACGAGCCCGACTGCACCTGCCAGGAACGTGAAGCTTTCGCTGTGTGGCTAAATGCCAACCCCCTCCACGCGCTGGAATATGAAGCGATGCTGGATGTCTGGGACATCAGTGCGCACCTGACACGCCCGGCCCCCGCTCCAGCCCGGGTGGTTGCATTGCCTCCCGCACCGCGTCGCAGCACCTGGCAGCGCTTTGCCGTGGCCGCCGCCATTACCCTGCTCGCCCTTCCCGTGGCGGCCTACAGCGGCTGGCAACTGGGCTGGGTGCCCAATGCCCATGAGCGCTACAGCGCCGATGCCAGTGCCAGGACGGTGACACTGCCCGATGGCAGCCAGGTCGAACTCAACCTGGGCAGCCAACTGACCTTCAGTAACTACAAGGATCAGCGCCAGGTGACCCTGAGCAAGGGCGAGGCCTTTTTCAAGGTCAGTCACGACGCATCCCACCCGTTTCTGGTGCAGGCGGCAGAAGGCCAGGTGCGTGTCACAGGCACCCAGTTCAATGTGTGGATGTACGAAGACCAGGTGCGGATCACCCTGCTCGAAGGTTCGGTGCTGGTCACCAGCAACAAGCGCCTGAGTGGCGATGGCCTGCGGTTGGAGCCGGGCATGCAGGCGCGTTACAAGGCAGGCGACCATGCCGCGCAAATTGGCCCGGTCGCGGCCGTCACCTCCGAGCTGGCCTGGCGCAACGGCCAGCTGGTGCTGGACAACCTGTCACTGGCTGACGCCTTGCCCCTGATCAACCGCTACCTCGACACTCCCCTCGCCCTGGCCGACAGCGCCACCGGCAAACTGCGCATTGGGGGTGTATTCAATACCCGGGAAATCGATCATCTGGTGACCTCCCTGCCCAAAGTGTTGCCGGTATACCTGAGCCGCAACACCGAGGGTCGGCCGGTGCTGACTGCCCGCCAGGCCCTGTAGAGGGCCAGAGCATGCCCTTCACGATTAAAAAAATTTAATAATCGCTCCAAACCCCCGCCTACACTGGTCGCAAACGCGATTGAGACGAATTCACGACAAAATTTCTACATTTGAATGTTCATGATTTCTGTCGCTCATTCGTCTAGTTAAGTAAGAGCATTTTTTTCTTTTCCTGATCAGGCTCTGAAAAGGAGTTTTTTGCATGCATAACCAGCAAATACCAACGGATGGTAGAAACCCGCATCGCGAAGTCGATTTTCAGCCCGATACCGGGCTGCTGGAAGCGCTCGCGCCCTTGCAAGGCAACGAACGGATCCGCCACCTGCTCAAGTGTTTCGGGCTGCGTACCAGCCTGGTGCGGCTCAAGGTCATTGACGCGCTGTTAACGGCTGCAGGCAATGATCGCAGGCTGGGGGTGCGCGGCATGCACAGCCACTTGCAGGCGCTGGATATCCCGCTGTCATTCTTGAGTGTGCGCGAGGTACTCAAGCGCCTGTGCAGCGAAGGGGTGGTGGTACTCAACAGCGACAAGAGCTACAGCCTGCATCCACAGGCTGAAGCCGTTTTGACCGGCAAGATCGAAGCTTAGATCTTGGTCTTGCGGCGCATGACGCCGTTGATGACAACCACGACCACGGCCACACCGATGGCGATGTACTGGAACATCTTCTCGGTGATCATGCCGGCGTTTTGCAAGTAAGAAAGGCCGAACATGATGCCCAGAACCACCAGTGATATCAAAATCGAGTATTTCAAGCGCTGCGAAGGGGTCATGACCTGTTCCTGACAGTAAGTCCGTATACGAAAGCCGCCAACCGGGTCGGTTTTCATGGAGAAATTGAAAAAATCGGGCCCCATCTTACAGCCAAGCCAGCTTTTTGGCTGCCACCAACGAACATCCCGGGCCTGCCCTGCAGGCCCGGGCTAACGTTTGAAGGCACTCCCCGGCCGGGCACACAGGTCCACCAGCCAATCCACAAAGACACGTACCCGCGGCGACAATTGCCGATGGTGTGGATATAAGGCTGTTAACGCCAGCCGCGGTGGCAAACAGTCTCTGAGCACTTCTTGCAGGCGCCCTTCGCGCACCAGCTGCGCAACATGGTAATGGGGGGTTTGCACCAGCCCGTACCCCGCCACACACGCCGCCAGATACCCCTCGGCACTGTTGACCGCAAGCCGCTTGGGCAAGTCGACGAGGCGCACTTCATCATCGACCTGGAATTCCAGCCCGTAACGCTTGCCCGAGGCGCTGGAGAAATATTCCACCACCTGATGCCCGCTCAGGTCTTCGAGCGATTGCGGTACACCGCGAGCTTGCAAATAGGCGGGGCTGGCGCATGTCACCTGATCCATCTGCACCAGGGGCCGCGCCACCAGGGAGTCGTCCATGGTCAGTCCACCGCGGATCACACAATCCACACCTTCCCGAATCAGGTCCACCGGGCGGTCGTTGAGGCCGATTTCCAGTTCGATCTGCGGGTAACGGTCCGTGAACTCCGGCAAGGCCGGCAACACCACCAGACGCCCCACCGAAGCGGGCATCTCGACCCGCAGCGTGCCTTTGGGCTGGCTGCCGCGAAACAGCCCTTCGGCATCTTCAAGATCATCCAGCAGGTTGACGCAGCGCTGGTAGTACGCTGCGCCATCCAGGGTCGGACTGACCTGGCGAGTGGTGCGATGCAGCAGTTGCACGCCCAAATGCGCTTCCAGTTGCTTGATCAACACCGTCACCGATGCACGAGGTAATTGCAGACTGTCGGCAGCCTTGGTAAAGCCGCCCAGTTCAACGATGCGAGTGAAGACCCGCATCGCGTTGAAACGGTCCATAACCCCTCCATTGTTTAGAAATTACGAACAGTGATGGTGTATTTACCCTGTTTATCTTGCCACTGTCGAGGTGAAGAATAGCCCTACCCCACTCATTCAGGAGCACCTCGCATGCACACTCGCCAACTGGGTAAAGACGGACCTCAGGTCAGCGCTATTGGCCTGGGCTGCATGGGCATGACCGACTTCTACACCACCGGCAGCGACACCCGCGAAGCCGTGGCCACCCTGCACCACGCTCTGGAACTGGGCATCAACCTGCTCGATACCGCCGACATTTATGGGCCACACACCAACGAAGAACTGATTGGCCAGGCCATTCGCGGGAAACGCGAGCAAGTGTTTCTGGCCAGTAAATTCGGCATCGTCCGCGACCCGGCCAATCCGGCCTTTCGCGACATAAATGGTCGCCCCGAGTACATCCGCCAGGCCGTCGAAGGCAGCCTCAAGCGCCTTGGGGTTGAGACGCTCGATCTGTACTACCAGCACCGCATGGACCCGAACGTACCGGTTGAAGAAACCGTCGGCGCGCTGTCAGGTCTGGTCAAGGCAGGCAAGGTGCGTTATC
This sequence comes from Pseudomonas sp. WS 5051, assembly GCF_012985715.1. Classification (NCBI taxonomy): domain Bacteria; kingdom Pseudomonadati; phylum Pseudomonadota; class Gammaproteobacteria; order Pseudomonadales; family Pseudomonadaceae; genus Pseudomonas; species Pseudomonas sp. WS 5051. The sequence continues at coordinate 39,721 of NZ_JAAQWV010000008.1, forward strand.
TGGGCCTGAGCGAGGCATCGGTGGCGACCCTTGAACGAGCGCACAAAGTGCATCCGATCAGCGCATTGCAAAGTGAGTACTCGCTGTGGAGCCGCGACCAGGAAGGCAACGGTTGCCTTGAAGCCTGTCAGCGCCTGGGCATTGCCTTTGTGCCCTACAGCCCGCTGGGTCGGGGATTTTTGACCGGTGCGCTAAGAACCGTGGACGATTTTGCCGCAGACGATTTCCGCCGTTTCAATCCCCGTTTCCAAGGTGAGAACTTCGGCAAAAACCTGCTGTTGGTCGAACAAGTGCAAACCCTGGCTGCCGAAAAAGGCGTGACGGCCGGGCAACTGGCGTTGGCCTGGTTACTGGCACAGGGCGATTACCTGATCCCGATTCCGGGCACCAAGCAACGCAAGTATCTGCAGGAGAATGTGGGAGCGCTGGAGGTCAAGCTGAGCGCCAGCGAGCTGGCGGCACTGGAAAGCATATTCCCGGCCAGCGCCGTGGCCGGGTTGCGCTATGCCGAAGCAACGATGAAGCAGCTCACGCTCTGAGACTGCACTACCTTTACCCTATCCTGTGGGAGCGAGCCTGCTCGCGATACAGGCAAACCGCGTCGCCTGTTTCGCGAGCAGGCTCGCTCCCACACCATCAGGTCATATCACAGCACGTCAGAAATCCCGTTTGTAGAAGATATCCAGCGAGCTGGCAAAACCGCTGGCTACTTCGACATACACACGCTTGCTCAGTTTGTAACGCAGGGCAATGGTACTGGCAGGTTCAAACACACCCACACCATAGCGTACGCTCAGCCGCTCGTTGATCTTGCCACTGGCCACCACTGCCGTGCTGTTGCCGGTACCTTCGGTATCAAGCTCAAAATCCTTGATCCCCAGGTGGTTGGCCAGGCTGGTGGTAATCCCCGAACTGCCCATCAGGCCCAGGCCCAGCGCCGCCTGCGCCAGCAGGTTTTCATCTTCCCCGGTACCCGTTAGCGGACGCCCAAGGATCAGGTAAGACAACGCCTGTTCCTGGCTCATGGCCGGTTCCGAGAAGATTTGCGTAGTGGGCTGTTCCGCACTGCCTGTCAGGCGAATCCCGGCAATCACGTCGTCGGTCTGGCGGACCGCTTCGATATCCAGATAAGGCTGGTCAATCGGCCCGGCGAACAGCAAACGCGCACGGCGTATGGTCAGCTTCTGGCCATAGGCACGGTAGCGACCGTTATTGAGGCGCAGCTCGCCACGGGTGTCCATGTCGTTGCCAATATGCACCTGCCCCGCCAGATCGGCGTTCAGGCCAAAGCCGGAGAATGTCAGCAACTCCTGCCCCACCACCACGGTGATATCCATGTCGACCTGCATCGGCGCGGCTTCACCCGTCGTCTGCTGGCCCACAATCACCGTGTCATCTGACACCTTGACCGTCGAGGGTGGCAATTCCCGTACCACGATTTCACCCTTGGGCACGTTCACCGTACCGGCGATCAACAGGGTGTTGTCGGGGTTGAGGGAGATTTTCAGGTCCGGGGCGACTTCCAGCTTGGCATAAGGCTCGACCGTCACCGGCAGGTTGTTGCCCTTGACCAGCACATTGACCGCCACTGCCTGACCCCAGGCCACATTGCCGCTGACGCTGCCCTGGCCCTTGTCGCCGCTGGTCCAGCCGCCATTGATCTGCGCCGTTTCGCCGTTGATGGCCAGCGAAAGCTGCACATTCTCGAAGTTGGTCGGCAGCTCCGGCCCCGAGATTTCACCGCCGGTCAGGGCCACATTGCCGTTGACATGGGGCGACAGCAAAGCACCCGATATCGTGCCAGAGCCGTTGAGCTGGCCGGTGAGTTTTTCCACCATCGGCGCAAACGGACGAATCATCGACACATCCAGCCCGGTGAGACGGAATTCACCGGTAACAGGTTTGCTTTTGGGCAGCGGATTGATCCGCGCTGCCAGCATCAACTGCCCCAGCTTGCCACCATCGAAATCAAGCCGCGATTCAACCCGGTTAGGGGTCAGGTTGCTGGTCAGCTTGAACGCCTGGTATGGGAAGTCCAGCCACTGGCCCTTGTCTTTGAAGCGCAACGTGCCACCACTGGCATCCACCACCACCTGGCCTTTAGGCCCGCTGGCAGGCAAGTCCAGCATCAAGTCGGCATTGAGCTGGCCCTGCCACTGGAAGTCCTTGGGCAACCACTCAGCCAGGCTGTCGAGGGGGAACTGCTTGAGGTGCAGACGCAGTTTCGGGTCCGGCACCAGGCGCTGCTCTTCGCTGCACAAGCTCGCCGGGCCGGAGAGCCAGCACTGCGCGCCCAGATTGAGCCGGCCATCGGCCAGGCGCTCCAGCCGTGCCGGGTTTTGCAGCACCCAGGCCTGGCCGCCGGCCTTGACGTCGCCACTGGCCAGTCGCCCGCGCCAGTTGCCTTTGTCCAGGCCGCCATCCACGGCCAGGCCCAGTTGCACCGACGGTCCTTGCAAATCCAGCTTGAGCTGCTGACGCTTGATATCGCCACTGCCGTTGGCGGTGAGCACGCCCAGTTGGGTGTCACCGGCGCGGATGCCGCTGCCCTTGAGGTCGATGCGGCCACGCTGGTTGCGATCGAGGCTGGCATCCAGGGTCAGGTTTTGCAGATGATTGTCGGCAAACGCAAGTTGCTGCCCATTGAGCGCCACTTTGCCTTGCGGTGCCTTGAGGGTTCCGCCTACATCGACACGGCCCTTGAGCTGACCGCGCAGTTCGGGCCACAGCTGGCCCAGACGCGGCATATTGAGATCAAGCTGGGCCTTGATTTGCTGCTGCAAACTGGCGCTACCATTGATGCGATTATCGCCCAGGCGAATATCCAGCGCACTGACGGTCCAGGCCTCACCGGCGCCCTGGGCCTTGGCTTGCAGCACCGCAGGCAGGCCGCGCAAACGGCCCTTGAGGTCGAGATTGGCATCCAGCTCCAGACGCTCGTTTTTAAATGAACCCTTGCTGCGCAACGGGCCTGCCAGCGTGCCAGGCAACTCGGCCACCCAATACGCAGGGTTGAGCGCACTCAGGTCCAGCGCCGTGTCCCACACCACGCCATCGGCAAACTGCACATTGACGTGGCCCTCGGCTTTGCCCTGCCCGGCCACCAGTTTGAGCTGCGGCAGGAAGACCTTGCCCAGATCGCCACTGAACGGGCTGCTGAGGCTGAACTTGCCCGCCGGGCCATCAAGGTCCGCCTTGAAGTTGCCCAGATAATTACCGTCGCGATAGGACACTTCACCCACAAACGTGCGCAAATCCACATCAGGCTTGTCGATCAGCGGATACAGGTTGTGCCAGGGAAACTCCAGCCAGTCGATTTTGGCCTCGGCGCTCAAGCCTTCATGCCAGTCCACTTGCCCCGACAGTTTCAGGCGCTGCTGCGGGTTGGCGGTCAGGTCCAGCGCAGCGATCTGCGCACCCTTGGCATCCACGCGGCCTTTGAGCTGCAGGTTCACTGGCTGTTTTTCGGCAGGCAACAGGGCGCTGCCATTCAATTCATAGCCGTCCTTGAGGTCGCCCTTGGCCGTCAGCAACAACTGATTGAGCACCAGGGTGTCCGGCAGATCGGGGCTGGCCTTGAACGGTTCGGCGGTGATTTTCAATTGCGCCGGCAAGTTGTCGGCCAAAGGCTGCAGCTCGCCCGTCAGGTGCGCATTGATATAACCGGTGGTGTCGGCCTTGAGGTTCAAGCTAGTACGCAGATTGCCATCAACCTTGAGCGCGATCGCCAGGGGTTTGCCATCCGGAGCTGGCAGGCTGACGTTACCTTGCAAGGTCAACGGCCAGTCGCCATTGGGTTGCAGCAGGCCGGACAGTTCAACGTTGAGGTCTTCGCGCTCGACCTGCACCGAGTCGAGCTGCAAGCCCTTGGCCGTCCACTGCGCCGACATCTGCATGCCCTTGAGCTGCTCGATGCCGTTGAACAGTACATTGCCGACCTTGACCACACCCACTTCAATCGCCAGCGGCAATTTCAGCTCCGGCAGGCTGATCGGCCCGCTGCTGCTGTCTTCACTGGGCGGAAATTGCAGGCTGATGGCGTCAGCCTGCAATTGATCGATACATAGCGTCATGCGGGTCAGACAGCCCGGCGACCAGGCAAAGATCGGCCGGCTTACCTCCACCCGGCTGGTGCCTTGCTCCCACAAGAGATGATCGGCACCCCACTGGCCGCCCAGGCGCCCGGCAAAATTCTCCACCTGCAAACCCGGTACCTGCCCCAGCACCCAGCGGCTGCCTGCTTGCGTACCCAGAATCACGCCCACACTGACAACGGCCAGCAGCACCAACGCCACCAGCACCAGCCCGGCTATTTTCAAACCACGAATCACAGTTCTGGCCCCATCGAAAAGTGCAAACGGACACCGCCATCGTCATCCAGCGCATGGGCCAGATCCAGACGTATGGGGCCTACCGGCGAGATCCAGCGAATACCAACGCCGACCCCGGTTTTCAGGCTCGGAAAGTCCAGTGTGTTGAACGCATTGCCCTGGTCGACAAAGGTCGCCCAGCGCCACTTTTCGGCGAACTGATATTGATATTCCAGGCTACCCGCGAGCATGTAGCGCCCGCCAATACGATCACCTTCGGAGTTTTTCGGCGACAGACTCTGGTAATCATAACCACGCACGCTCTGGTCGCCACCGGCGAAGAAGCGCAGTGACGGTGGAATCGATTTGTAGCCGTTGGTGGCACTGCCACCAAACTGGATCCGGCCCAAAAAGCGGTGTTTTTCCCACAGGGTGGTCAACGCCTTGAACTGCACATCGCCATGCAGCAGGTTGGTATCGGACATCAACCCTTGCTTGGCCACCTGCATATCCGTGGTCACACTGTAGCCGTGACTGGGGTCGATGCGGTTGTCGCTGCGCAATACCGAATAGCTGACGCCCGGCATCAGCAAGGTACTCAGGCCCGAGTCATCGCCCAGGCGGTACTCTTCATGCTGCCATTTGAGCGAGATGACGCGCGTCCAGCCGTTATCCAGTTTGCTGTGCCACTCCGGGCCGACCGTGAGCAGCTTGCTCAAGGTGTCGGTGTTGGCGATTTCTTCGTTTTGATAACCCGCAGCAAGACGCAGTTTATCGGTCAGCGGTGGATCCAGCGGGATGTCATACCAGGCACCGACGTTTTGCTTGGGCTGGGATATTTCGGATTCAAAGCCGTAGCTGTCACCGCGCGGGTTGCCCCAGTGGCGCATCCAGCTGGCCTTGCCACGGGCTCCGGTATCGGTCGAGTAACCCAGGCCCAGGGTCATGGTGCGCGGCTTGCGGGTTTCCAGGTCGACGTCGACCGGGATCACCTGCCCCACCGCAGTACTGGGTGCGGCATCGACGCGCACCACTTCAAAGTAGCCACTGCTTTGCAGGTTCTGGTTAAGTTCGGCAACCAGTTCCGAGTCGTACGGGGTATCCGGGGTAAACGGCACCATGCGTTGCAGCAAGGTCTGGTCAAAGGGTGCATCGCCGGCAAAACTGACTTTACCGAGAAAAAAACGCGGGCCGCTTTCGTAGACCAGATTGATATCGGCAAAACCGCCCTTGGGGTCGACCAGCAGTTCGTGCTGAGTGAATTTACCATTGAAAAAACCGTAACGCAGGGCACGGTTCTGGATCAGGCGCTTGGCGTCTTCGTAGTTGCCCTGATTGAGCACCGCGCCGGGTTTGAGATCATCGCTGGCCGGTATCTGAAAGGCCTTCAGCGAAGCGGCCGGGCCTTCGACGCGCACGTTGACGTTGCGCAGATGCACCGGCTCGCCGGGATCGATGCTCAACACCAGACGCGGCGGATCGCCGGGCTTGACCTCGGCGTCGATGGAGGGCTGGTAGTAACCCAAGGCCTGGGAGGCTTTCAGGGCCTGCTCCTGCGCGCCACGTTGAAAACGCAAAAGCGCTTTCTCGTCACGATCGCCGAGGCTGCCAATATAGCCTTCCACGTTGGCCTTGAGGGCGTCGTTTGCCGGTTTGACCTTGACCACCAACTCGCTTTGGGCACACGCCGCAAAACTGCTGAGCAGCAGGACAACACCACTGGTAAATCTTCCTGGGAACGTCATAGGCGCGGATGCTATCACGGGCTGGGGTGCTCATAGAGCGCGTCAACGGGCAAAAAGTTCGTGTTCAAACCGTTGCGGTATGTGACACCTGCGGATTGGCATGGAAGAACACATGTTCTATCACCGGCCCCACCGCAACTTCCCCGATCTCCACATAGCCCTGGCGCTTGTAGAATTCAAGGTAATGCGGGTTTCCGGTGTCGAGCACCACACCTTCGGAGTGCTCGTCCTCGGCGCACCAGTTATGCACTGCTTCAAGCAACTGCTCACCGTAATGCAAACCCTGGAATTCGGGATGAATACCCAGCAACGGCAGCATATGCACGGCATCTCCCGGCACGCAGGCCTGCACTGCCTGGTGATAGTCCAGATACCGCCGCGTGCAGTTCAGCCCGGCACTGAGCACCATGCGCAACTGCCAGGCCCAGCTTTCGGTAATCCCCAGGCGCCGCTGCGGCGGGGCAATCAGGGCAATGCCCACCAGGCGGTCATTGACCAGCAACCCCAGCGCCGGCAAGTCCTGAAAAAAATGTTGCCTGACCAGCTCCCGCACTGTCGCGCGAACCCGTTGTTCGTAACCGCTGCGCTCGGCGTTGAACAGAAAGCGGAATGTCGGCTCATGGCGATAGGCCTGATACAGCAAGGAGCGCGCTTCTCTTGAATAGCCACTGTCAAGCAACTGGATCTGACTGGTGGCGTTCGGCGTTTGCGTCATGCGATCAACTCCCCGGCGCGGCCTGGATAGCGGCGCTTCTAATGCGTACGAACCCCCGAGGGCCACAACAGTTCCATCATGGCCAAGTGCATCCTACGTTAGCAGTGCATTTGCCCCACTGCACGCTGGCAGCCAGAGCGTCAGTCCGCTAGCATCGCAGTTTTGTTCAGGACTGCCCGCCCATGAAAATCGTTTCATTCAACATCAACGGCCTGCGCGCTCGGCCACATCAGCTGGCAGCGCTGATCGAGAAACACCAGCCTGACGTGATCGGCCTGCAGGAAACCAAGGTCCATGACGATCAGTTCCCCATCGCCGACATCGAAGCGCTGGGGTATCACGTGCACTTCCATGGTCAAAAAGGCCATTACGGGGTCGCCCTGCTCTCGCGCCAGGCACCTCTGGAGCTGCACAAGGGTTTTGCCGGTGATGAAGATGACGCCCAGCGGCGTTTTATCTGGGGCACTTTCGCTGACGAAAACGGCCAGCCGGTGACCATCATGAATGGTTACTTCCCACAGGGCGAAAACCGCGATCACCCCACCAAATTCCCGGCCAAGCAGCGTTTCTACAGCGACCTGCAGCAGCTGCTTGAAAGCCAGTTCAGCAATGAACAACCACTGGTGGTAATGGGCGATATCAATATCTCGCCGCAGGACTGCGATATCGGTATCGGCCCGGACAACGCCAAGCGCTGGCTGAAGACCGGCAAGTGCAGCTTTTTGCCGGAAGAACGCGAGTGGCTGGAACGTCTCAAGGGCTGGGGCCTGGTGGACAGCTTTCGCTACCTGCACCCGGACGTGGCCGACCGTTTCAGCTGGTTCGATTACCGCAGCCGTGGTTTTGAGGATGAGCCCAAGCGTGGCCTGCGCATTGACGTGATCCTTGCTTCCCAGGGGCTGGTGCCACGAATCAAGGCAGCGGGTGTGGACTACGACCTGCGTGGCATGGAAAAACCATCGGATCATGCGCCGATCTGGCTGGAATTGAGCTAAGAACAATCCCTTAGCAGCAGCCTCGTTCCTTCGGCAGCTGCTACAGAGGGGCCTGTCATCGGCTTGAAACCTTTCTGACTTAAATTGCAGGCCTTTCTATGGCTCCAGGAAGGTGCCTGCCGATGCTGCGTCTTATGTCCTTGACCCTGTTATGCGCGCTGACCGGCCTGGTCTGCGCTGCCGACCTGCGCATCCAGGGCTCCAACACCATCGGCGCCAACCTTGGCCCTGCACTGGTCAGCGCCATGCTCGCCGAGCAAGGCCTGCATGACATCCACAGTGTCCCGGTCATCCCGCCCAACGAGCACACTGTTGTCGGCACCACGGCGCAGGGCCGGCAGATCCGGGTGGATGTCGCCGCCCATGGCTCGGGTACCGGCTTTACTGCCCTGGCCGCCGGGCATGCGGATCTGGTGGCGTCCTCGCGCCCCATCAAGGACCGCGAACTGGTAGACCTTGAGCGCCTGGGAGACCTGAAAAGCCCGAGCGCCGAACAAGTGATTGCCATCGATGGCCTGGCGATCATTCTCCACCCGCGCAACCCGCTCAATCAGCTTGATACCGAGCAACTGGCACAGGTTTTCAGTGGCCAGATCAGCCGCTGGGAACAGCTGGGCGGGGTCGGTGGTGCCATTCATTTATATGCCCGCGATGGCCAGTCCGGCACCTGGGAGACCTTTAAAGAGCTGGTCTTGAACCGCAACGGGCAGTCCTTGAGCAGTACGGCACAGCGTTTCGAATCCAGCGAAGAGCTATCCGATGCCGTCAGCCGTGACCCACAAGCCATCGGCTTTATCGGCCTGCCGTATATCCGTGAGGCCAAGGCCCTGGCTATCGTTGATGGCGCATCGCAGCCCATGCTGCCGCTCACCAGCCTGATTGCCAGCGAAGACTACCCCTTGTCGCGGCGTCTGTTCTTTTACCTGCCTCCCTCGACGATAAATCCCTGGGCAAAAGCACTGGTTGCCTTCACCCAAAGCCCGCAAGGTCAGGCCATTGTCGGGCAAAACGGCTTTGTCGCCCAAAGCGTACAAGCTGGCAGCGTGCTACCGGGCGCGCACATGCCCCAGGCGTATCAGGCGCTGACGCGGGAGGCACAGCGCCTGTCAGTCAACTTCCGTTTTGAAGAAGGCAGCGCCTCACTGGATAACAAGGCGCGTCAGGACTTGCTGCGTGTGGCCGACTACCTTAGCGCCCATGGCAAACTCGACAAACAGATCACACTGGTGGGTTTTGGCGATGCCAAGGATGACCCGCAGCGTGCACAATTGCTGTCAACGTTGCGGGCGATGGCCGTACGCCGCGAGCTGGTGAAAAGCGGCGTGGTGCCCAGGGAGATTCGGGGCTATGGCGCACAAATGCCGGTGGCAGCCAATATCGAAGATGAAGGGCGCCAGAAGAATCGTCGGGTTGAGGTGTGGGTTTATTGAGTGTGCAAGGTCAAATGCCCCCTCTCCCTAGAGTGCATATTTATCCAGCTCAAACTTGCCCACTGCCGCCCGGTGTACTTCGTCCGGGCCATCCGCCAGGCGCAGCGTGCGCTGCATGGCGTACATATAAGCCAGCGGAAAATCCGCCGAAACCCCTGCCCCGCCATGCATCTGAATGGCCCGGTCAATCACCTTCAAGGCAACGTTGGGCGCGACAACCTTGATCTGGGCGATTTCACTTCTGGCCACCTTGTTGCCTACCGTGTCCATCATATACGCAGCCTTGAGGGTCAACAGGCGCGCCATGTCGATCTCCATGCGCGAGTCGGCGATCTTGTCGATATTGGCCCCCAGACGTGCCAGCGGCTTGCCGAACGCGGTACGTGCCAGCGAACGCTTGCACATTAAAGCCAGTGCCCGCTCGGCCATGCCAATCGAGCGCATGCAGTGGTGAATCCGGCCCGGCCCAAGACGCCCCTGGGCAATTTCAAAGCCCCGGCCTTCACCCAACAAAACGTTTTCATACGGCACTCGTACGTTGTCGAACAGCACTTCGGCATGACCATGAGGAGCATCGTCGTAGCCGAATACCGGCAGTGGCCGTACGATTTTCACCCCTGGGGTGTCTACCGGCACCAGGATCATTGAGTGCTGCTGATGCCGCGGATTTTCAGGGTTGCTCAAGCCCATGAAAATCATGATCTTGCAGCGAGGGTCACAAGCTCCCGACGTCCACCATTTGCGGCCATTGATCAGCCACTCGTCACCGTCACGCACGGCGCATGCCGTCATATTAGTAGCATCCGACGAGGCGACGTCCGGTTCGGTCATGGCAAACGCCGAGCGAATGTCACCCCGCAACAGCGGCTCCAACCACTGCTTTTTTTGTGCCTCGCTGGCGTAGCGCACCAGTACTTCCATATTGCCGGTATCCGGTGCCGAGCAGTTGAAGGGCTCGGAACCCAGCATCGAGCGCCCCATGATTTCTGCCAGCGGCGCGTATTCAAGGTTGGTCAGCCCGGCGCCCAGTTCGGACTCTGGCAAAAACAGATTCCACAGCCCTTCAGCCCTGGCCTTGAGTTTCAACTCTTCCATGATCGCTGTGGGCTGCCAGCGATCACCTTCAGCCACCTGCTGATCAAAAATCGCCTCCGCCGGGTAAACATGGGCGTCCATAAACGCTGTCACACGCTCACGCAGGGCCTGAACTTTCGGAGAGTAAGCGAAATCCATAAGTGACTACCTTCTACCGGGCTGCTGAAAAGTGATACCCGATGCTAGATTAGCCACCCTTTATTTGCGCCATCTATTAACGACGTGTATTACCATTCATAAGCAATATATGATCGGGGCGCGTTTTCCTTTCCAATAACAAGAGCCAGCGCGTCATGAACCTGAACAAGGTCGATCTCAATCTGTTTATCGTCTTCGACGCCATCTATACCGAAGCCAACCTGACCCGCGCCGGGCAGATTATCGGCATCACCCAGCCAGCCGTGTCCAATGCCCTGGCGCGATTGCGCGAGAGCTTCAATGACCCGCTGTTCGTGCGCACCGCCCAGGGCATGGTGCCCACCCCCATGGCACAGAACATCATCAGCCCGGTGCGCAGTGCCCTGGCGCTGTTGCGTGTTTCGGTGCAGGAAAGCCGCACCTTCAACCCCCTGCAAGCCAACAAGACCTACCGCATCAGCATGACAGACCTGTCAGAAGCGGTGATTTTGCCGCCGCTATTCCAGCGGCTACGGCGTCAGGCGCCTTCGGTGGTGGTCGAGAGTTTTCTCTCTCATCGGCGTGAGACCACCAGTGATCTGGCTGCCGGGCGTCTGGATTTTGCGATAGATGCCCCCCTCAATACCGACCCGCAGGTACGCCATGTCAAATTGATGGAAGACCGTTACGTCTGCGCCATGCGCCAGGGCCACCCATCAGCCGGCAAGGCAACCCTGAGCCTGGATGAATACCTGGCGCTGACCCACATTCATATCTCGACCCGACGCAACGGCCTCGGCGAGGTCGACCTGGCCCTGGGCAAGATGGGCCTGCAGCGCAAGATCACCCTGCGCTCGCAGCATTACCTGATGGCCTCCAATGTGCTGCAGCAAACCGACATGGCAATGACCGTGCCCGAGCGTTTTGCCCGCCGCCATGGCCTGCACTTTGTAGCCTTGCCCCTCAATGAACTGCCCAATGTGGAAACCCATTTGTACTGGCACGAAAGTACCGAGCAAGACCCGGCCAATCGCTGGATGCGCGAGCAACTGATAGAGCTGTGCCAGCAACAACAGAAATTCGAAGCCGCAAGCCTGCTTGACGTATACGTCAACCAACCTTTAGTTTAGCAACACGATTTCTCCAGAGCCCGCCCATGAGCAGCCAGACGTACAGTATTTCCGACCTTGCCCGTGAACTTGACATCACCACCCGTGCCATTCGCTTTTATGAAGAGCAAGGCCTGCTCGCCCCTGAACGACGCGGTCAGGAGCGGGTGTATTCGGCGCGGGACAAAGTCAGCCTGAAACTGATTCTGCGCGGCAAGCGCATCGGCTTTTCGCTGGCCGAATGCCGCGAACTGATCGAGCTTTATGACCCCACCAGCGGCAACCAGAAACAGCTCAACAGCATGCTGGCCAAAATCGCCGAACGCCGCGAGCAGCTTGAGCAGCAGTTGCTGGATATCCAGCAGATGCAGCTGGAACTCGATACCGCTGAAGAGCGGTGTCTCCAGGCGCTGGAACAGACCATAAAAAAACAGACGACTAACAGTCCCTCGCTCTGACTGACCGCCTGCGAACTCCAGCACACCCCCATCTGCCCCCTCTCCCTCCGGGAGAGGGCTGGGGTGAGGGTTGGGCAAGACCCCATTTCAACGGACACGGTGATCCCCATGACACTTCCAACCCATGTGCGGCTGATCGAAGTAGGCCCGCGCGACGGTCTGCAAAACGAGGCCCAACCCATCAGTGTCGCGGACAAGGTGCAACTGGTTGACGCCCTGACCGACGCCGGATTGGGCTATATCGAAGCCGGCAGCTTTGTCTCCCCCAAGTGGGTGCCGCAAATGGCCGGTTCGGCTGAAGTCTTCGCACAAATCCGCCGCAAGCCGGGCGTAGTCTACGGTGCGCTGGCACCGAACCTGCGTGGTTTTGAAGATGCCGTGGCCGCCGGGGTAAAGGAAGTCGCTGTATTTGCCGCCGCATCCGAAGCGTTCTCGCAACGCAATATCAATTGCTCGATCAGCGAAAGCCTGGCGCGCTTTGTGCCCATTATTGAAGCGGCTAGGCAGCACGGCATCAGCGTACGCGGCTATGTGTCCTGTGTGCTGGGCTGCCCTTATGAAGGCCAGGTCAGTGCGCAGCAGGTGGCACAGGTAGCGCAGGAGCTGTACGCCATGGGCTGTTACGAGGTGTCACTGGGCGACACCATCGGCACCGGTACACCGACGTCCACACGCACCCTGTTTGAGACGGTAGCGGCTTGCGTCCCGCGGGAAAAACTCGCCGGGCATTTCCACGATACCTACGGTCAGGCGCTGGTAAATATCTACGCCAGCCTGCAGGAAGGCATCGCGGTATTCGACAGCTCCATCGCCGGCCTCGGCGGTTGCCCCTATGCCAAGGGTGCCAGCGGTAACGTGGCCACGGAAGACGTGCTGTACATGCTCAACGGCATGGGCATCGAAACCGGGGTCGACATGGACAAGCTGTTACTGGCCGGCGCGCACATCTGCAAGGTGCTGGGTCGTGTTACCGGATCACGGGTGGCAAAGGCCCGCCAGGGCTAAAAAGTGTTCCGGGGTGTTACCTCGCCGCCACACAAACGAGTAACACGGAAACAAACCGGCCATGCCCAAGGCCGGTTTTTTATTGCCTTTATTTTCAAGTAGTTGATTTATAAGGGTTTTTAAAAGTTGGCACGGCTCCTGCTATCTCTATGGCATAACAAGAATAAAAACCGCAGCAACATAATAAAAACAATACGAAACGACTCTGACATAACAAAAACAACACGGCAGAGACGCAGCTAACAGATTTTTTTGGAGAAGGTTTACTTTTCCGAGGCGCCTAAAAACCACCTCGCAACCGGGCAGAGAAGAATAAAACTACCTTCAGGTAGCACCCGCACAGGTTGGATCACGGGTTTGATAGCCGGTGATAAAAGTGGATCAGCGCTCAAAAAAATACGTTTGCTCTTGACCCCGGATGGGGGTCGCACAAAAACGCAGCAAAAGGGCGAGTTCCAAAAACAACAATAGACCGCCCTTCAATAATAAAAAAAGAGCACGCAACGACATATTAAAGGGGAGCCTCGGCTCCCCTTTGTGCTGTCTGTGGTTTGATAATTTGCTTAACTGCATACCCCCGTGGGAGCGAGCCTGCTCGCGATTCAGGCGCCGCGGTCTGTCTGGCAAATCGCGGTGATGCCATCGCGAGCAAGCCCGTTCCCACGGGTTTGGTCATTTCTGTTGGCACTCCTGAATACTGATCTCGCGCATTTTGAATTTCTGGATCTTGCCGGTCACGGTCATCGGGAATGCATCGACAAACTTGAAAAAACGCGGTGCTTTAAAGTGCGCAATCCGCGACTTGCACCAGGTTTGCAGCTCAAGTTCATTGGCCGTATGCCCGGGATGAAACTTGATCCAGGCAACGATCTCTTCGCCATATTTGGCGTCAGGGATACCCACAACCTGCACGTCAGCCACTGCCGGGTGGGTAAAAAAGAACTCCTCCAGCTCCCGCGGGTAAATATTTTCTCCACCGCGAATAATCATGTCCTTGTTGCGCCCCACAATGCGTACATAGCCCTGCTCATCCATCTGCGCCAGGTCACCGGTATGCATCCAGCCGTCACCGTCGATGGCATCAGCGGTGGCCTGCGGGTTGTTCCAGTAACCGAGCATCACGCTGTAGCCACGGGTACACAACTCGCCAATCTCACCCCGGGCAACGGTGTTGCCCGCAGCATCGATCAACTTGCTCTCAAGTTGTGGCTGGGTACGCCCCACCGTGGTAACCCGCAATTCCAGTTCATCCGCAGGCCCCGTCTGTATCGATACCGGGCTGGTTTCGGTCATGCCATAGGCGATTTGTACTTCGCCCATATGCATTTCACTAATGACGCGGCGCATGACCTCGATCGGGCATGTGGCCCCGGCCATAATCCCCGTGCGCAGGCTCGACAGATCAAACGAGGCACGCTGCGGGTGGTCGAGCATGGCGATAAACATGGTCGGCACACCGTACAGCCCGGTGGCGCGCTCTTGCGCAACCGCTTGCAGCGTAAGGCCCGGGTCAAAGGCCTCCGCAGGGTAGATCATGGTAGTGCCATGGGTCACGCAACCCAGATTACCCATCACCATGCCAAAGCAGTGATAAAGCGGCACGGGGATTACCAGACGGTCGCTGGCCGTCAGCCCCAGGCTTTCGCCTACCATATAGCCATTATTGAGAATGTTCTGATGGCTGAGGGTCGCACCCTTGGGGAAGCCCGTAGTGCCCGAGGTGTACTGGATATTGACCGGCTGGTCGACGTGCAGGCTGGCTTCGCGGCAGCGTAACTGCTCCGGTTCGACCTCGTCAGCCAACATGGCAAGGTGCGACCACGGCAAAAAACCTGCCGGCGGCTCAGCCGCGAGGCTGATGACCCCACGCAAATCGGCAAAGCGCACACAATCCAGCGCCCCGACCGATTGCTCCGCCAGCTCAGGGATCAACTCCTGGAGCATGGAGTGATAGTTGGACGTCTTGAACGCGCCCGCACACACCAACCATTGACACGCCGATTGCTTGAGTACGTATTCGAGTTCCGAGAGCCGGTATGCCGGGTTGATATTGACCAGAATCACGCCAATCTTGGCGCTGGCAAACTGGCTGATAAACCACTCGGCGCCATTAGGCGCCCACACCCCCAGCCGGTCCCCTGCCTGCAAACCCAAAGCCAGCAGTGCCCTGGCATGCAGGTCGACCTCCTCGGCCAATTGTGCCCATGTATAACGTTGCTGCTGATGGCGTACCACCAACGCCTCCCCCTGCGGGTAACGCGCAGCAGTCTGATCAAAAGCCTGGCCTATCGTCATCGCCAGCAGCGGCTTGTCCAGCGCACCCTGGCTGTAACTGGGGACGGATTGCAACTTCATGGCAACTCCTCTTGTGATTGTTTTGGGAGCATGAGCAAGGCGCGTACTGCACCGGCTCATTTGAAGAACAACAAATACTCTGGCCTAAGTTGACGTTAACGTAAAGGTCGTTGACAGTTAAAGGCGCCAAGTTTACGTTAACGTAAAGGTTATCAATGGCGACGCAGTAACCGCCTCCACAAGAACAATGAATATAGGTGCCCCATGAGCTACCCCACCCTGAACTTCGCCCTGGGCGAAACCATCGATATGCTGCGCGATCAGGTCCAGGCATTCGTCGCTGCCGAACTGGCGCCACGGGCGGCGCAAATCGACAAGGACAACCTGTTCCCGGCCGACATGTGGCGCAAGTTCGGTGACATGGGGTTGCTCGGCATCACCGTCTCAGAAGAGTACGGCGGCACCGGCCTGAGCTATCTGGCCCATGTGGTGGCCATGGAAGAAATCAGCCGCGGCTCGGCATCGGTGGCCCTGTCCTACGGCGCCCACTCCAATCTGTGCGTCAACCAGATCAACCGCAACGGCACCCACGAACAGAAACTCAAATACCTGCCCAAGCTGATCAGCGGCGAACACGTCGGTGCCCTGGCCATGAGCGAACCGAACGCCGGTTCCGATGTGGTTTCGATGAAACTGCGCGCCGACAGACGCGGCGACCACTTTGTCCTCAACGGCAGCAAAACCTGGATCACCAATGGCCCGGACGCCAGCACCTATGTGATCTATGCCAAGACCGACCTGGAGAAAGGCCCGCACGGAATCAGCGCATTTATCGTTGAGCGTGACTGGAAAGGCTTCAGCCGCAGTAGCCATTTCGACAAGCTTGGCATGCGCGGTTCCAACACCAGCGAGCTGTTTTTCGACGACGTCGAAGTGCCTCAAGAGAACCTGCTGGGCACCCTCAACGCCGGCGTAAAGGTCCTGATGAGCGGCCTGGACTACGAGCGTGTGGTGCTCTCGGGCGGCCCCACCGGGATCATGCAGGCGTGCATGGACCTGATCGTGCCGTACATTCACGACCGCAAGCAATTCGGCCAGAGCATCGGCGAATTTCAGTTGATCCAGGGCAAGGTGGCTGACATGTACACCCAGCTCAATGCCAGCCGTGCCTATCTGTATGCCGTGGCTGCCGCGTGCGAACGTGGCGAAACAACGCGCAAGGATGCAGCCGGCGTGATTTTGTACAGCGCCGAACGCGCCACGCAAATGGCCCTCGATGCCATTCAGATTCTCGGCGGCAACGGCTACATCAATGAATTCCCTGCCGGGCGCCTCCTGCGCGACGCCAAACTGTATGAAATCGGCGCTGGTACCAGCGAAATCCGACGCATGCTGATTGGTCGCGAACTCTTCAACGAAACCCGCTAAGGAGCGCAGGCATGTCCATCTTGCAGACGACAATCAACCCGCGTTCGGCCGAGTTCGGGCTTAACCGCGACGCCATGCTCAAACAGGTCGACGCCTTGCATGCCCTGCTAGCGCAGGTGCAACAAGGCGGTGGCGCCAAGGCGCAGGAGCGGCATACCTCACGAGGCAAGTTGCTACCTCGCGAACGGATTGACCGCCTTTTGGACAGCGGTTCGCCCTTCCTTGAATTGAGTCAGTTAGCGGCTTACAACGTGTACGGCGAAGACGTTCCGGCAGCCGGGATCATTGCCGGCATTGGTCGGGTCGAGGGCGTGGAGTGCATGATTGTCGCCAACGACGCGACGGTCAAAGGCGGTTCGTACTACCCACTGACGGTCAAAAAACACCTGCGGGCGCAAACCATCGCCGAGCAGAACCGCTTGCCGTGCATTTATCTGGTGGACTCGGGGGGTGCCAACTTGCCGCGCCAGGACGAGGTGTTCCCGGATCGCGAGCACTTTGGACGGATCTTCTTCAACCAGGCCAACATGAGCGCAGCGGGCATCCCGCAAATTGCCGTGGTCATGGGCTCCTGTACCGCAGGCGGTGCCTATGTACCCGCCATGGCCGACGAAGCCATTATGGTGCGTCAACAGGCAACGATTTTTCTCGCTGGCCCGCCGCTGGTAAAGGCCGCCACGGGCGAAGTGGTCAGCGCCGAAGACCTCGGCGGGGCCGATGTGCACTGCAAGATTTCCGGGGTGGCCGACCACTATGCCGACAGCGACGAACACGCCCTGGCGCTGGCCCGGCGCAGCGTTGCCAACCTCAACTGGCGCAAGCTGGGCCAGTTGCAGCAGCGCACACCACAGGTACCGCTGTACGACCGTGATGAGCTGTACGGCATAGTCCCGGCTGATGCCAAGCAGCCTTTTGATGTACGCGAAGTGATTGCGCGGCTGGTGGATGGCTCGGTATTCGATGAGTTCAAGGCCCTGTTCGGTACCACGCTGGTGTGCGGCTTTGCCCATTTGCAGGGTTACCCGGTGGCGATTCTGGCCAACAACGGGATCCTGTTTGCCGAGGCCGCGCAAAAGGGCGCGCACTTTATCGAGCTGGCCTGTCAGCGCGGCATCCCCCTGGTGTTTTTGCAAAATATCACCGGCTTTATGGTCGGGCAGAAATACGAAGCCGGTGGGATTGCCAAGCACGGTGCCAAATTGGTCACCGCCGTTGCGTGCGCCAGGGTGCCCAAATTCACCGTGATCATTGGCGGCAGCTTTGGCGCCGGCAACTACGGAATGTGCGGCCGCGCCTACGATCCACGCTTCTTGTGGATGTGGCCAAATGCCCGAATCGGCGTGATGGGTGCGGAGCAAGCCGCGGGTGTGCTGGTGCAGGTCAAGCGCGAACAGGCCGAGCGCAATGGCGTCGGGTTTACAGCCCGGGAAGAGGCCGAGATCAAGCAGCCGATCCTCGACCAGTACGAGCATCAAGGCCACCCCTACTACTCCAGCGCGCGCTTGTGGGATGACGGCGTGATCGATCCGGCGCAAACCCGAGAGGTTTTGGCCCTTGGCCTGTCGGCGGCCTTGAACGCCCCTGTCGAAGCCACCCGTTTCGGTGTGTTCCGGATGTAACCCCACAGCCTTTCAGGACTGACAAACATGATGGATTTCAACACCCTCGAACTGCACACCGATCCCCGGGGCTTTGCCACCCTGTGGTTGAGCCGCGAGCAGAAGAACAATGCATTCAATGCCGAGATGATTCGTGAGCTGATTCTGGCGCTGGAGGCCGTACAAGCCGACCCTGCCCTGCGTTTTCTGGTGCTGCGCGGGCGCGGCAAGCATTTCAGCGCCGGTGCCGATCTGGCCTGGATGCAGCAATCGGCCGAACTGGACTACCACACCAACCTTGACGACGCCCGCCACCTGGCCGAGCTGATGTACAACCTGGCCAAGCTGAAAATGCCCACCCTGGCCGTGGTCCAGGGCGCGGCCTATGGTGGTGCGCTGGGCCTGATCAGTGCCTGCGACATGGCTATCGGCACCGAAGACGCGCAGTTCTGTCTGTCGGAAGTGCGTATCGGCCTGGCACCTGCGGTGATCAGCCCCTTTGTGGTGCAGGCCATCGGTGAGCGCGCTGCCCGCCGCTACGCCTTGACGGCTGAACGCTTCAGCGGCGAACGTGCCCGGGAACTGGGGTTGCTATCGGAGTGCTACCCGCTCGCCGAGCTTGAACAGCACATCGACCTCTGGATTGACAACCTGCTGCTCAACAGCCCCCAGGCCATGCGCTCATGCAAGGACCTGTTGCGGGAAGTCAGCCACGGAGCACCGACCCTGGCTATTCGCCGTTACTGCGAAAACGCCATAGCTCGCATCCGCGTCAGCCCCGAAGGCCAGGAGGGCTTGCGCGCCTTTCTGCAAAAACGTGCCCCCAGCTGGCAAGCCG
The DNA here is from genome assembly GCF_012985715.1 of Pseudomonas sp. WS 5051. NCBI lineage: Bacteria > Pseudomonadati > Pseudomonadota > Gammaproteobacteria > Pseudomonadales > Pseudomonadaceae > Pseudomonas > Pseudomonas sp. WS 5051. The sequence goes on from NZ_JAAQWV010000008.1 coordinate 58,859, forward strand.
ATCCATCGACCCTGGAGCCGCGTTCATGAGCGCCCCTATTCTGACATCCGTACTGGTTGCCAACCGTGGCGAAATCGCCTGTCGGGTAATGCGCACAGCCAGGGCCCTGGGCCTCACCACAGTAGCCGTCCACAGCGCGACCGATCGCGATGCGCGGCATTGCCGCGAAGCCGATATCTGCGTAGACCTGGGGGGCAGCAAAGCGGCCGACAGCTACCTGAAAATCGACAAGATCATTGCAGCCGCCAAGGCCAGTGGGGCCCAGGCCATTCATCCCGGTTATGGCTTTTTGTCGGAGAACGCAGGCTTTGCCCGTGCCATTGAAGCTGCCGGGCTGATATTTCTCGGCCCGCCCGCCAGTGCCATTGATGCCATGGGCAGCAAGTCCGCCGCCAAGACCTTGATGGAAGTGGCGGGCGTACCGCTGGTGCCGGGTTACCACGGCGACGCCCAGGATCTGGAAACCTTTCGCCTCGCCGCAGAACGCATCGGCTATCCGGTGCTGCTCAAAGCCACGGCAGGAGGCGGCGGCAAGGGCATGAAGGTGGTCGAGGACGTCGCCCAGCTGGCAGAGGCGCTGGCCTCGGCACAGCGCGAAGCCCTGTCGTCCTTTGGCGATGCGCGCATGCTGGTGGAAAAGTACGTACTCAAGCCACGACACGTGGAAATCCAGATTTTTGCCGACCAGCACGGCAACTGCCTGTACCTCAATGAGCGCGACTGCTCGATTCAGCGCCGCCACCAGAAAGTCGTAGAGGAAGCGCCAGCACCGGGCCTGAGTGTCGAACAGCGTCAGGCAATGGGCGAGTCCGCCGTGCGTGCGGCCCAGGCCATCGGTTATGTGGGCGCGGGCACTGTAGAGTTCCTGCTGGATGCGCGAGGCGAATTCTTCTTTATGGAGATGAATACGCGCCTGCAGGTTGAGCACCCGGTCACTGAAGCCATCACCGGCCTCGACCTGGTGGCCTGGCAAATCCGCGTGGCACGAGGTGAAACCCTGCCCATCAGCCAGGCTCAGGTCCCGTTGAACGGCCATGCCATAGAAGTGCGACTGTATGCAGAAGACCCGGGCCATGATTTCCTTCCGCAAACCGGCCGTCTTGAGGTGTATCGCGAGTCGGCCGCTGGCCCGGGCCGTCGCGTGGACAGCGGTGTCAGCGAGGGCGACGAAGTTTCACCGTTCTACGACCCGATGCTGGGCAAGCTGATTGCTTGGGGTGAAGACCGCGAACAGGCACGTTTGCGCCTGATGGCCATGCTCGATGAATTCGCTATTGGCGGGCTGAAAACCAACCTGAATTTCTTGCGCCGCATTATCGGCCACCCTGCCTTCGCCGCAGCCGAACTCGATACCGGATTTATCCCACGCTACGAAGAAGAATTACTGCCTGCTGCCGAACCTTTGCCTACGGCATTCTGGTCTGCCGCTGCCCAGGCATTCAGCCAAAGCCAACCGCTACGGGTGCGCAACGATGACCCGGCATCGCCCTGGTCGGCAGCCAATGGCTTTCGTAGCGGCCTGCCGGCAAACACATTGCTGGTTCTGGCCTGCAAGGGTGAACAGCAGGTTATCCACCTCAGTGGCAACACCACCACTTTGCGCGATGAACACTTGCTCATCGAGCAGGACGGTGTACGCCGTCAGCACCTGGCCATCCGTCGGGGCGATGCGCTGTACCTGCGCTGGGACGGTGAACTGCACTGCGTGCGTCTGCACGATCCGATCAGCGCCGTGGACGCCAGTCACACGGCCCAGGGCGGCCTGACTGCACCGATGAACGGCAGCATCGTACGTGTGCTGGTCGAGGTCGGGCAAACCGTCGAGGCCGGTGCTCAGCTGGTGGTACTGGAAGCCATGAAAATGGAACACAGCCTGCGAGCCCCCCATGCAGGCGTGATCAAGGCGCTGTTTTTCCAGGAAGGTGAAATGGTCAGTGAGGGCTCGGCACTGGTCGAGCTGGAATGAGAAAAGGCGGGTACCGTGACCGGTATCCGCCTTTTCACTTGCAGTATGGACACACCGCTTCTAAAACTTGGCAGTGGCCTGTACCACCACGCCGATAATCCGGCAGTTTTCATCAAACAGGGTTTTCGGGTAGGTCGGATTGAGTGGCTTGAGGTAACGTTGCCCGCTTTCTTCGATCAACTGCCGGAAAGTCGTGGCATCGGATTCCGGCGTAAGAGCGATGACCATTTTGCCTGGCGTGGCCTCGATGTCCGGATCAACCAGAATCATCATCCCCTGCGCAATGCTGACCCCCACCGGGGCAGTCATTGCGTCTCCCGTGACCAGCAGCCAGAACGCAGCGCCCTTGGCGTAGTGATCACTCACTTCAAACAGCGTACCGGGCGGTGCATAACCGGGCAGCAGCTTTTCGCTGACGTGACCCGCCGCTACCCAGTCGCGCACCGGGTAGCGGAATGCCGATGTGATCTCGTAGGTGTATTCGTCAACCCCGGGCTTGTCGCCCGCCTCGTTGCGCTCACGAATCACCAGGGCGACCTCAAGGTGCTCCAGCCCAAGGGCGTGAAGTACGTTGTTCATCGTCGGCAAGTCGGGTTGACGGCGTTTATTGAGCCAATGGCCGACTCCGCCCTGGGAAGCCCCGACGCGTTCGGCTAGTTTTTCTTGCGTGAGTTTCAGCTCGCGCAATTTGGTTCTGACTAAAGCGATCCATTTATCCATCTGCCGAACAATACGGATTGAATTCGACGCAACAATACACGAATTGTATTATTTACTTATGAGACAAAAATACTTAATGTACTAATCTGCTTTAGCTGACTCGATCAACTCCTGAGACGCAGGTAAATCATGACTCCAATAACAAAAATCCCTTTCGAAACCGAGTCCGATGCCGGGCTTGAATCCATCAAGGACAGCATCGCGACCCAGCGTGCCCTCGACTATTATTTGAAACCTCCTGTTTCTCAACACGCTACGGGTAAGAAAATTTTCCAGGTCAGCGATGACGTGAGCCAGGAAGAAGCTCTGGTGCTGGCCTCGGATTACTTGCGCTGCGCAATTGCCAATGCGCAAAGCGCCAGCGAGCATCAGCAGGGCTCTCAACGGGATCTGCTGCTGAGCCTGCTGCTGCTTATGGAGCCATCCCGGCAATTGCTGGACAAGGCTATCGACATGCAACAACTGACTGCCCGCTGAAGTGAAAAGGCGCTGATTGCCTGCTGCGGGCACCAGCGCCCTGGCTATCACGCGTTCAGACGCTCCTGGGCGAGGCTGTCGGCAATGCGCGTGGTGTTCATGTCCTGCGCTTTAGCCCTTAGAAAGATCTGACGCAACGTCTCGCAAATGCCTTCAACGTGCTGGCGAACCTGCTCAGGCGTGCCACCGTTGTACTCGTAAGACACGTCAATAATGCCGCCCGCATTGATTGCGTAATCCGGTGCGTGCAAGCAACCCCGACGCCACAGTTCATCGGCATGGGAAGCCTTGGCCAATTGATTGTTGGCCGCACCGGCAATCACCGGTGCACGCAGTACCTGCAAGGTTTCATCGTTGATGATGGCACCCATGGCACAGGGCGAGAACACGTCGACATCGAGCCCGTAAATATCCAGTGCACTGACCGCATGGGCACCGAGTTCGTCGACAGCACGGCGCACATTGGCCTCCTGGATATCGTGAACCCACAGCTCGGCGCCCGCCTCCTTCAGGTGCCGGGCCAGGTTGTATCCCACCTGACCCAGCCCTTGAACGGCCACCCGCAGGCCCGTCAGGTCGTGGCGCCCCAAACGCTGCAACACTGCCTCACGCAGGCCAATAAAGACCCCTAGGGCGGTAGCCGGAGACGGGTCACCACTGCGCGTGCCACCGCCCAGTTGTTCGCGGGTGCCAGCACCCACCACGTGGCGGGTGCGCTGGCCCATGAGGGCCATTTCAGCAACCCCGGTGCCGGAGTCCGCCGCCGTGATGTAGCGTCCGCCCATGCTCTCGACAAAACCACCCATTGCCTGAAACAGCGCCTCGCTCTTGTCTTTGCGCGGGTCACCAATGATCACCGCCTTGCCGCCACCCAATGGCAACCCGGCCAGCGCCGACTTGTACGTCATGCCACGGGACAGGCGCAGCACATCGTTCAAGGCTTGCTGCTCGTCGGCATAGGGCCACATGCGGCAACCGCCCAGGGCTGGCCCCAGGCGCGTGTTGTGCACCGCAATAATGGCCTTGAGGCCCGTGGCCTTGTCATGACAGAACTGGACGTGTTCGTGGTGATCGAATTCGGGGTGGGTAAAAATCGGCATTGCGTTCTCTCTCTTGTTTTTAGCCAGAATGCGAGCCAGACCTTAAAGTCAGTCTGTGACCCGTGGCAAAAGAGTGAGGGTTTTACCTAGGATTTTTCTTTCTAAATTGCAGGAATTGTTCTGCTAATCTGCATGCATCATTCAAAAACAATAAGAAAACAGATCAATTCATGCAGATAAAGTTAAGCGCCATCGACCGCAAGATCCTTCGCCTGCTCCAGCACAATGCCGACCTGTCTGCCGCCGAGGTGGCGGAACGTGTGGAATTGTCGCAATCACCCTGCTGGCGGCGTATCCACCGTCTGCAAGAGGAAGGGCTGATCGAGCGCAAGGTCGCCCTGCTCAACCCGAAAAAACTCGGCCTCAATGTAGTGGTGTTCGTCAATGTGCGGCTGTCGGGCCACGGCCGTCGCCATCTGACCGAGTTTGAAGAGGCGATTACCGATTATCCCGAAGTGATCGAGTGCTACACCATGGCCGGGGACATGGACTACCTGCTCAAGGTGGTCACCCACGATATCGACAGCTACGAACGTTTTTTGCGCGATCACTTGCTGCAGAAACCACACGTACAGGAAGCCCACTCCAATATCGCCATGAGTGAGGTCAAACGCACCACGGAACTGTTACTCGATTAGGTCTGCAGGCCGCTGGATAGAGCATTGGGCCGGGGAGCGAAAAATTAATTTCGGAAAAGCGCGGGAAATAGCTTGATTTGCAAATGATAATGATTATTATTGCATGCAGCTGGTCGCGAGATCAGTCGATAATTCAAGGGACCTTAGGTCGGTCTTTTGAATTACCTCCTCATCAGGCTAATCACGGTTATTTGACCCGGCTTCTGGCCGGGTCTTTTTTTTGCGGCCAGTTATCTGGCTCTGCGTGCTTCAGGCTAATGAAGTCTGGTGTGCAGCCATTTTCTTGGGTGGCCGTCACGATAGGGTGATGATAGCAAAAGAACATCGAGAAACGGAAGCCTGAAGTCTAGGACTATAGCCGTAATGGCAATCTAGCACTTGAGAATCAATCGCAAAAACCCTACAATTGCGATGCGTCAAGGATGACGCCCCCCTTCGCTATTTCCTTCTTCCTCCCGCCTAAAATTCTGTATTGGCCTATCGCCATAGCACGGTACAGTAACGTCCACAATTATCAGATTTCGGGATTTGGACGATGACCGTGGCGCCCTCTTCACTTCATATCAGCAGCGACTTCGACAGCGGCAATATCCAGGTGCTGGATACCAGCAACCCGTTGCAGGTAAAACTTGCCATCAAGCCGGACACCAAGAGCCCGCATTTTCAGTGGTTCCATTTCAAGGTCGATGGCCTGACACCCGGTCACACCCACCATTTCCAATTGAGCAACGCCAGCCAGTCTTCCTACAATAAAGCGTGGGATGGCTACCAGGCAGTGGCGTCTTACGATCAGGAAAACTGGTTCAGGGTACCGAGCGATTTCGACGGCACATCCCTGAATATTCATTTTGCAGCCGAGCAACCTCAGGCCTGGTTTGCCTACTTCGAACCCTACAGCCGCGCACGTCATGATCAGTTGATCAAAAATGCCCTGCAGTGGTCAGGTTGCGAGCTGCTGGCCACCGGCAAGAGCGTTGAAGGTCGCGACATCCAGTTGTTGCGCAAAGGTAGCGGCGCCAGCCACAAGCGCAAGATCTGGATCATCGCCCAGCAACATCCCGGCGAACATATGGCCGAATGGTTTATGGAAGGCCTGTTGGAGCGTCTGGAGCAAGGCAGCGACCCGCAAATGCGCAAGCTGCTGGACTACGCGGATCTTTACCTGATTCCCAACATGAACCCTGATGGCGCCTTCCACGGGCACCTGCGGACCAATGCCAACGGTCAGGACCTGAACCGCGCCTGGCAAAACACCAGCCCGCAGGTCAGCCCCGAAGTGTTTTTTGCCCTGGAGCAGATGAGCCAGTACGGCGTCGATCTCTTCCTGGATATCCACGGCGACGAAGAAATCCCCTACGTGTTTACCGCAGGCTGCGAAGGTAACCCGGGCTACACCCAGCGCCTGGCAACTCTGGAAGAACGCTTTCGCACGCACCTCAGCGCCCTGACCAAAGATTTCCAGACCACCCACGGCTACACCCGCGACGAACCCGGGCAAGCCAATATGACCCTGGCCTGCAACAGCGTTGGCCATCGCTTCGACTGCCTGTCGCTGACCCTGGAGATGCCGTTCAAGGACAACAACGATGCGCCGGACCCGCAGACCGGCTGGGATGGCAAGCGTTCTAAGCAATTGGCCAAGGACGTGCTGACCACCCTTTCGACGATGGTCAGAGAGCTGCGTTAAAAGCTGCATAAGCAGTACCGGGCCCGACCAAGGGCCCTTTACCGCTGACTGGCCAGAGCCCAGGAGCATCACGTTTTGCGCTCATAACCCGCCGACAAATCCTCGGCCCCAAGCCGATAAATCGCTATCATGCGCGACACTTTTTGTCCTGCTTACGAGTCCCGACCCTGCATATGGATACCCTCGCTAAACTGCGCGCTGGCCAACTGGCGGGCCTCAAACGTCTTGATCTGTCGTGCGGGCTGACCGAGTTTCCGGCCGAGATATTCCAGTTGGCCGACACCCTGGAAATCCTCAACCTCAGCGGCAACGCCCTGAGCAGCCTGCCCGCTGACCTGCATCGCCTGACCCGGTTACGCATCCTGTTTTGCTCGGACAATCAATTCACCGAGCTGCCGGTTTGTCTTGGGCAGTGTGCGCAATTGAGCATGATTGGTTTCAAGGCCAACCGGATCGCCAACGTACCCGGTGCGGCACTGCCTCCTTTACTGCGCTGGCTGATCCTGACCGACAATTGCATCGAGCAACTGCCCGAAGAGCTGGGCCAGCGGCCACTGCTGCAAAAGCTGATGCTGGCCGGTAACCGCTTGCAGCAACTGCCCGCCAGTCTGGCCAAGTGCGAGCGCCTGGAGCTGATCCGCCTGGCTGCCAACCAGTTCAGCGAACTGCCCGACACCCTGCTGGCCTTGCCGGGCCTGAGCTGGCTGGCGTATGCCGGCAACCCGCTGCTTGAAGATGCCAGCACCCGGCACCAGCCCGACACCACGCCAAATATTGACTGGTCGCAGCTCGAGCTTGAGCAAAAGCTGGGCGAAGGCGCCTCCGGGATCATTTATCAGGCGCAGTGGCGCGCACCGGGGCAATCCCTGCAACCGGTGGCGGTCAAACTGTACAAGGGCAGCATCACCAGTGATGGCTCGCCGCTCAATGAAATGAATGCCTGCATCGCGGCAGGCCAGCATCCAAACCTGATCAAGGTACTGGGCCGCGTCACGGGTCATCCCGACGATCAGGCCGCATTGGTGATGGAACTGATCGACCCGTCCTTTATCAATCTCGCGGCCCTGCCCAGCTTCGACACCTGTAGCCGCGACCTGTATGCCGACAGCACCCGTTTCACCCGCGACAGCGCCTTGCGCATTGCCCGCGGTATTGCCTCGGCGGCCGGCCACCTGCACGCGCAGGGCATCTGCCATGGCGACTTGTACGCGCACAATATTTTATTCAATGCCCGGGGTGACTGCCTGCTGGGCGATTTCGGTGCCGCGTGCTTCCATGCCCTGGACGACAGCCCGCAAAGCCGGGCGCTGCAACGCATCGAAGTGCGAGCGTTCGGGATTTTACTGGGCGAGTTGCTGGAGCGGATCGACTCGGGCTTGAGCGATCAACAGCGCATTGAGCTGCAAGGGTTGCAACAGCGCTGTATTCAGCCAGAGGTACTGGCACGGCCGGGATTTGCCGAGGTTATACGGGCATTACAGTAAGTCCTGTAGCAGCTGCCTTCGTTCCTCGGCAGCTGCTACGGGATAGGCTCGATGGCTTACGCCAACGCTACAAACATGTCCTGCACGTCGTCCTGCTCTTCCAGCTTGGCCAGAAACTCTTGTACTTCGGCCATTTGCTCGTCCGTCAAACCGCTTACCGGGTTTTTCGGCTGGTAGCCCAGCTTGGCTGAAACCACGGTAAAACCTTGCTCGGGCAATGCTTTCTGTACAGCGTCGAGGTCAGTCGGCTCGGTGATGAACAAGGTCGTGCCTTCTTCTTCGCCTTCTTCGAAATCCTGGGCACCGGCTTCAATCGCGGCCATTTCAGGGTCTGCGTCCGGGGTATCAGGCTTGGCCTCGATCATGCCGACATGATTGAAGTCCCACGCCACCGACCCTGAAGCGCCCAGTTGGCCCTTGCGGAAGGCCACGCGGATTTCAGCGACGGTACGGTTGATGTTGTCCGTCAGGCACTCAATGATCAGCGGCACCTGGTGGGGAGCGAAACCCTCGTAGGTAACGCGGTGGTATTGCACGGCCTCGGTGCCGATACCGGCGCCCTTGTTGATCGCGCGCTTGATGGTGTCAGCCGGCATCGAGGCTTTTTTGGCCTGCTCATAGACCAGACGCAAGTGCGAGTTCATGTCCGGGTCGGCGCCGTTGCGCGCAGCAACCGTCAATTCCTTGGCCAGCTTGCCAAAAATCTTGCCGCGGCTGTTGGCGGCGTCCGCTTTATGTTTAACCTTCCACTGTGCGCCCATTACTCACTCTCTCAATCTGGTGTGTCGCAGCCTGTCGGCCGTCGAATGGGCGCAAGTTTATACGGCAAGAAGTCGGCAATCGACCAAAAAATCCAATTGATACCTGCTTAACCCTTGTCAGCCTTGCCCGCCGCCGCAGCAAATCTGGCCAGGCGCACATCCAGATGCCGAGGCCGGCGACCATGATCTTCGGCCCGTTCCTTGCGCCGAATGGCGTTGCGCACCATCAGCGACCCCAGGTAACGAATGGGTTCGGGCGGGAAATACCCCAACGGTCCGTTGACCAGCGGCGAGCGGGTCCAGTCATTGGCCAGCCCCAACACCAGCGAGGCGAGAATCTGCCCGCCCATATGGCAAGGCCCCACGCCGCTGCCCGAATAACCAAAGCCATAAAACACATTGCCGTGGCTGCTCATCTGACCAAAAAACGGCAAACCGGTGACAGAGCGGTCTGAAGGACCATTCCATGTCGCCTCGATCCCAACCCCGGCAAACGCCGGAAAGAACTGCTCCAGGCTTTTGCCCAGCAGCCCGGCGTAGGGCGACGGCTGATCGAACACAGGCAGCATGCGCCCACCGTAGGCAAAGGTATTGCCACCCTTGCCCAACATGATTCGTCCGTCCGGGGTGTTGTGGTAGTAGTGCACGAATATTCTCGAATCGAGCACGGTGACACCACTGGTCAGGCCGATGTCCTGCAGCAGGTCCGGGCGCGGTTCCGTGATCAGCATATCGCTGGAGACAATCGCCACACTGCGCTCGAACTGCGGGAATGCCCGGGCCATCCAGGCATTCATCGCGAGCACCACGCGGTCAGCACGAATGCTTCCGCCAGGCGTGCGGATCAGCGCCGGCGCGCCCTCTTCCAGCCCGGTCATTGGCGTGTTTTCGTGGATTTTAACCCCCAACTGCAAGGCCACCCGACGCAAACCACGCACCAGTTTGCCAGGCTGTACGCTGGCAGCAGCGGGAGAAAACCAGCCCTCCAAATGCTGGGCAGAACCGGCCCGGCGCTGCACGTCATCAACCGCCAGCTTGCTGAACGAGTTGATGGCCTGGCGCTCCAGCGCAGCAATCACGCCATCCGTCGATCCGATCTGGGCCTGATTGGTCGCGGTGTATAACGTGCCATCGAGGCGGTAATCAGCCTCCACACCATAGCGCTCACAAAATGCACCGATTGCGTAAATGCTCTGTTCCGAGGCTTTGACCAGCCGCACGGCCTCCTCCACCCCGAACAACCGCTCAAGGGTGAAATACTTGGCCGACCATGACAGCGCACAGCCACCGTTGCGCCCGCTGGCACCTGCGCCGCATATATCGGCTTCAATCAGCACCACATCCAGTTCAGGGCTTTGCTCCTTGAGCATGATCGCCGTCCATAACCCGGTATAACCGCCCCCCACAATGCACACCTGGGCACGGGTTTCACCCGCCAGCGCCTCGCAGGGTGCTTCATTTTCCAGGGCCAGTGCCTGTTCCAGCCAAAAAGGTCGCATGGGTCATTCTCCTGCTCAGGTGCGTAAAGGCTTGATCAGCAATGGATGATTGGGCACAAACGGGCACGCGGCTTTGAGCCCCGCAGGTCGGCTGTTCCAGTGCGGAATCAGCACCAGCGAGGAAAACAGCGCGCAGCAGGCAAATACGATAAACACCGTGACCGTGTCGAAATAACCGGGCAGCAGGCCGCCCAGAATCGCCCCGACCGAGCCGCAGCCATTGACGAACCCCGCCGCCGTGGCTCCGGCCTTGGCGGTGCCGAAATCAATGGCTGCAGCGCCGCTGATCATGGAGTCAGGCCCATACAGAGTCAGGCCCATGACAAACAGCAAGGCCACCACCAGCACCACGCTGCCGGAATGCAGTGCACCCATGAAAAACGCCAGGGAAACGGTCAGCGCCAACAGGCTCAAAATGCAGGCGGGCATGCGCCGGGCACCGAACAGCTTGTCGGAGGCCAGGCCGATCATGATCGGCCCCAGCAAGCCCGCCAACTCAAAGGCCGTAGGAATAATCGCGGCGCCGACCTTGCCCACTTGCGGCATTTGCTCGAACACAATCACCGGCCCCCACAGCAGAATCGCGTAGCGTGCCGGCTTGAGCATGAAGTACGCCAGACCCAGGGTCAGCACCGTGCGATTGCGCATGATCTCGCGCAAGGGTGCCCAAACGCTGATGCGCTTTTCGGCAGCGATTTCATCGGCGCTCATTGGCGGCTCGGGCTCAACCGCCGGCAGGCCGACATCTTGCGGCGTATTGCGCTGGAAGATAAAGAACAGCACCGCCACCAGCGCCACCACCGCCGCGCTGGAAATAAACGCCGCATGCCAGCTGCCGATCAGCGTATACGCCCACCACCCGGCAAAGGGTGAGGCCACCAGCCCGCCAAAGGCGTAGCACGAACTCCACAGCCCCAGCACCCGCCCACGTTGCTGGGCGGGGAAAAAGCTGCCGATGTTTTTGCACAGCCCCGACCAGCCGGTGGATTGCGCCAGGCCCTGAACCAGCATGCAGGTGGCAAAGATCGGCAAGGTGGCGTAAGTGCCCATCACCAACGCCGCCAGTGCAGAGATGATCAAGCCGCCCAGCACCACAACCCGTGGGCCGAAGCGATCGGCGAGGATGCCCCAGGTAAATTGCCCTACGGCGTAGGCTGCCAGATAGATGGCATCGAGGTTGGCCATTGCCATCTTGTCCAGATGAAAGCCGGGGTCATCAGCAATCCCCAGTTTGGCCACGGAAAAGGCTTTGCGAGTGAAGTAAAAGGCCGCGTAGGCCAGCCAGGTGATGGCAAAAATCTGCACGCGCCAGCGCTTGATGGTGGCAAAGGAGTTGTTCATGTCGGGTCTGACCTCAGAGGTGGAATGTGCCGGCAGAATCAGAAGAGAACGCCTGTTTTTTTATTGTGTTGAGCACTTCAATACCGCCCTTCAGACAAGAGCCGTATTTGACAGACACACCCTGAACGGCCCGTTTTTTGTTGGAGTTAGGGGCTGCACATCAGTGTGTCGCGACCCACCGTTATCGAGGACATAACGCCGGGCTGAGGTCGATCAAAGCAATTACTGACTAATAGGTAAAATCGATTTATCGTATTTCACTCATAAGCTCAGCTTGTAAGAGGTTTTTCAATGTCAGTTTCCCATGCGCAGTTGAAGGCCTTTCATGCCGTCGCCGTTCACGGCAGTTTCACACGGGCTGCCGAACGTCTGTTTTTAAGCCAGCCGGCCATCTCCGATCAGGTCAGAAAACTTGAAGAACGCTTCGGGGTGTTGCTGTTCCACCGCAACAAGCGCTCGGTGCGCCTTACCGACCTGGGTGAGCGGTTGCTGAGCATCACCCAGCGCCTGTTCGGGGTACAGGCCGAGGCCCAGGAGTTACTGCAGGACTCCCAGGCCCTGCAAACCGGGAGCCTGATCCTGGCCGTGGACGCCCCTGTTCATGTGTTGCCGCAAATCGCCCGCTTTTGCCAGCGCTACCCCGGGATCACGGTAAAAATCGAAACAGGCAACACCGACGAATGTCTGGCGCGGCTGTTCAACTACCAGGCAGACCTGGCCCTGCTGGGGCGCGATGTGAATGATGACCGGCTGCTGAGCGTGCCCTTGCGCAGCGACCCGATGGTGGCGTTTGTAGCACGCACGCACCCTTGGGCAAGCCGCCGTTCGATCTGCCTGGCCGACCTGGATGACACACCGCTGGTATTGCGCGAAGTCGGTTCGGTAACCCGGCAAACCCTGGAAGAAGAAATGAGCCAGGCCGGCCTGCGCATCCGCGCCGCGATCCAGGTAGAGGGTCGTGAAGCGGCGCGTGAAGCAGTGGTGGTCGGGATTGGCGTGGGGGTGGTGTCGGCGGCGGAGTTTGGCTCGGACTCCCGGGTGTGCGCCCTGCCCATCATCGACTGCAAAAGGCGCCTGACCGAAACCCTGGTGTGCCTGCAGGAGCAGAGCTCACGGCGGGTAGTGGCAACGTTTCTGGAGATTGTGCGGGCAGACCTGTAACACACCATTCGTAGCAGCTGCTACGCGTGTTATCCCCGCACAAATCACACCGCCAGCTCCATAAACGCCTTGATCAATCGCAACTCGGCCCGCCGTTCCATGCAGCCGAGCATATGCAGGTTGACCAGCCCCGCGCCGTTGATCGGCACCGCACGCACGCGGGGGTCATGACTGACTTCCACCGACGACACAATGCCCACACCCAACTGCGCAGCGACGGCTTCGGTCACCGCCTCCCGGCTGTCCAGTTCCAGTAATACCCGTGGATTGACTCCAGCCTGCTCACAGGCATTGTCGAAAGTGCGACGGGTAATCGAGGTTGGTTCACGCAGCACCATGATCACCTGATCCAGTTGCCCGATCGCGATGCCATCAGGCAAGGCCAGCCACGGGTGGTTGGCGGGAACCAGCGCACAAATCCGTGACTCGTTAAGCGCACGCAAGGCCAGGCCCTTGCGCGGCTCCACTTCGGTCAGCACCGCCACATCGGCATGCTCCGACAGCAACGCCGCCAGGGTTTCCTGAGCGTTGCCCAGGCGCAAATTCACGGTAACCCCCGGATAACATGCGCGCAGGCTTGCCAGCATGGGCATCACCAGATGCGGACCATCGGCCGCCACCTCAAGTCGCCCGGTGAGCAACTGGCGGTTGGCCTCCAGCATGACCTGCGCTTCATCCACCAAACCGAACATGGCCCGGGTGATGGCCGCCAGCTTGGTGCCTTCTTCAGTCAACTCCACCCGCCGCGCCGTACGCCGCAGCAAGGTGATCTGATAGTGCTCCTCAAGCGCCTTGATATGCCCGGTCACCGCCGGCTGGCTGATAAACAGCCGGGCCGCAGCCCGGGTAAAACTGCCCTCGCGGGCCACGGCATCAAACGCACGGAGCTGGAATAAATTCATTTATAAGCCTCACTGATGGCAGGCATAACAACAAACAATTTGATTGATATCAACACAAACTGCAATTTATGTCCTGTACCAAGTAGCCATCCCATGCTTGTGAGGAATTCAGAATGAGTACTGCCGCGCCGATCCTGCTGACCCCTGGCCCACTGACCACCTCGGCGCGTACCCGCCAGGCGATGATGGTTGACTGGGGCTCATGGGATGACAGCTTCAACCAGCTGACTGCCAGCCTGTGCCAGCAACTGCTGGCCATTATCAACGGCGCCGACAGCCATCACTGCGTGCCCCTGCAAGGCAGCGGCACCTTTGCCGTCGAAGCCGCCATCGGCACCCTGGTACCACGGGATGGCAATGTACTGGTGCTGATCAACGGTGCGTACGGCAAACGCCTGGCGAAAATCTGCGAAGTGCTGGACCGTCGCTACAGCACCTTTGAAACCGCTGAAGACGAGCCCACCACGGCGGCAGACGTCGACCGCCTGCTGCATGCAGACCCGAGCATCACCCACGTGGCGTTGATCCACTGCGAAACCAGCACCGGCATCCTTAACCCGCTGCCCGACATTGCCGCAGTGATCGCTCAGCACGGCAAACGCCTGATCATCGATGCCATGAGTTCCTTCGGTGCCCTGCCGATCGATGCCCGGCAAGTCCCTTTTGATGCATTGATCGCTGCCTCCGGCAAATGCCTCGAAGGTGTGCCCGGCATGGGCTTTGTATTCGCCCGCAAAGAAGCCCTGGGCAATGCCGCCGGTAACAGCCATTCACTGGCAATGGACCTGCACGATCAGCACGTTTACATGAGCAAAACCGGACAATGGCGCTTTACCCCGCCGACCCATGTGGTAGCCGCCCTGCACGAGGCACTGCTGCAATACAACGAAGAAGGCGGCTTGCCTGCCCGCCATCAGCGTTACGCCAACAACTGCCAGGCCCTGCTCGACGGCATGGCCAAACTGGGCATTAGCAGTTTTCTGCCCGAGGCTATCCAGGCGCCGATTATCGTCACCTTCCATGCGCCAAAAGACCCCCGCTATCAGTTCAAGGAGTTCTACGAGCGGGTCAAGGCCAAGGGTTTCATCCTGTATCCGGGCAAATTGACCCAGGTTGAGACTTTTCGTGTGGGCTGCATCGGCCACGTCAATCAGGCCGAGATGCAGGCAGCCGTAGACGCCATAGGCCAGGTGCTGCAGGAAATGGAAGTCTTCGATATTTGATGGTGCAGGAACAGGCTAGAACAACCCTATTTACTTCGTGCGGCACAGCCCGCTCTTACAGGATTAACAGACATGAACTACACCAACCCGAGCAAGCTGCAAGCCGCCATCCTCGACTGGGCCGGCACCGTGGTCGATTTCGGCTCGTTCGCCCCAACCCAGATTTTTGTCGAAGCCTTTGCCGAGTTTGACGTGCAGGTGTCCATCGAAGAAGCTCGCGGGCCGATGGGCATGGGCAAGTGGGACCACATTCGTACCCTGTGTGATCAGCCGCAGATAACCGAGCGCTATAAAAAAGTGTTTGGCCGTGCACCGACCGACGATGACGTCACCGCGATTTATGAGCGCTTTATGCCGCTGCAGATCGAAAAGATCGCCGAGCATTCGGCCCTGATTCCCGGCGCACTGGACACCATTGCCCAACTGCGTGAGCAAGGTATCAAGATCGGCTCCTGCTCGGGCTACCCCGCGCAGGTCATGGCCAAAGTGGTTGAACTGGCCGCCACCAATGGCTATGTGGCCGACCACGTCGTGGCCACCGATGAAGTCCCTAACGGTCGCCCCTGGCCGGCCCAGGCACTGGCCAACGTGATCGCGCTGGGTATTGATGATGTGGGTGCCTGCGTCAAGATCGACGACACCGTACCGGGCATTCTTGAAGGTCGCCGCGCCGGCATGTGGACCGTGGCGCTGGTGTGCTCGGGCAACGCCCTGGGCCTGACCTGGGAACAATACAAGGCACTGGCCCCGGCAACCCTGGACAGCGAACGCAACCGCATTCACGCCCTGTTCGCCGGCTCTCGCCCCCACTATCTGATCGACACCATCAGCGACCTGCCCGCAGTGATTAGCGATATCAACCAGCGCCTGGCCAAGGGCGAGATGCCGCAGAGCAGCTGATAGCTACAGGTTGATAGCTGCAAGCTGCAAGTTTCTGACTTGCGGCTTGCGACTGCTGTAGTCCTAGCGCTCTACCCACCCGGCAAACTGATCGATAAATTTCTGCAAAAACGGTCGGGTTTTATCCGACAGTTTACCGGATGCATCAAACGCATCACCGGCTCCTCCCAGATAGGCCTCAGGCTGCTGCATGCACGGCACATCGAGAAACACCAGCGACTGGCGCAAGTGATGGTTAGCCCCAAAGCCACCAATGGCCCCAGGCGAAACGCTGATCACCGCGCCCGGCTTGCCACTGAACACACTCTGCCCATAGGGTCGCGAACCGACATCAATGGCGTTTTTCAACACGCCTGGCACCGAGCGGTTGTACTCGGGGGTCACAAACAGGATGGCATCGGCCGGGCGGATCTGATCGCGAAAAACCGTGTATGGCGCAGGTGGCGACGCACCATCAATGTCTTCGTTGTAAAGCGCCAGCTCACCGATTTCGACAATAAACAGTTTCAGGCTTGGCGGAGCCAGCTCTGCCAGAGCCTGAGCCACTTTTCGATTGAGGGAATCCTTCCTCAAACTGCCAACCAACACTGCAACGCTGTAGACCTTGCTCATGGAAAACCCCGAGTCAGTAGCTGTAGGAAGAGTAGTTATAGATGATCGGACGGCTTTCTTGCACCCCAGTTCACCCTATCGGCCTGCAAGCCTGTAAAGTAGGGGGACTATTTTTTTCACATGGTTAAACTTCCCCTGCTGAACAACGGTCTACAGAACCGCAAATTGGGTGTTTATCTCCAGAGGTTCTCTACAAATGGCGGCAGTTCTCGTTGGACAATTTCATGCAAGAGATGCGGAAGGTCGCGTCTATTCCGTGCATGAGTTTGAAGATTCACAAGCAACCGGCGATCAACCCGTAATGACCTACAAACTGGCCATTGGCGATCGTGTCAAAAAGAACGATGACAACAACTTCGAGCTGGTGCAGTCGGGTGTCATCCTGGTTCGCGACCCGTCGCCCGTCGTCGCAGCCTGACCTGCCACTCAGGGCGTACAGGTTGAAGTCAAAGGATGAGAGACGGATCAGGCTTCGCAACGCTGAAACCTCATCTGCCGGGCACTGGTGTCCGGCCTCATGATTACGATCCTTTTTGACGACAACAGACGCCGTCAAAAAGGATCAGTATTTGCGAGACAGGACACCAGTATGCGTCTACGCCACATCGAAGTGATTCAAGCAATCTTGCAAACCGGCAACCTCGGCCATGCTGCCGAATTGCTGCAATTGCCCACGGCCACCCTCAACGCAACGCTGCAGGAAGCCGAACAGCAATTGGGCTTTATGCTGTTTGCCAGTATTCGCGGGAGGCTGCAAGCCACCCGCGACACCCTTGTGCTGCAACCCCTTATCAATCAGCTGTACCAGGCACTTGAGCCTCTGCGCCAGCTGGGCAACGAGCTGCGCCAGCATCAGGAACCGGCCTTGCGCATAGCCTGCAGCGAAACCCTGGCCCAACCGCTGCTGCCTCATTGCATAGGCGCCCTCAGACGGCGCTTTCCCGATACCCCGACAACCTTGAGCAGCCAGCCTTGCGCCGAAATTGTGCGCCGTCTGTTAATGGACGAATGCGATCTGGGCTTGAGCCTGCAGCAATCGGAGCAATCCGGGATCGAATCTCAGCCACTGGTTCAAGGCAAGGTGCAGTTTCTGGCGCCTCATGGCTGGTTGTCACCCAAGCACAAATACATCGCACTGCAAGAGCTGGCGGGACAGGCAATGATCGGCCTGCATCAGCACGACCCGTTGAGCCGCCTGCTCGACAGCAAGCTGCAAGCCTTGCGTCCGGCACCGGTGGTGCAGATTCAGGTGCAGAGTTACCAGATGATGCGCAACTTGGTCGAAGCGGGAGAAGGACTGGCGCTGGTCGACCCGTTCACGGCAGTGGGTGCCAGGGCAAGCGGGCTGGATGTGTGCCCGATCTCACCGGCGATCCCGGTGACGCTCTATGCGCTTACACGCAAAGGCACCCGGCACGGGCTGGCACTGGATGCCTTGCTGGAGATCGTGCGGCAAAAGGCCGAGGCATTGCTGGCGGATCAGGGCTTGGTGGTGCTTTAAAACACGATCCCTGTAGCAGCCGCCGAACGCAGCCTCGCAGAGCCCGACAACTGCTACAGATCCCTGCGCTCAAATATCAAATACCAGAAAATAGCCACTTCACGGGTCTGCGGGTCAATACCGCGATAGCGCAAATCATCGATGCCCCCTACCTGATAACCGCAACGCTCATACAACCGGCAGGCGCCCAGGTTGTTGTTCTGGGTCTCGAGCATGATCCCCGGCAGGTTTTTTTTATGGCTCCAGAACCTCACCACTTCCAGCAATGACCTGGCCACACCGTGGCGACGGGCGCCCGCGATAACGGCCAGTTCATCGACATGGGCAAAGCCGTTCCAGTGGGTGCTTACAACCACATGCCCCACGGGCTGGTTGTCCAGGTACGCCATAAAGATGTCGCTGCCCTTGCCACCGCGGTAGCTGGCGAACTCATCCGGGTCGATGCCGTAGCACTTGCGATAGGGCGTAATCAGCTCCAGCGGCCAGTGCTCGACCTTTTTATACCGGTCGGCACGGGCATAGGCACGAACTTCAAAGCTGAAATCGTTGCACCAGACATAGGGCGCAAAACCCTCGTCGGCCAGGCGTACCGAGACTTGAGGGTCTTGGGGGTTGATAACCAGATGCATGAAAAATCCTTCTTTCCTGTCGTCGACGCTGACAATAAGCGGCAGCGGCAGTCAGGTAGGCGCCAGGTTACTGCAGCGTCTGCCCTTTCGCGTCGAGGAGTTGCGCCCACAACGACGGGCCGCCAGCCGATTTGGCAATGGCTTCAAGTCGAGCCGCATGCTCGGTCAAGTCGCTTTCACTTGCACGAATAATCCGGCCCGGTTGACGGTCCGCCGACAGGCGGCGAATTTCGCTGGCCTGATTGCCCGACCCCTCACCCGAGCCATTACCGTCAGAAGCATTCCCGGCCAACGACAGGCTGGTCTGGCCACCGGTCATGGTCAGGTAAACGTCGGCCAGGATCTCGGAGTCGAGCAAGGCGCCGTGCAGCTCACGGCCCGAGTTGTCGACACCATAGCGTTTGCACAGCGCATCGAGGCTGTTGCGCTGGCCCGGGTGACGGGCCCGTGCCATGGCCAGGGTATCGAGGATGGTGCAGTGCTGAGTCAGGTCGGCGCGATCGGTCTGGCCGATCAGGGCAAACTCGTTGTTGAGGAAGCCCACGTCAAACGCAGCGTTATGAATAATCAGCTGTGCGCCCTTGATGAATTCGAAAAACTCATCGGCGACTTCAGCAAAACGCGGCTTGCCCACCAGGAATTCATTGGTAATGCCGTGGACGCCAATGGCGCCTTCGTCACTTTCACGGTCGGGTTGCAGATACACGTGAAAATGGCGACCGGTCAAACGGCGCCCCATCAACTCGACGCAACCGATCTCGATCACCCGGTGGCCGTCGGTGACCGGCATACCGGTGGTTTCGGTATCGAGTACAACACTACGCATGCTTGATTCCCCGTACCTGATCGACCCCACGATTGGCCAACTGGTCGGCGCGCTCGTTGCCGGGATGGCCGATGTGACCGCGTACCCACTGCCATTTCACGGTGTGACGACTGACCTGCTCATCGAGCAGCTTCCACAGGTCGGCATTTTTTACCGGCTCCTTGGAGGCGGTTTTCCAGCCGCGTTTTTTCCAGTTGACCATCCACTCGGTGATGCCTTTCATCACATACTGCGAGTCAGTCACCAGCAGCACCTCACACGGACGCTTGAGCTCTTCAAGCCCGCGAATGGCGGCCATCAGTTCCATGCGGTTGTTGGTGGTATTGGCCTCGCCACCCCAGAGCTCTTTCTCGACACCCTGGCAGATCAGCAAGGCACCCCAGCCACCCGGGCCAGGATTGCCCTTGCAGGCACCATCGGTGAACATTTCAACGCTATCAATCATTGCAAACTATCCAGGTAAGGCTGCTTATGGCCTGACCATCAGCAATGGCCAGCACCTGAGCCGGGCAAACCCGGCCCAACATAAATTTAGGAGTCTGTGTGGCGCCGATTGACCTTGGCCATCTGCAAGGGAATCAGCTTGCCCATCGGTTCCCGGCGCATCGGGTTGACAGGGCGCAAGCCCACCACCATTTTGCGAGCAACCAATACATAGAAGCCGCCACCTGCCAATTGCCAGCTACCGGCCTTGCGTTCCCAGCCGGACAAGCGGCTTTGCCACACTTTGGAAGCAAGCGGCGGACGATAGCACCCGAAGCGGCGTTTCTCCAGCGCAAAGCCCAGCAGGTTCAGCCAGTCGGCGACCCGTGAAGGTGAGATACAGCGTGCCTTGCGCAGGGCATCCTTGGCGAAGACATGGCGCAAGCCCCAGCTGCTCCAGGGGTTGATCCCGACAATCAGCAGGTGCCCGCCAGGGCGTACGCTGCTGGCCGCTTCGCGCAACAGACCGTGGGGCGACAGACAGAAATCCAGCCCGTGCTGCAGCACCACCACGTCGGCAGCGTGCTCGCACAATGGCCAGGCCTGTTCTTCGCAGATGATTTCAACACCCGGTAATGGCGCGCCCAGGCGTACGTTGCGCTGAACCTGCGGGGCCTTGGGCGGGGTGTCGGCAGCAGGGCCGTAATGCACCAGATAGCCGCCGAAAAAGCGCCCCAGCTCGTCCTCAAGCACGCGTTGCTCATCTTCGAGCAACAACTGCCCATGGGGGCCAGACAGCCACTCACGCGCCGAACTGATCAGTGCCAGCCACTCAGGATCAGCCTGAGCCAATGCTTTATCGGTCATTGCTCCTCCAACTCGCCCTTTATCTGTCGCAAGCCCTGACGACGCGACTCGCAATAAAACGTCAACAGCCCCTAAGATGCGCCATTGTTTCACACTTGGGAATTGCACCATGTTACAGATCGACGCCCTGCCCGCCTTCAACGACAACTACATCTGGTTGTTACAGGACACTACCCAAAAGCGCTGCGCCGTGGTCGACCCGGGTGATGCCGCGCCTGTTCTGGAGTGGCTGGCCAGGCGCCCGGACTGGGTCCTCAGCGACATTCTGATCACCCATCACCATTTCGATCATGTGGGCGGTGTCGCGCAACTTCACGCACACACTAACGCGAAGGTCTGGGGGCCGGCGCTTGAGACCATACCGGCCCGACAAGTGGCACTCAACGACGGCGACCGCATCGAGGTACTGGGCCTGGAGTTCCAGATCCTGCTGGTACCCGGCCATACGCTTGGGCATATCGCCTACTATCACCAAGACCCGACAGCGCCCCTGCTGTTCTGTGGCGACACCCTGTTCGCCGCGGGTTGCGGCCGACTGTTCGAGGGCACCCCGGAACAGATGCATCACTCCCTGACTCGCCTGGCCGCGCTGCCCGCCCACACCGGCGTGTACTGCACCCACGAATACACCTTGAGCAACCTGCGCTTCGCCCAGGCCGTGGAACCGAACAACCCGGATATTGCCGCGCGTGTAGCGCAAGTCACGCAGTGGCGGGCTGAAGGTCGTATCAGCTTGCCATCATCTATGGCACTGGAACTACGCACAAATCCCTTTCTGCGAGTCCACGAAACATCTGTTAAAGAAAAAGCTGACGAGTGGAACTCCCGCGACAACGACTCGCCCAGTGCGGTCTTTGCCAGCCTGCGCAGCTGGAAAGACAGGTTCTAAAACCGGCCGCGGTCAGAACAAAAATTCTCAACAGTTGACCGCGCCCCCCCTGCTTTCTAGAATCCCCCGACATTTTTTCCTGACTTTTTTCAAAACAATGTCGTCATTTAAAGGTAACTCCATCAATTCAGACGCATTGACGCGCATGGTCAAAGCCATTGCGGTGGCTGTCTGCGCCACGCTCGCGGGCTGCCAGTCCATGGATCATTCGGCGCAGACCACGGAGCGGGCCAGCCTTAAAATCGCCAAACGCATTCCCCAGGATCCACTCTGGCTCAGCCAGAAGCCCAGCCCCCTCCCCCCTCAAGATGTGTGGGAGCGCATGCGCCAGGGTTTCAAGTTGCAGGACGGCCAGAACGTCAACCCCCGAATTGAACAACAGCGCCTGTGGTTTGCGAGCAACCCGTCGTTTCTCGAGAATGCGGGCGAGCGCGGCAGCCTTTATATCCACTACATTGTAGAGCGCCTCGAAGAACGCAATATGCCGCTGGAACTGGCCCTGCTGCCAGCCATTGAAAGCGCCTACAACCCAATGGCGTATTCCCACGCAAATGCGGTCGGGCTCTGGCAGTTCATTCCGTCGACAGGCCGCTACTTCAACCTGCGTCAAACCCGTGCCTACGATGGTCGCCGTGACATTACCGCCTCGACGCTGGCAGCCCTGAACTACCTGAACCGTCTGCATGACATGTTCAACGGCGACTGGCTGCTGGCCCTGGCGGCCTACAACGCTGGCGAAGGTACCGTCAGCCGGGCCATCGAGCGCAACGAAAAGCTCGGCCTGCCGACCGACTACTGGAACCTGCCACTGCCGCAGGAAACCAAAGACTACGTGCCAAAACTGCTGGCCCTGTCACAAGTGGTTCTGGCCCCTGAAGCCTACGGCATCAACCTGAACCCGATCGCCAACGAACCCTACTTCGAAATGGTCGAGATCAAACAGTCCATGGACCTGTCCCGCGTGGCAGCCCTGGCCGAAATCGACGAAGACGAAATGTTCCAGCTCAATCCGGCCTACAAACAGCGCGCCACCACCGATGGCCCCCAGCATCTGCTGGTACCTACGGCCAAAGCCCAGCTGTTGACTGCCAGCCTGTCCAATCTCAGCTCCGACCAACTGGTCAGTCTGCGCCCCAACAAGCCGGTATTTGACAAGGTTGCAAGCACATCCCCAGCTCGCCTGAACCGCAAGTACCGGGTCAAGAGCGGCGACAACCTGACCCTGATTGCCAAGGCCAACAAGGTCAATGTCAAAGACTTGCAACACTGGAACAAGCTCAGCGGCAACAACCTCAAGGCCGGCCAGGTCCTGGTGATGCAGGACACACGCAAGCCCTCGGGCAAAAAGCCGACCCAATACAAGGTCCAGAAAGGCGACTCGCTGTATATGGTGGCCAAGCGTTTCAACGTTGAAATGCAGCATCTCAAGCGCTGGAATCCAAACAGCGCAAAAGCCCTCAAGCCGGGGCAAATGCTGACCGTTTCCAAACCCCGATAAGCACAGCGCTGACATCCCCCGCGGGCAAGCTGATTCCTACACAAAAGTAGGCCGCAGCTTGCCCGTCGTGCTTACCAGCGTGGCCTTTTTCCTACAGATACAAGCTGTTACTGTACGGAAACCTTAAGCCCAATGCCTGGATCGGATCTCTGACTTGACGCGTCCCCTCCTTACGCTATTTATCTGCCTGGCCTTGAGCTTCACCGCCAGCGCAAACCTGAGCGAAAGCCACGGTTATGCGCAGTTCGGCACACTCAAGTACCCCGCCACCTTTACCCATTTCGACTGGGTAAACCCTGACGCCCCCAAGGGCGGCACCTTGAAGGTCATGGCGTTCGGCACGTTCGACACGCTCAACCCCTACACCTTCAAAGGCACCAGCCCGGTTTCGACTCCCAACTTCCTGCAGTACGGGGTCAATGAACTCAATGAAACCCTGATGGCCGGTACGGGCCAATATGCCCCCTCCGGCGATGAGCCAACATCCAGCTATGGTTTGATCGCTCAATCAGTGGAGTACAACGAGGACCGCAGCTGGGTCGTCTTTAACCTGCGACCCGAAGCCCGCTTTCATGATGGGACGCCGATCACTGCCTACGATGTTGCCTTCTCCTACGACCTGTTACTAAAAGAAGGTCATCCGCAGTACCGCACCAATCTTCAGGAAGTCCAGCGGGTCGATATCCTGGGCCCCAAACGAATTCGTTTTGTCTTCAAGCGCTCAGGCAACCCGTTGCTGATTTTGCGCCTGGGCGAACTGCCCGTGTTGCCCCAGCATTACTGGGTAAAGCGCGACTTCAAAGCCACCACCTTCGAGCCACCGCTGGGTAGCGGCCCCTATCGCATTACCCGGGTTACCCCCGGGCGCCAACTGGTCTTTGAGCGCGTCAAGAACTGGTGGGGCGCCAACCTGCCGGTCAACCGCGGCAAATACAACTTCGACCGGGTTGAAGTGGAGTTCTACCGCGACAGCGATGTCGCCTTCGAGGCGTTCAAGGCCCGCGAGTTCGACATCTACATCGAGCACCAGGCCAAGAACTGGGCCAATGGCTATAACTTCCCGGCGGTACGCCGCGGCGATGTGATCAAGGCCGAAATTACCCACCAGATCCCGACACAAACCCAGGGGCTGTTTATGAACAGTCGCCGCGCCACCTTTGCGCAAAACAAAACCCGTGAGGCCCTGGGCCTTATGTTTGATTTTGAATGGACCAACCGCACCCTGTTCAACGGCGCCTACCAGCGCGCCGTGAGCCATTACCCCAACAGCGAATTCTCGGCCAGCGGCATTCCCCAGGGGCATGAGTGGCTGATGCTGTCACCCTGGCGCAGCCAACTACCGCCCGAACTGTTCAACCAGGCCTTTACCTTGCCGCAAACCGACGGCCGCGGCATCCCCCGCGCAACTCTGCGCCAGGCACTGGCACTGCTGGATGAAAGCGGCTGGAAACTGTCGGGCCAGCGCCTGGTCAATAGTGAAGGCAAACCCCTGCGTTTCGAAATATTACTGGTAAACCCGAACCTTGAGCGCATCCTGCAACCCTATGTGGAGAACCTGGCCAGCATTGGCGTCGATGCCCGGCTGCGCACCGTGGATCGCGCGCAATACAAGCAGCGCCTGGACCAGTTCGACTTTGACATGATCCTGATGACCCTTGACCAGACCCTGAGCCCCGGCCTTGAACAGTGGCAGTACTTCCACTCCAGCCAGGCCAACGTCAAGGGCAGCAAAAACTATGCAGGGGTAGCCAGCCCGGTGGTGGACCAACTGCTCGAGCGCCTGCTGGCCGCACGGACCCGCGACGAGCAATTGTCTGCCGGCCAGGCCCTGGACCGCGTGTTGCTTTGGCAGCACTACATCATTCCCAACTGGTATCTGAACTATCACCGCCTGGCGTACCGCAACCGGTTCGCCTTTGTGACTACGCCGCCCTACACCCTGGGCCTCAGCGCGTGGTGGCTTAAGCCTACGGAGAAAAAACAATGATGCCTTTGCGTACATGGCTAAAGCCCCTTGCCAGCTTGTTGTTTGCCGGTTTTGCCTGCACGGCCATGGCCGCTCCCCAGCATGCCTTGACCCTCTATGACGAGCCGCCGAAATATCCTGCCGACTTCAAGCATGTCGACTACGTCAACCCGCAAGCCCCCAAGGGCGGTACCTTTCGCAAGTCTGCGCTGGGCAGCTTTGACAGCCTCAACCCGTTTATCAATAAAGGCGTGCCAGCCGACGACATTGATCTGACCTTCGATACCCTGGCCCGGCAAACCCTCGACGAGCCTTTTACGTCCTACGGCCTGATTGCCGGGAAAATCGAGAAAGCCCCGGATAACAGCTGGGTGCGGTTTTACCTGCGCCCGGAAGCGAAGTTCAGCGATGGCCATCCGATTCGCGCCGAAGATGTCGTGTTCAGCTTCGATACCCTGATGAAAAGTGGCTCGCCGCTGTACAAGGGTTATTACAGCGATGTCGACCAGGCCATCGCGGAAAACCCGCTGCAAGTGAAATTCACCTTCAAGCACAACAAAAACCGTGAACTGCCGCTAATCCTTGGCCAGCTCCCGGTTCTGCCCAAGCACTGGTGGGAAACCCGCGACTTCAACAAGGGCAACCTGGAAATCCCGCCCGGCAGCGGCCCCTACACCATCGCCGAGATCAAGCCCGGGCGCTCGATCCGCTACGAGCGCAACAAGGACTATTGGGGCAAGGACCTGCCCATCAACAAGGGCCTGTACAATTTTGATGCCATCACGGTCGATTACTTTCGCGACAACAGCGTTGCCTTCGAAGCCCTCAAGGCCGGTCAGTTTGATTACTGGCTGGAGATCAGCGCCAAAAACTGGGCCGGAGCCTACAACTCTCCGGCATTTACTCAGGGCCGCCTGAAAAAAGAAGAAATCCGCAACCACAATCCAACAGGCATGCAGGGATTTGTCTTCAACCTGCGCAGGCCAATGTTCCAGGATGTGCGTGTACGCGAGGCGCTAAGCCTGCTGTTCGACTTTGAATGGGCCAACAAGCAACTGTTCAACGGTGCCTATGCGCGCACTGGCAGCTACTTCGAAAACTCGGAAATGGCCGCCAAGGCGCCGCCGACCGAAGCTGAACTGGCCATTCTGGAGCCCTTGCGCGGCCAGATTCCCGAGCAGGCGTTCAGCCAGGTGTTCAAACCCAGCGTCACCGACGCCAGCGGCATGATTCGCGAGCAACAGCGCCGCGCCTACCAACTGCTGCAAGACGCCGGCTGGCGCATCGTCGATGACAAGATGGTCGACGCCCAGGGCAAGCCGGTGAAGATCGAATTCTTGCTGGCACAAACCGAATTCGAGCGCATCCTTCTGCCGTTCAAGCGCAACCTCAGCGACCTGGGCATCGATTTGCAGATTCGCCGGGTCGACACCTCCCAATACCTCAACCGCCTGCGCTCAAGGGATTACGACATGATTGTCGGCAGCTTCCCGCAGTCCAGCTCACCCGGCAGCGAGCAGCGCGAGTACTGGGAATCACAAAGTATCGACAAACCCGGCAGCCGAAATTTTATCGGCCTGAAGGACCCGGCCATCGACCAGTTGACCGAAGGCCTGATCAACGCCGAGTCACGGCAAAGCCTGATCAACCATGCCAGGGCGCTGGACCGTGTGTTGCAGTGGGGCTTCTACGTGATCCCCAACTGGCATATCAAAACCTGGCGCGTGGCCTACTCGAACCATATCGGCCATCCCGAAATTACGCCCAAATACGATATCGGCACCAACACCTGGTGGGCCAAATCTGACGCAAAACCTGCACCCTCTACCAAACCTTCAAGCGCGAGCCAGGAGCCTTAAATGCTGGCTTATATTTTCAGGCGACTGCTGCTGATCATTCCGACACTGTTCGGGATTCTGTTGATTAACTTCATCATTATCCAGGCGGCCCCCGGCGGCCCGGTTGAACAGATGATCGCCAAGCTCGAAGGCTTTGACGGCGCCACCAGCCGCATCGCCGGTGGTGGTTCGGAAGTGTCGGTGGCGGGCTCCAACTACCGTGGCGCCCAAGGGCTGGATCCGGAACTGATCAAGGAAATCGAAAAGATGTACGGTTTCGACAAGTCGGCGCCGGAACGCCTGTGGATCATGATTAAAAACTACGCCCGACTGGACTTCGGCGAAAGCTTCTTCCGCGACGCCAAGGTCATCGACCTGATCAAGGAGAAAATGCCGGTCTCCATCTCGCTGGGGTTGTGGAGCACCCTGATCATGTACCTGGTGTCGATCCCCCTGGGGATCGCCAAGGCCACGCGCCACGGCAGCCACTTTGATGTCTGGACCAGTTCACTGATCATCATCGGCTACGCCATCCCGGCCTTTCTGTTTGCCATCCTGCTGATCGTACTGTTTGCCGGGGGCAGTTACCTGGACTGGTTCCCCCTGCGCGGCCTGACGTCCAACAACTTTGACGAACTGAGCCTGGGCGGCAAGATTCTCGATTACTTCTGGCATCTGGCATTGCCCGTTACGGCACTGGTTATCGGCAACTTCGCCACCATGACCCTGCTGACCAAAAACAGCTTTCTCGACGAGATCAACAAACAGTATGTCGTCACTGCCAAAGCCAAGGGCCTGACCAACCACCGGGTGCTCTATGGCCATGTGTTCCGCAATGCCATGCTGCTGGTTATTGCCGGTTTCCCGTCGGCCTTTATCGGAATTTTCTTTACCGGCTCACTGCTGGTCGAAGTGATTTTCTCCCTCGATGGCCTGGGCCTGATGAGTTTCGAGGCCGCGATCAATCGCGACTACCCGGTTGTCTTCGGCACCCTGTTTATCTTTACGCTGGTCGGGCTGGTGGTGAAGCTGATCGGTGACCTCTCATACACCCTGGTCGATCCGCGTATCGACTTTGAAAGCAGGGAGCATTGAGATGAAGCTATCCCCCCTCAATCGACGCCGTTTTGCCCGTTTCAAAGCCAACAAGCGTGGCTGGTGGTCGCTGTGGATCTTCCTGGTGCTGTTCGGGCTCAGCCTGAACGCCGAGTTCATTGCCAACGACAAACCGCTGGTGATCAATTACGACGGGGAGTGGTATTTCCCGGCGCTCAAGCGCTATCCAGAGACCGACTTCGGCGGCGAATTCCCCCTCGAAGCCAACTACAAAAGCCCGTATATCCGTGAACTGCTGGCCAAGAAAGATGCCTGGGTTGTGTGGCCACCCATCCCCTACAGCTATCAAAGCATCAACTACGACCTGAAAGTCCCTGCCCCTGCACCGCCCTCCGCCGAGAACTGGCTGGGCACCGACGACCAGGGCCGCGACGTGCTGGCCCGAGTGATTTATGGCTTTCGCATATCGGTGCTGTTCGCCCTGACCCTGACGGTACTGAGCTCCATCATCGGCGTGATCGCCGGGGCCTTGCAGGGCTTTTATGGTGGCTGGGTCGACCTGGCCGGTCAGCGCTTTCTGGAAATCTGGTCAGGCTTGCCCGTGTTGTACCTGCTGATCATTCTCGCCAGTTTTGTGCAGCCCAATTTCTGGTGGCTGCTGGGCATCATGCTGCTGTTCTCGTGGATGAGCCTGGTGGACGTCGTGCGCGCCGAATTCCTGCGTGGGCGCAATCTGGAGTATGTGCGCGCCGCCCGCGCCCTGGGCATGCAGGACATGGCCATCATGTACCGCCACATCCTGCCCAACGCCATGGTCTCCACCATGACCTTTATGCCGTTTATCCTCACTGGCGCCATCGGCACCCTCACTGCCCTGGACTTCCTGGGCTTCGGCCTGCCCCCGGGCGCGCCGTCGCTGGGCGAACTGGTGGCCCAGGGCAAGTCCAACCTGCAAGCGCCCTGGCTGGGCATCAGTGCATTCGCAGTGCTGGCCATCATGCTCAGCCTGCTGGTGTTTATCGGTGAGTCCGCTCGCGATGCCTTCGACCCGAGGAAATAAGATGACGCAGGACAATCTGATCGAAGTGCGCGACCTCAGCGTCGAGTTTGTAGCGGGTGACACACCGCAGCGGGTGGTGCAAGGCGTCAGTTTTGATATCAGGCGCGGCGAAACCCTGGCCCTGGTGGGCGAAAGCGGTTCGGGCAAATCGGTGACCGCGCACTCGATCCTCAGGTTGCTGCCCTACCCCCTTGCACGCCACCCCAGCGGCAGCATCGCCTACGGCGGCCAGGATTTGCTCAGCGTGGACGAGAAAAAGCTGCGCAACATTCGCGGCAACCGCATTGCGATGATTTTTCAGGAGCCCATGACCTCCCTGAACCCGCTGCACAGCATTGAAAAACAAATCAATGAGGTGCTCGGCATTCACAAGGGGATCACCGGCAAGGCCGCTACCCTGCGCACCCTGGAGCTTCTGGAGCTGGTAGGCATACCCGAGCCTCACAAACGCCTCAAGGCGCTGCCACACGAGCTCTCAGGGGGTCAGAGACAGCGCGTGATGATCGCCATGGCCCTGGCCAATGAACCCGAACTGCTGATTGCCGACGAACCTACCACCGCCCTGGACGTGACCGTTCAGCTTAAAATCCTCGACTTGCTCAAGGATCTGCAAGCCCGCCTGGGCATGTCGTTGTTACTGATCAGTCACGATTTGAACCTTGTACGAAGAATTGCGCATCGCGTATGTGTCATGCAGCGCGGTTTAATCGTCGAACAAGCATCGTGCGAGCAGCTGTTCCGTTCGCCGCAGCATCCTTACACCCGGGAACTGCTCAGCGCAGAGCCCAGCGGAGGCCCGGCCAGCACCATTGCCGGTCCGCCATTGCTGCAAGTCGAGGACCTGAGGGTATGGTTCCCGATCAAGAAAGGCCTGCTGCGCAAGACCGTCGATTACGTGAAAGCGGTGGACGGTATCAATTTCAGCTTGCCCCAGGGGCAGACCCTGGGAATTGTGGGTGAAAGCGGATCGGGCAAATCAACGCTGGGCCTGGCGATTTTGCGTCTGATTGCCAGCAAGGGCCTGATCAGCTTTGAAGGCAAACGGCTAGACTGTCTGTCACAGAAAGAAGTCAGGCCATTGCGACGGGAAATGCAGGTGGTATTCCAGGACCCGTTTGGCAGTCTCAGCCCGCGCATGAGCGTCAGCGAGATTGTCGGTGAAGGGTTGCGCATTCACCGTATGGGCACCGAAGCGGAACAGGAAAGTGCAATTATTGAAGCCTTGCGAGAAGTAGGTCTGGATCCGGAAACCCGGCACCGTTACCCTCACGAGTTTTCAGGCGGACAACGGCAAAGAATCGCCATTGCCCGCGCACTGGTGTTAAAGCCGGAGTTGATATTGCTGGACGAGCCAACCTCTGCGCTGGACCGCACAGTACAACGCCAGGTTGTTGAACTGCTGCGCTCATTGCAAGCCAGGCACAACCTGACGTATTTGTTTATCAGCCATGACCTGGCTGTCGTCAAAGCGCTGAGCCACCAGTTGATGGTGGTCAAGCATGGCCAAGTGGTCGAACAGGGTGATGCGCAAAGTATCTTTGCCTCACCGCAACATCCATATACACAACAGCTGCTGGAAGCCGCCTTTTTGGCACCAGTGGCTGTCGATTAACCTGATAGAGGAACAACACATGGGTTTTCTCACCGGTAAGCGCGTACTGATCGTTGGTGTCGCTAGCAAATTGTCCATCGCTTCTGGCATTGCTGCCGCCATGCACCGTGAAGGCGCCGAGCTGGCTTTCACTTATCAGAACGAAAAGCTGAAAGGTCGTGTTGAAGAATTCGCCGCAGGCTGGGGTTCGAATCCTGAGCTGTGCTTCCCTTGCGACGTTGCCAGCGATGAAGAAATCGCCAAGGTCTTCGAAGACCTGAGCAAGAAGTGGGACGGTCTGGACTGCATCGTTCACTCCGTAGGTTTCGCTCCTGGCGACCAGCTGGATGGCGATTTCACCGACGCCACCACCCGTGAAGGCTTCCGCATCGCTCACGACATCAGCGCCTACAGCTTCGTGGCCCTGGCCAAGGCTGGTCGCCCGATGATGAAAGGTCGCAACGGCAGCCTGCTGACCCTGTCCTACCTGGGCGCCGAGCGCACCATGCCTAACTACAACGTGATGGGCATGGCCAAGGCCAGCCTGGAAGCCGGTGTACGTTACCTGGCAGGCAGCCTAGGCCCTGAGGGTACTCGCGTTAACTGCGTATCGGCAGGCCCGATCCGTACCCTGGCAGCGTCGGGCATCAAGAACTTCCGCAAAATGCTGGCGGCCAACGAAGCGCAGACGCCACTGCGTCGCAACGTGACCATCGACGAAGTCGGCAATGCCGGCGCCTTCCTGTGCTCCGATCTGGCATCGGGCATCAGCGGCGAAATCATGTACGTAGACGGTGGCTTCAACACTACCGCCATGGGCAGCCTCGAAGAGTAAACCCTTCGTTACAAGCGCTACTCAAAAACGCCCGATGCAGAGATTGCATCGGGCGTTTTTTTGCCTCGCGACAATCTCTGGGAGATGATCTGTGGGAGCGGGCTTGCCCGCGATACAAACGACGCGATACGTCAGACAGAGCGCATGGATGCCATCGCGAGCAAGCCCGCTCCCACAAAAAAACCAGCGCAAAAAAATGGCCGCTCAATGAGCGGCCATTTTTAGCGAAGCAGGCTGAACTTAGTAGCGCTCAACCTTGGCTTCGTTTTCCAACTGCTTGCGGTAGGCAGCAAAGTCTTGCTGGCCAACACGCGAAGCGAGGAAGCGGCGATACGACGCTTTCTCTTCTTCAGTCGGCGCTACTGCATCGTTGACGCCGTTCAAACGCAATACAACCACAGTGCCATCTGCCAGGGTGACACTGCTGAATGTCGGCTTGTCCTTGGCTGCAGGTTTCGGCATGCGGAATACCGCTTGCAGCACGGCAGGATCAATACCTTCCTGACCACGGGCAACCGCTTCCTGGACCTTCCACGCCTGACCATCAACCGGCTGGTTCAACGGCAGTTTGCCATCGCGCAGCTCCTTGATGATTTCTTCGGCACGGGTTTTGGCCGCAGCACTGGCGTGCTCCTTGACCAGTTGCGCACGAATGCTCGAGGCAACAGCCTCCAGCGGCAACTGCTCAGGCTTGCGGTGCTCCTTGACGCGCAACACCACTACGGTCTCAGGGTCCAGCTCCAGGGCTGTACTGTTCGCGCCCTCATCCATCACTTCGGTGCTGAATGCGGCCTGAATCACAGCGCGATTGGCGGTGACACCCTCGCCCCCCTCGCGACCAAATGGCGCAGAGGTATGCACAGTCAGCTTAAGCTCTTGAGCTGGCTGAGCCAGATCGGACGCTTCAAATGCCGAGTCTTCCAATTGCTTGGTTGCATCGACAAACAGGCGTTCAACCTGCTGGGTTTTCAGGTCATGGGTCAGCTTGTCTTTCAGGCTGGCAAAGCTCGGCACTTCAGGTGCTTCAACACCCAGCAGCTTGATCAGGTGATAACCGAAGCTGGTGCGTACCGGCTCCGAAACCTGGTCCTGCTTCAACCCGTAAACAGCCGTTTCGAACACAGGATCGTAAACACCAGGGCCTGCGAAGCCCAGGTCACCGCCATTGGCAGCCGAACCCGGATCCTGGGAGAACTCCTTGGCCAGAGCTTCGAAGCTTTCACCTTTGGCCAGACGCTGCTGAATCTCGGCGATCTTGGCTTTGGCCTGCTCGTCGCTGACCTTGTCGTTCACTTCGATCAGGATATGCGCAGCGCGGCGCTGTTCGGCCAGGTTGGCGATTTCCTTTTGATACAACGCTTGAAGCTCATCATCCTTCACGGCTACCTGGTCAAAGAAAGAAGATTTCTTCAACTCGATATAGTCGATCACGACCTGATCAGGGGTCATGAATTCCTTGGCGTGCTCGTCGTAGTAAGCCTTGATTTCGTCATCGCTCAGTTTCACCGCAGCCGGGTCGGCCTTGATGTTCAGCGAAGCGAAATCACGAGTTTGTTTCTCAAGACGGGCGAACGCATTCACCTGTTCGTCGGTCACGAAACCACTGCCCGCCAGACCGGCACGCAGCTGACCAATCAGCATTTCTTCGCCCAGCATGTTACGGAACTGCAAGCGACCGTAACCCAGTTGACGGATCACCTGGTCGAAACGCTCAGGGCTGAATTTGCCGTCTTCCTGAAATTCAGGAGTCAACAGAATGACTTGGTCCAAAGCGGCTTCAGAAAACGAAAACTTCGCGTCTTTGGCGCCTTGCAGCAACAGCTTGCGATCGATCAACCCTTTGAGGGCCGCTTCACGCAGCATTTTTTCATCCAGCAACGACGAGTCGAAATCCTTGCCCAACTGCTGCAGCAGCTGCCGGCGTTGCATATCGACGGCCTGGCTCAGTTCAACCTGGGTGATTTCTTCACCGTTAACCTTGGCAGCATCCTGGCTGGTAGAGGTGGCTTGAAAAATGGCATCGAAACCGGTCAACGCCATTAACGCGACGATGACACCGATGATGGTCTTGGCAATCCAGCCTTGTGAATTGTCCCTGATATTTTGCAGCATGCTTCCCCCAGAAACGGTCTTGCATAATGAGCAACCGTGGAGCGTGGGTAGAGTCCGGATAGAAGAAAGGCGCATCCGAGGATGCGCCTTCTCGTAACTGGCGGAGCGGACCGGGCTCGAACCCGCGACCCCCGGCGTGACACATCGATGTTGCCACCGACTGCACTACCGCTCCGCTGCCAAGCCTGGCGTGCGCCTGACCCGGTTGGGTAAAAGGTGTTACAGAAACTTAGTTAACCGCTTCTTTCAGTGCTTTACCGGCTTTGAAGCCTGGCTTTTTGGCAGCAGGAATTTCCAGCGTTTTACCGGTCTGTGGGTTACGACCAATACGGGCAGGACGATCGGTTACAGAGAAAGTACCAAAACCAACCAGTACCACAGAGTCGCCAGCCTTAAGAGCGCCAGTGACGGATTCGATTACTGCGTCCAGCGCACGGCCAGCTGCAGCTTTCGGGATATCAGCAGATGCAGCGATAGCATCAATCAGTTCCGACTTGTTCACTCTAAGTCCCCTTATATCTGTCTGAGTATGTTTCTAAAGTTTTTTGGTAAAAGCAAAACGACTGCTGAAGCACTTACGGACACTTATAGAGCCGCTTTATAACAAGGGCTCTAAAAAGCGTCAAGAAAGCCCGTCAGGCGAATCCGTATTAATGCGTGCTAATTCTTTCCTTAGAGTCAGATTCTCGTTTGTCGTCCTTGGCAACAATCTCGGGAGCCACATCCGGCAAGGGCTCCGGGGCGTATTGCAGCGCAATTTGCAGGACTTCGTCAATCCATTTAACCGGTTTAATCTGAAGATCCTGTTTGATGTTGTCAGGAATTTCCTTCAGGTCACGAACGTTCTCTTCAGGAATAATTACAGTTTTGATGCCACCACGATGAGCAGCAAGTAATTTTTCCTTCAGGCCACCAATCGCCAACACCTGACCACGAAGGGTAATTTCACCGGTCATGGCAACATCGGCGCGTACCGGAATCAGGGTCAATGCAGAGACCAGGGCAGTACACATTCCCACACCAGCACTAGGGCCATCTTTAGGCGTAGCGCCTTCGGGCATGTGAATGTGAATATCGCGTTTTTCGTGGAAATCCAACGGGATACCCAGGCTCTTGGCGCGGCTGCGCACCACCGTCAATGCAGCGGTGATGGACTCTACCATCACGTCGCCCAGCGAACCGGTCTTGATCAGCTGGCCTTTGCCAGGAACAACGGCCGCTTCGATGGTCAACAACTCGCCACCCACCTGGGTCCAGGCCAGGCCGGTCACTTGACCGATCTGGTCCTGAACTTCAGCCAAACCGTAGCTGAATTTTCTTACGCCCAAAAAGTGCTCAAGTAGCTCCGGCGTGACGGTGACCGCAAAGCGTTTTTCCAGCGCATGCTCTTTGACCGCCTTGCGGCAGATCTTCGCAATCTGGCGCTCAAGGCCCCGCACACCGGCTTCCCGGGTGTAGTAGCGGATCATGTCGCGGATGGCTTCGTTATCAAATGCCAGCTCGCCCTTCTTCAAGCCATTGGCTTCAATTTGTTTCGGGGCCAGGTATTTGACAGCAATGTTGATTTTTTCGTCTTCGGTGTAGCCAGGCAGACGAATGACTTCCATCCGGTCCAGCAAGGCTGGCGGGATGTTCATCGAGTTGGACGTACACAGGAACATCACATCGGAGAGGTCGTAATCAACCTCGAGGTAATGGTCGTTGAAATTGTGGTTCTGCTCGGGATCGAGCACTTCAAGCAGTGCAGACGCCGGATCGCCGCGCATGTCACTGCCCATCTTGTCGATTTCATCAAGCAGGAACAGCGGGTTGCGCACACCAACCTTGGTCATCTTTTGAATCAATCTTCCTGGCATCGAACCGATGTACGTACGGCGATGGCCACGAATTTCCGCTTCGTCACGCACGCCACCCAAGGCCATACGCACGAATTTACGGTTTGTTGCGTGGGCAATGGACTCAGCAAGCGAGGTTTTGCCTACACCCGGAGGACCGACCAGGCACAGAACCGGACCACGAATTTTCTTCACACGCTTTTGCACGGCAAGATATTCGAGAATCCGTTCTTTGACTTCGTCCAGACCGTAGTGATCTGCGTCCAGAATGTCTTCAGCACGCTTGAGATCCAGGCGCACCTTGCTCTGAGCCTTCCACGGCACCTGCACCAGCCAGTCGATGTAGGAGCGCACCACGGTGGCTTCTGCGGACATTGGCGACATTTGCTTGAGCTTGTTCAGCTCCGCCTGGGCCTTGGCCATTGCATCTTTCGGCAAACCGGCAGCATCGATGCGTTTTTTCAGCTCTTCGATTTCATTGTGACCTTCGTCACCATCACCCAGCTCTTTCTGAATGGCCTTCATCTGCTCATTCAGGTAGTACTCGCGCTGGCTGCGCTCCATTTGCTTTTTGACGCGACCACGGATGCGCTTTTCGACTTGCAGCAAGTCGATCTCGGCATCCAGCAGGGCCAGAACGTGCTCGACACGGGCCTGCAGATCGATGATTTCGAGGATTTCCTGCTTCTGCTCGATCTTGAGTGCCATATGGGCAGCCATGGTATCGACCAGACGGCTTGGCTCGTCAATGCTGTTAAGCGATGACAGAACCTCGGCCGGGACTTTTTTGCCCAGTTGCACGTATTGCTCGAACTGCGAAAGCAGGCTGCGCACAAAGACCTCGGATTCGCGATCCGGGGCAGCCACTTCGTCAATCAGGGAGACTTCGGCACTCAGATAACCATCTGCCTGACCAAAATGCTCAACCGCACCGCGTTGCTCACCCTCAACCAGCACTTTGACCGTGCCGTCCGGGAGCTTGAGCAGTTGCAGAACAGTTGCAATGGTACCGACGCGATACAGGGCATCTTCGCCCGGATCGTCGTCAGCCGGATTCTTTTGAGCCAATAGCAAAATTTGCTTGTCGCCCGTCATCGCAGCCTCAAGGGCCTCGATCGACTTCTCGCGTCCCACGAACAGTGGGATCACCATGTGCGGATACACAACAACATCACGCAACGGCAAGAGAGGCAATTCGATGGTTGTCTTCATGATTTCGCCTCTACGGCGGCCATAAGGCCGTAATCAGATGGATGTAAGCTTGAAGCCAAGATGGGGGCAGTCTTGAAAAAAAACAAGCGTTGAACGACAGGAAAAACAAAGGGGCCCGAAGGCCCCTTCTTTAACACGCAATGTGGAATGCCAGCATTACATTTACGCGTCAGGTGCAACCTTGGCAGTCGCTTCGTTGTTTTCATAGATCAACAACGGCTTGGACTTGCCTTCTATAACGCTTTCGTCGATCACAACTTTACTCACCTCGGATTGCGAGGGGATTTCATACATTGTGTCGAGCAGCACGCCTTCAAGAATCGAACGCAGGCCACGAGCGCCCGTTTTGCGCTCCAGAGCACGCTTGGCCACGGCCTTCAAGGCGTCGGCACGGAACTCAAGATCTACACCTTCCATCTCGAACAGCTTGCCGTACTGCTTGGTCAAGGCGTTCTTCGGTTCGGTGAGGATCTGCATCAAGGCAGCCTCGTCCAGCTCGTCCAGGGTTGCCAGCACAGGCAGACGACCCACGAATTCCGGGATCAGGCCAAACTTGACCAGATCGTCAGGCTCGACTTCACGCAGGGATTCGCCAACCTTCTTGCCCTCTTCCTTGCTGCGCACTTCGGCACTGAAGCCGATGCCGCCGCGAGTCGAGCGAGCCTGTACAACCTTCTCAAGGCCCGAGAACGCACCACCGCAGATAAACAGGATGTTGCGGGTATCAACCTGCAAGAACTCCTGCTGCGGGTGCTTGCGGCCGCCTTGAGGCGGTACGGAAGCCACGGTACCTTCGATCAGCTTGAGCAATGCCTGCTGCACACCTTCACCGGAAACATCACGGGTAATCGAAGGGTTGTCAGACTTGCGCGAAATCTTGTCGATTTCATCGATGTAGACAATGCCCATCTGGGCTTTTTCTACGTCGTAATCGCATTTCTGCAGCAGCTTCTGAATGATGTTTTCAACATCTTCGCCTACGTAACCGGCTTCAGTCAGCGTGGTTGCGTCAGCGATGGTGAAAGGTACATTCAACAGGCGTGCAAGGGTTTCTGCCAGCAGGGTCTTACCCGAACCGGTAGGGCCGATCAGCAGGATGTTGCTCTTGCCGAGTTCGACGTCGTCGTTTTTCTTGTCACGCTGGTTGAGGCGCTTGTAGTGGTTGTACACCGCTACAGCCAAAACCTTTTTGGCACGTTCCTGACCAATGACGTATTGATCAAGGATGCCGCTGATTTCTTTTGGCGATGGTAATTTATGCGCGCTGCTCTCGGCCTGGGCTTCCTGCACCTCCTCACGGATGATGTCATTGCACAGGTCAACGCATTCGTCGCAGATAAAGACCGAGGGGCCGGCAATCAATTTGCGCACTTCATGCTGGCTTTTGCCACAGAAGGAGCAATAGAGCAATTTGCCGTTGTCCTCGCCGTTGCGGGTGTCAGTCATTCGATCGATCCAAATCCGATAGGCTTGCAACACAAGATGAAGGCAACTGCGGGCTTTTTCAAGCCCGCAGGTGGTCGGTTAACCCAACCACCCACATTTGAGCTGCTTAAGCGGGCATTTGACGCTTGCTGAACACAGAGTCGATCAAACCGTATTCGGCTGCACGCTCGGCGCTCATGAAGTTGTCACGCTCGGTGTCGCGCTCGATGGTTTCGAGAGTCTGGCCCGTGTGGTGAGCCAGCAGCGAGTTCAAACGGTGACGGATGTTGAGGATTTCCTTGGCATGAATGTCGATATCCGACGCCTGGCCCTGGAAACCGCCCAGTGGCTGGTGAATCATCATGCGCGAGTTCGGCAGGCAGTGACGCTTGCCCGGTGCGCCACCGGCCAACAGGAAGGCACCCATGCTGCAGGCCTGGCCGATGCAGATGGTCGACACGTCAGGCTTGATGAATTGCATGGTGTCGTAGATCGACATGCCTGCAGTCACCGAACCGCCCGGCGAGTTGATGTACAGGTGGATGTCCTTGTCCGGGTTCTCGGCTTCAAGGAACAGCAGCTGCGCAGCCACCAGGTTGGCCATGTAGTCTTCTACGGGGCCGACCAGGAAGATGATTCGCTCCTTCAGGAGGCGCGAGTAGATGTCGTAAGCGCGTTCGCCACGGGCGGACTGCTCGACAACCATCGGGACCAGGCCGCCAGCGGCGTGGATATCAGAGTTCTGCTGAATATAAGAATTGCGGGACATGTCCGGCAGTCACTCCCAAATAGTCTTGTCTGGATACGCATAAGCCAGCTCGAGGCTGGCTTATGGTTGTGTTTTCTAACGAGTCAGAAATCAGTCGGCTTGTGGAGCTTCCACCGGCTTGACAGCTTCTTCGTAAGAGACCGCTTTATCGGTCACCTTGGCCTTCTGCAGAACAGTATCCACAACTTGCTCTTCCAGCACAACCGAACGAACCTCGTTCAATTGCGCGTCGTTTTTGTAGTACCAGGCTACAACCTGCTCTGGCTCCTGGTAAGCGGAAGCCATTTCCTGAATCATTTCGCGAACGCGATCTTCGTCAGGCTTGAGGTCGAACTGCTTGACCACTTCAGCCACGATCAGACCCAGCACTACACGGCGGTTGGCTTGCTCTTCGAACAGCTCTGCCGGCAGTTGATCAGGCTTGATGTTACCACCGAACTGCTGAACAGCCTGCACGCGCAGACGGTCAACTTCGTTGGCCAGCAGCGACTTCGGCACTTCGATCGGGTTGGCAGCCAGCAGGCCGTCCATTACCTGGTTCTTGACCTTGGACTTGATGGCCTGACGCAGTTCACGCTCCATGTTCTTGCGAACTTCGGCGCGGAAGCCTTCCAGACCGGTTTCCTTGATACCGAACTGGGCGAAGAACTCTTCGTTCAGCTCTGGCAGCTTAGGCTCGGAAACAGTGTTCACGGTTACGGTGAACTCGGCTTCTTTGCCAGCCAGGTCCAGATTCTGGTAGTCAGCAGGGAAAGTCAGTTTCAGAACGCGCTCTTCACCGGCTTTGGCGCCTACCAGGCCTTCTTCAAAGCCAGGAATCATGCGGCCCGAACCCAGCACCAGCTGAGTACCGGTGGCGGAGCCGCCAGCGAACACTTCGCCGTCTACCTTGCCAACGAAATCGATGTTCAGCTGATCATCGTTCTGGGCAGCACGGTCAGTCACTTCAAAGCGGGTGTTCTGCTTGCGCAGCACGTCCAGCATCTTGTCCAGGTCGGCATCAGCCACTTCGGCGCTCAGGCGCTCGATAGCGATGGTGTCCAGACCGGTCACTTCGAATTCAGGGAATACTTCGAAAGTAGCAACGTATTCCAGATCTTTGCCTTTTTCGAAAACCTTAGGCTCGATCGAAGGAGCACCAGCCGGGTTCAGCTTCTGCTCAACCACAGCTTCGTAGAACGAAGACTGGACTACATTGCCCAGCGCTTCCTGGCGCGCATCAGCTTCGTAACGCTGACGGATTACGCTCATTGGCACCTTGCCTGGACGGAAGCCCGGGATCTTGGCCTTTTGGGCAGTCTGTTGCAGACGCTTGTTGACTTCAGCCTCAATACGCTCAGCTGGCACGCCAATGGTCATGCGACGCTCAAGAGCGGAAGTATTTTCAACAGAAACTTGCATGGATATTCCTCGTTGCACAGACATTAGCCGGCCGTTTCCGACCCCATAATCAAGGGCAAGCATTCTAGTGGGTCAAACTCAAGAAGTCACCCTACCGCAAACACCCTAAGAAACGGCCGACAGAAATTAAGTAAAAGCAGCCATCCGTCTCGCCTTCTATATAGATAGAAGACTGCACTGATCAATTGGCGATAACGGGCAGCCTTTGGAGCTACCCCGATCTGCGCGCATTGTCACACAAATCACAGAGGACGCTAAGCATGCGGAAAACAAGGTGCCGAACGACACCCCTATATGCGATTCTCAAACCGCAGATACAAAAAAACGCCAGAGGGTTAGTCTGGCGTTTTCTTTTAATATGGGGTGGACGAAGGGGATCGAACCCTCGACAACGGGAGTCACAATCCCGTGCTCTACCAACTGAGCTACGCCCACCATAGTGCGTTTACAACGCTGCCTGCTCCTGGAAGCCGACAGTTACAACCAAAGAAAAAGCCGCTACAAGCGGCTCTATCAAAATTTGGTGCGGACGGAGAGACTCGAACTCTCACACCTTGCGGCGCTGGAACCTAAATCCAGTGTGTCTACCAATTCCACCACATCCGCATTTCAAACTCTTGAAGCAAAGACGCCAGACTTTTAATCTGGCGGCTTTCTAAATATGGGGTGGACGAAGGGGATCGAACCCTCGACAACGGGAGTCACAATCCCGTGCTCTACCAACTGAGCTACGCCCACCATATTGCCTGTACTGCTTTACTTGTGCCAAAGCTGCCTAATGGCGCACCCGGCAGGACTCGAACCTGCGACCATCCGCTTAGAAGGCGGATGCTCTATCCAGCTGAGCTACGGGCGCATTGTTAGCCTGTATTCTTTGACGACTACAAACCAAGTGCTTTCAGTATCACCAAGCTGGACAACAACTTCGCTCTACCTTCTTAACCAGTGCTAGGCTGTGCCCGACAAGTGCGACGAATGTTATAGGTGAGCCCGTAAGTCGTCAACTGTTTTTTAAAAAAAGTTTAGAAATATAAAGGAGTTAGGGCAATAAACAGACCAGGCGCCTTTGCCCTCGCGCCGCGGCATGCGAGAATGCACGTCCTTTTTCCACCCTTTACGATGGTTAATCACGCGTAATGACTGCACAACTAATCGACGGCAAAGCGATCGCCGCCAGCCTGCGCCAGCAGATTGCCAAACGTGTCGCCGAGCGCCACGAGCAAGGCCTGCGCACCCCTGGTCTGGCAGTGATTCTGGTCGGCAGCGATCCTGCTTCCCAGGTTTATGTTTCGCACAAGCGTAAAGACTGCGAAGAGGTAGGCTTTATTTCCCAAGCCTATGACCTGCCCTCCGACACGACCCAACAGGACCTCACCGACCTGATCGACCGTCTCAATGACGACGCGAACATCGACGGCATCCTGCTGCAACTGCCTCTGCCTGCCCATCTGGATGCCTCCAAACTGCTGGAGCGTATCCGTCCGGACAAAGATGTCGACGGTTTCCACCCCTATAACGTCGGTCGTCTGGCCCAACGCATCCCGCTGCTGCGCCCATGCACCCCCAAAGGCATCATGGCCCTGCTGGAAAGCACCGGCCAGGACCTGTACGGAATGGACGCGGTCATTGTCGGCGCCTCCAATATCGTTGGACGCCCGATGGCCATGGAATTGCTGCTGGCTGGCTGCACCGTGACCGTAACCCACCGTTTCACCAAGGACCTGGCCGGCCACGTTGGCCGCGCCGACCTGGTGGTGGTAGCTGCCGGCAAGCCTGGCCTGGTCAAAGGCGAATGGATCAAGGAAGGCGCCATCGTCATCGACGTGGGCATCAACCGCCAGGCTGATGGCAAGCTGGTGGGCGACGTGGTGTACGAGACCGCCCTGCCCCGCGCGGGCTGGATCACCCCGGTACCGGGCGGCGTAGGCCCGATGACTCGTGCCTGCCTGCTGGAAAACACCTTGTACGCAGCCGAAGAATTGCACGGCAACTAGTGCAAAGCGCTGCAAAAAAACGGCACCTTCGGGTGCCGTTTTTATTGGCGCCGCTAAAATCCGGGCAAACAAAAGCCCGCACTTGGCGCAATGCCATGACCTCAATTGTGGGAGCGAGCCTGCTCGCGAAAGCCCACCCGAGACCTTCGCGAGCAGGCTCGCTCCCACAAAATCATCAGCATCACGCCCCGTACGGGCTTTTGTTCACACAACGGGCAATCTAGTCAGCCAAGCGCCAGGTTGTCCCGCCTTTACTGTCTTCCAGCACCACACCCATTGCCGCGAGCTGATCACGGATACGGTCAGACTCCGCCCAGTCCTTGGCAGCGCGGGCAGCCAGACGCGCATCGATCAAGGCCTGCACCTGAGCGGCATCGATCTTGCCTTCAGCACCGGCCTGCAGAAAGTCATCCGCTTCAAGCTGCAACACACCCAGCACATCGGCCAATTGCTTGAGACGTGCCGCCAGACCGGCAGCCGCCTGCAGATCGGTTTCGCGCAACCGGTTGATCTCGCGAACCATCTCGAACAGCACCGCACAGGCTTCCGGCGTACCGAAGTCGTCGTTCATGACCTGGG
Source organism: Pseudomonas sp. WS 5051 (assembly GCF_012985715.1). Taxonomy (NCBI): domain Bacteria; kingdom Pseudomonadati; phylum Pseudomonadota; class Gammaproteobacteria; order Pseudomonadales; family Pseudomonadaceae; genus Pseudomonas; species Pseudomonas sp. WS 5051. The sequence goes on from NZ_JAAQWV010000008.1 coordinate 101,636, forward strand.
TAAAGCGCTCAACAAAGGCTTCACCACCGGCCGGAGCAACCTTGGGCAACCCTTTCAGTGCGTTATAGAAGCGATCAAGGGCTGCCTTGGCATCCTTGAGATTGTCTTCCGAATAGTTGATCGAACTACGGTAGTGGCTCGACACCAACAGATAACGCACAACCTCCGGGTGATACTTCGCCAGAACGTCGCGAATGGTGAAGAAGTTGTTCAAGGACTTGGACATCTTCTCGCCATTGATGCGAATCATCCCGCAATGCATCCAGGCATTGGCGTAGGTTTTACCCGTAGCCGCCTCGCTTTGGGCGATTTCGTTCTCATGGTGCGGAAACTCCAGGTCGCTGCCGCCGCCATGAATATCGAAGGTCTCACCCAGGCAGCAGGTAGACATCACCGAGCATTCAATGTGCCAGCCCGGACGACCCGGGCCCCACGGCGACTCCCAGCTCGGCTCGCCAGGCTTGATGCCTTTCCACAACACGAAGTCCAGCGGATCGTCCTTGGCCTCGTCGACCTCGATGCGCGCGCCGATGCGCAGATCTTCGATCTTTTTGCGCGACAGCTTGCCGTAGCCCATGAACTTGGCAACGCGGTAGTACACGTCACCATTGCCCGGGGCATAGGCGTAACCCTTGTCGATCAGGGTCTGGATCATCGCGTGCATGCCAGGGATATGATCCGTGGCACGAGGCTCCATATCCGGCTTGAGGATATTGAGCCGCGCTTCATCTTCATGCATGGCCGCGATCATGCGCTCGGTCAGCACCTCGAAAGGCTCGCCGTTTTCACGCGCACGATTGATGATCTTGTCTTCAATGTCCGTAATGTTGCGCACGTAGGTCAGGTTGTAGCCGCTGAAACGCAACCAGCGGGTCACCAGATCGAAGGCAATCATGCTGCGACCATGGCCGATGTGGCAGTAGTCGTACACGGTCATGCCGCACACGTACATGCGCACATTGTTGCCGTCCAGCGGCTTGAAAACTTCTTTGCTCTTGGTGAGCGTGTTGTAGATCGTAAGCACGGCTTGTTCCTTCAAAACTTGATCACTGGCCCCACGAATCACGCAGGGTCACGGTACGGTTGAATACCGGGTGACCGGGTTTCGAGTCCTTGATATCTGCGCAGAAGTAGCCTTCGCGCTCGAACTGGAAACGGTCTTCCGGCTGTGCATTGCCCAGCGAGGGTTCAGCACGACAACCGGTCAGTACCTGCAGCGAGTCAGGGTTGATGTTTTCCAGGAAGCCCGCGCCGTCTTCGGCCTTTTCAGGGTTCGGCGAGCGGAACAGACGATCATACAAACGCACTTCGCATTCGACGCTGGCAGCCGCCGGCACCCAATGCACAACACCCTTGACCTTGCGACCTTCAGGGTTTTTACCCAGGGTCAGCGGATCGTACGAGCAATGCAGTTCAACGATGTTGCCATCGGCATCCTTGATCGCTTCGTCGGCACGGATCACATAGCTGCCGCGCAAACGCACTTCGCCCGCAGGCTCAAGACGCTTGTAGCCTTTTGGCGGCTCTTCCATGAAGTCTTCACGGTCGATGTAGATTTCACGGGCAAACGGCAACACCCGCACACCCATGTCTTCCTTAGGGTGGCAAGGCAGCTCGAGGTTTTCGACCTGACCTTCCGGGTAGTTGGTGATGATCACTTTCAATGGACGCAGCACGCACATGGCGCGCGGCGCGCTGTGGTCCAGATCGTCACGAATGCTGAATTCCAGCATGCCGAAGTCAACAACACCGTCAGAACGGTTGGTGCCGACCATGTCACAGAAATTACGAATCGATTTAGGCGTGTAACCGCGACGGCGGAAACCCGACAGCGTCGACATGCGCGGGTCATCCCAGCCGTTGACGTGCTTTTCATCGACCAGCTGCTTGAGCTTGCGCTTGCTGGTGATGGTGTAGTTGAGGTTCAGACGGCTGAACTCGTACTGACGCGGGCGCGCCGGTACTGGCAGGCTGTCCAGGAACCATTCGTACAGCGGACGATGGCTTTCGAACTCCAGGGTGCAGATCGAATGGGTGATGCCTTCAATGGCATCCGACTGACCGTGGGTGAAGTCATAGTTGGGGTAGATGCACCACTTGTCACCGGTCTGGTGGTGATGGGCATGACGGATGCGGTACATGATCGGGTCGCGCAGGTTAATGTTCGGCGAGGCCATGTCGATCTTGGCGCGCAGAACACGCTTGCCGTCTTCAAACTCACCGGCGGTCATGCGGGCGAACAGATCCAGGTTCTCTTCAACGCTGCGGTCGCGGAACGGGCTGTTCTTGCCGGGCTCGGTCAGGCTGCCGCGGTATTCCTTGGCTTGCTCGGGCGTCAGGTCGCAGACGTAGGCCTTGCCTTCTTTGATCAGGTAAATCGCCCACTCGTGCAGTTGATCGAAGTATTGCGACGCGTAACGCACTTCACCGGCCCACTCGAAGCCCAGCCACTTGACGTCGCTTTCGATGGCGTCGATGTATTCCTGGTCTTCTTTTGCCGGGTTGGTGTCGTCAAAACGCAAATGCGTCACGCCGCCAAACTCTTGAGCCAGCCCAAAGTTCACACAAATGGATTTGGCATGACCGATGTGCAGATAGCCGTTTGGCTCCGGCGGAAAGCGGGTCACGATCTGTGTGTATTTACCCGAGTCTAGGTCCGCCTGAACGATTGGACGCAGGAAGTTAGCCGGGACAGCAGGGCCAGCCTTTGGATTCAGAGTGGGGTCGACAGTGGGCTTGCTCATAGGATCCTTGAACGTAACAGGGTGCGCGGCCTGGGTCGGCCGACTAAATCAAAGCGCCTATCATAGCCGATGCCGCCAAGTCACTGACAGAGCAGGTGCTCAATCAAAGCGATTGAAATGCCGGCTTTTAGTCCCCATATGGGAAAAACACCATCGAAATGCCGTGCGAGCACGCTAAACTCCGCCCGCGGCTGTATCTACCCAGCCAGCCCGGGAGATTGAGGTGTGTTCACCCCGCTCCCCGGCCCGACGAATTCCCTGATAGAGCGATACGACCATGACCCAAGTAAAACTGAGCACCAACCACGGCGACATCGTGATCGAACTGAACGCTGAAAAAGCACCGATCACCGTAGCCAACTTCATCGAATACGTAAAAGCCGGCCACTACGAAAACACCGTTTTCCACCGTGTAATCGGCAACTTCATGATCCAGGGCGGCGGTTTTGAGCCAGGCATGAAAGAAAAGAAAGACAAGCGTCCAAGCATCCAGAACGAAGCCGACAACGGCCTGCCGAACGAGAAGTACACCGTGGCCATGGCTCGCACCATGGAACCGCATTCGGCTTCCGCCCAGTTCTTCATCAACGTGGCTGACAACAGCTTCCTCAACCACAGCGGCAAAACCGCTCAGGGCTGGGGCTACGCCGTATTCGGTAAAGTCGTTGCAGGCCAGGACGTAGTAGACAAGATCAAAGGCGTTGCCACCACGTCCAAAGCCGGCCACCAGGACGTGCCTAAAGATGACGTGATCGTCGAGAAAGCAGAGATCATTGAGTGATACTGCTGATTTCAGATTTGCATCTGGAAGAGGAGCGCCCGGACATTACCCGGGCGTTTCTGGATTTCCTGACCGGGCGTGCGCGCTCGGCTCAGGCGCTCTACATCCTGGGCGACTTTTTCGAAGCCTGGATTGGCGACGATGCCATGACCCCCTATCAGCGCTCGATCTGTGCAGCGCTGCGCACCCTGAGCGAGACCGGCACGCAGATCTTTCTGATGCACGGCAACCGCGACTTTTTACTTGGCCAGGCCTTTTGTAAAGCGGCTGGCTGCACCCTGATCAAAGACCCCAGCGTGGTCGACTTCTATGGCGAAGCGGTTTTGTTGATGCACGGCGACAGCCTGTGCACGCGCGACGAAGCCTATATGCGCCTGCGACGCATCCTGCGCAACCCCGTCACTTTGTGGGTCCTGCGCCACCTGCCGCTGAGCACCCGGCATAAACTGGCGCGCAAGCTGCGCAGCGAAAGCCGCGCGCAGACCCGCATGAAAGCCAACGACATCGTTGACGTGACCCCCGAGGAAGTACCCCGGATCATGGCGCACTTTGGTGTGCACACCCTGATTCACGGCCACACCCACCGCCCGGCGATACACAAACTGCAGATCGGCGAACAGACCGCCCGGCGCATTGTGCTGGGTGACTGGGACCGCCAGGGCTGGGTACTGCAAGTGGATGAGCAAGGTATGCAGCTCGCGCCGTTTGATTTTGCTCCGCCTGACGCACAGTAAACTCGTGGGCGCGAGCCTGCTCGCGAAGGTTTCTGCGCAACATCACAGATAAACCGCATGCAGACTTTCGCGAGCAGGCTCGCTCCCACAAGGACTTGCAGGGCTCCAGCCCCTCTACCTCTAATGCCCGCTGGTCGCCGGCCCCGCCTTGGCTATAAACGGTGGTTTCGCCAGCCACACCAGCAGAATCAAGCCCATAAACAGCCAACCCATCATGGTGAAGTAATCCACGGTGGAGAACATATAGGCCTGACTGGTCAGAATCTTGTCCATCTGTGCATAGGCGGGCGTGCTGGCACCGCCCAGGCTTTCGAGCGTATGCCGGGTCACAGGGTCATAGGCGCTGATGCTTTCGCTCAAGTAGGCATGATGCTGATCCGCCCGGCGAATCCAGATCCAGGTGGTCAAGGACGCCGCAAAGCTGCCGCCCAGTGTACGCAGGAAGGTCGCTAGCCCAGCGCCATCAGCAATCTGATGCGGCGGCAAATCCGACATCAAAATGGTCAAGGTCGGCATAAAGAACAGGGCCACGCCAATCCCCATAAACAGCTGCACCATCGCGATATGCTGGAAATCCACCTCATTGGTGAACTCGGCACGCATAAAGCAGCTCAGGCCAATAGCCAAAAAGGCCAGCCCGGCCAACAGGCGCAAGTCGAATTTATTCGCGTACTTGCCCACAAAGGGCGACATCAAAACCGGCAAGATCCCGATCGGTGCCACCGCCAGACCGGCCCAGGTAGCGGTATAGCCCATCTGCGTCTGCAGCCATTGCGGCAAAATCAGGTTGATACCAAAGAACCCGGCATAACCCAACACCAGCACAATGGTGCCAATCCGGAAGTTACGGTGAGCAAACAGGCGCAAGTTGACGATCGGATGCTTGTCTGTCATTTCCCAAATGATAAAGGCCGCCAGTGCCACTACCGATAAAGCTGTGCCCGAGAGGATGAAACTGGACTCGAACCAGTCCAGATCATTGCCCTTGTCGAGCACGATCTGCAACGCACCCACACCGATGATCAAGGTGATTAGCCCCACGTAATCCATCGGTTGACGGGTAATCACCACCGGGCGCGCCTTGAGTTGCTGGCGAACCACCATCACGGCAAAAATACCGATCGGGATATTGATAAAGAAGATCCACGGCCAACTGTAACTGTCGGTGATCCAGCCGCCCAAAATAGGCCCGGCAATCGGTGCAACCACCGTGACCATTGCCAGCAATGCCAATGCCATCCCCCGTTTTGCCGGGGGATACACCGCAATCAGCAAAGTCTGGGTCATGGGATAAAGCGGCCCTGCCACCAGCCCCTGGAGCACGCGAAACCCGACCAGCTCTGGCATCGAGGTGGAAATACCGCACAAAAACGAGGCCAGAACGAACAGCATCGTGGCCCACAGAAACAACTTAACCTCACCAAAACGCCGGCTGAGCCAGCCGGTTAACGGCAAGGCAATCGCGTTACTGACCGCAAATGACGTAATGACCCAGGTACCCTGCTCCGAACTCACTCCAAGATTACCGGAGATGGTGGGCAAGGCGACGTTGGCGATGGTGGTGTCCAGCACCTGCATAAAGGTCGCCAGCGACAGGCCGATCGTGGCCATTACCAGGCTGGGAGGGGAAAATGACGCGTTTGTACTCATCGCAAATCCTTTAAAACCGGGGATGCAGCCCCACCCTTGCGGCGGGGCTCATGGATTGGCGAATCAGCGTTGGGCGGCCATGTCGCCAGTGCCAGCGCTGTTGCTGTCAATCAAACGCGTAATCAGGGCTTCGGCATCGACCAATTGCTGCGCATACACCGTGGTGGAGAACGAAGCTTTTTGCGGCGGTTGCTGAGCCAGAACCGGACCACTTTGGTCACGCAGGTTGACATCCACAGTCGTCGACAAGCCGACCCGCAACGGGTGCTCGGCCAGCTCATCGGCATTGATATGAATACGCACCGGCACACGCTGGACAATCTTGATCCAGTTGCCCGTGGCATTTTGCGCGGGCAACAGAGCAAATGCACTGCCGGTACCGGCACCGATACTGTCGATGGTGCCGCTGTATTTCACGCCGCTGCCGTAGATATCAGACTCAATATCCACCGCCTGCCCGATACGCATCTTGTGCAACTGGGTTTCCTTGAAATTGGCATCGATCCACAGCTGGTTAAGCGGAATGACCGCCATCAACGCCGTGCCTGGCTGAACCCGCTGGCCCAGCTGCACGGTGCGCTTGGCCACATAACCGGTGACCGGCGCAATCAGGGTGGAACGGGCATTGGCCAGGTACGCCTGGCGCAGTTGCGCCGCTGCAGCCTTCACATCCGGGTGGTTGGCCACCGTGGTGTTATCGACCAACGCCAGGGTGGTGTCGAGTTTTTGCTCGGCATTGCGCAAGGCGCTTTGCGCCGAAGACAGATCATCCCGGGCATGGGACAACTCTTCCTGAGAGATCGCCCCGCCTGCTGCCAGGCTTTTACGGCGGCTGTAGTTGTCCTGGTTTTTCTGCACTTCAACTTTCTGCGCAGCCACCTGGGCTTTCATGCCCTTCACATCACTGAACAGGCCGCGTACCTGGCGCACGGTACGGGCCAGATTGGCTTCAGCGCTCTGCAGGCCGACCTGGGCATCGCTCGGATCGAAATCAATCAGCACCTGCCCTTCATGCACCAGATCGCCATCATCGGCGCCGATACTCACCACCGTACCGGTGACCAACGGGGTGATTTCAACCACGTTGCCATTTACATAGGCATCGTCGGTGCTTTCATTCCAGCGACCATAGAGCTCTTCCCAGGCCCAGACACCCAGCCCGAGCAGGATGACCAAAATTGCCAGGCCGCTCAGCCAGAGCTTGCGTTTGCGCTGGCTGGCAGCGTCCTGGGGTTGTTGCGTTTCATTCGGTGTTTGCACAGTGGCCATGACGGGTACCTAAATTATTCTGCCAGCGAGGGCTTCAGCGGGAGCGGCCGCAGCCGGATTGCCGGGCTCAAGTCCGCCGCCCAGGGCTTGCATCAGTTGAATCGAAAGGTCGATCTGCTCGGCATTCAGGCCCGCCAGCTGGCGCTGCGCCTGCAACAATTGCTGCTCGATGCTGAGCACGTCGAGGTAGTTGCCGACACCCGAGCCGTAGCGCTGCAAGACGGTATCGAACGACTCCTGAGCGATCTGGGTGGCCCGTTGCTGGGCGCTTATCTGCTGGCCCACGGCACTTAACTGCGCCAGGGTGTCACTGACATCGCCCAGGGCGCCGACCAGGATCTTGTTGTATTGCGCCACCGCCAGATCGTAATTGGCGTCCTCTGCGTCCAGCCCGGCACGCAAACGCCCGCCATCAAAGATCGGCAGCGAAATCGCCGGGGCAATATTGAGGAAGCGACTGGCAGAACCGAACAGCGCATCACCCAGCAACGACTGGGTTCCCGCCGCTGCACTCAAATTGAGATTGGGATAAAAACGCGTCCGGGCGGCGGCAATATTCTTGCTCGCCGCCTCTACCCGCCAGCGCGCAGCCACCAGATCGGGGCGACGCCCCAGCAGTTCAGCTGGCAAGCTGCTCGGTAACGCCACGGCGCCCGGGGCGAGGGTTTTCGGGCGAGCGATATCCATCCCGCGGTCCGGCCCCTTGCCCAACAACACCGCCAGCGCGATGCGTGCACTTTTGAGTTGTTTTTCAGCATTGATCAACTGCTCCTGGGAGCTGGCCTCAAGGCTTTCGGTTTGCTGGTACTGGTAATGGCTGTCGATACCGGCTTGCAGGCGGCGCTTGCTCAGGTCCAGCATTTTACCGGTGCGTTCCAGGTCATCCCTGGCCAGGTCGCGCACGATAAAGGCATGTCCCAGGCTGCTATACCCCCGCGCTACATCGGCAGCCAGGGTCAGGCTCGCGGCCTGAGTGTCGACTTCGGCAGCGCGGGCCTGGCCCAACGCCGCTTCCCAGGCCGCACGCTGGCCACCCCATAGGTCGAAGGTGTAATTAAATGTCAGGCTGGCGTTACGTAGCGTGTCGTAACGGCCACCCTGGCCGGTCGGATCCTGGGAACGCGACAGGCGCGAACGCGAAACATCGGCCTCGGCATCCAGGGTCGGCATGCGTGCGGCATCTGCAGCCCCGGCTGCAGCCGTTGCTTGATGGGCGCGGGCACTCGCTATTTGCATATCAGGGCTGTCGCGCAACGCTTGTTCGATCAATCCATCCAGCTGAGTGTCGCCCAGGCGCTTCCACCAGTCCTTTTCAGGCCATGCCGCCGGGCTGACGGTAATGCCTGCAAGGGTCCTGGCCGCTTCCAGGTTTTTCCCGTCCTGGCTCACGCCCTCGGTGTTCAGCCCGCTGTAGCTGGCACAACCGGCCAGCAGCATCGACGTAAAAACCAGGCTAAAGCCTGTACGCAGTGTCTTGTGGCTCATTTTTCACCTAAACGCATGACAGTGATGGGATCACCCGCTGCCAACAGTATTTTCTTGAGGATCTGTTCCAGGCTTTGCAGTTCTTGCGGGCTGATGGCGCCGGCCAGCTGGTTCATCGCATCGGCACCGACCTGCGGCAGAAGGCCTGCCAGGGCCTTGCCGTCTTCGCTCAGTACCAGCCGCACCTGGCGACGGTCAGCCTCGGAACGCTGGCGCACCAGCAGGTTTTTCTGCTCAAGACGATCGAGCATGCGCGTCATCGAGCCGCTGTCCAGGCACAGATGGCGGCAAAGCTCAGCCGGAGTGTCGACGTCGAACTGGGCCATGATGATCAGCACCTTGAACTGCGCCGCGGTGATGCCGTAAGGCTCCATATGGCGGTCAATGATCTTGTCTTTGAGCATGGCCGTGCGCCCCAGGAGCAAACCCAGGGTGCAGTTTTGAAAGTTATCGGGGTGAAAATGCTTCATCAGGGCACCAGGAAGCTGCCTAGGCAGTAATGTTTCTAAATATTACTGTCTAGGCAGCTAATGTCAAGCCGATTATTAGGTGGCTATCTATCTGGTTTTTCAGCGGGCACGCAAACCGGTGCCTAAGAGAGCAACTATCTAGATGATGGTGGGATTGTTGTGGGAGCGGGCTTGCTCGCGAGGGCATCGCCCTGCCTGCATGACAGACCGCAGCGTCTGCATCGCGAGCAAGCCCGCTCCCACAGTAGATCTACAGAAGACTCAAGAAACTGCCGGCACACCACTATGAAAGCGGAATTCAACATCCGGCGATTCAATCAGCTCCTGCTCCGCCGCCCTCACCCGCTCGATCACCTGGGCGATATCCTTGGCGTCGCCATACTGGTAGGCCAGCTTCAGATAACCCTGGAAATGTCGGGCCTCGCTCTTGAGCAGACCGAAGTAGAACTTGCCGAGCTCTTCGTCCAGATGCGGCACCAGCGCCTCGAAACGCTCGCAGCTGCGGGCCTCGATAAACGCCCCCACCACCAGGGTATCCACCAGCTTGACCGGCTCATGGTTGCGCACCACCTTGCGCAGCGCCGAGGCATAGCGCCCGGCCGATAGCTGGCGCAGCTCAATCTTGCGCTTTTTCATCAGACGCATGACTTGCTCGTGGTGCACCAGCTCTTCACGAGCCAGACGCGACATCATATTGATCAGGTCAACATGGGAGTGATATTTGGCGATCAGGCTCAGCGCCGTGCTGGCGGCCTTGAACTCGCAGTTTTTGTGATCGATCAGCAGGGTTTCCTGATCAGCCAGTGCCGCTGCAATCCAGCCGTCAGGCGTTCGGCAACCCAGGAACTCATGAATTTCAGGAAGATTCACGCGCACACTCCCAAGCATTGGGAATTGCACGGCAGACCGGCAGTGATTTGAACAATTGCTGACATGGGACTCACAAAGACTGAATTGAGGCGAGCCGGTGATTATACGGGCACCGGCGCGCAGCACCAACGACACAACTTGATATGCATCAACGCAGGTTCAACTGCCGACCAACTATAGTGAATGCACGCCGTTTCTATTACATGTGGAGTCACCGGTCATGCACAGCATTAACAGCCTGTTGGTCGTCATCGAGCCTCACCTGATGGAAAGCCTCGCACTCAAGCGGGCCAAGCACATTGCCAGTCACACCAAGGCGCATCTGCATCTATTGATCTGCGATAAAAAAAATGACCACTCAGCCCTGCTGAGCGTGCTTGAAAGCAGCCTCAAAAGCGAAGCCTACAGTGTGAGCAGCGAGCAGGCCTGGCACGAAAGCCAGCACGCCACCATTATCAAAGTGCAGCAGGCGCACAACTGCGGGCTGGTGATCAAACAGCATGTGCCCGACAACCCGCTAAAAAAAGTCCTGCTGACCCCTGAGGACTGGAAACTGCTGCGCTATTGCCCTAGCCCGGTGCTGCTGGCCAAAACAGCACAGAGCTGGGAGCACGGCGTGATACTGGCAGCCGTCGACGTGGGCAATAACGACCCGGAGCATATGGCCCTGCATACCAGCATTGTCGACCACGGCTTTCGCATCGCCAGCATGGCCCATGCCGAACTGCATGTGGTCAGCGCCCACCCGGCGCCAATGCTCGCAACAGTCGACGCGGTCTACCCGCTGGATACCGAGCTGGAACAGACCTACCGCGCAGAATGTAAAGTCTTCCAGCAACAATGCGAAATTGACGACAGCCGCCTGCATATTGAAGAAGGCCCGGCGGACGTGATCATTCCGCGGGTAGCCAAAAACCTGGACGCCGTGGTCACTGTGATGGGCACCGTCGCCCGTACCGGCTTTTCCGGGGCCCTGATCGGCAATACCGCCGAAGTGGTGATCGACAAGCTGGAAAGCGACATTCTGGTGCTCAAGCCCGATGACATCGTCGAACATCTGGAGCAACTGGCGAGCAAGCTCTGAGCGCTTACTCGCCAAACGCATCCTTCAGAAAGCCCGGGGCGATATAGCGCTGATAATGCGCTTCGGACAGGAGGAAAAATTCCCGATCAATGGCATCGCGCAGATCGGTCAGCGGCCAGCCGCGAAACTCCGGCAACAGCACCATGCCGTACAGCTCCAGCTGGTTGATCACCCGCGCCCCGCGGGCAATCAGCTGGTAGGCCCAGCAATACTCGGACTGGGCAGGCACAAAGCGGATTTTGCGCGCCACCAGCTGGTCACGCAGCGTGGCCCGGTCGAACACTTCGACCTTGCCGGCCATCACCTGCACCAACAACTGCTCGAGCCGACGCCACACGGCACGCTTTTCTTCCTCGTTGTAACCGTTCCAGTTGATCACTTCATGATGGAAACGCTTGCAACCACGGCACACAAGGTCGCCGTAAACCGTTGAGCAAAGGCCTATGCAGGGGGTCTTGATGGTTTGATTGGACATGGCGAAATAGAGCACTGCAGAACGAAACAGGTGGCCATGTTAGCCCTTTGTCTAACGCAGATCACCCCTCAACCTTCAGGGCCTAACTTACCTTTAACAAGTTTTTACCGTAGAATCGGCCTGCCTTTTAAGGCGCCAATGTCCGTTAGAAGCTGTTTTCAAAGCGTCACGAGCACAGTTGATCCCGAAGAACGGTGTTGGTGAGGGGTGTTTGCACTGCAGATACCCCCACCGACATTCATCATCTCCCCCGTTCGGAAGGCGTAAAACTTTGAAAACAGCTTCTGTTGGGAATCCTTGAAACTCTGGCCAAGCGGCTCATAAAGCCGCGCAGCGCATGAGTGCTCGGCATTCCTGGATGAGCGTCCCGGACACCCATTTGGGACCAATGATGAGGGTAATAACTGTGCTTGAAGCCTACCGCAAACATATCGAAGAGCGCGCAGCACTGGGTATCGTTCCCCAGCCGCTTAACGCCGAACAAACCGCAGGCCTGGTTGAGCTGCTGAAAAACCCGCCTGCCGGCGAAGAAGAATTCCTCGTAGACCTGATCACCAACCGCATTCCGCCGGGTGTTGACGAAGCTGCTTACGTAAAAGCCGGCTTCCTGGCCGCGATTGCCAAAGGCGAAGCGACCTCTCCGCTGATCAGCAAAAAACGCGCTGTTGAACTGCTTGGCACCATGCAGGGCGGCTACAACATCGTGACCCTGGTTGACCTGCTGGACGACGCGGAGCTGGCTCCGGTTGCCGCCGAGCAACTCAAGCACACCCTGCTGATGTTTGACGCCTTCCACGACGTTGCAGAAAAAGCCAAGAACGGCAATGCCCACGCCAAAGCCGTGGTGCAGTCCTGGGCTGACGGCGAGTGGTTCAAGAACCGCCCTACCCTGGCTGACAAAATCAGCCTGCGCGTGTTCAAGGTAACCGGCGAAACCAACACCGACGACCTGTCGCCGGCACCGGACGCCTGGTCGCGCCCTGACATCCCGCTGCACGCCCTGGCCATGCTGAAAATGGCCCGTGACGGTATCGTGCCGGACGTGCAAGGCTCCATCGGCCCGATGAAGCAAATCGAAGAAATGCGCGGCCAGGGCTTCCCTATCGCTTACGTCGGTGACGTAGTCGGTACCGGTTCGTCGCGCAAGTCGGCAACCAACTCCGTACTGTGGTTCTTCGGCGACGACGTTCCTTATGTACCGAACAAGCGTGCCGGCGGTTTCTGCTTCGGCAGCAAAATCGCTCCGATCTTCTACAACACCATGGAAGATGCTGGCGCACTGCCAATCGAATTTGATGTTTCCAACATCAACATGGGCGACGTGATCGACCTGTACCCGCACGCAGGCAAAGTCTGCAAGCACGGTACTGACGAAGTCATCACCACTTTCGAACTGAAAACCCCGGTTCTGTTGGACGAAGTACGCGCTGGCGGCCGTATTCCGCTGATCATCGGCCGCGGCCTCACCGAGAAGGCTCGCGCCGAGCTGGGTCTGGGCCCTACCGACCTGTTCAAGAAGCCTGAAGCACCGGTTGAAAGCACCAAGGGTTTCACCCTGGCGCAGAAAATGGTCGGCAAGGCTTGCGGCGTGACTGGCGTTCGTCCAGGCACTTACTGCGAACCGAAGATGACCACCGTAGGTTCTCAGGACACCACCGGTCCTATGACCCGTGACGAACTGAAGGACCTGGCGTGCCTGGGCTTCTCCGCTGATCTGGTGATGCAGTCGTTCTGCCACACCGCGGCTTATCCAAAGCCGATCGACGTGACCACCCACCACACCCTACCTGACTTCATCATGACCCGCGGCGGTGTTTCCCTGCGTCCGGGCGACGGCATCATCCACAGCTGGCTGAACCGCATGCTGCTGCCGGATACCGTCGGTACCGGTGGTGACTCCCACACCCGTTTCCCGATGGGCATTTCGTTCCCGGCCGGTTCGGGTCTGGTGGCGTTCGCCGCAGCTACTGGCGTAATGCCATTGGATATGCCGGAATCGGTTCTGGTTCGCTTCAAGGGCGAAATGCAACCGGGCATCACCCTGCGTGACCTGGTTCACGCCATTCCTTACGTCGCTATCCAGAAAGGCCTGCTGACGGTAGAGAAGAAAGGCAAGATCAACGAATTCTCGGGTCGTATCCTGGAAATCGAAGGTCTGGACAACCTGAGCATCGAGCAAGCCTTCGAACTGTCCGACGCTTCGGCAGAACGTTCGGCCGCCGGTTGCACCATCAAGTTGTCCAAAGAGTCGATCACCGAATACCTGAATTCCAACATCACCCTGCTGCGCTGGATGATCGGTGAAGGTTACGGCGACGCACGTACCCTCGAGCGTCGTGCTCAAGCGATGGAAGCCTGGGTAGCCAACCCTGAGCTGATGGAAGCCGATGCTGACGCCGAATACGCGCACATTATCGAAATCGATCTGGCTGACATCAAAGAGCCTGTGCTCTGCGCGCCAAACGACCCGGATGACGCCCGTCTGCTGTCCAGCGTTGCTGGCGAGAAAATCGACGAAGTGTTTATCGGTTCGTGCATGACCAACATCGGCCACTTCCGCGCTGCGGGCAAGTTGCTGGACAAGGTCAAAGGCCAGCTGCCAACCCGTCTGTGGCTGTCGCCGCCGACCAAGATGGACGCTCACCAACTGACCGAAGAAGGCTACTACGGTATTTACGGCAAAGCTGGCGCGCGCATGGAAATGCCGGGCTGCTCGCTGTGCATGGGTAACCAGGCACGTGTAGAGCCGAACTCGACTGTTGTGTCGACTTCGACCCGTAACTTCCCGAACCGTCTGGGTGACGGCGCGAACGTTTACCTGGCTTCGGCCGAGTTGGCGTCGGTTGCCTCGATCCTGGGTCGCCTGCCTTCCGTTGAGGAATACATGGCCTACGCGGCAGAGATCAACACCATGGCTGCGGACGTGTACCGCTACCTGAGCTTTGATCAGATCGCCGAATTCCGTGAAGCGGCAGCCAATGCCAATATCCCGGTTATTCAAGCGTAAGCTGATGCAGTAACGAAAAAGCCCCGACTCTTACGAGCCGGGGCTTTTTCATCTCTGGCGTTCAGTGATTTACAACAGCGGTGATACGACTTGCTGCTCGCGCGGCCAGGCATCGAGCACGGCCTTGAACAAGGTCGCCAGCGGGATCGCAAAGAATATCCCCCAGAACCCCCATAAACCGCCAAACAACAGCACCGCACAAATGATCGCCACCGGGTGCAGGCTCACCGCCTCGGAGAACAGCAGCGGTACCAGCACATTGCCGTCCAGGGTCTGAATGATCCCGTAGACCGCCATCAGGTAGATAAACTGATCGCTCCAGCCCCACTGGAACAGCGCAATCAGCAGCACCGGCACCGTCACCACCACCGCCCCGACATAGGGCACCACTACCGAAACCCCCACTAGCAGCGCCAGCAAGGCCGCATAGTTGAGGCCCATGGTGACAAAGGCGATATAGGTCACGCCGCCACAAATGATGATCTCGATCACCTTGCCGCGAATGTAATTGGCAATCTGGCGGTTCATTTCTTCGGCCACGCGGGTAATCAATGCCCGTTCACGGGGCAAATAACCCCGCACCCAACGGCCAATCACCGCGCGGTCCTTGAGGAAGAAAAACACCAGGATCGGCACCAGCACCAGATAAATCATGATGTTGACCAGCAGCGGCAAACTGGACAGCGAAAAGGTCAGTGCCAGTTGCCCGAACTTGCCGATTTCACCCCGTGCAACTTCGATGGCCTGTAACACCTGCTCATCCGACACGAGGTGAGGGTAGCGCTCAGGCAGCAACAGCAACAACGATTGCCACTTGGCAAGCATGCCCGGCAGCTCGTTGAACAGGGTGATCAACTGATGCCAGAGCAAAGGCACTACCACCACCAGAAACACCAGCAACAGCCCCATAAACAGCGCAAACACCAGCCCGACTGCCGCCGCGGCCGGCATCCGCATGCGTTCCAGTGCAACCACCAGGCCCTGCATCAAATACGCCAGCACCATGCCCGCCAGCACCGGCGCCAGCATGCCGCCCAATGTCAGTACGGCGGTGAAAGCCAACACCAGCAACACCGCCAGCACCACTGCTTCTTCATCAGAGAAATAGCGCTGCACCCAACCACGTAAAACCTTGAACATCGATATTCCTTAAAAGAAAGTGCAGCGCTTCTGCGGCAGCGATTCATTCGCGAGCAGGCTCGCTCCCACAGCGAGGTCAAGCAGGCTCAGGCCTTGCGTAACCAGTAGCGATAAGTGCCAGCATCTACTTCTTCACGCAGCAACTCATGGCCTGCCAGGCGCGCGAAGGTACGAATGTCCCGTTGTGAGCCGGCATCGGTGGCAATCACCTTGAGGGTCTGGCCACTGCCCATTTTGTTAAGCGCCATCTTGGCCTTGAGCAGTGGCAGCGGGCAATTGAGCCCGGCAGCATCCAGTTCGGCATCATGGGCCAGCACATCAGTCATTGCATACGTCTCCACAGAGGGCTTTTTTTATGCGGGCTAGAATACCCCAAGCAACCCCGCCACTGGTCGCCAGCCAAGTGTCCAGCTACAGTAAGCGCTTTACCGACCAGAGCCTTGTGCATGACTTTTCTGCGCCCTACCCTGTTGACGCTCGCTTGCCTGCTCGCATCACCGAGTTTCGCCGACGATTTACCGTCTCTGGGTGACGCCAGTTCGTCCATTGTCTCGCCACAGCAAGAGTACCAACTGGGCCGCGCCTGGCTGGGCATGTTGCGCGGCCAGGTGTCACAACTCAACGACCCGCAGCTCAAGGACTACGTCGAGACCAGTGTCTACAAACTGGTCGAAACCAGCCAGGTGCAGGACCGCCGCCTGGAATTCATCCTGATCAACAGCCCGCAGCTCAACGCCTTCGCCGCACCCGGCGGCATCATCGGGGTTAACGGCGGTCTGTTCCTCAATGCCCAGACCGAAGGTGAATATGCCTCGGTAATGGCCCACGAACTGGCCCACTTGTCCCAACGCCACTTTGCCCGTGGCGTGGAAGCCCAGCAGCGCATGCAACTGCCGATGATGGCAGCGCTGCTCGCCGGGATCATCGTTGCAGCCTCTGGCGCAGGAGATGCCGGCATCGCTGCGATTGCCGGCACCCAGGCTGCGGCCCTGCAAGAGCAGCGACGCTTCTCGCGCCAGAATGAGCAGGAAGCTGACCGCATCGGCATTCTTAACCTGGAGAAAGCCGGTTACGACCCGCGCTCCATGCCCACCATGTTTGAGCGCCTGATGCGCCAGTACCGTTTTGATGGCAGGCCGCCGGAATTTTTGCTGACTCACCCGGTCACCGAGTCGCGTATCGCCGATACCCGCAACCGCGCGGAACAGGCCCGGCCAGGCGGCACTGAAGACAGCCTGCGCTATCAGTTGATCCGCGCCCGGGTGCAACTCAATTACGAAGAAACCCCGGGGCTGGCGGCCAAACGCTTTCGCCAGCAACTGGATGAAAACCCGAAAAATAACGTAGCCCGTTATGGCCTGGCGATTGCCTATATAAAAGGCAGCCAGTTCAACGAAGCCCGCGAGACCCTCAAGCCACTGCTGGAAAAGGCGCCCAACGACATCACCTATAACCTGGCACAGATCGAGCTGGACATGGACAGCAACCGCCTGAGCGAAGCCCAGCAACGTATCGACCGGATGCGCACCCTGTACCCGGGCAATTACCCGCTCAATCAGGCCCGGGTTGATTTGCTGCTCAAGCAGAATAATCCCAAGGAAGCCGACAAGGCCCTTGAGGCGCTGCTCAAGAGCCGCCCCGACGACCCGGATGTCTGGTATTCGGTTGCCGAGACCCGAGGTTTGTCAGGCAATATCATCGGCCTGCACCAGGCCCGTGCGGAGTACTTCGCATTGGTGGGGGATTACCGCCAGGCCATCCAGCAACTGGATTTCGCCCAGAAGCTGACCAACAACTTTCAGCTGTCGGCACGCCTGGATGCTCGCAAGCGGGAGTTGATGGATCAGGAACGGGCGCTCAAGGAAATGATGAACTGAGCCTGACTGGCTCAGTTCCTGTGGGAGCGGGTTTGCTAATCAGGCATTCCCCGCCAGCTTCAACCGCGCTGCCTGGGTGAAATCGAGCATGCGCTTGAGCGGGCGAATGGCATGGGGCACCAGTGCCGGGTCGACAAAGATTTCGTTGCTGCCCTGCTGCAAGCATTCCAGCGTGCGCTCCAGGGTATTCATCGCCATCCACGGACAGTGCGCGCAACTGCGGCACGCCGCACCGTTACCCGCGGTCGGGGCTTCGATAAACACCTTGTCCGGGCACAACTGCTGCATCTTGTAGAAAATGCCGCGATCGGTGGCCACGATAAAGGTCTTGTTGGGCAGGTTCTGCGCCGCAGCAATCAACTGACTGGTAGAGCCCACGGCATCGGCCAGATCGATCACCGACTCTGGCGACTCCGGGTGCACCAGAATCGCTGCATCCGGGTACAGCGCCTTCATGTCTTCCAGCTGCTTGGACTTGAACTCTTCGTGAACGATGCAGGCACCGTCCCACAGCAGCATGTCGGCACCGGTCTGGCGCTGGATATAACGGCCCAGATGCTTGTCCGGCCCCCAGATAATGGTTTCGCCGTTATCCATCAGGCTTTCGACGATTTCCAGCGCACAGCTTGACGTCACCACCCAGTCCGCCCGGGCCTTGACCGCCGCCGACGTGTTGGCATACACCACCACCGTGCGCTCGGGGTGCTTGTCGCAAAACGCGGAGAACTCTTCCACCGGGCAGCCCAGGTCCAGCGAGCAGGTGGCCTCCAGCGTCGGCATCAGCACGCGTTTTTCAGGGGTGAGGATTTTTGCGGTTTCGCCCATAAAGCGCACACCGGCGACCAGAATGGTCTTGGCCGGGTGAGCCGCGCCAAAGCGGGCCATCTCCAGGGAGTCAGAGACACAGCCGCCAGTTTCTTCGGCCAGGGCCTGAATCACCGGATCACAATAAAAGTGCGCCACCAGCACCGCGTCGCGGGCTTTAAGTTCAGCCGCGATTTGCGCCCGCAGGCTGAGGGCTTGAGCCTCAGTCAACGGCTTGGGCTGCTTGGCATCAAGGTGGGCTTGAACCAGAAGTCGTTCAGAAATTTGCGTCATGTTCGCAAGACCTGCAAGCGCTGTTGCGCGAAAGTCGAGTGTACCACCAGCTCCGGGCCGGCAAGCCCCGCTGGGAGAATGTATGTATCAGGCACGGACAAGCACTGAAGCGCGACAAGGCTACAGAATATCCTTGGGATTCAAAAGTTTAATGTGGGTATCAGGCAGGTAGATGCAGGCTGAGGGGCCTGCATCGGCTTTAGAACGGGGATTTTACTGAATCGCCGCCAGTACCAGCTCGGCCACCGGCCCGCCCGATGCCGGGTTTTGCCCGGTAATCAGCCGTCCGTCTGCGATGGCAAACGGTGCCCATGGGGTACCGGCCTTTTGATACAAGGCACCGCGCTTCACCAGCTCGGTTTCGGTCAGGTACGGCACATGCTGGCTTAATCCGGCCAGGTCTTCCTCTTCATTGGAAAAACCAGTGACTTTCTTGCCCTTGACCAGCAGCTCACCATTACTCAGCTTGATATTCAGTAAACCCACAGCGCCATGACACACCGACGAAACCACCCCGCCGTGCTCATAGATATGACGGCTGAGCGCTTGCAGTTTCTCGTTGTCAGGAAAATCCCAGATAACGCCATGGCCGCCCGCGTAATAAATGGCGATGTAGTCATCCGGGTTGACCTGATCGGGCTTGAGCGTCGCGCCCAGCCGGTTCATGAAGGCCTTGTCGTGATACCACTGCCAGTCAATCGGCGACGCCATGTCGGCGGCCAGGCTGTGGGGGTCGATCGGCGTGTACCCACCTTGCGGGCTGACGTAGTCGACGGCATAGCCTGCGGCCTCGACCTTGTGCACAAAATGCACGGCCTCGCCCAGCCATAAGCCTGTGGCGCGATCAAGGTTCGGGTATTTCTCGACGCTGGTCAGTACCACCAAAATCTTCTTGCTCATGGTCAACCTCCTGTTTGTGCGGACACCGGCAAACCGGTGGGAACAAGAGCATAGACCACAGCAACACGCATTCGTCCTGTGCACTCAAATCTTGCCGAACACCTTGAACACACTGATGATCGCAGGCCCGATGGCCACCAGGAAAAAGCTCGGCCACAGGCAGAAGATCAGTGGAAACACCAGCTTGGTACCGACTTTGGCGGCCTTTTCTTCAGCCAGCTGGGTGCGCCGATCGCGAAACTCTTCAGCATAAATCCGCAGGGTCGTACCCACACTGGTACCAAAGCGAATGCTTTGTGCCAGCAAGCTCACCAGCCCGCGAATATCTTCCAGCCCGGTACGCTCGGCCAGGTGCTTGAGCGCCTCAGTACTGGGCACCCCGGCACGCACCTCGGCGTTGACCAGCGCCAGCTCCATGGCCAGGTCAGGCTGGCTGACGGCCATTTCCTCGGCCACCCGTTCAATAGCCTGGGGCAAGGCCAGGCCCGATTCCACACACACCACCATCAGGTCGAGGGCATCCGGGAAGGCAATGAGCAACCGCGACATGCGCGACTCCTTGCGTGAGCTGACATAGATCGCCGGTATCAGCCAGCCCACCCCGAGCGCTACTGCCAGGATGCCGCCCCCCAGCAGCAGCGACATGTTGGGAATAAACGGCAATGCCAGAAGCGCAATACCCATCAGCAGCAGTGGCAGCAGCAGACGAATCGCCCAGTACACCTGCACCGCAGACGGCGAGCGATAACCGGCATGGATCAGCAGGGTCCGGGTGGCCGATGCCCCCCGGGTCTCACCGGAGCTGAAACGCTGCCCGACCTGCTCCAGCATCATTTGCAGATTGCTCGGCGGCGCCCGGTGGTCGACACCATGCCCGCGCTTGATCAACATCAAGCGCCGCTGTACCGGGCTTTGCAGGCCCTTGACCAGCACCGCCAGGGTGACCACCACCAACACCACACTCAGGCCGATCACTGCGGCAAACAGCATTCGGGTCAGTTGCTCGTCACCCACCATCCGATTGATCAGTTCCAGTAAATAGTTCATGTCACCCTCCAGGGCGAGCCGTGTTCAAACCTGAATCCGGATGATTTTGCGAATCCAGAAAATCCCGATGATCATGGCCACAAAAGCCCCCATGATCAGCTTCTGGCCCATGGGCTCCTTGAACAGCAGGGGCATATAAGTCGGGCTGGAAATCAGGATGGCCAACGCCAGCACAAAGGGCATCGACACCAGAATCCAGCCGGACATCCGCCCTTCAGCCGAGAGCGTCTTGACCTTGCGATGGAAGCGAAAGCGCCCGCGGATCAGGCTGCTCAAGCGGGTCAACACCTCGGTCAGGTTGCCGCCGGTTTCGCGGTGGATCAGCACCGTGGTCACCAGCATCATCACCGTCATGCTGGGCACCCGTTCCAGCAGGCCGAGCATGGCCCGGCGCACATCATTGCCATAGTTGATATCGGCAAAGGCCAGGCCGAACTCGTAAGCCACCGGCCCGTGATGCTCTTCGGCAACCAGTTGCAGGGTTTCGTTAAACGGATGCCCGGCGCGCAAAGCCCGGCACATGGCATCCAGCGCATCGGGCAAACCCTCTTCAAACTGGGCAAAACGCTTGATGCGATCGTGGGAAATCTTCCAGATGGGTAGCCAGAAGCAGACAAACGCCGCCGGCAACGCCACCCACCACAGCTGCAACAACGACCACAACACCAGCCCCACTGCCGTGGCCAGTACCAGCCCCAGCAGCAACACGCGGTAGGCCCTGTATTCATGGCCGGCCTGCTCGATCATCTGCGCCAGGGTTTCCATCATCGGCAACTGCTCGAGGCGGGCCTCAAGGGGTGGCAGACGCCGCAGGTATTTCTGGCGCAGGATCGACTGCATATTGGGCAGGTTACTCGCCCGCTCCAACAGGTTAAGGCGCCCGCGAATGCGCTTGCGCACCTGGTTGGCCTCACCGAACACCGGAATGGTCAAACCCTGACTGAGCAGGAACATGGCAGTGAACACCATGCCCAGGAACGCCAGGATAAACTCGCCAGGAACCTGATTCATGACTGCCCCTCCATCCATTCCGGCCGGAACAGGCTGAGCGGCAGCTCAATACCCCGTTTGGCCAGCACATCACGAAATGCCGGCACCATGCCGGTTGAGCGGAACTCGCCCAGCACTTCCCCTTTCTCGCCCATGCCGCTGCGTACAAAGGCGAAGATCTCGGTCATGGTAATGATGTCGCCTTCCATGCCATTGATTTCCTGCACGCTGACCAGGCGCCGGGTACCATCCTCCTGACGCTCCAGCTGGATGACCACGCCGATGGCCGAGGCAATCTGCTGACGCATGGCCTTGATCGGAAAGGTGGCGCCGCTCATCGACACCATGTTTTCGATCCGCCCCAGCGCGTCGCGGGCCGTGTTGGCGTGAATAGTGGTCAGCGACCCGTCGTGGCCGGTGTTCATGGCCGTCAACATATCCAGCGCCTCGGCACCACGCACCTCACCGATCACGATCCGGTCAGGGCGCATGCGCAGGCTGTTGCGCACCAGTTCACGCTGACCCACCTCGCCACGCCCCTCGATATTCGAGGGCCGGGTTTCCAGGCGCACCACATGGGGCTGCTGCAATTGCAGCTCGGCGGAGTCTTCAATGGTGACGATGCGCTCGTTGTGCGGGATAAAGCTGGAGAGCACATTGAGCATGGTGGTCTTGCCGCTGCCGGTGCCGCCGGAGATCAGCACATTGAGCCGCCCGCGCACGATGGCCTTGAGCATCAGGGCAATGGCCGGGGTCAGGGTGCCCATCTGCACCAGGCTCTGGGTATTGAGCAGGTCTACAGCGAAGCGGCGGATCGACATGCTCGGCCCGTCGATGGCCAGCGGCGGGATGATCGCGTTGACCCGCGAGCCGTCCTTGAGCCGTGCATCCACCAGGGGCGAGGACTCATCGATACGCCGCCCGAGGCTGGAGACAATACGGTCGATGATATTGAGCAGATGATGATCGTCGCGAAAACGCACATCGGTTCTCTGCAATTTGCCGAAGCGCTCGACGTACACCGAGTCAAAACCATTGACCAGAATGTCCGATACGCTGCTGTCACCCAGCAGCGGCTCCAGCGGCCCGAGGCCCAGCACCTCGTCGGTAATCTGCTTGATGATCAACTGACGGCTGCTGGCACTGACCGGTGCCGAGTACTCATCCAGCAGGCGCTGACTGATCTCGCGAATCTGGCGCCCTGCATCGGCCAGCTCCAGGGTGTCGAGCAAGGACAGGTCCATGACCTTGAGCAACTGCTGGTAAATCTTCTCCCGCCACTCGGCTTCCATGGAGCTGAGCTTGGTGCGGGTTTCATACACCACATCCGGCACGCTGGCTTCCCAGGCCATCAATACACTGGTGCAATCGGCGCCCTCGACAGGCAGTGCCACCACTTCTGCGGAGGCCAGCTTGCCGGCTTGCTGACGCAGACGATTACGAAAGTCGCTGAGCATGGCTTATCCTCCGAACAGACGGCTGAAAGTACGTTTGAGCAAACCTGCTTCAGTGGCCTCGATGCCGATCAGGCTCTGGCTCAGCTCACGCAGGCTCAAGGTGATGCTGGCACGGGGAGCATGCAGCTCCAGGGGCACCCCGGTATTCTGGCTTTCACTGACCACTGCATAGTCATTGGGCAACTTTTGCAGTTCCGCGCAGCGCAAGGCTTCGCTGATGTCCTTGGGTTTAAAGGGCGACGCCTTGTCAAAGCGGTTAAGCACCACATGCAGACGATTGCCCTGCACGCCCAGGTCGTCGCGCAGAATGCGCACCAGGCGGTTGGCGTCCTGCAGATGGCTCAAGCTTTGTTGCAGCACGATATAGACCCGGTCCGACTGTTCCAGGGTGATGCCGGTGAGGTGATCAATATGCCGCGGCAAATCCACCACGACCCAGTCATAGGTGCTGCGCGCCAGTTTCAGCAAACTGTCCAGTTGCTCCAGGCGAATTTCCTGGGACAGGCACAGCTCATCGGTGCGGCCGCCCAGCACATGCAGACTGGGGCTGAAATGACTGCAGAAACCACGCAACGCCACGCTGTCCAGGGTATCGATCTGTTGCAGCACATCGGTATGGCTGTGGGTGGGCAACACATCCAGACTGTGAGCCAGGCTGCCGAATTGCAGGTCCAGATCCAGCAGCAGGGTTCTGCCGCCCTGCACACTTAATTGATGAGCCAGATTGCAAGCCAGCATCGAGGCACCTGAGCCGCCCTTGGCATTCATCACCGACACCAGCTTGCCCTTGCTCCCATACTCGCTGTGCTGCTCCAGCTGCATGCGCTCCAGCGCCGACTGCAAGTCCTCGGCCGACACCGGCTCCGGCAAAAAGTCACGGGCCCCGGCCTGCATGGCCATGCGCATGCCTTCATGCTCATCCAGCGACCCGCACACCAGCAGTGGCGGACGCTCCTTGAGCGGATGCTGCAACAATGCCGCCAGTTCCTCGCGCCATAAATGACTGACGCGCAACAGCAGAAAATCAGGCTGCTGTTCCAGGCCGTAGAGCGGGTCAGTGTGGCCATTGCTCACCAGCCGCGTACTCACCTGCAAGTGGGCTATGCCCTGGCTCAAGGCCTTGAGATGATTCAAGGCCGCGGCATCACGACCGCTGATCAACAGGCGCATTCCCTGGCGGTCTGATGACGTAGCCGCCGTCACTTCTCGGACACTTAACATGGCGTAATCCCCGGTGTAACCGCCGGATCAGGCTGGCGTCCAAGACTCTCACGAGGCACGGTCGACCTGAACGTGGGCAGAATGAAGACCCCCCTGAAACCGGGGATCAACAGATTGAAACTGAAGTTGGTCACCTGCAGTTGCACATAACGAATGGCGGCAAAACCGCCGGCCCCCACCAGATCATTGGGGCTGCTGACCACTGCACCGTTGGCGTCCAGATAGATCAGGTTCAGATTGGCACTGGTCAGGCTGGCGATCAGGCTGCTTGGCCCGGCATTGCCCGCCGTGTTGAACATGGCACGACGCAGGATGACCGGGTCCTGGATATTGCACACCGCTGCCAGCCGCGCGCCGCGACGCACCGACTCGCTCAGCACATTGACGGTGAAGTACAGCCGGCCCATTTCCAGTGCGCCAAACAGCAGGGTGAAGAGCACCAGAGCGGTGATGGCGAACTCGACGATATACACGCCACCCATGCGTTTTCGGTTCATCACAAGGCCCTCATTACGACCGTTGAAGTCAACAGCAGGCCCAGTGGCACGCTGCTGCCATACAGCGCAGGAATGGCGCTGCCGAGCGCCGGGACAAAGGTGTAGGCAATGCTGACCCGTACATGGTTGGTGCCCACCGCACTCACCGTGACATCACCGGTGGTCAGGCCCGGTGCCGCCGCCGGGTATCCATTGGGGTTGGCCGGCAGGCCGTAAACGGCAACGTTTTTGGTCTTGGTGACCAGCGCCGCGTTCAGGTCCAGCGTGCCCAGGGTGGCGTTCCACGCCTGGCTGGCCACATAACGCCCGGCATCACGGCTGGCCTGCTGCAGGCTGTTGTACTGGAACAGCATGCGGCCGAACTCGGCGAAGGCCAGCATCAGCAACACCAGCAGCGGCAGGGTCAGCGCCAGTTCGACCATCGCCAGGCCCCGCTGGGCGCGGGACGACCTGAATCCACAGCGTCTCATGAGACCTCCTAGGAGTCGGTGCTCGGCGTCTGGTTGTTGTCGATATAGGTTTTGTACAGCTGGATCACCTGTGGCCCGGCGTTGGCCGCAGGGTTTGGACCCGGTACGTTGTCGCCTTCGCACACGCTGACGAACTGGCCGAAGATTTGCGCTTCATTACCCTTCAGAGCGGCTGGCTGCATCACGAAATAGCAGCCAAAGCCCAGCACCGGAATCGCCGAGGCTCCGTCGTTCTTGCCCGAGCAATCGCCGATCACGATTTTCAGGATCCGTCGTTCAAATACACCATTGCCCTGGCAACCGGCGCCACCGCCCACACAAGCTGCCTCGTCCTGTTTCCAGTTGTTGTAGTCGTACAGGGCTCCGCTGCTGGTGGACAGGTTGCCGCTGCTGGACGTGACCGTATTGCCGTCATACAGAATCGGCGCAGGCGAGCCGGCGTAGGTAAATGACTTGGGATTGACGGTAACCACCAGGTCCGGCGGATAGTCAGAAGCACTGAGGCCACCCTTGTATTCGTTAAAGCGCGTATTGAGGCCCTGGGAAGCCGGGCCCACGGTGTTGCCCGGCTTGGTCTGGGCAGTTGCACCGACGATATTGCACTGGTCGATCCCCCCCGCCAGCGCTTCCCTGACCGTCTTGCCGCCCGAACCGAAATCCAGCAGCTGAAAATTGCCCGGACCGATGGGCGAATTGTTGTTGGCGGCAGTTTTCAGTACCTGCAGATCACCGAACGTGAAACCCCAGAACATCCCCGCAGCCGGATTGTTCTGCGCAGGGTTGCCGCACACCAGCAGCGGCGTCAGATCACAGGGGCCGCTGCTCGGGCTGGGCCCGGCAGTGGCCACCGCCGCGACGGCCTTGCCGGTGGCGTTACCGTTGTCCAGCGCCTGGAATACGCCCCAGAAAAAACTGCTCAGGGGATAGTTGTTCACCGTGACCCGAACAAAGGTCGCATTGGTCGGCCCCGGGAAAGAAAACGGCCCGTAGACACTGGTGGCCAGTTCTACCGAGGCAAAGCCTGACGGGTTGGCCGTGATGGCCCTGCCCAATTCCTCGTTGCCCGTCGCATTGGCATTGAGGCTCAGGGTATTGAGGGCCGCTGTTTGCGTCAGGCTGGCCGAGCCGGTCGCCCCCACCACCATGCTGAGCGTCTTGGCCCCGCTCAACGCCGCCGCATCCACGGCGTTTTGCAACCGGGTCTTGTTCAGCAGCATATGGCTGCCGTCCAGGGCCAGGGCGCCCATCAACAAGAGCGAAGCCATGGCAATGACCACCAGGACCAGCATAGCGCCGCGCTGTTGCCGGGGAAACGCGGTGTGGGGCTGTTGGATACGCGCGTTCATGATGGTTCACCTTGATAGTGTTACGCTGCCGCTGCCCGGCCCTCTACATCGCCTTTTCTACCGTGGCCGCGACACCGCGGATGACAATCACGCCACCGTCATTGGCCGGTGCACGACGGCGAGCCACCGGCTTGGCCATCACGGTCGGCAGTACCGGCGCCGCCATGGCAACGGGTTCAGCCGCAATGGGTGTCTTGTTGTTATCCAGGGGGTTGCGCAAGGCCAGTTGCACCTTGCCAGCGCTCATGCCCTTGACCAGCACTTCGGCCTGGGCGGGGGTCATCTCCAGGGTTACCGCACGCACCACCACCGGTTGGGTCTTGTCAGTGCTGGCGGTCTGGTCAACAGCCAGTACCCGCAGGTCCTGGAGAATGGTCTTGGACTCGGCATTACCTTCGCTACCAACCTGCCGGGTTGCCAGCACGTCGACCCGATTACCCGGCAGCAGGAAGCCGCCGACGCCAACCACGTCATCCACCCGCACCGAGATGGCCCGTTTGCTGGGTTCGATCAGCGAAGCCAGGGTGCTGCCACCCATATGCTCGGCCAACCGTGCCCCCCGCAGAATGTCGCCGCGCAGCAGGGAGAAGGTGGCGATCTTGCCGACCACTTTTTCAGGGGTGTCGAAGGCGTCCTCGGGGGCTGCATCCCTGGGCATGCGCACCACAGTCACCTGCTGGGGCTCGATCATCTGCCCGAAAGCGATTTCCACCGTGGCAATCACCACGTTTTGCTGGTTATCGTCAGGGCTGGTGTTCAGCCGTGCCGTGAGCCAGTTATTGGCCATCCATGTAGCCCCCAGCCCGAGGATCACGGACAGGACAATCAAAGTCAGCGTGCGCGAGTTCATGACGGTAACTCCTTACCCAAGAAAATCGAGTTGGACGAAATAGTTGCGCCACGCCCACTCAAGCTCCTGAGTAGTCAGTGGCCCCGCCCCCTCCAGATAACGCTGGCGATCGCACGCCATATTCAACAGATCCCGGGGATGGCATGGCACCAGGGGCATGTTTTCGGCGCCATACAGGTCGTGCAGCACGAAACTGAGCAACAGCGGGTCATAGGGGATACCCAGGCGCTGCGTCTCTTGAATCCAGATGCGTTCGTATTCGCCAGGCTTGAGGTAGCCAAATTGCAGCTTGTAGCCAATGCGCCGCAAAAATGCTTCGTCAGCCAGCTCCAGCGGATTGAGGTTGGTGGAGAACACCAGGATCAGGTCAAACGGCAGTTCGCAGTGGCGCCCGCCCCCCAGGTTGAGGAAGTCTCGCCTCTCTTCCATGGGCACAATCCAGCGGTTCAACAACTCGCCCGGGGTCATGCGCTGACGCCCCAGATCGTCGATGATCAGCAGGCCGTTACTGGCCTTGAGTTGCAACGGTGCCTGGTACTGACGGGCATAAGGGTCATAACGAACATCCAGTTGTTCCATCGTCAACTCACCACCGGTGATCACGATCGGCCGTTCGCAGCACAGCAAGCGGCGGTCTATGCCCTCGTTGAGCATCAAGCCGTTTTGATGTTCGTCATCGCCCAGGCGCTTGTGTACCTGAGGGTCAAAGATCTCGATCACCGATTCATTGATGGCGATGGCATGGGGCACCCAGATCGCTTCGGCAAACAAGCGGATCAGCCGACTGCTGACATAGGTCTTGCCGGTACCAGCAGGCCCGTAAATCATGATGGCGCGCCCGGAATTCAAGGCAACACCCAGTTGATCGAGCATGCTTTGCGCCAGCACCATCGAACCGAAACAGTGGTGCATGTCATGGGCGCTGATACGCCCGTGGTGAATGGTCTGCAACTTCAGCAGCGAGCGGTAGGCACTCACCGGGTAAGGCGCTGCACCTATGTAGCCACTGCGGGCCAGGGCATCGCGGGCACTGTTGCGGCCGCGCTCGGTCAAGCCGTAGCGCATGGCCTGCCCCCCTGCCTGGCCCAGTACTTCGACGCGACGGTCCTTGCGCAGGAACGTGAGGATTTCTTCCATCACCGCACCGGTAAGCGCCAGTCGCGCCACCAGCTGCACCATGTCCAGCACACCCGCATCGTATAAATGCTTGCACACCAGATCACCGAGAAAATTGTCTGCCAATCCGGTTTCAAGGATGGTCCGTGGTTGTGGAGCCAGTAGTTGTACCGCTTCGCGCTCATCGAGAGAAACACGGTTGCTGCTGATGGCGTACATGGTGTTCTCCTGAACTAGTGGCCCAAGGTCAGCCAAAAGACGCTGGCCAAGGTGCCGAGCAAAACGGCGACCGAATAAGGGAAAGGTTTGCCGGCCACTTCAGCAGCGTGGGGGGGGAAGTAGGCGCGTGCCCTGAGCATCAACCAGTAGCGGCCCAGGGTTTGCAGGGCCTGGCCCTGCACTAGGACGATCAATAACCCGCATACCCCACCTGCAATCAGGCTGAAAAACGCAGCCCAGAGGGCGTCATGGGGGGTTAAAAATGCGCCGGCCATGGCCATTAACTTGACGTCCCCGGCGGCCATCCCGCCAACGGCGTACATGGGCAGGAAAATTCCGAAACCGATCAGCATGCCCAGCAGTGAATGCCCCAACCCGATAAAGCCTGCGGCCCAGGTCTGGCCGACCAGGCCCAGTACCAGCCCCAGCAAAACAAGAAGGTTGGGAATGCGGTGACTGCGAAGATCGCTCACCACCGCAACTCCCAGCAGCCCTAAAAGCAATACGACAGGAGCAATCAGTAACTCGCTCATGGCTGCACCCTCAACAGGAGACATCGTGTTAGCAGACAGTGCCCTTGACAGCACATCCCAGACTGGTGATTGCTGTTTTCACATTGCCGCCCAGGGTGATAAACGCGGCGACAGCGCCCAGTGTTATCAGCCCGCCTGCCACTGCATATTCCACAATGGTCAGGCCATCTTCGTCGTTGATAAACTTCACTACGGAAGTCTTGATTGATTGCAGGCTCATTTCGTCCACCTCACTCAATGTTTGATATCAAGAAGCAGGGCTATTTGCGCTGCTTGATTGGATCTTAGCCAGAGGGTTATTTGAGGGTTAGGAGATTTTTGCTGACTGCTAGGACTTTATTGAAATTACCCAGAAACAGTTAAACCCCACCTATTCAAGAGCAGGTAACTGCCACTAACAGACTCTTTATATGCAATCCGTACTACAACTAATCAGGCACAAAAAAACCGGCTTCAGGGTGCTGGGCTAGAGGGGACGTATAGCGCAACAGACTAAGCCGGGGGTTTCATAGCAGGATTTAATCTTCACAACCTCACAGCAACAGCGATACTTATGTACGGGTTGGTATCATTGGCGCTGCAAACCGGCAGCCAGCAACTGCAAAGGAGCCATGCCCCAGTGATCATTGCCCGTGCATCAGCAGGTAGTACCCTTGACCGCACACCCCAGGCTGGTAATGGCGTCCTTGACGTTGCCACCCAGGGTGACGAATGCCGCAACCGCCCCCAGGGTTATCAAGCCACCGGCCACGGCGTATTCAACAATGGTCAGGCCGTTCTCATCCTTAATAAAGGCCTGGACGGAAGTTTTAATGGTTTGCAAGTTCATTTTGTTCACCTCACTCGAGTGGCTTGCCCAAAGCGATTACTAAATGCACCGCCTGATTGAAGGCTAGCCATCGGTGGAAGGAGCGGTTAGGAGTTTATTGTCGAACAGCAGGATTTTTTTGCACTAATTAGATAGGCAAACACCCTTATCGGATCCAATTAAAAACCAACTTGAAAGTGCGCGTACATATTGATTCGACCTATCAACCCGACAGCGCTCTGCACAAGAAAGGATTAGGGATGGTCTGAAGTAGGCCGCTATTTTTCGACTGCTGAGCCATAGGTGCTTTCAAAAAACGGCAGCCGTTCAAAACCGATCACGTCTGCCGCCTATTCCATCCATTTTTTCCGCTGAACGCTCCTCGCAGCAGCTATTTCCCTCATTACGGACGCACCTCTCCTGCGCTGGAGAGCAAATATCGACGCGCCATCCAAAGGTTCGACAGGGCGAACAGCGTCACCATCTGAGCAGTGTTTTTCACCAAGCCTCGGAAACGCACTTTCGTATAACCAAACTGACGCTTGATCACTCGAAATGGATGCTCAACCTTGGCGCGAACCTGGGCCTTGGCTTTCTCGATCTTGCGCATCGCTTTGTACAGCGCGCTGCGTTTACCGTGTTTTTTGTAGGTACTGCGCCGGGCTGCAATCTGCCAGATGACGTGGCGTCCCGCATGCTCTTCGCGCTTCTCGACACCGGTATAGCCTGCATCGGCGCAGACCACGTTCTCAGCACCGTGTAGCAGTTTGTCGACTTGGGTTATGTCCGCGACGTTGGCCGCAGTGACCACCACGCTGTGCACCAGCCCTGACTCATCGTCGACACCAATGTGAGCTTTGGCACCGAAGTAATACTGGTTACCTTTCTTGGTTTGATGCATCTCAGGGTCGCGTTTGCCGTCCTTGTTCTTGGTCGAACTGGGCGCATGAATCAGCGTGGCATCGACGATGGTGCCTTGTCGCAGCGACAAGCCACGGTCGCCCAGATAGCCATTGATCACGCCGAGAATACCGGCGGCCAACTCGTGCTTTTCCAGCAGGCGACGGAAGTTGAGGATGGTAGTTTCATCTGGGATCCGCTCCAGGCTCAGACCGGAAAACTGGCGCAAGATCGTCGTCTCGTACAGCGCTTCTTCCATCGCAGGATCGCTGTAACCGAACCAGTTCTGCATGAGATGAACCCGCAGCATCGCCATCAAAGGATAGGCCGGACGGCCCCCTTCGCCCTTCGGGTAATGAGGTTCGATCAGGGCAATCAAACCCTTCCAGGGTACGACCCGATCCATCTCGATCAGGAACAATTCCTTGCGGGTCTGCTTGCGCTTACCGGCGTACTCGGCATCGGCGAAGGTCATTTGCTTCATTGAAAAGCTCGGCGATTGGTGTCCGGGGATTTTGCCAAATCAGGAAGTCTTTTTCAGGATTTCCCTAGATGCCGCAGACCTACCTTCGCCGGAAGTACTGGCTGGAGAGTCTATGGCCGAACTGATCGAGGCACTGCATGAGCTCGAAGAGTTGATGAAGGCGTTGGGGGCCGGGGATGAGGTTGAAGCACAGAGGCGGTTGATGGCTGAGGTGATGGGATTGGCGGTGATTGAGGGTGCAGGCAATGAGTGAGTTGCCAAATGGTTGGACTGAAACAACTTTAGGTGAGGTCGCGAACTGGGGTTCAGGGGGCACTCCATCTCGCAGTGAATCGAGCTTTTATGGCGGAAAAATCCCGTGGATAAAAAGTGGGGAACTTAATGGCCGATTTGTAACGACAGCCGAAGAGTACATTACAGAAGCAGCACTCGAAGGCTCTAGTGCAAAGTTATTCCCTGCTGGTTCCGTTGCTATAGCTATGTACGGAGCAACGATTGGTAAAACAGCAATCCTTGGTATCGATGCAGCAACAAATCAAGCCTGTGCAGTTGGAGCGCCAATAGAAGGTCTTATTGGAAAGGAACTTCTGTATCGACTTCTGCAAAATGAAAAGAATGCTTTCATTGAGAAAGGTAAAGGGGGCGCGCAGCCAAATATATCGCAGGCTGTTATCAAGGCTCATTTAATAGGGCTCCCACCACTCGCTGAACAAGCTCGTATCGTGCAAAAACTCGATGAACTACTGACACAGGTCGACATCCTCAAAGCTCGCATCGATGCCATCCCCGCCTTGCTCAAACGCTTCCGCCAATCCATCCTAACCGCAGCCATTTCCGGAAAATTGACGAAAGATTGGCGCACCCAAACCATATCAAATGAAATGGATGATAAAAAAACAGGGGCTGAGCTATTAGCTTCCATCCACACTAGAAAGCAGCAGTGGGCATTAGAACACTCAGACCACAACGAAAGTCGGCGAGTTCTAAAACGATTAACAGCTGATATAAAGCTGTTACATATTCCTAAAATACCAAAAAATTGGATCTCGGCTCAACTCGAAGACGCAGTCCTAATGATTGTTGACTGTCACAACAAAACTGCACCTTACTCCGAGTCTGGTATTCCGCTCGTAAGAACGCCAAACATACGTAACGGTAAATTTGTGTGGGCCGAGCTAAAATTTATTGATGAGCCCACCTACTTACAATGGTCTCGAAGATGCCCGCCCGAAACTGGCGACATCATTTTCACGAGGGAAGCACCGATGGGAGAGGCTGCAATTATTCCAAAAGATACCCGTCTTTGCCTAGGACAAAGAACGATGTTGATTCGCCCATTAGCAGACGCTATTTCTGCAGAGTACTTGCTCTATGTATTAATGGATCCAGCCTTCAGAGCCAGATCTGAAGATACTGCAGTCGGCACAGGTGTGAGGCACCTCAGAGTTGGCGACGTAAGTAATCTGCTTATTCCAGTTCCTCCAACCGATGAGCAAAACGAAATCGTCCGCCGCGTTGAACAACTCTTTGCCTTCGCAGATAACCTGGAAGCAAATGTCGCCTCGGCCAAAAACCGTATCGATCACCTGACCCAAAGCATCCTGGCCAAAGCCTTCCGTGGTGAACTGGTGCCGCAAGACCCCAACGACGAACCAGCCAGCGTGTTGCTGGAGCGCATCAAGGCCCAGCGTGCCGCCGCGCCAAAAGCCAAACGCAGTCGCAAAACATCGGCCTGAACCTAGACGATCGAACAGGAAGTCATTTATGCCCATCCCGGATTTTCAGAGCGTTATGCGGCCGATATTGGCTACCGTTGCCGACGGCACTCCGATTCCGTTGAGCGATTTGCGCGAACGCATCGCCAATGAGTTTCAGCTCAGCGAAGAAGAGCGCAGCGAGCGCCTGCCTTCCGGGAAGCAGACGGTGATTAACAACCGCGTCGGTTGGGCACGCACCTACTTGAACAAAGCCGGACTGCTGAGCATTCCGGCAAAGGGTATGGTGCAAATTACCGAGCGCGGACGAGAGGCTCTGAATAACGGTCCGGCACGCATTACCGTAAGTTGGCTCAAGCAATATCCGGAGTTCGCCGCGTTTCATTCCACAAATCCTGCCGACAGTACTACCCCCACCCAGCAGAGCGAACCGGTCGAGCAAGCTACCCCCGATGAGCAGTTGGCAGCAGCACACCAGGCGCTGACGCAATCAATGGCCGATGATCTGCTGGCTCAGGTGCGGGCCGCCTCGCCGACCTTTTTCGAGCAACTGGTGGTCGACCTGATGATCGCCATGGGCTACGGCGGCTCACGCAAGGAAGCAGGGCGCGCAACGCAACAAACCAACGATGACGGCATCGACGGAATTATCAAGGAAGACAAGCTCGGCCTGGACGTGATCTACCTGCAAGCCAAGCGCTGGACTAATACCGTGCACCGTCCGGAGATCGACAAGTTCATCGGCGCTCTGACCCGCCAACGCGCCCGCAAGGGCGTATTCATTACCACCTCTGACTTTTCCAGCGGTGCCCGCGATGCCGCATTGGGCCTGGATATAAAAGTAGTGCTGATTGATGGCCCTGAGTTGGCCCGCCTGATGGTCGAAAACAACCTGGGCTGCAACGTGAAGCTGATTTATGAAGTAAAACAGCTTGATAGCGACTACTTCATCGAAGACTAAGGGCTTCATACTTCGAACGGGCCGGCACTCGCTCCCTCAAGCCGGGTTAAGGCCCACGGCAAACATGAAAACCATAACCCCTCAATAACAGTTTTCCTGCTGCACCCGTCATTCCTTTCCTGTTTCCTGCACCTGAGCCCACTTCAGGTACAGCGCCATGTATGCACGTCACGCCCGCACCCACCGATCATTCTTATGGATGCTGTCTCTTGTCGTGCTCTCCAGCGCTAATCTCACCCAAGCTGATACTTGGGTTTTCACTGATACCGCAAACCCCGTAACAGCGCCGTCTACAGCTCGAGTTATTCTGCTGGACCAACAACACCACCTCGAAACCGAACTATCCCGCGCCCTCCCCCCAGATCCGCAACAGGCTGCCGCAATCATCCACGCCCGCCTTAACAGCCCCTCCGGCAAACGCTTGCAATCCGACCTCGCCAAAGCCCAGCAAGCTCTAACCGATGCCTGGAGCATGGGTATCGAGAAGATCCCGGCCGTGGTCGTTGATAGACGTTATGTGGTCTATGGCGAACCGGATGTGGCCAAGGCCCTGGAGCTGATCAACCGCGCCAGGAGCCAGCCGCAATGAGCCGCCACCTGCTGCGCCCCGTCTCGCTGGCCCTTATCTGCAGCCTGCCCTTCAGCGCATCCGCATCAATCAACTCGGCCAGCATTATTGCCTCCTCGCTCTCGCCACAGTGCCTTGAGTACAAGGTGGTCGGCATCTGCTACTGGCTGCTGTGCACGGCCTTCGGCTGCAAGGTGAGGACTTCGACCAAGGTTCGCCACTACATACCGGACGCGGTGGTGTCGGCGTATTCCAATACAGGAGCGAATCCGTGGGCCGAGCTGTCGGTACTCGGTACGCCTACCCCACTGTCTCAGGCAGGCAATGACGCGACCACCAACCATATCGG
Organism: Pseudomonas sp. WS 5051; assembly: GCF_012985715.1. Lineage (NCBI taxonomy): Bacteria > Pseudomonadati > Pseudomonadota > Gammaproteobacteria > Pseudomonadales > Pseudomonadaceae > Pseudomonas > Pseudomonas sp. WS 5051. Next base: position 136,751 of record NZ_JAAQWV010000008.1, read on the forward strand.
CGAAAACGCGGCGCTGAAGTTCAAGGAAGCAGATGTGATTGGCCACCCGGGCGGTGCCACATTCAGTCAGTTTGCCAGTGCTTCGGGGTATGCCTGTCAGGGCGCGACACTGCCTCTGGTGCCCTACTTCGTCAGCACGCTTGATCCGATAGCCTGGCGATATGGCATCCCCGAAACCGTTTACCCCGAAGCATTGATACCCGGGCGGCGAGAGGTCGGCAGCATGGCCACTGCGGATTTGTGGGGCAATGTGTATCCGCGCAGTGGTTTTTTGCATCAGTCGGACGACTACAAAACCGGAGCTGTGATCGCTCAGCGGGCAGGTGATATCACCACGCGCTCCGGGCAGATCCACGTTTACTTACCCATGCAGGCCAAGGCCAAGGATGGGTATTGGCCTGCTGGCGAGCTGGTTGAGGGCGACGCCAAGACCGGTAAATGGCAAGAACTGACACCACGCACGAGCCAGTCCTGCGCTGTTTTTCCCAATAGGGAAGCTCAGATTCAGGCAGAGGACGGTGGCTATGCCTGGGCACTGTGGCGGCCTTATTCGTGCTGCCAGCGGCGCGGTCAAACTTTTCTCGGCAGCACGGACTTCCAACAATGAGCAGATTAAAGCTGACAGCAACTGGGCTTGGGTTGTTGTGCGCGTTGGTCAGTGCAGCGATTTTTTCCGCTGATCCCATTGGCGCCTCTTCCTCCGGCAGTGTGATCGGTGACGATGTGCTTTACAGCATCGGCGGCGGCAGCGCGGTGACGATGGGCAGTGCCGGGAATATGGACAGCATCGAAGTGGGCGGCGGCTGGAACAGCAATCTGGTCTGCGGAAACATGAGCCTAAGTAACACGCTGGAAAATCAGTTGAACGGGGCAACTGCTGGTTTCCAAAACATCATGACTTCAGTAGTGCAGAACGCCACTGGTGCGGTGGCCTCACTGCCCGCCTTGATCCTTCAACGTGCAAACCCGGCCCTCTACAACTTGATTACCAATGGCATTCTGCAGGCCCGCCTGGACTTTGACCGCTCCAAAAGTACCTGCCGCGCCATCGGCGACAGGATGGCCGATATCGCAGGCAACCAAATGGGCTGGGGCAAGCTTGCCGAAGGCCAGGCTATGAGCAAGACCTTGCAGTCCAATACGGACGCCGTATCTGCAGTCGAACAAGTCGAAAAGAAAGGCGGCAATGATGGCGTGACCTGGGTCGGTGGTGATCGCGCAGGAGGCTCCGGGCAAAAGCCGATTCGCATCGTGGGGGATGTCACCAGGGCCGGGTACAACCTGCTGAACAAACGCGCAGCCAATGACTCGTCCTCGATCAACAAGGACATCTGCGGCAATGGACTGGTGTGCAATGTTTGGTCTTCCCCTCAGGAAGCCAGCACTTTCGCCAACCGTGTATTGGGGGAGCAGCAGCAACAGACCTGTGACAACTGTCCAAAAACGGTCACTGCCGCAGGCGTGGGCCTGACACCTCTTATCCAGGAAACCTACGATATCAAGTTAAAGGCCCTGCAAGAGCTGCTGACAGGCAGCAAAGCGTTGTCAGTGGACAATCTAAATGCTGCCAGTAGCCATTCATTGCCGATCACGCGGGGCGTGGTGGCGGCACTGAAAGATGAACGTGATCAGGATGTGCTTGCCCGTCGATTGGCCTCGGAAGTCGCTTTATCCGATGTGCTGGAGAAGGCGTTAGTTTTGCAACGCACGCTACTGGCTGGCAGCCGCGAACCCAATGTAGCGGCCAATGATCTGGCCCTGCAGGCCGTCAATTTGCAGAGTTCGTCGCTGCAGCAGGAAATTGGCAACCTCAAGATCGAGCTGGATATGCGCCAGCAACTCGCGAAGAACTCGCCCATGGCCATCATTGAGCGCAGTAAAGCCCGGGCTGAAAACTCTCGCGGGGTGTTTCAGGGAGACCCTGAGACTGGCCGCCTGAACCAGTTGCAGTCGCCAGCCAAAAGCAACCAGTGAGGCATAGACCATGAACCGGCGAATCGGGCACAGCATCCTCATCGGGCTTGGCGTTTTTCTCGCTGTCTTCGTCCTCGCAGTGTCGATGAGTGCCGCCTTGCTGCGCCTGTTCGACAGCGTCCAGCAGTGGCAACAATGGCGGCCAGATTATTACTGGCCGCTCCTCGCTTGGCGTTTGCTGCTCTACGCCGCACTGTCTGTTGGCTGGCTAAAGCTCAAGGCTCGTCTGTGCAAACTACAGCGCCTGAACAGTCGCGGCCGCTTGTTGAAAATCGAAATATTGTTCGTCTTTTTGGTACTGCTTATCGAACTGAGCAAAGTACTGTTTCAGAACGGGGGTACGCAGTGACCCTCTACACCAATGATTACCTCGAGTACTACCTGACCCTGGTCGGCTGGCTAATCAACAACGGCATTTGGGCGATGATCCAGGATAGCGGGTTGTTTGCCCTGCCCTTCTGCATCATCGTTGTTCGCGAATGGGGGAAGGTACGCGGAGAAGGTGCTGACGAGGGCAACAAGGGCGTGCTCTCGCTGGCACGGATCGAGACCAGCATCTATATCGGTTATGTGGTCGTAGCGCTATGTGGAGTCCCGGCAGTCAATGTGAGCTTCGACACCCTGGCATTTGACCAAAGCAGGGCTCAGCAGTGCCAATACAACCTGCCTGCTCCGGGAGATACTGGCTGGAACACCTCATTCAGTTCACTGGCGGGCAAAAGCGCTCAAATGCCGGTGTGGTGGGCCTTTATGCATGCACTGTCCAAGGCCGTGACTAGTGGCTCGGTGGCTGCAATCCCCTGTGGAACCGACCTGCGGCAGATGCGGATGGCGATCGATCAAACGCGAATTAACAACCCGTTGCTGGCCCAGGAAGTGGCTGACTTTACTCACGACTGCTACGGACCTTCGCGCGCACGGTTGTTTATGCGCAGTCCTGACGTGGTGGCTGGAAACAACAAAACAGATGCCCTCTCTGACCTGAGCTGGATTGGATCGCGCTACCTGCTCAATACAGCAGGCTATTACGACACCGACTATTCCAGAACCCCCAGAGCCTTGTGGCCCTATAACCCGGCACGCGACGTTGGCTTACCCATGGTCACTGGTGGTGGCGGGTATCCGACATGCAAACAATGGTGGAGCGACGGCGGTACAGGACTGAGTGAGCGTCTGCAGAAGCAGATCGACCCCGATGTACTGACTCGATTCTTGGGATGGGCCAAGTGGCTGTCCGCAGAGCAGGTCAACGAATCCCTCGTTCGACAATTAGTCTCCCCTTCAAATCAAGTGCAAGGCGATGTGTACACAGACTACGGCGGGCAGATTGGCGGAACGGTTTGGAATGGACTGGCCCGGGCAACCGGCACATTCGGGGTCGCGATTGGCTCTTTGGGCTACTTCCCTGCAATGGATATGGTTCGCCAGGCGTTACCCATGGTTATGGCATTTTTGAAGATGGCCATGGTGATTTGCATTCCACTGGTGCTGGTTGTCGGCGCCTATCAACTCAAAGTGGCCATGACGATGTCCGTGGTTTTCTTTGCGCTGATCTTTATCGACTTCTGGTTTCAGCTCGCACGATGGATCGATAGCAGCATTTTGGATGCGTTTTATGGCTCTGGGTCGCCACATCTGAGCTTTGATCCGGTCATGGGGCTGAATACCGCCACTCAAGACGCCATTCTGAATTTCGTAATGGGGGCAATGTTTATCATTCTTCCCATGTTCTGGATGGGGGCATTGGGCTGGGCAGGCATCAGCGCAGGCAAAGTTCTTGAAGGACTCTCAAGTGGAACGCAGGCTGTTCGAGGAGCCGGAGAGAAAGGAGGTCAAGTTGCAGAAGGAGGGGTCAAAACAATGGGGAGCAGCATGGTGAAATAGCTAGAAAAACCAATACAAGAGTATTCGATTATCTCTTTCTGCGCTCATCTTCACCGCGCCATAAGCTGCCTGATACATTGGTATCCCAAAGGCTTGTATCGTCTGAAGAGGATGAAGCGACAGCATCATTATGACCATCGCTCTTATCTGATCCGCTAGATTTGGCCAGCATCGATGCTACCAATACTGAAACAAGCAGGATCACCACCACACTCAAAATTCCGCTACCAAAATATGTAAGGAATGCCGCAATCAGCCCGGTAAAAACGACTCTTTTGGCCCATCGCAGAGCTGGGCTCTCGTCAACAATGAAGAAACGCACAACCCGACCAAGGCCAAAGCCCAATCGACGTGCAAGCCCATGCGCTGTATTAATGACCATGCTAAATATCCTTTGAAACCCTTTCTGAAATCACCTATACGCCAAGAATAATGCTTTTGTAAACCGATTGGCATAATATGCCAATAACACCCTCTGACACCTGGAGCATCTCATGGCCACTCGAAATGTAGTGCTTACTGACCACCTGGAACAAGTCGTAAATGACCTGGTTGTGTCCGGCCGATATCAGAATGCCAGCGAAGTCCTGCGCGAAGGTCTGCGCCTCCTTGAAAAGCGTGAAGCTGAAGAATCCGCCAAACTCGAGGCACTCCGCAAGGCCACTTCGCTAGGCATGATGAGCCTGGAAGATGGCCGTTTTACAGAAGTCCGAGGTGAAGACCTGGGTCAGTTTATTTCAGACCTGGGCGAGCAAGCTTCACTCCCGACCTCTGAGAGTCATTGAGCATGGCGCAGTACCGAATTTCCGCTCCCGCTCAATCAGATATCGTGGATATCCTGCGGCACTCCCAAACACAGTTCGGCACCACTGCCCGGCTGCGTTACCAAGAACTGATCATCACTGCTCTGGAAGATATTGCAGCCGTACCCAACCGGATCGGCAGCAGCTTTCGAGACGAAATCGCACCGGGCCTCAAGAGTTTTCACCTGTACCACTCACGAAAGCGCGCAGCTACATCCAAGGGTTTAGTCCAACGACCCCGGCACATCATTTTCTATCGCCTTGCGCAAGACCAAGTTATCGAGATCGTTCGACTTCTACACGATGCCATGGAAGTCAGACTGCACCTGCCCGAAGACTGAACCAACAAATGGCTAAAAGGGAAATGGCTCGATAGAAGCCAATGGAAGGGAGCACAAGGGTAAAAGCCTTACCCGAAAGGGCTTGCTGCGCAAAAGGCCTGTCCCTGCAATAGCTTAGGCCATCACTGTCACCAACTACCGACCATTCAGCCGTCACGCACACAACTGACAGACAACGAATAAACGACGGCACCTACATGGCTAAGAGACCCATCCGATTTCCAAGCTTTTTTATAGGCCCCAAAATCACTCCGACTTCATGGACGTGATGGCATATTGCCTTTTTAAATAGGATGAGCAGCGGGTGTTATTTTCCCGTTGAATGGACCCATCTGATAGAGGAAAAGCCCGCCCCATGATTCTTATGTGGAGCTGGCCATGTTTAGTTTATTTCGCCGTAACAAAACACTTCCTAACCAAGCACCGCCCCCAAACGGTTTTTTACAACCTGCTTGCGGCCAAATGCTTCTGGCCACACCACGACGGCAAAAAATGCTGGAGCACATCTGGCAACGGGCATCGTTATCCCGCGCACAATTTACGCGCTTGTACCGGGACCCAATAGCTCGCTACGCCGAATTGGTTCAGCTACTCCCAGCCTCACAGAACCACCACCATGCACATCTTGGCGGGATGCTGGATCATGGTCTGGAAATCGTCGCTTATGCCTTGAAAATCCGCCAGACCTACCTGCTTCCCATCGGCGCGCCTCCAGAATCGCAATCGGCTCAAGCCGAGGCTTGGACCGCAGCGGCAGCTTATGCCGCACTGATACATGATCTCGGCAAGATTGCTGTCGATGTTTACGTCGAGCTGGAAGATGGGCAAATCTGGCACCCTTGGCACGGCCCCATCAATCGCGCCTATCGCTTCCGCTATGTGGACGGGCGTAACTACCAGCTTCATGGTGCAGCTGCAGCGCTGATTTATACGCAGGTACTGACCCCGGAGATTCTGGATTGGCTTAGTGGCTTTTCTGAGCTGTGGACGCAGTTGATCTTTATTCTGGCTGGCCACTACGAGCACGCTGGAACTCTCGGTGAAATTGTCGTCAAGGCCGACCAGGCATCTGTCGCCCAAGCGTTGGGCGGCAATCCGTTACGTGCATTGTCTGAGCCCAAGCAGTCTTTGCAGCGACAACTGGCTGATGGTTTGCGCTACCTGGTTCGCGACACTCTCAGACTGAATCAAGCAGATGGGCCGGCAGATGGGTGGCTGACACACGATGCACTCTGGCTCGTCAGCAAACCTATTGCAGATCAGCTTCGAGCCTACTTGCTGACTCAAGGCGTAGAAGGCATACCCAGCTCCAATGCGACCTTCTTCAACATGCTGCAAGATCAGGGTGTTATTCAAACCAATGCCCAGAACAAGGCGATCTGGAAGGCTACGATCGATAACGGCCGCGGTTGGCGAAATACCTTTACGTTGCTCAGGCTCTCTCCTGCCCTAATCTGGACCGACGCGAACGATCGTCCCGCTGCTTACTCGGGAACGGTACAGGTCGACGAATCAGGCACCCCCGATGCCCAGAGCCTCCCCTCTACTTTGCAACAACCACCGCAGGTGGATTCAGCAACCCCATTTGCAGCAACTACAAATGCTTTGTTCGAGCACCTCCCCCCATCCAGCAGCGACCCCGCCGAGGTTGAAGCATTGATGGCGCTTCTAGACAACATCAAAGCCCCGCTGGAATCTCGCCCAGATACAAGCCCCAGTCAGCCAGAGACGCCGCTGGCCGATGCAGGAAATGAGGACGTGACAGAAACCCTAACCGCACCTCCCCGTCAGAAAATCGAACTGGGCCAGGGGTTTGTTGATTGGCTCAAGGAGGGGATCGCTTCCCGGCGAATCATCATCAATGACACCAAAGCACTGGTGCATACCGTAGCGGGGACTGCAATGCTGGTGACACCCGGAATTTTCAAAAGGTTTGTACTGGAGTTTCCTGCCCTTGAAGCCCAGGCGAAAGCCCAGGAGTTGAATGCATGGCAACTGGTGCAGCGCAGCTTTGAGAAACTGAAACTGCATCGCAAAACAGCAAAAAGCCTCAACATCTGGACATGTAATGTGGCTGGGCCACGCAGCACCATAAAGCTACGCGGCTACCTGCTGCAAGACCCACTGACTGTGTTCAATGAAGTCCCATTCGACAATGTGAGCCTGAGTCTTGTCGTCGAATCAGCCGAGGGCTCCAAATGAACACCCCGCTGGAATTGACTCAGGACTACATTTTTACCCATGACCTTCGAGAAGCCAGCGGGAAGATCTACCTGGCCTCAACCCGCGCGCTGCTCAGGCATTTTGGTCACAGCGTATCCGTCAAAGATATTGACCACCGCTCAATATTGGGATGGCGCAGAAAAGTATTGGCAGAAGGACTTACCAAACAAAGCTGGAACACCTATTCAAACCACCTGCGCAGCATATGGGGATATGCCATTGAACAAGGCACCTTGACTCATTGCGCAATCAATCCGTTCAAGAAAACCACGGTCAACCCACCGAGAAGAGCCAGTAAAACGATTGACCGTAACGCGATACGGACTGCGCGCGAATGGCTAAAGTCACTGGTGATCGAAGAGCACAGCACAAATGAACGCAGCAAAATAACGCCCGCCTGGTTCTGGCTCACCGTGTACGAGATGTTTTATTACTCGGGGATTCGTATCAATGCGCTACTGAATTTGCGGTACCGGGACATCGATTGGGGCAATCGCCTGATTCAAGTACAGGCTGATACAGAAAAAACCCACCGTGAATTTTTCATACCCATTCCAGTTGGCCTGGAGCCCCATATTCGCAGGCTGCTAGATGCCGCCGATGAAATTGGTTTCGGACCGAATGACCAGATTTTCAACGTCAACAGGTTTTCCAGCCACTACCGATCAAAGGTCATGAATATTGACCAGGTCGAAGGAATGTATCGCAAGCTTATTGAAAAAATGGGCGTTCGAATGACCCCTCACCGGTTCAGGCATACGCTGGCTACAGACCTGATGCGCCAACCGGAACGAAATATCCACCTGACCAAAAGCCTGCTCAATCATTCGAATATTGCTACGACCCTGTCCTACATTGAGACCGATTACGATCATATGAGAACCGTGCTGCACGAACGCAGCCTGATTCAGGGGGCGGTCGCTCTCGAGCGACGTGTGGACGAACAGAGGCCTATGGCCACTTTGGTGGAATTGCCTGCAGCGGTTGCCGAGCTAGAACCCGCTCAGGACTGCCCACCCCCATGTGAAGCCACGCTAACTGCTTTCACGCAGGTCAAGAAAGTAGAAAAAATCCAAGCAGCGTCTCCGCCGCCGCTATTACCAGCCGAACCCTCATCGACATCAAAGCTGCTGACTCAGGTCACCAGCCTGGCTTCCGAGCGATACACACTTGAACAGACAATTCTTCCAGTGGGTACGGGGCTCAGTCATGAGCTGACATGGGATGGACCTGGCACATGGTGGCAAGAACTGGGGCTTCCACCAGCCGCCATGGATGAAGGTACGGAGCCCTCTCTGCTGCTCACCTTGATGATCAGTCAGGTCGGTGGCATGAAGATCCACAATTGGGGCTAGGAAATGCGGAACCAGGATCGTACCAATCGGACTGATGGCAACTAATCCCGGAGAGATATGAGCAGGCTTGTAAGCTCAAGGTAGCGATCATCGGAAACGCTTTTCAGAGCAAAAAGAATGTTCCTGCAACAGAAAAATCCACCTTCCGACAGACATTGCTTAAATCGCTAAAAACAGCCAAGAACTCGACCGCTCCATATTGACATCACCTGAAGTCGAAATTAGTGTTCGATTCAGACGGCTGCATGTCTGTACGTTGGTGAAAGCTCAAACCACCTTCCAGCCCTCGCCCCGCCAAATCCCAGGCACAAAAAAGCCGGTTAATCCTGAGGACTAGACCGGCTGTTTTGGTGTAGCGATATGGTGGGTCGTGTGGGATTCGAACCTACGACCAATTGGTTAAAAGCCAACTGCTCTACCAACTGAGCTAACGACCCGCTTCGTTGTGGGGCGTATAATACTGATTTCTAACGAGAATTCAATACCCGCTCAGAAATAAATCGGAAATAATTCAAAAATAACGGGTTGGGTCGCTAATTCCGGCAGCTGCAAAGCCTTCTGCACGCAAACGGCAACTGTCGCATTTGCCACAGGCACGCCCTTGATTGTCAGCCTGGTAGCAGGAAACAGTCAGCGAATAGTCCACGCCCAGCTTTATACCAGCCTGTACGATTTGTGCCTTGCTCAGGTTTTGCAGAGGCGCCTTGATACTGAATCCCTGCCCCTCTACTCCGGCCTTGGTCGCCAGGTTGGCCATGACTTCAAAGGCCTCGATAAACTCTGGACGGCAGTCCGGGTAACCCGAGTAGTCCACCGCATTGACACCGATAAAAATATCTCGCGCCTGCAGCACTTCTGCCCAACCCAGCGCCAAGGACAGGAACACGGTATTGCGTGCCGGAACATAAGTAACCGGAATGCCTTCACTCGGGGCCTCAGGCACGTCTATGGAGCTGTCGGTCAATGCCGAGCCACCCATGCCGTCCAGGTTCAGGCCGATAACTTTATGCTCAACAGCCCCCAGATCCCGTGCAACACGTGCAGCAGCGTCCAGTTCAGCACGATGGCGCTGACCGTAGTCAAAGCTCATGGTGTAGCAGCTGTAGCCCTCGGCACGAGCCATGGCCACGACGGTTGCCGAGTCGAGGCCACCAGACAGCAGGATCACGGCCCGTTTTTCAGTGACAACAGTTTGTTCAGTCATTTCAGCGCCCCGGCTCGTCATTCCACAGATATTTGTGCAGCTGCATTTGCAAACGTACTGGCAGGTTATCCGCCACGATCCAGTCGGCCAGGTCACGGGCTGACAGGTCATGGTGGCTCGGCGAAAACAGTACTTCGCCTGCACGTCGCTCCAGCCCGTATTCAATCAACTTGGACACTGCCCAGTCATAGTCTTCCCGCGAGCAGATCACAAACTTGACCTGGTCGTTGGGCGTCAACAGGGCGATGTTTTCGTAGAGGTTGCGGTGGGACTCCTTGGAGCCCGGCGTTTTCAAATCCAGCACGCGACTGACGCGCGGATCTACCGCCGAGATATCCAGCGCACCACTGGTCTCGATCGAGACTTCATAGCCCGCATCGCAGAGCTGCTTAAGTAGAGGAATGGCATTGGGCTGGGCCAGCGGCTCGCCGCCTGTCACGCACACATAACGCGGGCGAAAGCCGGCAACCTGCTCAAGGATGTCGTCCAGAGGGCGCACAGTCCCGCCACTGAAGGCATAAGCGCTGTCACAGTAACCGCAGCGCAAAGGGCAACCAGTCAGGCGCACAAAAACGGTGGGCAGGCCAGCCGTCCGCGTTTCACCCTGCAACGAGTAAAAAACTTCGGTAATTCTCAATGTGTCTTGCATATTCGCCACGGGCGTAACAGCTAAACAGGCTGTCCGCCTCCGTCAGGCACTCCAAAAAATCTGCTCGCGCAGGATCCAGAAGAGCGTATTTCATAAAAGGGCGTGGATTCTAACGAAAAAACCCGCGACAGGCGCGGGTTTCTCGATTAAAGCCGGTTATTGCTTACATACGCTGCAAATCGCGTTGCGCCAACTGTGCAGCGGAAGTGCCTGGATACTGGGCCACAACCTGCTGCAGAATGCCTTTTACCTTATCGGTATGGCCCAGGCGACGCTCTACATCAGCAAGCTTGTAGAGCGAGTCCGGCACTTTGGCATGCTTGGGGTACAACTGGCTGACCTTGGAAAAGGCCTGGCCTGCCGCTTGCAAATCACCTTTGGCCAGGTTTACTTCTCCCAACCAGTACTGGGCGTTACCCGCGTACTGACTGTTGGGGTATTTGCGCAGAAAGGCAGTAAATGCCTGGCTGGCCTTGTCGAAGTCCTTGGCTTTGATCAGGTCGAAAGCAGCATCGTAATAGAGCTTCTCTTTCGCCGGATCGCCAGGCTCGGCACTGGCAGCGGCCTGGGAAGCAGGCGCTGCTGTATTACCGGCGGCATTAGCGCCACCAGCAGAAGAATTATCAGGGGCGGCAGCAGGAGCAATGCCAGCACCAATACGCCGATCAAGTTCCTGGTATCGCTCCAGGCTTTCTTGTTTCATGCGCGAAATGTCGTTCTGCAGAACTTCAATCACACCCTGTTGGCGTGCAATCTGTTCCTGCATTTGTTGCAGCTGGTTGAACAGCTCGCCCTGTGCCGAGACAGGGGTCGAAACCCCTCCCCCGGCATAGGCGCCGCTCGCACCATAACCCGGTGACGGATAACTCCCCCCGCTATTGTTATAGCCAGAGTTGTCATCGACCACAGGAACCGCAGCCCATGCCGATAGCGGCAGGAGGCTGAGAGTCAGAATAGTTACAGCACGGCGGCACGTTCGCATGACGAATTACTTACGCAGTTCGACGCGACGGTTTTGAGCCCACGACTGTTCGTCGTTGCCAGTAGCGATTGGACGCTCTTTACCGTAGGACACCAGCTCCAGCTGTGCTGGAGAAACGCCTTGCAGTACCAGGTAGCGTTGAACGGCTTTCGCACGACGCTCGCCCAGTGCCATGTTGTACTCACGAGTACCACGGGCGTCAGTGTTACCTTCCAGAACAACGCGAGCGCCGTTAGCTTTCAGGTCTTTGGCGTGAACGTCCAGAGCGCGCATTGCTTCTGGTTTCAGGTCCGAAGAATCGTATTCGAAGTAGAAAACAGTGATAGCGCGCAGAGCAGCTTCTTCGCTCAGGGAACCATCAACAGCGCCAGTGTTTGCGCCGTAACCAGCGTTTGGATCAACAGCAGCGCCTTCACCGGCATTGTCGCCGCCTTTGGACGAGCAACCTACAGCTACAGCCATGGCCAGTGCCAGCGCAGCAAATTTACCAAACTTCAGCATTTCCATCGTAAAACTCCTAATGAACCCCAAGTGTTATGTGCAACGTAAAGCTATCACCACGTCAGTTCAGGTAAGGGGACCAGGAAGGTTCTCTGACTTCGCCTTGAGCGGTAGGAAGAGGGAGCCTTACGCGTCCATTAATGGACACGAGCATCAAGACTCCCCGGCCCTGCTGGCGGGTGGCGTAGATTACCATGGTGCCGTTGGGCGCAACAGTAGCAGACTCATCAAGGTTGGTATCTGTGAGGATTTTCACGCTTCCACGCTGCAAATCTTGCGCCGCAACACGGAAATTGGTGAAACCGTCCTGACGATGGATCATTACCAGGGTCTTTTCGTCAGCCGAAAGCTTAGGACTGGCGTTGTAGTTGCCGATAAAGGTCACGCGCTCTGCGTTACCGCTGCCAACGTTGGTCTTGTAGATCTGTGGTTTGCCGCCACGGTCGGAGGTGAAATAGATGGTAGAACCATCTTTACCCCAGAAAGGTTCTGTATCAATTGCAGGGTTGTTGGTGACACGAGTCAACCCGCGGGAAGCCAGATCCATCACATAGATCTCGGCATTACCGTCCTTGGACAATACGAACGCCAGTTTCGAGCCGTCCGGCGACCATGCTGGCGCACCGTTCAGACCTTCGAAATTGGTGATCTGCTCACGGCGGCCGGTATCAATGTTCTGCACGAAGATGCGAGGACGTTTCTGCTCGAACGACACATAAGCGATGCGTTTGCCATCGGGCGCAAAACGCGGCGACAGAATCGGCTCACGGGATTGCAGCAGGGTCACGGCACGGGCACCGTCGTAGTCCGAACGTTGCAGGGTGTAACGGGTATTGGTGGCACTGGCACGCTCGGCCGTCACATAAAGAAGACGGGTGGAGAATGCACCTTTGATACCGGTCAGTTTTTCAAACGACTGATCGGAGATGTAATGCGCCATGTCCCGCAACTGCTCAGCCGTGCCCGACACACTGCCAGTCAGTACTGGCTGCTCGGTTGCAACGTTGAACAAGGCGTATTGCACCTGCAGGCGACCGCCTGCCGGCACGATATTGCCAACCATTACGTACTGGGCACCCAGGGCTTTCCAGTCGCGGAAAATGACTTCGCTGGCCTGGGTAGGCAAGCCGATCATGTTCTGCTTTGGAATCGGCGCGTAGTAACCCGAGTTGCGCAGGTCATTGCCGATAATTTCAGCCATGTCGTCCGGCAGCACTGTACCGCCCTGCCAACCAAAAGGGACTACGGCAATTGGCGTTGCCCGATCGCTGCCACTGGTGACCAGGATGTTCTTTTCATCTGCTACAGCCATCCCTGCCAGGCAGCAGACGACGACCAGCAGTCCTCGAAAAAGTTTAATCACAAGGCTAGATCCTCAGGTGTGAATGTCATCTTGAACGATCGATAAGGATTAAAATCGCTGGGCTTCATACCCTGCATTTCCGTTAAACGGCCAATATTCTTGACCGCTGCCACTGCGGAGCTGTCGAACGGTCCGTCACCGCTGGATTTGGCAACCGTCACAGAGGTTACCGTACCATCTGGCAACATGCCGATCTGCAGCACCACTGTCATGTTTTTGCGCGCCGATGGCGGACGGGCCCACCCTTCTGCTGCACGAGCACGAATCAAGTCATCGAAACTGCCGGCGACCTCATCCCCTTGCTCATCTGCCAGCGCCTGCTGGCGTTGCGGCGTATCGGAAAGCAAATCAGCCAAGGCTTGCGCCTTTTTCTCTTCGGTCGATTTACGAGCTGCTTCCACGGCCTTTTTCTTGGCGGCATCGGCAGCGGCCTTTTTCTTCGCATCTTCGGCGGATTTCTTTTTCGCCTCGTCTGCTACGGCCTTTTTCTTGGCGTCTTCAGCTGCTTTTTTCTTCGCATCTTCAGCCGCTTTTTTCTTGGCGTCTTCCGCGGCCTTTTTCTTGGCCTCTTCTTCCGCAGCCTTCTTGGCCTCTTCCTCGGATTTTTTCTTGGCTATGTCAGCCAGTTTTTTCTCTTCGGCTTTTTTGGCTTCAGTGGCCTTTTTGGCATCATCGGCTTTCTTGGCTTCATCAGCCTTCTTCGCCTCGTCTGCCTTTTTGGCCTCGCTCGCTTTGGCTTCGTCAGCCTTCTTGGCTTCTGCAGCTTTTTCGGCAGCCTCTTCTTTCTTTTGTTCCGCAGCTTTTACAGCTTCCTGCTCAACCTTCTTTTGTTCCATCTGCTCGACTTCGGTCTGGCGCGCGGCGGATTTCTTCGCCTCACCCGCAATCTTTTGATTGGTCTGGGTGGTCGCCTGACTTTTGGACTTGAGCTGGTACAAGGTCGCCTGAACAATCGGTTTGGAAGGCGGCAGTTCCGGAGTCATGGCAAAGCTGACAAACAGCATGCCAAAAATCAGGACGTGCAACCCTACCGCCCAGACTGCAGGCCAAAAATAGTTTTCAGAGGCGGACGGCTCCCGCTGTTCGCGCATCAGGGAGCCTCGGTTATCAAGCCAACGTTACCGACCCCGGCCTTCTGCAGACCACCCATAGCCCCCATTACCGCCCCGTAATCCACGGTCTTGTCACCGCGAATAAACACCTGGGTGTGCTTGCCGCCTTCATTGCCTGCGCGGATGATCTTGGTCACGGCGTCAGTCATCTGGGGCAAGGTCATTGCCTTGTCCATCTGCTTGTCGGTGTCGACTTCGCTGCCAAGGTTCCAGAAATAGGTCTTGTCAGCCTTGATCGAAATGGTCAGAACCTGGGTATTGTTGTCTTGCGGCAAAGCCTCGCTGGAGACCTTGGGCAAATCAACCTTCACACCCTGGTTGAGCATCGGTGCGGTCACCATGAAAATGACCAGCAGCACCAGCATCACGTCGATGTAAGGCACTACGTTCATCTCGGCGACCGGCTTGCGCTTTTTACGCGCTCGAGCGATTAAAGCCATTGGAAATTACCTGCTTATTCTTCGCTGGTGTGCACTTTGCGGTGCAGGATCGCCTGGAATTCATCGGCGAAGGTGTAGTAGCGGCCGATCAGCGTTTCGCTACGGGCAGCAAAACGGTTGTAAGCAATAACTGCCGGGATGGCCGCGAACAAGCCGATGGCCGTTGCGATCAGTGCTTCGGCAATGCCTGGCGCTACAGTCGCCAGTGTCGCCTGCTGGGCAGTGGCCAGGCCACGGAAGGAGTTCATGATGCCCCATACGGTACCGAACAGGCCGATATACGGGCTTACGGAACCAACGGTGGCCAGGAACGGCAAGCTTTGCTCAAGCTTTTCTTCTTCACGGGAGATGGCCACGCGCATGGCACGCGCCACACCTTCCATAACCGCTTCAGGATCAACGCCCGGCTGCTGACGCAGACGCGAGAACTCTTTGAAACCGGCACGAAAGATTTGTTCCACGCCCGAGTCCGGATCCGGATTGCTACCTGCCTGACGATACAGTTTCGACAGGTCGATACCCGACCAAAAACGCTCTTCAAAGCTTTCAAGGGCACGTCGACCGGCGCGCAACATGGTGCTGCGCTGAAAAATCATGACCCACGAGGTAACCGATGCGGCCAGCAGGGTCAACATTACCAACTGCACAACAATGCTGGCATTGCTGACCAAGCTCCACATGGAGGAATGGTCGACGACGTTAGCTTCCACGCTTTATCTCCTGCTCTAAATGTTTACCCGCGCCGCTCACGTCGGCAAAGGCCGTACGTAGAGCTTCGGGAATGGCTCGGGGTTTAAAACTATCGGCGCGCACACAGGCCACCAAAAACTGCCCTTCACAGAGCAGCGTTGCATCTGCAGCCCGCCAGACCTGCTGCTTGAAACGCAGGCTGGCACGGTTGAGTTCCATCACTTGCGCACTTACCAACAGTTCGTCGTCCAGTCGCGCCGGTGCGTGGTAGCGCGCCTCGCTGGAATGCACGACAAATAACAGGTTCTCGCCTGCCAGCGCGGACTGGGCAAACCCCAATTCCCGCAGCCTTTCGGTTCGAGCCCGCTCCATAAACTTTAGATAATTTACGTAATACACGACGCCACCCGCATCGGTGTCCTCGTAATAAACGCGACAGCGATGTGCGAACGGCTCAAGCCTGTTTTGCGCGCGCATACTCTAGTGCTTACTCCTCAGGTTGCCAATCCGCCAAACCACTGTTTTTTACGCTTCTTGGCCTTTATGACCGAAGATTTTCAGCGCCAGTCCTTGAGACAGCAAAAACCTTAAAAAAATCGACCGCTAACGGCTTATTAATCATCCAAAGCATTCAGAAATTCGTCTACCACAGGCATATCGCCTAATCGTGACGGAATGTTTAAACCAAAGTGCAAATACGCATGCCGGGTCACAACGCGACCACGCGGCGTACGCATGATGTAACCCTGCTGAATCAGATACGGCTCCAGCACATCTTCAATCGTATGACGCTCTTCGCTGATTGCTGCGGCAAGGCTATCGACTCCCACAGGCCCGCCATCGAACTTCTCGATCATGGTCAGCAGCAATCGCCGGTCCTGATGATCAAAACCATGCTCATCTACGTCCAGCAGGTTCAACGCCAGGTCAGCGACCGGCTTGGTGATATGCCCCTTGGCACGCACCTCGGCAAAATCCCGCACACGACGCAGCAAACGGTTGGCGATACGCGGTGTCCCGCGAGCCCGCCGGGCAATTTCATACGCACCTTCAGGGTCGAGCGGCAAACCGAAGATACCCGCCGAGCGACTGACAATCGTCGCCAGGTCGTCAGTACTATAGAACTCCAGCCGCTGAACAATCCCGAAACGATCACGCAACGGGTTGGTCAGCATCCCGGCGCGCGTGGTCGCCCCCACCAGGGTAAAAGGCGGCAGATCGAGTTTGATGGAACGCGCAGCTGGCCCTTCGCCAATCATGATATCGAGCTGGAAGTCCTCCATGGCCGGGTAAAGCACTTCCTCGACAATGGGTGAAAGGCGATGGATTTCATCGATAAAGAGCACATCATGGGGCTCGAGATTGGTCAGCAGCGCAGCCAGATCACCCGGGCGCTCCAGAACAGGCCCGGAAGTGCTCTTGATCGATACGCCCATTTCCTGGGCGATGATGTTGGCCAGCGTCGTCTTGCCCAGCCCGGGTGGCCCAAAGATCAATGTGTGATCCAGCGATTCGGCACGCCCGCGCGCAGCCTGGATAAACAGCTCCATCTGCTCGCGAACGGTGGGCTGGCCAATATAGTCGGCCAGGCTCAGAGGCCGAATCGCCCGATCCTGAACTTCTTCCCGGTCCCGCCCGCTTGAGGCTGTAATCAGTCGATCAGCTTCAATCACTTAAATCATCCCCTTGAGGGCTCGGCGAATCATGTCTTCACTGCTCAACGTTTTATCCTTGATCGCAGAAACCGCCTTGCTCGCTTCCTGAGGCTTATAGCCCAGGGAGATCAAGGCACTCACCGCATCACTTTCAGCGCTGGCGACCGGCACCGGAGCATCCGGCTGATTAGGGACCAGGGCGAACATGCTGGGTACTTGCTCCCACGCCTTGAAACGATCCTTCAACTCTACCAGCAGTCGTTCCGCGGTCTTTTTGCCCACCCCCGGAACCTTGGTCAAGGCCGATGTGTCCTGAGCCTGCACACAGCGCACAAGCTCGTCGACTTCCAGGCTGGACATCAACGCCAGCGCCAGCTTGGGGCCGACGCCGTTGAGCCGGATCAGCTCACGAAAAAAGTCACGCTCGCGCTTGCCTATGAAACCATAGAGCAACTGGGCGTCTTCGCGAACCACAAGATGGGTATGCAGGGTCAGTGGCTCGCCGACAGACGGTAATCGATAAAGCGTGGTCATCGGTACTTCCAGCTCATAACCCAAGCCGTTTACATCGAGAATCAGGTGCGGCGGCTGTTTTTCAGCCAGAGTGCCGCGCAAGCGTCCAATCACGTTTCAGATCCTTTCACTGGCCAGATCAATGGCTGACAAATACAAAGACAGAGCCGCATCATTACAGATGAAGCCCTGCCAGGTAGCCCAATCCAGTTAAAAATTGCGTTTCACAGGCGCAAACGCCCGCCACGGCTACGGGCCGCACCCAGCCCGTGGGGCAGCAAGCTGGAGCGAGTGTGGGCATGGCACAAGGCAATCGCAAGGGCATCCGACGCATCGATTTGCGGCTTGCTGGTCAGCTTGAGCAGGTGCATGACCATCATCATCACCTGTTCTTTATTGGCGCCACCTGTACCCGCCACCGCCTGCTTGACCTGGGTTGCCGAATACTCGGCGATCTCCAGGTTTTCTTCGGCTCCCGCAACAATGGCCGCGCCCCTGGCCTGCCCCAGCTTGAGAGCCGAATCGGCATTGCGGGCCATAAACACCTTTTCGATGCCCATGGTGACAGGACCGTACGTCTGAATAACCTCACGCACCCCACGATAGACGATCTGCAACCGCTCATGCAGTTCGCCGCTCCCCGTACGAATACATCCCGAAGCCACGTACACACAGCCACGCCCAGTGTCTCGCACGACGCCATAACCGGTGATTCGCGAACCCGGATCGATACCAAGAATAAGAGTCATAACGCCTACAGCTTATGAAGTGATGCCCACCGGCACATACCCGGACAGCTTAAAGGCAGAAGCCGGAGGTGCCCAGCGCCGCGATTGTCGCGACGGAGCACCTCCGGCCTCTTGATTGACGCAATCGCTCAGGCAAGCTGTTCCAGGACGGCGTCAGGGATTTCAGCATTGGAGTAGACGTTTTGGACGTCATCCAGGTCTTCAAGCATGTCGATCAACTTGAGAACCTTTTCTGCGCCCTCCAGATCAAGCTCGGCACTGGTGGTCGGCAACATGACGATTTCAGCATCCGTCGGCTTGAACCCTGCCGCTTCCAGGGCGTTACGCACGGCATAGAAGCTGGAGAACGACGTGAACACATCGATGGAGCCATCTTCGTTGGTCACCACGTCGTCGGCATCGGCCTCCATCGCGGCTTCCATCAAGGCATCCTCATCAACGCCGGCTGCATAGGAGATCTGGCCCTTGCGCTCGAACAGATAGGCAACAGAACCGTCAGTACCCAGGTTGCCGCCACACTTGCTGAACGCATGGCGTACAGCCGCGGCAGTACGGTTACGGTTGTCGGTCATGCACTCGACCATTACGGCTACGCCACCCGGGCCATAGCCTTCGTAGCTCAATTCGACCATGTCATCGGTATCAGCCGCACCGGCACCACGGGCCACGGCGCGATCAATGATATCGCGACTCATGTTCGCCCCAAGGGCCTTGTCCAGCGCCAGACGCAGGCGCGGATTGGAACTCGGATCGCCGCCACCTTGACGGGCAGCAACGGTCAGTTCACGGATCCACTTGGTGAAAATCTTGCCTTTTTTGGCATCCTGACGCTCTTTGCGGTGCTTGATGTTCGCCCACTTAGAATGACCTGCCATAACGCACTCCGAATCCCTTTAAAAACCTTGCCAGGCCAAGGCCTGACAATAAAAATTCTCGACCCCAAATGCAAAGGCGCACCCGAAGATGCGCCTTTGAAGGTCAGACTTACTCTGCCTTGGCTTGTTCGCGCAAACGAATATGCAGCTCGCGCAACGCTTTGGCGTCAACCACGCCAGGTGCTTGTGTCATGACACAGGCAGCACTCTGGGTTTTCGGGAAGGCAATCACTTCACGAATCGATTGTGCACCGGTCATCAGCATGACCAGACGATCCAGACCGAAGGCCAGGCCACCATGGGGCGGCGCGCCGTACTTCAGGGCGTCCAGCAGGAAGCCGAATTTCTCTTCCTGCTCGGCTTCTTCGATACCCAGCAGGCGGAATACCGCTTGCTGCATTTCCTTGCGGTGGATACGGATCGAACCGCCACCCAGCTCGGTACCGTTCAAGACCATATCGTAGGCACGGGAGATCGCGGTTGCCGGGTTGGCTTCCAGCTCTTCAGGCGAGCACTTCGGTGCAGTGAACGGGTGGTGCAAGGCGCTGAAGCTGCCGTCGTCGTTCTCTTCGAACATCGGGAAGTCGACCACCCACATAGGGGCCCACTCGCAGGTCAGCAGGTTCAGGTCGTTACCCACCTTGATACGCAGCGCGCCCAGGGCCTCGCTGACGATCTTGGCCTTGTCGGCACCGAAGAACACGATATCGCCATCGACGGCACCGACGCGATCCAGGATCACGTTCAGGTTGGCCTCAGGGATGTTTTTAACGATCGGCGACTGCAGACCTTCCACGCCTTTGGCGCGCTCGTTGACCTTGATGTACGCCAGGCCTTTGGCACCGTAGATGCCGACAAACTTGGTGTAGTCGTCGATCTGCTTGCGCGGCATGCTTGCAGCACCCGGAACCCGCAGGGCCGCAATACGGCATTTAGGATCGTTGGCCGGGCCGCTGAACACTTTGAAATCCACGTCTTTGAGCTGATCGGCAACGTCAACCAGTTCCAGCGGGTTACGCAGGTCAGGCTTGTCGGAGCCGTAGCGGCGCATGGCCTCTTCGAAGGTCATGTGCGGGAATTCGCCGAATTCCAGATCCAGCACTTCCTTGAACAGGTTGCGGATCATGCCTTCGGTAAGGCCCATGATGTCTTTTTCATCGAGGAAGCTGGTTTCGATGTCGATCTGAGTGAACTCAGGCTGACGGTCAGCACGCAGGTCTTCGTCGCGGAAGCACTTGGCGATCTGGTAGTAACGGTCAAAACCGGCCACCATCAGCAACTGCTTGAACAGCTGTGGCGATTGCGGCAGTGCAAAGAACGAACCGGCGTGAGTACGGCTAGGCACCAGGTAGTCACGTGCGCCTTCAGGGGTGGCACGGGTCAGGATCGGTGTTTCAACGTCCAGGAAGCCGTTTTCGTCCAGGTAACGACGAATGCTGGTGGTCATGCGCGAACGCAGGCGCAGCTTCTCGAGCATTTCCGGGCGACGCAAGTCGATAAAGCGGTAGCGCAAACGGGTTTCTTCGCCGACATCCGAGAATTCGTTAAGCGGGAATGGCGGGGTTTCTGCTTCGTTCAGCACTTCCAGCTCATAGCCCAGCACTTCGATCATGCCCGACGCCATGTTGGTATTGCCTGCACCGGCAGGACGCAGACGTACCTTGCCGGTGATCTTGACAACATACTCGCTGCGCACACGGTCGGCAGCGGCGAAGGTCTCAGCGCGATCCGGGTCGAAAACCACCTGGGCCAGACCATCACGATCACGGATATCGAGGAAAATCACCCCACCGTGGTCACGGCGACGGTGAACCCATCCGCAAAGGGTAATTTCCTGGCCGTCCAGGCTTTCGTTCAGTTGGCCGCAATAATGGCTGCGCATCATGGTAGTGGTTTCACTTCTCGTAATTCGAAATTCGGTGGAGGTCTTGCGCACCGTCGGTGCTGGTAACCTTGCAAGAGCCCGCTTGTGTTCTGACTGCTTTCGCTAGACCTCAGTCGGATTTATCGCCGCCTGCCAGATTCTTTTTCGAGCCTGTCTTGAAGTCTGTTTCATACCAGCCTGTACCGCTAAGGCGGAAACCCGGCATGGACAGCATTTTCTTCAGCTCGGGGGCCTGACAGGCTGGACAATCAACCAGCGGTGCAGCGCTGATCTTTTGAATGGCTTCCAGCTGATGACCACAGGAAGCGCACTGGTAATCGTACATGGGCATTGGCGTGTCTCGACAATCCGTTAGCGGCAACCCTTAAGCAGGGCCGCACAGCAAAGAGCGAGATTATATCTGGTAAATCGAGCCATTGCAGCCGCATGAACAGCCAGAAGCGCCTAAATGCATCATAAATATTGGGCGATTACAAGCCGTCGAGCATGCACCTCCAGCCGGCTGCGGCCTTCAACCCGCAAACACCTGCTGCTGTTTTACCTCCTGAAGGCCGCGACCCATTTTCAACAAATGCATGACGCAGACGACCCGAATGAACCCACTGAAGTTCTTCACCCCGCCATGGCGCAAGTGAACCTCCAGGTCGATATAGGACAGCAGCGTATTTATTGAACACTTGTTGATACGTGACATATCGGACAACACCTCCCAATACACTTCCTCAAGCCGCAAACAGGTGGCAAAGCCATTCAACCGTACTGAACGTGATAATGGCCGGGCCAGCGTGATGCCAAAATCCAGAATGGCAGGGTCAATCCTGACCCTCTGCATTAATCTGCACCCGGCATTTTCTTGCCGCATCAATCGCCCCATCGCAAAAGCACTCCATTGCGCATCATTGGATTTGATTACTCTTTTTTCAAAGAACTTGCCTCATAAAACGACATGTAAAAATTCTTATCCAGCGGATCAAACCCGCAAATCTGTAGGAGCGCTCTCGCTACGTGCGGCGAATATGGTCATGGACGGAGCAGGCAGCACCCCCATCAGATCACACCACCCCCCAACCCCCAGACCAGAGGCCTACATGCGTCTAAGACAAGGCTTTCGTAATAAGCTGATTTTGCCTAGGCCTCATCGAACAGTCTCACTCACAGATAGACCCATACGCTTAATTTGAGTAGACCCAAGCTTTGCTGTTAAATAGGCAGCGTGTTGCCCAATTTTCGCCTCCGGCGAGGGCGCATAGGCTGATGAACTCACGTGTCCAGCGCCTCCATTTTTTCTGAAGCGAACCGTGCGCAATCAGCTCTTCCTTGCGATCTATCTTAATGTGAGTCATTGAAATGTTGAAAATCGTCCACCTGATAACGGGTGCAGCGGCTTTGCTGCTGTCCTTTATTCCCAGCCTGCAATCTGAAGCTTTACCTTACCTACAACATCCTGATGCCCTTTACCTGGCGTTTTTTGGCCTGCTGAACCTGACACTGGCCCCAGTCATTCCATTCTGGAATAAAGGCCCGCGCCATCAACTGCAGAATCTGGTCAGTGCGCTGCTGGTACTGTCCGTTGTCCTGCAGACCCTGACCCTGTTCGGCCTGCTGCTGCCGATTGGTGATCAGCCCGCTGTTCTCCTGGGCCTGACACCTGCTGTTATTGCCGTACTGCTTCATCTTGCTGTCAGCTTCTATAAATCGTCACCTTCGTCGTCCTCGCAAAGCTATGACATGACCAACCGCGATACAGGGACTGTCAAATGGTTCAACACCTCAAAGGGTTTCGGCTTTATCTCCCGAGATTCCGGTGATGATATTTTTGTACACTTCCGCGCCATTCGTGGCGAGGGCCACCGTGTTTTGGTGGAAGGGCAACGTGTCGAGTTCTCGGTCATGAACCGCGACAAGGGCCTGCAGGCCGAAGACGTGATCGCAGCATTGCCGCGCCGCTGATTCAAGCCTGAAAAAAAACCGCGATCAGCCAGGCTGAATCGCGGTTTTTTTATGCCTGCACAAAACAATCAATAGTGCGGTGGCGGAGCCTCTTCTTCAAACGACTCGAACTGCCCGCCCATTTCCTCCTGGCGCTTGAGCAAGGCGGCCATCTGCATCTGCAGACGATCCACGGTGTTCTGCTGGGCCACCAGTACATCATTCAATGCCTGAATGGTGTCATCCTGAAAAGCCACGCGGCTTTCAAGGTCCATCACTCGCGCTTCAAGCGTCACGATCAACCCTCCGAAATAGTAAAACTTGCATCAAGAGCCGATGCCAGCCTGTCCCGGATAGCACGCACCTCTGCCGGCGCATAGGGTTTTGCAGGATGCTTGCCCCAGACAGGCCCTGGCCATGCCACATCAGCCCGGTAACGAACAATCACATGCATGTGCAACTGACTGACGACATTACCCAGGGTGGCAACATTGATTTTATCCGCACCGTACGACTCTTTCAGCACCCGCGCCAAAGCCGTGGTCTCAGCCCACATCCGCTGTTGGTCGGCGTCATCCAATTGAAACAGTTCAGTTATACCCTCGCGTCGCGGCACCAGGATAAACCAGGGGTAATTCGAATCATTGGAAAGCAGCAAGCGGCACAAGGGGAAGTCCCCTATCAGCCAGGTATCCTCTTGAAGACGTGTATCCAAAGCGAACACTGGGAGCTCTCCTGTTTGACCGTTCATTTCAGCACAACCCGGCACCCGGTGACACTCACCGCAGGCCAGACGACAGGAATCAAGGATACCCTTGATTGCGACTGGCATCACGCCTCCAGCCCTGCACGCACCGCAAATGCGGCGCTGCACGCCCAAGCAACAGTGCTCGAACACTTATGCACCAAAACTGCACAAAGCGCATGTTTCAAGCGCGCCAAAACGTCACCTGCCACCCCAGCGGGTGTTAACCGGTAACGCTTAAGGCGTAAATCCGGGACAGGCACCACTCCTTGCAACAAAAAACAACACCCTGAAGGCAGCTTTATCGCCGTTTGACCCAAGCAAGATCAGGCCTCATAGCTCAAAAACGCAGAATATTATTTATTTTTCATCCAGGCAGGAATTTGAGCACGCTTGTTGCATAGATCATTGACACAGTCGCCAGGCCTGAGCAGGAGCACAGCAACCTGACGATAAATAACAATAGCTAAACAGTAGGAATTTTGAGTTTTCATTGTAGGCAACATGAAATCAATCATATGCCCAACACTGGAAACAGTACTGAATAGATGCTCAAACAAGGCTCTAAGCGGCGCGCTTGCGACATGTGGGGTGCCATTTGCGACATGGCTGTAAAGAAGCTGAAAGGTTATGAGAGCAAGTATCGCCAATATTGCCGGCGTGATATAAGTTTGCGCCGACACAAAAAGAAAGAGCCGCCCAGATAATAATTCAGGTGGGACGGCAGTACTCTTCCTAAAAACCAAAGGAGCAAATCACGATGCGCGTGATGAAGTGGAGCATGATCGCCCTGGCTGTTTCAGCCGGCACTACTCAGTTCGCAATGGCTTCGTCCCAGGACGACGCAAAAGGTTTCGTTGAAGACAGCACGCTGACTTCCAAAACCCGCATGCTGTACATGAACCGCGACTTCCGTAACGGTGCTGGCAACAAGAAGCAGGACGATGGTTCGTTCAAAAGCGGCTACCGTGAAGATTGGGGCCTGAGCGAGCTGCTTAACTACCAGTCCGGCTTCACCCAAGGCACCATTGGTGTCGGTGTTGATGCTTTCGCCATGGGTACTGCACGCTTGGATGGCGGTGCCGGTCGCCAGGGCAACGGCCTGTTCGCCAGCAAAAGCGATGGCTCCCCTGAAGATACCCAAGGGAAAATCGGCGGCGCGGTCAAATTCCGCCTGTCCGACACCGAGCTGAAATACGGCAACCAGTTCGTCGCCAGCCCGGTTTTCTCCACTGACGACAGCCGCCTGCTGCCTGAGGTTGCTACCGGCACCCTGATCACCAGCAAGGAAATCAAAGGCCTGGAGCTGACCGCAGGTCGCTTCACCGCACTGAGCTCCCAGACTGGCATGGCCCGTGACAGCATCAACGGCAAAGGTGAGCCAGGCCTGACCGCCGCCAATATTGCCGGCGCAACCTACCAGTTCACTGACAACTTCGTCGGCGGCATTGCCGCATCCGATGTTGATGACTACTTCAAGAAGCAGTACATCAACCTGAACTACACCCTGCCAATCGCAGAGTCTCAAGCCCTGAACTTCGACTTCAACGGCTACAGAACCTCGAGCCAGGGTCAGGAACGCGCCGGCGACGTTGACAACAAAATCTGGAGCCTGGCAGCCGCCTATAGCCTGGGCGCCCACAAGTTCACCATCGCTCACCAGCGCTCCACCGGTGACAGCGCTTACTACTACAGCGTAGACGGCGGCGGTACTATTTTCCTCGCCAACTCCGTGCAATATTCCGACTTCAACCAGCGTGACGAACGCTCCTGGCAGGGTCGCTACGACCTGAACATGGCCAGCTACGGCGTGCCAGGCCTGAGCTTCATGGCTCGCTACGTGAAAGGTGACAACATCTCCACCAGCACGGGCGAAGGCAAAGAGCACGAGTTCGACTTCGAGACCAAATACGTATTGCAGGAAGGCCCGGCCAAAGACCTGTCCTTGCGTCTGCGTAGCGCGGTTTACCGCACCAACGGCAACAACAGCGTGAACGGCACAGACAACAACGACGTACGTATCATTGCCGAGTACCCACTGAACATCTTGTAACCAAGGCCTAAGGGCTCTAGTTGCAAACACACTGTTTAGTGAAAGCCACGCACCTGTCTCAGGGCGTGGCTTTTTATTTGCCGACATAAAACCAAGTTATATAGCAAGCTAACTAACAGAGTCGAATGCAACTAATTATCAGTTATACATATATGTCCGATCTTGCATTCGCAGCGGCGACCACAAGCGACAAAAACAATTAAAGGGGCCTTAGCCCCTTTAATTGTTTATCCAGACCTGACTCAATAATCAGGTGCAGTTCCCAGCCTTATTGCGCCGCTACTTCCTGAACCACACGTACTACACGCTGCGGAAAAGGAATATCAATACCTTCAGCCTTTAAGCGGTCACGCGAATGCTCGTTGAGCATAAAGAGTACATCCCAGTAATCCGGGGTGTTGACCCAAACCCGCAGCGACATGGTGATAGCACTGTCGCCCAAGGCAGTCACCACAACGACCGGAGCAGGCTGCTTCAGCACGCGCGGGTCATCGGCCAGCGCCAACAACACTTCACGCACCTTCTGCAGGTCCGCCTCGTAGTCCACACCCACATCAAACACCACCTTGCGCGTCGGCTGACGGTTGTAGTTGGTGATGATGCCGTTGGACAGGTTACCGTTTGGCACGATGACGGTTTTGTTGTCACCGGTACGCAGCACCGTGTGGAAAATCTGAATGCTGTCGACAGTCCCGCTTACACCTTGAGCTTCGATCCAGTCACCGATCTTGAACGGGCGGAACAACAGAATCAGTACCCCACCTGCAAAGTTGGCCAGGCTGCCCTGCAATGCCAGGCCAATGGCCAGACCTGCCGCACCGATGGCTGCCACAAACGAGGTGGTCTGAATACCGATCATCGATGCAACACTGACAATCAGCAATATCTTGAGAATGATATTGGCCAGGCTGCTGATAAAGCCCTGCAGCGCAAGATCCGCCTTTCTCAACGCCAGCAACTGACCGATCTTGGTCGTCAGGCGGTTAATCAGCCACCAGCCGACAGCCAGGGTAACCAGTGCCAGCAGCACGCGACTGCCGTACTCCATGATCATCGGAACCCAGGCCTGGGAGGCCTTGATCAATTGATCAACTTCAGTGTTCAAATCCATTTTTATCTCCTCACGCCATTACCAGCCAGCGTCATTTATTCAGCAAAACGATCGAGCCACCCTGGCAGCTCAATCGTTTCTGCAGCGCCCAGGAAAATCGGACGTCAATGATCGCCAGAGGTTCCCCGGGTGGTGATCAGTCGCGGAAGTTGTTGAACTGCAGCGGCATGTCGAACGTCTTGGCACGCAACGCAGCGATGGCTTCCTGCAGGTCATCACGTTTTTTACCCGTGATACGCACTTGCTCGCCCTGAATGGCGGCCTGAACCTTGAGCTTGGCGTCCTTGACATGAGCGACGATCTTTTTCGCCAGCTCTTTATCAATACCTTCCTTGAGCACCGCTTCCTGCTTCATCAGTTTGCCCGAAGCGTAAGCGTCCTTGACCTCAAGGCACTGAACGTCGATCTTGCGCTTGACCAGTGCCAGCTTGAGGATCTCGATCATGGCTTCGAGCTGGAAGTCGGCTTCAGCGGTCAAGTTGACCGTCAAATCCTTTTCCTTGAACTCGAAAGTACCCTTGCCCTTGAGGTCATAACGACGATCCAGCTCCTTGACGGCGTTCTCGACGGCGTTGGTGACTTCGTGCTTGTCCAGTTCGGATACCACGTCGAACGACGGCATGTAATTCCTCCAATAATAAACGGCGCGCTCAACACTGATGGAGCACGCCTGACCTGACAGTTAAAATGCGCGGGCATTATAGCGGTTCTTCGACTTCATTCACTTGCGAGCTCACATGCCAGATTCGGCCATCCCCCAAAATCCCCCAAACGCACCGGCACGGGCTAGCACCACCTGGCACATTCTCGGTGCAGGCAGCATGGGGATGCTGTGGGCAACACGACTGGCACGCGCCGGCCTGCCCGTCACCCTCATTCTGCGCAACGACGACCGCCTGCAAGCCTATAAAGCCGTGCAAAAGTTGACCCTGATTGAAGGCGAAGATTCGCAACACTGGCCCATCAGCGCACAAACCCCTGAAACCGACGAGCCTATCCAGCGCTTGCTGGTCACCTGCAAGGCATACGACGCCGAGCAGGCGGTCAAGCAAATCGCCGGGCGCCTGAGCCCGGGTGCCGAACTGATCCTGTTGCAAAATGGCCTCGGCAGCCAGCAGGCCGTCGCTGCGCAGGTACCCCACGCGCGTTGCATCTTCGCCTCCAGCACTGAAGGCGCCTATCGCGATGGCGACTGGCGCGTAGTGTTTGCCGGGCGTGGCCATACCTGGCTGGGCGACCCACGTCATGGCCCTGCCCCTCAATGGCTGGAAGAGCTTCAACTCAGCGCCATTGCCAATGAATGGAGCCCGAATATTCTGAGCAGGTTGTGGCGCAAACTGGCACTAAACTGTGCGATTAACCCACTGACGGTGCTCCATGATTGCCGCAACGGCGGCTTGCAAGCCCATGATGCCGAAGTGAACACCCTGTGCGCCGAACTCAGCGCCTTGCTGGAACACTGCGGCCAGGCAGAAGCCGCCATCGACCTGGCCACCGAGGTGCACCGGGTCATCCAGGCGACAGCCAACAATTATTCATCGATGCACCAAGATGTCAGCCAGGGCCGGCGCACCGAAATCAGTTACTTGCTGGGCTACGCTTGCACTGCCGCCCGCAACCGATCGTTCGGCGTCCCCTGTCTGCAGGGTCTGCACCAACGCTTGAGCGAACACCTGCGCCAGCGCGGATTGCCCTGCAACTGAGGGCCGCGCTACCCTGCCCTTCTGTTCTTTTATCAAATGGCCATCTCATGCCCTTGCGCCAGCGCCTTGAAAACCTCCCGGTAGGCCAGAAGCTGCTGACCGCCCTGCTCGCCTTGCTGGCCACCGTATTGCTGGTGGCCAACTTGACGTTTATCAGCGTCGCGTACTGGATCTCCCACGAGAGCACGGCTCCGCAAGCCCTGCAAACCCTGGGCAAGCTGACCGCAAACCCCGACCTGATCACCCACGCACTGGACTCGCCGCAAAGCGCCAAAGCCCTGCTCAACGAGATCGGCAGCTACGCCCCCCTGCGTGCTGCCGCCATTTATGACAGCGCGGGCAACCTGCTGGGACAACTGCAACACGGCGAACACCTGCCACTTCCGGAGCACTATCGTCAACTTGAGGCCTGGAGCCTCACCGAACTGCGCAGCCATCAAATCACCCGCTTGCATAACGGCGACCAGCCCCCCGGGCATTTGTTGCTGATCGCCAGCAGCGAACTGCCAATGGCGTTCTATACCGGCACGCTAACGGCCAGCCTGGGCATTCTGATCATCAGCGCTTTGCTCTGGTTCGTGGTGGCGCGGCAGATCAAGCGCCTGATTACCCAGCCTATTCACCGCCTTGAAGAACTGTCCCGCCAGGTCACTCGCGAGGAGAACTACGCATTGCGCGCGGCGCCCGGCAACAACGACGAAATCGGTAGCCTGGCTGAGGCATTCAACACCATGCTGTCGCGCATTGAAGTACGCGATCAAGCGCTCAAACGCGCACGGGACGAGGCCCGCCAGGCGTACGATCAAGCGCAGTCGCTGGCCGAAGAAACCCGCAACACCAATCGCAAGCTGGAACTGGAAGTCCAGGTACGCAGCAAAATCGAGAAAAAACTTACCGGTTTTCAGAACTACCTCAACTGCATCATCGACTCCATGCCTTCGGCGCTGATTGCACTGGACGAACAGCTCTATGTCACCCAATGGAACCAGGAAGCCAGCGCCCTCTCCGGCACGCAGCTGGATGAAGCCCTGAACAAGCCCATCGAGCTGGCATTTGAACCTCTCAAGCCCTTCCTGCCGCAACTCAAAGACACCATTGAGCACCACCAGGTCGCAAAAATTGAACGCGTCACCTGGAATCAGGGCGAGGAAGCCCGCCACTATGCCCTGACCTTTTACCCCCTGATGGGCGGTGGTGGACGCGGCGTGGTGATCCGCATCGATGACATCACCCAGCGCCTGTCGCTGGAAGACATGATGGTGCAATCGGAAAAAATGCTTTCCGTAGGCGGGCTGGCTGCCGGCATGGCTCACGAAATCAACAATCCGCTGGGAGCGATCCTGCATAACGTACAGAACATTCGCAGGCGCCTGTCGAGCGAGTTGCCCAAGAACATCGAACAAGCCGAGCAGACCGGCATCGACCTGGAGGTGGTCAACCACTACCTGCAGGCCCGGGAAATCCCGCAACTACTGGATGGCATTCAACAGGCCGGTGCACGCGCGGCGAAAATTGTCACCCATATGCTCAGCTTCAGCCGCCGCAGCAACCGGCAGATGAGCCCCTGTGATCTGTCGGCCCTGATTGACCAGGCTCTGGACATCGCCAGCAATGATTTCGACCTGGCCATTGGTTTTGACTTTATGGGACAAGCCATCACTCGCCAGTTCGACCCGCAACTGGGACCGGTGCCCGGCATCCCCAACGAACTGGAGCAGGTGCTGCTCAATTTGCTGAAGAACGCCGCCCAGGCCATTCATCAACGTGCCGATCAGAGCGAGCCGGGACGCATAACCCTGCGCACCAGGCTCAACCTGCCCTGGGCGGAAATACAGGTCGAAGACAACGGTGCCGGTATGCCCGAGGCGGTGCGCAAACGAATTTTCGAGCCCTTCTTCACCACCAAGGAAGTTGGCCAGGGCACAGGGCTTGGCCTGTCCGTGTCGTACTTCATCATTACCAACAACCACAAGGGCCAAATGGAAGTGCACTCAACCCAGGGCCAAGGCACCTGTTTTACCCTGCGCCTGCCCTTGGCCGGCAACCAGCCGGCCTCCCCCGAACCAACCAACGTGGAAATGTAACCATGGGCTTTCGCTTATCGAAAATTTATACCCGCACCGGCGACAAGGGCGAAACAGGGCTTGGCGACGGTCGCCGTGTGCCCAAGGATCACCCGCGCATAGAAGCCATCGGCGAAGTCGATACGCTTAACAGCCAGGTCGGCCTGCTCCTGGCCGGGCTCATCGAGCACAGTGCCAGCCAGCCGGGGCTCAACGAGCTGATCGAGGTGCTTGAGCCGTGTCAGCACCGTTTGTTTGACCTGGGGGGTGAGTTGGCGATGCCGGAATATCAGGCACTTAACGCTGCCGAGATCGAACGGCTTGAAACTGCGATCGATCGCTGGAATGAGGAGCTGGGGCCACTGGAGAACTTCATTCTGCCCGGCGGCTCGAGCCTGATAGCCCAGGCCCATGTTTGCCGCAGCCTGGCACGTAGTGCCGAACGCCGCTGCCAGCAGCTCAATGCATTGGAGCCACTGGCAGGTGTGGGGCTGGCGTATATCAATCGCTTGTCTGACTTGCTGTTTGTCGCCGCGCGCCTGATTGCCAAGCGCCAGGGGGTTGCAGAGATCCTGTGGCAGGCGGCAGCCAAACCAAAGGCTTGATGTCGTTCATTTGTAGTCGCTCTACTCGTCAGCGACTACAGGAAAAACTGAATCTGTGGGAGCGAGCCTGCTCGCGAAGGTCGTTCGCGAGCAGGCTCGCTCCCACAACCAACAGAACGTGCATGCCGTCGCGGGACCCGCAACAGCCTCCGAATCACATCAAACCTGCGGCCAGAACGCCCGAATACCCGCCACGCCCTGGGCACCGATCTGCCACGCCTGCTGGCGATCATCCGGGCCGAGCCCACCCAGCAAAAATACCGGCCTGCTGAAATTGGCGATCAATTGCTGCGCCTGCTCCCAGCCCAGTGGCTGTGCATCAGGGTGGGTCTGCGTCGCCAGCACCGGCGACAGGGTCACGAAGTCCACATCCATCTGTTCAGCCAGCGCCAGCTCCTCGGCGTTATGGCATGAAGCTGCCAGCCAGCGGTCTTTTGGCAATGGCCGACCCTTGGCGGCGTACTTGCGCAATTGCGCGGCCGTCAGATGCCAGCCGGCCGAAGGAAAATCCCCCAACCACTCCAACGGCCCCTTGAGCATCAATTGCGCCTTGCCGGCACACAAGCCGGTCGCGTCCACCGCCAGGTCGCGGTACTTGGGGTCGTACCCATTGGGGGCACGCAACGAAATCAGCCTGATCCCGCCTGCAATCGCCTTCTGGATACCGCGCAACAGCTCAGGGGTCTCCAGCTCATCCGGTGTGATCAGGTACTGATCGGGCAAGCGGGCAGCGGCCACAATGGGCTGATTGGCGTCAGGGAACCTGTAGTCCACCAACTCGCGCTGACTGACCCAAGCCAGTGGCTGACCTTCTACGCCATGAGGTTCGCCGGAAAACGCCGAAACTTCCCATACATCCAGCAGAACCTGCTTATCCGGATAGTCATGCTGAACCTTGATCAGGGGCCGGGCCACCTCGACCGTAATGCCCAACTCTTCTTTCAGCTCGCGCGCCAGTGCAGCTTCGACCGATTCCCCGGCCTCGACCTTGCCGCCGGGAAATTCCCACAGACCGCCCTGATGCTGAGTGTCAGCGCGACGAGCGATCAGAATGCTGCCGTCTGTGCCTCGGATAACGGCCGCAGCCACATGAACTCGTTTCACCCTTGTACTTCCTCTAATCCGGCCTGTTGCCAGGCTTTGAACGCAGGCCATTGATAAATGGCGTCGATATACGCTTGATCTTCTGCTGACAGCTCCACGCGATAAGTGCGAAGGCGCACAGCCACCGGCGCGAAAAACGCATCAGCCACACTCAACCGCCCGAACAGGTACGGCCCGCGTTCGCTGGCCACAGCACGGCACTCTGCCCACAAGGCAATGATGCGCTCGATGTCGGCCTGAGCCTCGGCCGGCATGGGTACCAGCGCATGATCATGGCTCAAATCAAATGGCAGATTGCCCCGCAACGCAAAAAAGCCGCTGTGCATTTGTGCACAGGCCGATCGGGCCTGGGCCCGTGCCTTGATATCTGCAGGCCATAACTGGGCCGCAGGGAAACGCTCATTCAGATATTCGGCAATCGCCAGCGAGTCAGCGATGGTGCCATGTTCGGTCTTGAGCAACGGTACTTTACCCGCTGCCGAGTGTTGCAGAATCAGTGCCCGGGTATCCGGCTGACCCAGTTTTATCAGTGTCTCGGTGTAGGCAGCACCCGCCAGATCCAGCGCCAGTGCGCCACGCAGGGACCACGAAGAGTGCAACTTGTCGCCAATGATCAGGTGGAAGCTCATACACAGACACCTTGAGAATTAGGGGGTAAATCTGATGCCCTCAAGGCATCACGGTGCTGCCCGCGCAGGATCGGCTGACAACCCCGTGATGTCGAGACGACTTAGGTACGGTACTCGGCGTTGATTTTCACGTATTCGTGGGACAGGTCAGTGGTCCAGATAGTCTCGCTGCAGGTACCACGACCCAATTCGATGCGGATGGTGATTTCTTCGCGAGCCATCACTGCCGAGCCCTGCTCTTCGGTGTAAGTGGCCGAACGGGCGCCGCCGCTGGCAATGCACACTTCACCCAGGAACACGTCAATCTTGCTGACGTCCAGATCCGGCACGCCTGCGCGGCCCACTGCAGCCAGAATGCGGCCCCAGTTCGGGTCCGAGGCAAACAGCGCGGTCTTGATCAGCGGCGAGTGTGCAACGGTGTACCCCACGTCCAGGCACTCCTGGTGATTGGCGCCGCCATTTACTTCAACGGTGACAAACTTGGTCGCACCCTCACCGTCACGCACGATGGCCTGCGCCACCTCCATGCAGACTTCCAGCACCGCCCGTTTCAACGCGGCAAACAGCGGGCCGCTGGCTTCTGTAATTTCAGGCAGGGCAGCCTTGCCGGTGGCAATCAGCATGCAGCAGTCGTTGGTCGAAGTATCGCCATCGATAGTGATGCGGTTGAACGACTTGTTCGCACCGTCGAGCAGCAGGTTTTGCAACACGTCGCGGGCAACTTTGGCGTCGGTGGCGATGTAGCCCAGCATGGTGGCCATATTTGGACGAATCATGCCCGCACCCTTGCTGATACCGGTCACGGTGATGGTTACGCCTTCATGCTCGAACTGACGGCTGGCACCCTTTGGCAGGGTGTCGGTGGTCATGATGCCGGTTGCAGCCTCGGCCCAGTTGTTCTCGGACAAATCGTCCAGCGCGGCTTGCAATGCGCCTTCGATCTTCTCGACAGGCAGCGGCTCGCCGATCACCCCGGTGGAATACGGCAGCACGGCACTGGCATCAACGCCGGTCAGTTCAGCCAGCCTGGCGCAGGTCCGGGCTGCAGCGATCAGCCCCGGCTCACCGGTACCGGCGTTGGCATTGCCCGTGTTGGTCAGCAAATAGCGAACCGGGCCTTGCACACGTTGTTTGGCCAGAATCACAGGGGCCGCGCAAAACGCATTCAGGGTGAAAACACCCGCCACGCTGGAGCCTTCGGCGCAGCGCATAACCACCACGTCCTTGCGCCCTGCGCGCTTGATACCGGCAGAAGCGATACCCAGTTCAAAACCGGCCACCGGGTGCAAAACAGGCAAAGGACCAAGACCAACAGCCATGACGCGCTCCTAAAAAGTTCTGTGCGCCGCCGCAAAAGGACGGGAATTCAATGGTAAAACGCCGCGACGGCTAATGCCGGTCGCGGCGCAGGTGTTTCAGCAGGTGAAGCGGGCTTTAGTTGATTTGCCCGTGACAGTGCTTGTATTTCTTGCCCGAGCCGCAGTGGCACAGCTCGTTGCGACCCAGCTTCTGCTCGCTACGAACAGGCTCGGTTGCCGCCACAACATCTTCGACGTCAGCACCTTGCAGCACCTGGGCCATTGCCTCCGGCTGGTCAAGGCCCGGCGCTTCAGCATGCTGGAACTGCATGCGCGAAGCCAGGTCTTCAGCTTCCTGGCGCAGGCGCGCCTCCTCTTCGACCGGGTCTTCACGACGAACCTGTACGTGGGACAACACACGGATCGAGTCGCGTTTGATCGAATCAAGCAGCTCGGAGAACAGGTTGAACGACTCGCGCTTGTACTCCTGCTTCGGGTTCTTCTGCGCATAACCGCGCAAGTGGATACCGTGGCGCAGGTGGTCCATGGTCGACAGGTGGTCTTTCCACAGGTCATCCAGAACG
Source organism: Pseudomonas sp. WS 5051 (assembly GCF_012985715.1). Classification (NCBI taxonomy): domain Bacteria; kingdom Pseudomonadati; phylum Pseudomonadota; class Gammaproteobacteria; order Pseudomonadales; family Pseudomonadaceae; genus Pseudomonas; species Pseudomonas sp. WS 5051. The sequence goes on from NZ_JAAQWV010000008.1 coordinate 171,773, forward strand.
CGCAGCACAATCTGCTTCTCGAACGTGCGCAGTGCTTCAGCACCGGCCTGCTCTTCTTTCTCGTTGTAAGCTGCAATCAATTCAGCCAGCAGCTTCTCACGCAGGGTTTCTTCGTACAGGTGATCATCTTCGTCGAGCCATTGCTGGATCGGCAGTTTCACCCCGAAGCCGCTTTCGATGGCCGCTTCCAGACCTTTGACGTCCCACTGTTCCGGCAACGATTGTGGCGGAATATGAGCGCTTACGGTGCTGTCCAGTACATCCTTGCGGAAGTCGGCGATGGTCTCACCGATGTTGTCGGCTGCCAGCAACGTGTTACGCATGTGATAAATCACTTTACGCTGTTCGTTGTTGACGTCATCGAACTCCAGCAATTGCTTGCGGATATCGAAGTTGCGACCTTCAACCTTGCGCTGGGCCTTCTCGATCGCGTTGGTCACCATGCGGTGCTCAATCGCTTCGCCGGACTGCATGCCCAGGGCCTTCATGAAGTTCTTCACCCGATCAGAGGCGAAGATACGCATCAGGCTGTCTTCCAGCGACAGGTAGAAACGGCTGGAACCGGTGTCACCCTGACGGCCGGCACGGCCACGCAGCTGGTTGTCGATACGGCGCGATTCGTGACGCTCGGAAGCGATCACATGCAGGCCACCCGACTCCAGCACCTGCTGGTGACGTTTTTGCCAGTCGGCCTTGATCTGCGCGATCTGCTCAGGTGTAGGGTTTTCCAGGGAAGCTACTTCCACTTCCCAGTTGCCGCCCAACAGGATGTCGGTACCACGACCGGCCATGTTGGTTGCAATGGTCAACGCGCCCGGACGACCGGCCTGTGCAATGATTTCTGCTTCTTTTTCGTGGAACTTGGCGTTCAGAACCTTGTGCTCGATGCCTTCCTTCTTCAGAAGGTTGGACATGTGCTCGGAGGTTTCGATGGTTGCCGTACCCACCAGCACCGGACGACCCTTGGCCATGCAGTCCTTGATGTCGGCCACGATTGCCGCGTACTTCTCGTCCGCAGTGAGAAACACCAGGTCGTTGTAGTCTTTACGCGCCAGCGGCTTGTTCGGCGGGATGACCATTACCGACAGACCGTAGATCTGGTGGAATTCAAACGCTTCGGTGTCTGCTGTACCGGTCATGCCCGACAGCTTGTTGTACAGGCGGAAGTAGTTCTGGAAGGTGGTCGAGGCCAGGGTCTGGCTCTCTGCCTGGATATTCAGGCCTTCCTTCGCTTCGATCGCCTGGTGCAGGCCTTCGGACAGACGACGACCCGGCATGGTACGCCCAGTGTGTTCGTCGACCAGCAATACCTGACCGTCTTCAACGATGTATTCAACGTTGCGATGGAACAGCTTGTGGGCGCGCAGTGCAGCGTACACGTGGGTCAACAGGCCCAGGTTGTGCGCCGAGTACAGGCTTTCGCCTTCGGCGAGCAGGCCGATCTGGGTCAGCATGTCTTCAACGAACTGGTGACCGGCTTCGTTCAGCTCAACCTGGCGGGTCTTTTCATCGATGGTGAAATGGCCAGCCTTGGTGACTTCGCCTTCCACTTCCTCGATGTGTTGCTCAAGGCGAGGGATCAGCTTGTTGATTTCAATGTACAGCTTGGAGCTGTCTTCAGCCTGACCGGAGATGATCAGCGGAGTACGGGCTTCATCGATAAGGATGGAGTCGACTTCGTCGATTACGGCGAAATTAAGCTCGCGCTGGAATTTTTCTTCCATGCTGAAAGCCATGTTGTCACGCAGGTAATCGAAACCGAACTCGTTGTTGGTGCCGTAAGTGATATCGGCAGCATAGGCTTCGCGCTTTTCCTGAGGTGGCTGGAACGGTGTCACGACACCGACCGTAAGGCCCAGGAACTCGTAGAGCGGGCGCATCCAGTTGGCATCCCGGCGAGCCAGGTAGTCGTTCACGGTTACCACGTGAACGCCCTTGCCCGACAATGCGTTGAGGTAAACGCCCAGGGTTGCTACCAAGGTCTTGCCTTCACCCGTACGCATTTCTGCGATCATGCCTTCATGCAAGGTCATGCCGCCGATCAGCTGTACATCGAAGTGACGCATGCCCATGACACGCTTGCCGGCTTCACGGCAGACCGCAAAGGCTTCTGGCAGCAGTTGGTCGAGGGTCTCACCTTTGGCTATGCGGGCCTTGAACTCTTCGGTCTTGGCGCGCAATTGCTCATCGGTCAGGGCAACCATCTGCTCTTCGAAGGAATTGACGACCTGTACTGTCTTGAGCATGCGTTTAACTTCGCGCTCGTTCTTACTTCCAAAAAGTTTCTTTAACAAAGGCGCAAACATATCGGCAGGATCTTCCACACATAGGGATGGAGGGCGGCCCCGAGAGTCGCCCGAGCAGCCCTGATGGCCGCATGCGAACGAGCATTCTACCCGGAAACGGCGGTGAGGAAAGTGGCGTTATTCCACGATACTGGTACTGCGTTGTGAAGGGGCCTCCCTAAAATAAGGGCTTTTTGCTGAACTTCAACCCGTTTGCACAAGAAGTTACTCATTGATTTCATAAATAAATTCAGATTTACCTTAGCCCGGACCAGTGAGAGGCAGGCATCTGCTAAGATTGCAGCTCTGTTTTATCAGGTGTTTGAACATGGCATTTCGCCCACATCCAGCACGGGCACCCTCCGTCCTGCTCCGCGAGGCCAAGCCCCTAAAAGCTATTTTCGGCCATGCCAAGCGCCTGGCACACCTGCAACGCCTACTTGAAAGCCAGCTTCAGCCCGCCGCGAGGGAGCATTGTCACGTTGCCTCATGGCGTGAAGGGAGTTTGTTGCTGATCGTGACCGACGGCCATTGGGCCACTCGCCTGCGCTATCAGCAAAAGCGCCTGCTGCGCCAACTGCAGGCATTCGACGAGTTCGCCAGCCTGACCCGCATTTTGTTCAAGGTGCAGCCGCCCACGGTACAGGCCAAGGTCGCGGGGCATACGCTGGATTTGTCCGTCGATGCCGCCCAGACCATCCAGGCAACGGCCGATGGCATTACCGACCCGGCCTTGCGCGCGGCCCTTGAACGCCTGGCCAGCCACGCGCGGCCAAAACCCGACTGATCCTCCTGATCAAGCCCCATTGTGGGAGCGAGCCTGCTCGCTCCCACAGTTGCAGTCTTGTTATTTATTTGCGCTTGCTGTTACCCAGTAACGACCCCAACAGCCCGCGCACCAGCTGACGGCCCATCTGACCCGCCGCCTGACGCGCCATCGACTGCAAGGCCTTGCCTGCTGTCGTGCCCAAAAAGTCTCCCGCCTGATCAAGAAACCCCGGCTCGTGCTGTGCAGCCTGTGTCTGCGCCTGATCTTGCGGCGCCACGCCTTTGCGGGCCATGAGGATTTCATAAGCCGACTCTCGATCAACGGGCTTGTCATAACGCCCCTGCAGCGCTGAACGGCTGATCAATGCAGCCCTTTCGGCCTCCGTCAGCGGGCCTATACGCGATTGCGGTGGCGCAATCAGCACCCGCTGAACCATCGCCGGCGTGCCTTTTTCCTCAAGCATGCCCACCAGAGCCTCCCCCGTGCCCAGCTCCGTCAGTACGGCCAGCGCGCTGAATGCCGGATTGGGGCGAAAGCCGTCTGCCACAGCTTTCAGGGATTTCTGCTCTTTGGCCGTAAAGGCCCGCAGCCCGTGCTGGATACGCAACCCCAACTGTGCCAGCACCGTATCGGGCAAGTCCGCCGGTGATTGAGTGACGAAATACACCCCTACACCCTTGGAACGAATCAACCTGACCACTTGTTCCAGCCGGTCCTGCAATGCTTTTGGCGTACCGGCAAACAACAGATGCGCTTCGTCGAAAAACAGCGCCAGTAAGGGCTTGTCTGCATCGCCGCGCTCGGGCAACTGTTCGAAAAGCTCCGCCAGCAACCACAACAGGAACGTTGCGTAGACCTTGGGCGCTTCATGCACCAGGCGGCTGGCATCGAGCAGATGGATCTGCCCGCGCCCGTCGCTGGCGGGCTGCAAAATATCGTCGAGCTGCAGTGCCGGCTCACCAAACAGGGCTTCTGCACCCTGCTGCTCAAGGGTTGCCAGACGGCGCAACAACGCCTGGCTGGAGCCCGTGGTCATCAGGGCCGCGTCATCGCCAAGCACTTGTGGGTTGTCACGCAGGTGATTGAGCAGTGCCTTGAGGTCTTTAAGGTCAAGCAGCAACAACCCTTCCCGATCCGCCACCTTGAAGGCGGCATAGAGGGCCGACTGCTGGCTGTCGGTCAGCTCCAGCAGGCTGCCCAGCAGCAACGGCCCCATGTCACTCAGGGTCGTGCGCAATGGGTGACCCGTCTTGCCCTGGATATCCCACAAAGTAACCGGATAGGCCTTGGGCTGGTAATTGAGCCAGGGCATTCCCGCGATCCGTTCGGCAATCTTGCCCTGGGGATTGCCGGCCGCACCCAGGCCGCACAAGTCACCCTTGATGTCGGCGGCGAAGACGGCCACCCCGGCATCACTGAACTGTTCAGCCAGCCGCTGAAGCGTAACGGTTTTACCCGTGCCCGTGGCTCCCGCCACTAAACCGTGGCGATTGGCCAGGCGCAAGGACTGCGCGATGGGCTGAGCCGAAAGGTCAGCGCCGATTACTAGAGCAGAAGAGTCAGGCATTTTGCCACCTTTGATTAATCTTTAGCGATCGCGGGTCGATACACACTGAATGCTAGACCACATAAAACCGGATTTAGCGTGGTAAAGCGGCTTGATCAACAGCCAACTTGCCCTGTTCAGGCAGTGCTGAGTAGAGCGCGCGTTTTACCAGAGTGTATGTCGCACACTTTTAGACCTTAGCGGACCCTTCAAGCCATGAATAAAAACCTGCGTTTCAGTCATAAAATCCTGCTTGCCGCGTCCCTGATCGTAATAGCCGCCTTTTCGCTATTTACGCTGTATAACGACTACTTGCAACGCAACGCCATCCGCAACAACCTGGACAACTACCTGCACGAGATGGGCAGTGTCACGGCCAATAACATTCAGACCTGGCTCGGTGGCCGGATCCTGCTGGCGCAAAACCTCGCTGAATCCATCGCCCTGACTCCAGAGCCCGCCCAGGTGGCCAGCCTGCTGGAACAAAAAACCCTGAGCAGTACCTTTATGTCGGTTTATTTTGGTGACAGCCAAGGCGGATTTACCATTCGCCCTGACAGCAAGATGCCTGACGGCTACGACCCGCGCACCCGGCCCTGGTACAAGGATGCGTTCAACAGCAGCAGCTCCAGCCTGACCAAACCCTATATAGATGCTGCCACCGGACAGATGGTCATTACCATCGCGGCCCCGGTAAAAAAGGGCTCTCAAACCCTGGGTGTGGTCGGCGCCGACATGACCCTGCAAGCCATCACCGACAGCATCAACGCGCTGAATTTCAACGGTATGGGTTACGCCTTTCTGATCAATGCCGACGGCGAAATCCTGGTGCACCCGGACAAGAGCCTGGCCACCAGGAACCTGAAGGACATCTATCCGCAGGACACTCCCGCGATCACCACTGCGTTCAGCGAGATCCAGGCCAATGGCAAAACCCGGATCGTAAGCTTCACCCCGATCAAAGGGCTGGGCTCAGCCAACTGGTACATCGGCCTGTCGGTTGACAAGCAGCAGGCTTTCGCAGCGCTCAGTGAGTTCCGTACTTCGGCAATCATTGCCACGGTTATCGCCGTGGTTTCGATCATCGCCCTGCTCGGCCTGTTGATTCGCCTGCTGATGCAACCGCTGCACGTGATGACCCGCGCCATGCAGAATATTGCCGAAGGCGAAGGCGACCTGACGCGCCGCCTGGTGGTGGAGTCCCAGGATGAATTCGGTACCCTGGGCAGCGCATTCAACCGTTTTGTCGAGCGCATTCACGCTTCCATCAGCGAAGTGGCCTCGGCCACCGGCCAAGTCAACGAGGTGGTCCTGCGGGTTGTCAGCGCTTCCAACTCATCGATGCTCAACTCTGACGAACAGGCCAGCCGCACCAGTAGCGTCGCCGCTGCTATCAACGAACTGGGCGCCGCCGCACAGGAGATCGCCCGCAACGCCGCCCAGGCCTCGCACCAGGCCAGCGATGCACGCAGCCTTGCCGAGGAAGGCCAGGAAGTGGTCGAACGCAGCATCAGCTCGATGCAGAAGCTGTCGCAAATGCTTGGCACCTCCAGCGGTCATATCGAGTCGCTTAACGACAAGACGGTGAATATCGGTCAAATCCTGGAGGTGATCACCAGCATTTCCCAGCAAACCAACCTGCTGGCCCTTAACGCCGCCATTGAAGCAGCTCGTGCTGGCGAAGCCGGGCGTGGCTTTGCCGTGGTCGCCGATGAAGTGCGCAACCTGGCACACCGCACCCAGGAATCGGCACAGCAAGTGCAGAAAATGATCGAAGAATTGCAGATCAGTGCCCGAGGCTCAGTGAGCACCATGGAAGAAAGCCAGCGTCACAGCCAGGACAGCGTGGAAATCGCCAACCGCGCGGGCGAGCGCCTGATCAGCGTGACCGAACGCATTGGTGAAATCGACGGCATGAACCAGTCTGTCGCCACGGCAACCGAGGAACAAACCTCGGTGGTCGAGTCGATCAATATGGACATTACCGAAATCAATACGCTGAATCAGGAAGGCGTCGAAAACCTTCAATCAACCCTTCGCGCGTGTTCCGATCTGGAACAGCAGGCTGCCCGCCTGAAGCATCTGGTGGGCAGTTTCAGGATTTAGGCTTCAGGCACACGCTGCATGCCTGCAGCGTCTAGCTCCTGCGCCCAAAGCTCGGCGGCACCGGGGAAGTCGGTGCCGCCCTCGGGGCTGAGGGCATCCGGGTCATAGCGACTCAGACAGCCCTCACCCAAGGTCGGTGGAGCACTGGATGTCGCCTTGTCGAGTGGATCGCTCATCACATCCTCCGCCGGCAATCCTTCGCGAGCAGGCTCGCTCCCACGGTGTCGATCAGAACACTACAGTCTTGTTGCCATGCACCAGCACGCGATCTTCAAGGTGATAACGCAAGCCACGGGCCAGTACCATTTTCTCGACATCACGGCCGAAACGCACCATATCCTCAATGCTGTCACTGTGGCTGACACGTACCACGTCCTGCTCGATGATAGGACCGGCATCCAGCTCTTCAGTCACATAATGGCAGGTTGCACCGATCAGCTTCACGCCCCGCATCGAGGCCTGGTGATAAGGCTTGGCGCCGACAAACGACGGCAGGAAGCTGTGGTGGATATTGATGACCTGGCCGGCATATTCGCTGCACAGGTCAGGTGGCAGGATTTGCATGTAACGGGCCAGTACCACCACTTCGGCAGCATGGTGGTTGACCAGACGCGAGACTTCGGCGAAAGCCGGCTCCTTGTTCTTCGGGTCAACCGGTACGTGATAGAACGGGATGCCATGCCACTCGACCATGCTGCGCAGGTCATCGTGGTTGGAGATCACGCAGGAAATATCGCAGTCCAGTTCATCGCTGTGCCAGCGGTGCAGCAGATCTGCCAGGCAGTGGGATTCGCGGCTCGCCATCAATACCACGCGTTTTTTCTGCGCCGTATCGGTAATGCGCCACTCCATCGAGAACTCTTCGGCGATCGGGGCAAATGCCTCACGAAACGCCTCCAGCCCGAACGGCAGGGAATCGGCACGAATCTCGTGACGCATAAAGAACCAACCGCTCTGGTCGTCCGAGTGGTGGCTTGCTTCAGTGATCCAGCCATTGTGGGAGGCAAGGAAATTGCTGACCTTGGCGACAATGCCGACGCCGTCGGGGCACGCAATCACCAACCGAAAAGTGCGCATGAGGGGAAAACTCCAAAAACTTTACTAAGGCCGCCATTCTAGCGAGTGCGCAGCAAAACTGCAGTATTCGTTACAGCTCGGCACCTGCGCCATCGGGTCGCGCACCGAAGGTGCCACACCAGCATCGACGTGGCCTGCACTGCAATGGACGGACACTTGCCGATGTTATTGATCGTCCATATTAACCTCACTGTAGCGCGGTGTATTTAATAGCGCGCATATTCCCGAGGGCAAAGTTAATGAATAAAATTTTAAATTAAATAGCCCTTTCATGTTTACTTGCAGTAACTGTCTGACTACTATTGCGCCACTGTCTCCCTGACATCCTTTTCAACATAAGGTTATCCTCATGTCCTTGATCAACGAATATCGTGCAACCGAAGAAGCCATCAAAGAACTGCAAGCCCGCCTGAAGAACCTGTCCGAAGACGACAAACTTCAAACCGAGCTGGAATTTGAAGGCAAACTGCGCACGCTGATGGGCGAATACCAAAAATCGCTACGCGATATCATCGCTCTGCTGGATCCGGAATCCAAAGTTAGCAAAGCACCTCGCGGCGTTGTTAAAACCACCGGCACCAAACGTGCCCGTAAGGTTAAACAATACAAAAACCCACACAATGGTGAAGTGATTGAAACCAAAGGTGGCAACCACAAAACTCTGAAAGAGTGGAAAGCCAAGTGGGGCGGCGACGTGGTTGAAGGCTGGGCTACTTTGCTCGACTAAGTGACACCGGGCCCGCAACTATTTTGCGATGCCACTAAAAAACGCCAGCATGCTGGCGTTTTTTATTGCCTGTGTTTTAGTCAGCACTCTCGGCGGGCGGGCTCAACCCGACACGCCGGCTCAATGCCTGGGCATAGCGCTGCCATTCGCCCAGAAGCTTTAGCTGGGCCGGCGTGGCACTGCGCGACAGCTCATCTGCTGCCTGCATAAAGCTGTCCAGGGTCAAAGGCGCACCCATGGCCGGATCCGACAAACGCTGCTGGCAGAAGATATGCCAACGCTGCTGTTCTTGTTCACTCAGGGTATGTGGAAAGTTTCGGGCGCGGTATCGAAACAATAATTCGGGCAAGCGCTCATCATCAAATGGCCATGTATCTTTGGCCAATTGCTCCGGGTCACTGTGCCTGACCTGCTCACACAGTCGACGGTCTCGATCGCCAATAAACCCGTCATACAATTGCTGCTCCGGATCTTCACTGGGGGCAAAGTCTTCGCGGGCATAAATGGCCGACAACTTTTCCTGCCAAACTTGCTGAGCCTCAACAAGGCTCCGGGCTCGCGCGTGATAGAGGTCCATGTCCAGTTGCAATCGCTGTTGGTCCTGGGCACGCACTACATTCAAGGGGGCGACCACCGGGCAACGATTAACTTGAATCAGCTTTAGCCCAACGGGTAATTGACCGTCGGGTAAATCTTCACGCCGGGTATAGAGCATCTTGCGCAACGCTGCGGCGTCCATCTCCAGTAAAGGCTGAGGGTCTATGTGCAGGTCGTAGACAATCAGAGCATTACGATTCTTTGGGTGCCAACCCAGCGGCAAGACCACACCGGCATAATGTCTGGCCGCGGAAAAACGCCCCGAGATATGCAGCATGGGCTGCAATAGCCGAATTTGATCAAGCACACGTTGTTTGCTGCGCAACTGGAATAACCAGTCATATAACTTGGGTTGTTTGTCACGAATCAGCCGGGCCAGCGCAATGGTTGCCCGTACATCGGACAACGCATCGTGGGCCTGGCCATGATCAATCCCGTTAGCCGCCGTCAACCGTTCAAGCTTGAGCGTCACCCGCCCCTCTTCCTCTGGCCAGACGATGCCTTCAGGCCGCAGGGCATAGGCTGTTCGCACCACATCAATGAGGTCCCAGCGACTGTTGCCACCCTGCCATTCACGCGCATAAGGGTCGAAGAAGTTTCGGTAGAGACTGTAGCGCGTTACCTCATCATCAAAGCGCAACGAGTTGTAGCCCGCCCCGCAAGTGCCGGGCAGGGCCAGCTGGGCATGGGTGCGAGTCATGAACTCGGCTTCGCCCAGGCCTTTGTCTTCGAGACGAGCGGGCGTGATGCCGGTGATCAGGCAGGCCATGGGATGAGGGAGGATATCGTCGCTTGGCTGACAATAGAGGTTGACCGGCTGATCAATCTCGTTGAGTTCAAGGTCGGTGCGGATGCCGGCCACTTGCACCGCCCGGTCGCAGCGCGGGTTGATACCGGTGGTTTCGTAGTCGTACCAGAAGATAGAGGTCACGGGGTGTTCCTGAGCAGTAGACCCGGACAGTCTAGGCGCTCAAACCCGGGCAAGACCAGCCCCGGGACTATGCAGAGGCTTGCAGGGGCTGGAAGCTGAAGTAGCGCTGCAAGGCACTGATCAAACCGCTGTACTCGGCAGGTGGCTGATACAGGATAAACCCGGAATCGTAATAATGCGGCGTTAGATCCTCACGACACCACAGGCAACGCGCTGTCAGGTCGATAAACTGCACCTCCCCATCGGCACCGGGAAGCTTGATCCGAAACTCGAAATTGGCGTCGACCAACATCGGTAACTGGCTGATCAGCATCAACCCGCCATCAGACACATTGCCCAGATAGCCAATAGGCTTGTCAGTGAACCGATTGAACACTTTCAGGAAAAACGTCAGTTGGTGCCGCTGGATAAGCCGTTCGATAACCATGTTCAACTTCACTATAGAGAGGCCATTCAGCATGGCCGCGCTGGCGTCTCGAAACGCCCTGTCCCCCACATCCGGGCCAACAGTCACGTGTAGATCTGCCCGCCATCTTCACCTGAAGCTCGACATATCAAGCAGCGACAGAACGAGCAATCCGTTTGAGTACCAAGAGAAACAAAAAACACTCGAACGAATTTGATATTAGCCAACCGGGCACAAATGACCAGTTTAAATTTCGCCCATCATGGAATGCTTACAGGCACTGCCTGGGCAGTAGTGCCGGGGCCCGGGATGAACCTGAGAATGCGCAATGTCTCGATCCGAGCCTTGGCCCGGTAGGCGTACTCGCTCTTGGGAAATTCGTTGATGATGTACTGGTAGGTCTGGGACGCATCCAAGTAAAACTTCGTACGCTCAAGACACAGTCCACGGAGCATAGCTGTTTGTGGCCAAATGTACGGGCGACTACGACTGTCGCGATCAACCTCGGACAACTCAAGCATTACCGTTTCACAATTGCCCCGGTCGTAAGCACGATAGGCATTGTTCAAATGATGGTTCATCGACCAACGGGTACAGCCGGTCGCACTGGCGACCAAGATTAAAACGAGCACGATTCGCATGGGGCATCTCCTGTTCATAACAGTGTATCGACCCCACGGCCAGATTCTTCAGACAACAGACCCGATGCACCACAACTTAAGCAGAAAGTAGTGCAGAGGAACAATGACTACAGCCAAAGACCATAGTAGCCTTTGGCAGCGCTTGAACTCAGGAGTCTTTGCATGTCTGTTCGTCGAACCAAAATTGTTGCCACACTTGGCCCTGCCAGCAATTCACCGGAAATGCTGGAACAGCTGATCCTCGCTGGCTTGGACGTTGCCCGTCTGAACTTTTCCCACGGCACCCCCGACGAGCACAAGGCTCGCGCCAAGCTGGTACGTGACATCGCTGCCAAGCACGGTCGTTTCGTAGCCCTGCTGGGTGACCTGCAAGGCCCGAAAATTCGTATCGCCAAATTTGCCAACAAAAAGATCGAGCTGAAGATCGGTGATCAATTCACCTTCTCCACCAGCCATCCGTTGACCGAAGGCAACCAGCAAGTGGTCGGCATCGACTACCCGGACCTGGTTAAAGACTGCGGCGTCGGCGACGAGCTGCTGCTCGATGACGGCCGTGTGGTGATGCGTGTAGACACTGCCACCGACGACGCCCTGCACTGCACCGTGCTGATCGGCGGCCCACTGTCCGACCACAAAGGCATCAACCGTCGCGGTGGTGGCCTGACCGCACCGGCCCTGACTGAAAAAGACAAGGCCGACATCAAGCTGGCTGCCGAAATGCAAGTCGACTACCTGGCCGTGTCGTTCCCGCGTGACGCTGCCGACATGGAATACGCCCGCCAACTGCGCGACGAAGCCGGCGGTACTGCCTGGCTGGTAGCGAAGATTGAACGCGCCGAAGCCGTAGCCGATGACGAAACCCTCGACGGCCTGATCAAGGCCAGCGACGCGGTGATGGTTGCCCGTGGCGACCTCGGTGTTGAAATCGGCGATGCCGAGCTGGTGGGCATCCAGAAGAAAATCATTCTGCACGCACGTCGCCACAATAAAGCGGTGATCGTGGCAACCCAGATGATGGAGTCGATGATCCAGAACCCGATGCCAACTCGTGCCGAAGTGTCCGACGTTGCCAACGCCGTTCTCGACTACACCGACGCCGTGATGCTCTCGGCTGAAAGTGCTGCCGGCGCCTACCCGCTGGAAGCCGTGCAGGCTATGGCGCGCATCTGTGTCGGCGCTGAAAAGCACCCGACCAGCAAAACGTCCAGCCACCGTATCGGTAAAACCTTCGAAAGCTGCGACCAGAGCATTGCGCTGGCGGCCATGTACACCGCCAACCACTTCCCGGGTGTCAAAGCGATCATCGCCCTGACTGAAAGCGGCTACACACCGTTGATCATGTCGCGCATCCGTTCTTCGGTGCCGATCTACGCCTACTCCCCGCACCGTGAGACCCAGGCGCGCGCAGCGATGTTCCGTGGCGTTTACACCGTACCGTTCGACCCGGCATCGCTGCCGCCAGAACAGGTCAGCCAGGCCGCGATTGACGAGCTGCTCAAGCGTGGCGTTGTGGAGAAAGGCGACTGGGTCATCCTGACCAAGGGCGACAGCTACCACACCATCGGCGGCACCAACGGCATGAAGATCCTGCATGTCGGCGACAAAATGGTTTAAGCCCGGTAAAGCTTGAATCCAAAGCCCCGCCCGAGTGATCAGGCGGGGCTTTTTTATGCCCTCAACTTCGCGTCAAAAAGGCATCGGCCAACAGCTGATTGCGCGGCAAGCCCGCCATAAACAGGCGCCTGGCAAAGGCATCGACCGTGTCGGGGTGGCCGCAGACCAGGGCGTGGGTCTGGCGCGAAAGAACACGCATCTGTAACAGGTAGTCGGGCAACTGAGGGCGTTCAAGGTACTCAATCACAAACCCTGGACAAGCCGCCGACAGGGCCAGCAGTTCGTTCTGGAGGTAATGCTCAGCCTTGTCGCGGGCCACATGCACCAGCCGTATCGGGCCTTGATGATCCTGACGCAAGGCCTCACGCAATACGCCATACAACGGCCCCAGGCCGGTACCCGACGCCAGCAGCCAGAGCGGTTGCTCCTGCCAGTCCGGGTCATAGCGCAGCGCGCCGCCACGCAACTCGCCCAGCCGCACAACGTCACCGACCTTGAACTGCCGCGCCGCGTCGATGAACTCACCGGGGTGCGCACAATCGAGGTGAAACTCCAGAAAGCGATCTTCTCCGGGCAGGCTGGCCAACGAGTACGGGCGCGCAATGCCGCCAGCCCACAGCACCACATGCTGGCCTGCGCGATAACGCAAAGCTCGCTGCGGCGTGAGGCGCAAGCGCAACACCGTCGGACTGAGCCAGTCGAGTCCTGCCACTTGGGCCGGCACACCGTCGCGCAGCGGGTTAAAGGCTTCAATCTGCAGATCTTCGACAATTTGACACTGACAGGCCAGGCGCCAGCCCTGCTCATGCTGGTCCCGACTCAATGCCTCGGGCTTGAGATCGGCGGGCTCACCACGCACGCAGCGCACCAGGCAGGCATGGCAACTGCCCGCCCGGCAACTGTAGGGCACCGACACGCCAACCTGATTCAAGGCATCGAGCAGGTTAGTGTTCGGGGCAACTGACCAGTGCTGGTCAGCGACGTGTAACTGGGGCACTGCTGGCCTCCGCAGGGTAAGCCTGTGGGAGCTGGATTGCTCTCGATGCAGGCGGCGCGGTTTTTTTGAATGACCGCGGTGATGCAATCGCGAGCAAGCCCGCTCCCACAGTTGATCTTCATATATTTCGTGGTTTTACAGTTTAACTTATCACCCCTCGTCCACCCCCTACTTTCGTTTGCACCTCTACGGGTGTATCAGTGAGAGTACCGGGTTATACTGCCGCGCCGTTTTTGTACCGGTCATGCGTGTCCGGTATGCCAAGCAAAGATGTTTTCGACAGACCGATGCACCAAGGTCGCAAACACCTTATTGATTGTATGTTCCCGTCTTATAGAGGAGCGCGACCCATGACCGTGATCAAGCAAGACGACCTGATTCAGAGCGTTGCTGACGCCCTGCAATTCATTTCCTACTACCACCCCGTGGACTTCATCCAGGCCATGCACGAAGCCTACCTGCGCGAAGAATCGCCAGCGGCCCGTGACTCGATGGCGCAAATCCTGATCAACTCGCGCATGTGTGCCACCGGCCACCGTCCGATCTGCCAGGACACCGGCATCGTCACCGTATTCGTACGCGTCGGCATGGACGTGCGCTGGGATGGTGCCACCATGGGCCTGGACGACATGATCAACGAAGGCGTGCGTCGCGCTTACAACCTGCCGGAAAACGTCCTGCGTGCTTCGATCCTGGCCGACCCGGCCGGTGCCCGTCGCAACACCAAGGACAACACCCCTGCAGTGATCCACTACTCCATCGTTCCGGGCAACACCGTGGAAGTGGACGTGGCAGCCAAGGGCGGCGGTTCCGAGAACAAGTCGAAAATGGCCATGCTCAACCCGTCCGACTCGATCGTTGACTGGGTGCTCAAGACCGTTCCGACCATGGGCGCGGGCTGGTGCCCACCGGGCATGCTGGGTATCGGCATCGGCGGCACCGCGGAAAAAGCCGCAGTGATGGCCAAGGAAGTGTTGATGGAATCCATCGACATTCACGACCTGATCAAGCGTGGCCCGAGCAACCGTATCGAAGAGATGCGCATCGAGCTGTTCGAGAAGGTCAACCAGCTGGGCATCGGCGCCCAGGGCCTGGGCGGCCTGACTACCGTGCTCGACGTAAAAATCATGGACTACCCGACCCACGCAGCGTCCCTGCCGGTGTGCATGATCCCGAACTGCGCCGCCACCCGCCACGCCCACTTCGTGCTGGACGGCTCCGGCCCGGCAGCCCTCGAAGCGCCACCGCTGGACGCCTACCCGGAAATCGTCTGGGAAGCCGGCCCGTCGGCCCGCCGTGTCAACCTTGACACCCTGACCCCGGAAGACGTGCAGAGCTGGAAGCCGGGCGAGACCGTCCTGCTCAACGGCAAAATGCTCACCGGTCGCGACGCGGCGCACAAGCGCATGGTCGAAATGCTGAACAAGGGTGAAACCTTGCCGGTAGACCTCAAGGGTCGCTTTATCTACTACGTTGGCCCGGTTGATCCGGTGCGTGACGAAGTGGTTGGCCCTGCAGGCCCGACCACCGCTACGCGAATGGACAAGTTCACTCGTCAGATCCTTGATCAGACCGGCTTGCTGGGCATGATCGGCAAGTCCGAGCGCGGCCCTACCGCCATTGAAGCGATCAAGGAACACAAAGCCGTGTATCTGATGGCTGTGGGCGGTGCTGCTTACCTGGTCGCCCAGGCGATCAAAAAGTCCCGTGTAGTGGCCTTTGCCGAACTGGGCATGGAAGCGATCTACGAGTTCGATGTCAAAGACATGCCGGTTACGGTGGCAGTCGACAGTAAAGGCGAGTCGGTGCACATCACCGGCCCGGCGATCTGGCAGAAGAAAATCAGCGACAGCCTGGCTGTAGAAGTGCAATAAGCGCTTTTAGCCAGAAATAAAAAGGCCGGGTTATTAACCCGGCCTTTTTTATGCCTGTCCAAAAGCCCCCTCACCCTGGCCCTCTCCCGGAGGGAGAGGGTTGGGGTGAGGGCAAGCCGTTAAAACGCGTTACGGAAGATCTCTTCAATCTGCCCCTGATCGGCTTTGCGCGGGTTGGTAAAACCACAGGCATCTTTCAAGGCGTTGGTGGCCAGGATCGGGATGTCATCCAGCTTGGCGCCCAAATCCCGCAGCCCGGCAGGAATCTCGACATCCTTGGCCAGAGTACGAATCGCCGCAATGGCCGCTTGCGCGCCCTCTTCCGGGCTCAAGCCACGTACATCGGCACCCAGTGCATGGGCGACATCGGTCAGGCGGGCTGCACACACACTGGCATTGAACGTCTGCACATGGGGCAACAACACCGCGTTGCATACACCGTGGGGCAAATCATAGAAGCCGCCCAACTGGTGCGCCATCGCATGCACAAAGCCCAGCGAGGCATTGTTGAAGGCCATGCCCGCGAGGAACTGTGCGTAAGCCATATTCTCCCGCGCCGTCAGATTCTTGCCGTCGCTTACCGCCTGACGCAGGTTCTGGCTGATCAGTTCCATCGCCTTGATCGCGCAGGCATCGGTAATGGGATTGGCCGCCGTGGACACATATGCCTCGATGGCGTGGGTCAACGCGTCCATGCCCGTGGCGGCAGTCAGGCCCTTGGGCATCGCCACCATCAACTCAGGGTCGTTAACCGACAGCAGCGGCGTCACGTTGCGGTCAACAATGGCCATTTTCACATGGCGCTCTTCGTCGGTGATGATACAAAACCGCGTCATCTCACTGGCCGTGCCGGCCGTGGTATTGATCGACACCAGCGGTAACTGCGGCTTGGCCGAGCGATCGACGCCTTCGTAATCACGGATATGCCCGCCATTGGTGGCACACAGCGCTATACCCTTGGCGCAGTCATGGGGCGAGCCGCCACCCAGCGACACAATAAAGTCGCACTGATGCTCCTTGAGCACCTTCAAGCCCGCCTCGACGTTGGCAATGCTCGGGTTCGGCTTGGCGCCGTCGAAAATCACCGAATCAATATCCTGCAACGCGAGCTTCTCGGCGATCAACGTCGCAACCCCCGCCTTGGCCAACCCCGCGTCGGTCACAATCAAGGCCTTGCGAAAACCATAATTACGAATCGCAGTCATGGCTTCATCCAGGCAACCGTTACCCATAATGTTTACAGCAGGAATAAAGAAAGTGCTGGTCATGTCGAGTCCTCTTCGCGGGTCATTGGCTAATTCGGTCTCCACAGCTTCCTCCAATCACAAAGCAGCAATGTTGATCTGGCTCAACACTTGAGCGTGATAAAGTCCGCTACCGCCCACGCCTTGAGACGATATTTGCGATGACCCCCTTCCAGGAATTTGATGCCCAACTAGAAGACTGGAACCAGTTACGCACCAGCACCCCGTGCAGCGGACTGCTGATTGGCAACGGCGCCAGCATGGCCGTGTGGCATGATTTCTATTACGACTCGCTGTTTGAAAAAGCCAAAAGCGTGGCCGAAAAGCCGCTGAGCCAGACCGAACTCAGCGTGTTCGAGGCCCTCGGCACGCGCAATTTCGAACATGTGCTCAGCGCCCTGAAAACCGCAAGCAAGGTCAACAAGGCACTGGCCATCAACTCGGCCTCGCCGCGCAAACGCTACTACGCAATCAAGGAAGCCCTGATCAACTGCACCCAGGACGTGCACATCCCCTGGCGCCTGATGCAGCCCGAAACCCTGGCCTGCTGGAACGAAGAACTGGCGCGCTACGCCACGGTGTACTGCGCCAACTATGACCTGCTGGCACCCTGGGCCGTGATGCACGCACCCAAAGGTTTCAACGACCTGTTCGGTACCCCGCAGGCAACCTTTGAGCCTGCCGCGGCACTGGCCAAAAGCAGGACTACACGTGTGCTGTACCTGCACGGCGCGCTGCACCTGGTGAAAAACCAGGAAGGCAAGGCGCGCAAGCTGGCAGCCAACCAACCCACATTGCTAAGCAACTTTGCGATCAACCACTCCATCAGCGCCCTGGACGACGTACCGCTGTTTGTCAGCGAAACCGGCAGCGAAGACAAGCGAAAATCCATTCGCCAGTCCGATTACCTGTCTTTTTGTCATGAGCAGTTGCTGACCCAGAAAGACGCGCTGTGCATCTTCGGCCACAGCTTGGGCGAGCAAGACCAGCACCTGATCGATGCCTTGCGCCAGGCACCGTTGAAAACCCTGTGCATCTCGATTTACCCGCGCAGCGAAGCCTTTATTCGCTTTCAGAAAAACCACTACACAGCGTTGTTTGCCGACAAGAAGCTTGAACTGCGCTTCTTTGATTCAAAAACCCATCCGTTGGGCGATACCAGGCACTCAGTACCTGTGGAACGGTAAACCTGTAGCCGCTGACGAGCAGCGGCAACAGGAAAAACTGCAACTGTGGGAGCGAGCCTGCTCGCGAAGGTCGTTCGCGAGCAGGCTCGCTCCCACAATAGGGTTTGATCTACAACAGAGTATCTACAGGGTTACAAGAGCACACATTCAGGTATCAAAATTTCTCTTTGATCACCGTGGTCGGGCCATTGTGCTTGACGCTGGCAATGCCCTTGTCCCGCGCGGCCTCCGAGGAGTACAGCTCGCTGGTGCCGATGATCTGGTGATTGGCCGCCTTCAGGTTGAAGTATGGCTTGCCGTCCTTGGCCACTTTCTTCTCGTAGCGCTCATCCAGCGGGCTGTTGACCTGCACCGAGGCGATCCCGCCCTTGGCCGCCGCCAGCGTGGTGTATTGCTCGCTGACCAGAATGGTTTCGGCATTCGCCGCCTTCAGTACAAACCGGAACTGCCCGCTGCTGGTCTTGCTCAACTCATACCAACCCGACATAGCCTTTCTCCCGAAATTAAAGGTTCCTGCACTTATTCAGTAAAGACCCCATGGGCTATTTATCCATTTATCGACAGGAATGAAGGAAACAGGAAATTTCAACGAGACAAATAGCAATGGTTATCGATACCATTCGCAGCTTATTTGCATCGCTGTGTCTATAAGGATCTTCATGTCTGGCCTTAAACCCGATCCGCCCGCGGCCGATCACTTTCGCGAGTTCTATACGCAAATTTTGCACTTTCTGCGCAAGCGTACCGACAACACCAGCGATGCAGCCGACATGACCCAGGATGTTTTCACCCAATGGCTGGGCTATCAGGACCGAGGCAAAATCGAACAGCCCCGGGCGTTTTTGTTCCAGATGGCGCGCAATCTGTTGCGCGATCACTGGCGTCGACAGCAAGTGCGACACGCCGCTCACGGCGAGCACAGTGAAAGTGAGGCCGAGCCCTTGAGCGATGACAGGGATGATCCGATGGTCGCAGCCCTGCGCCTGCAACGCCTTGAACAACTTAAAAGGGTAGTTGCAGAACTCTCGCCCAGACGTCGAGAAGCCCTTATGCTGCACCGTTTTGAAGGCTTGAGTCAGGCACAGATTGCCGAACGCATGGGGATATCCGTGAGCATGGTTGAAAAGCACATTGCCCAGGCCTTGCTGCACTGCAAGCAACATCTACAGCAGGACAGCGGCAAGGAGCAGACACAATGAGCCCTTTTCACACGGCCGGTGACGACAGCATCGATGAACAGGCCGCCAATTGGTTTGCACGCAACCGCAATACCCGCAACCAAGGCAGTTGCGAACAATTCAACGCCTGGCATGCCAACCCGAGTCATGCCCGGGCCTATACCGAATTTGAATCGTTGTGGGCCGACCTGGGAGAACTTGAACAGATCAACTCGCCGGTCCCCCTCCCTGCCAAGCCCCGGCGCGCACACTTTGCGCTAGCCACTGCTGCCGCCGTGCTCTGCGCCGTCTTTGCACTGAACCTGGGCGCCCCGGTGGCGCTGCATCAACAGCAGGTCAGCACACTGGCCCAAGGCGCCCGCACGATATTGCTACCCGACGGCAGCACCCTGAACGTGAATGCCAACACGCGCTTGAGCCTGGACTTCAGCGCCCACCAGCGTGACATCTATCTGGACCAGGGCCAGCTTTACATCGAGGTCGCGGCCAACAAGGAGCAGCCGTTGGTGGTGCATGCCGGGGAGGCGCGCATACGGGTGGTCGGCACGGGGTTCGATGTACGCCGCAGTTCGCGCCAATTGGTGGTCAGCGTGGCCCACGGCGAGGTTGCGTTCATCCCAGACCCCAGGTCAGCAATGCTGCTGGGTGCACAACAACGCGCCACCTGGGACTACAACAGGGGAGCACTCATAGAACAGACGTTGAGTGCGGGCGAAGTGGCGGGCTGGCGCAGCGGCCATCTGTCCTTTCGCAATCGCGAACTGGCCAGCCTGGTGGATGAACTGGACCTCTACCGCCCGGGCCTGATTCAGTTGGCCGACGGCCCGCTGACTGGCTACAAGGTTTCAGGCAACCTGGATGTCAGCGATCCACTGGCACTGGTCAAAGCCCTGCCCGCCCTGATCCCGGTAAAAACCGTGCTGCTGGACAGCGGTAAAATCCGTATCGAACCACGCTAAAAAACATATGCGAATATTTTACATTCGCATATGTGGTTTTTTCATTTTGCTGCGTCTTCCTCCGGTCTGCGTTGCTAACGCATGTCTTTTTGGCCTTTGTTGCCACACCGGGGGATTTCATGTTTCGCGCACCACATTGCTTCTCGCATTTGTACACCCGCCCGACACTGCTGGCGGCTTGCCTGGCGATCAGCCTGCAAGCCCACGCGGAGTCGATCCAACTGCAACTGCCAGCACAATCGCTGGCCAGTTCGCTGAGCGAGGTGGCACAGCAGGCAAAAATCCAGCTGCTGTTCGACGAAGCCCTGTTACGCAACGTGAAAGCCCCGGCACTCAGTGGCACCTTCGAGCCACAGGAAGCTATCCAGCGCCTGCTCAAAGACACCGACTTCAGCCTTGTGCAGATCGATCGCACCTACGTCGTGCGGCCCCGGGAGTCCGGCACCACCACCAGCAACAGCCTGGAGCTGGGCGCAGTCAGCGTGGTCGGCAACGGTAGCGAGGTCGACTCCAGCAACGTCGGCAAGTCGACCATGACCCAGGAGCAAATCAACCGCTATCAGGCCAATAACATCCCCAGCCTGCTCGCCACCCTGCCAGGCATCAACCTCGGCGGCTCGCTCAAGCCCGGTGGCCAGACCATCAATATCTGGGGCATGGGAGAAGCCGAAGACGTACAAATGACCGTCGATGGCGCGACCAAAAGCGGCTTTGAACGCTACAAACAGGGCACGATTTTTATCGAACCCGAGCTGATCAAACGCCTGGAAGTCGAAAAAGGCCCCCACGATATCCACACCGGCAATGGCGGTTTTGCCGGTGTTGTGCACATGGAAACCAAGGACGCGACCGACTTGCTCGAAGAGGGCAAGAACACCGGCGCCATGCTCAAATACGGCTACAGCAGCAACGACCATCAACAGGTCTACAGCGGCGCTGTTTACGGTCGCACCGAAGATGGTCGTGCCGACGCCCTGTTTTACTACACCAGGCGCGACGGCGACGATATGAAGCTGGCCGGTAAAATGCCCAACCCCGGCAATGTCTACCCGGTTAACCCGCAGCGTCTGCCCAATACGGCCCAGGACCTGGACGGACAACTGCTCAAGCTCAACTTGCACCTCAATGACGAACACAGTGTGGGCATGTCTTACTCGCGCTCGAACAACTATTTGTGGGTGCCCTTCTCGGCCGTCAGTTACCCGGCGCCACCCAGCCAGGCCAACATCGACAAATATGGCTACGACATAGCAGCGCGGCGCTACCTGTCCAACCGCTCGACGATCGACACCACCTGGTCGGCCAAATACAAATACGAACCCCTGGACAACCCGCTGGTGGATCTGGAGGTCAAGTACTCACACTCCAACACCGAGCAAACCGACAAGCGCGATGCCCAGGCCTTTACCCAGCCCACCAGCGGCGGGCGCAAGATGGAAACCGGCTACACCGATGACATGCTCCAGGTCGAGAACATCAGCCTGTTTGCCAGCGGCCCGCTGGACCATGCAGTGACCACCGGCGTGCAACTTCGCAAGCACCAGCGTGATGTGGACATGTGGATGCCGGGCGGTATCTACGACGTCGAAAAGTACAACTACGGCCACTACCAGCCCAACTTCATGCCCCGGGGCAAGGTCGACACCAACAGCTTCTATATTCAGGACGCCATCACCTGGGGTGACTTCACCCTCACGCCGTCCATGCGCTACGACCACGTACGCAATCGCGGCCAGGAAAACGACGCGCCGTACTATAACCACCCGGAGTTGGGTCACGACTACAGCGACAAAACCTACACCGGCTGGTCGCCTCGCCTGTCGGCCTTCTGGAAAATCACCCCGAAAACCGCCCTGTTCCTGGACTACAGCAAAACCTGGCGTGCCCCGGTGATTGACGAGCAGTACGAAGTACAAGGCGTCGGCAGCCGCACCTCCAGCAGCCTGGGCCTTGATCCGGAGCGCATCACCGGCTGGCGCGGCGGCAACATCACCACCTTCGACAAGATTTTTGGCGACAACGACCACGCCCTGGTGCGTACCACCCTGTTCCGCAACACCGTCGACGACGAGATTTTCAAGGCCACGGGGATAGGCTGCGCCGCGCAAACGCCCACTGTCAGCATGAGCGATGCGTGCGGGCCCAACATGCCCAACTACCGCAATATTGGCAGCGTGACGATCAAGGGCTTCGAAATTGAAAGTTTCTACGAATCCACCTACGTGTTCGGATCACTGTCATATGCATGGATGACCGGCAAACACCAAGGCGCCTACACCAACCCTTGGGGTCCCAACGTCTGGGCGCGTGACATACCCGCTCCCAAGTGGATTGCCGTACTGGGTACCAAGATCCCGAGCCTGGATGCCCGGATTGGCTGGAAGGGAGAATTCGTACGCAAGACCGACCGCTTGCCAAGCGATAACTACTACAGCAGCCCGATCAGTGCGCTGGGCGACCGCTACTGGGACCAGTTCCCCAACGACAGCTACAACGTGCAGGGCCTGTTTGCCAACTGGAAGCCGCAGCAGCCGTACCTCAAGGGCACCGAAGTCAACTTCACCCTGGACAACATGTTCAATAAAAACTATCAGCCGATGCTCAGTGGCGAAAACGCCTACAGCCAGGGCCGCAATGCCAAGATCAGCGTGACGCGGTTCTTCTGAGTTGGCTGATCCGGCAAACCCTCTGTAGGAGCGGGCTTGCTCGCGATTCCGCCGGCACGGTGTATCTGGCCGACCGCGCCGATGCCATCGCGGGCAAGCCCGGCTCCCACGGGTGTGTACCGCTCACACCCGCAAGCGCTATTGCGGGAGAGCGCGGCTACTGTTACGTGCTACCACACTCAACTCCGGCGCCTGCACCCGGCGCTGGCTCAAGTAGCGGGTGCAGCTCACGCGCAGGAACGAGGCAAAGTTGACTACTTCGCCGCGATAATCCATCACCTCTTCATAGAGCTTGGCCACCAACTGGTTGGTGGTCATGCCATCTGTTTCGGCGATTTCGCTGAGGATGTCCCAGAACTGGTTTTCCAGGCGCAAAGTGGTGACCACGCCGCAAATACGCAATGAGCGCGAACGTGACTCGTAAAGAATCGGGTCGGCTTTTACATACAGTTCACACATGGTCACGCCCTCTGCCTACAAAGTGATTTTGGTACCCAGCAAACCCAGGAATGCCGCCAGCCACGCCGGATGTGCCGGCCACGCAGGGGCTGTGGCCAGGTTGCCTTGCACATGGGCCTTGGTCACATCGATATCGATATAAGTCCCCCCCGCCAGCCGCACTTCCGGCGCACACGCCGGGTAAGCACTGCACTCACGGCCTTCCAGCGTGCCCGCAGCGGCCAGCAGTTGCGCACCATGGCACACTGCTGCAATTGGCTTGGCCGCCTTGTCGAAGTCACGCACTAGGTCCAGCACCTTTTCGTTCAGACGCAGGTATTCCGGCGCACGACCGCCCGGCACCAGCAGTGCGTCGTAATCGCTGGCTTTCACCTTGTCAAAGTCGAAATTCAGGGCAAACAAGTGCCCGGGCTTTTCGCTGTAAGTCTGGTCGCCTTCGAAGTCGTGGATGGCAGTGCGTACGGTCTGGCCTGCGGTTTTTCCCGGGCATACCGCATGAACCTGATGGCCGACCATCAACAGTGCCTGAAACGGCACCATCACTTCATAGTCTTCGACGTAATCGCCAACCAGCATCAGAATTTTTTTCGCTGCCATGGTGCGTGCTCCTGTGGGGTAAGACCTTGGGCCAGTAAGAGTAGCCAAGGTAACCCCTGAGCGCGCGGGCGGGTAATAGCCATGTACTACGTTCCCGCCAGAGCTGCTTACAGGCTTACTTCAGCAAACCGTCTGCCTGAAGCAGGGTTTCGAGGCAGTGTTCCTGAATGTTGTAGAACGCCTTGAGTTCCTGGATTTTCACCAACAACTGCGCTGGATCGGAAGGTCCGGCACGTTTGACCGCGAGGATCATCTTGTTTTTATTGGTATGTTCCAGCGAGATAAACTCGAACACCTTGGTGTCATAGCCGCAGGCTTCGAGGTACAGCGCGCGCAGGCTGTCGGTGACCATTTCGGCCTGCTGGCCCAGGTGCAGGCCGTATTGCAGCATCGGCTTGAGCAGCGCCGGGCTCTGGATTTGCAGGCGGATCTGTTTATGACAGCACGGCGAGCACATGATGATTGCCGCCCCGGAGCGAATGCCCATATGAATGGCGTAGTCGGTGGCAATATCACAGGCATGCAGGGCGATCATCACATCGATCGGGGTGGGTGCAAAACTGCGCACATCGCCGTGCTGGAAGGTCAGGCCCGGGTGCTCCAGACGCTGGGCGGCGTTATTGCACAGCGTGACCATGTCTTCACGCAGCTCAACCCCGGTCACCAGGCCTTCGGCTTGCAGGCTGTGACGCAGGTAATCGTGAATGGCAAACGTCAGGTAACCCTTGCCCGAACCGAAATCCACCACCTTGACCGGCTGATCGAGCTTGAGCGGTGAGCTGCTCAGGGCGTGGGAAAACACCTCGATAAACTTGTTGATCTGCTTCCACTTGCGCGACATCGCCGGGATCAGTTCTTGCTGCTTGTTGGTGACACCCAGATCCGCCAGAAACGGCCGGGTCAGGTCCAGAAAGCGATTTTTCTCACGATTGTGCTCAGCCGACGGCACTTCGCGCTCTTGCTGGCTTTTGCCTTTGAACAGAGAGCTTTTACCCTTTTTGCTGTATTCAAGCTGCACTTCGTCGGTCAGGGTCAGCAGGTGGGCATTTTTGAACGCTTCGGGCAGCAGACCGGCAATGATCGCCACGCCTTCGTCCAGCGGGAAATTCTTGGTGATATCGCGGGTTTTATAGCGATATACAAAGGACAGGCAAGGCTGCTCCTTGACTGTTACCTGCTTGATGATCACCCGCTGCAATTCAGCCTCGGGGCCCACGTATTTGGCCAGCACCAGCTTGATAAAGGAATTCTGGGCCAGACCGGTTTCCAGCAGGTTCAAAAATTGCGCACGATGATCCGGCACAGACGCGGCGGTGGTAGCAGTCACTGACATTGAAAAAGGTGCCTCGGGGGTGCAGGAGGGAAAATCAGAAAACGAATGGCAGGTATTTTAGGCGTGTTGGGCGCTCAGGGCACGGGGTAATTTCATACGGGCACGGACAGTGGCGGGTATGCAGACCTTGCCAACAATTATAAATGGTTTGTGATGTGAAAAATAATTGCAGCTCATATGAGTAGAACAGTAAGAATGCCGGCCGGCGCTCATTACAAAACACACCAATCGTTAAACCGGGATATACTATATTGTCTCGATGAATGATCGTATCTTGACCGAACATCTGTCCGCCCGCACAAGCGCCTAACACAGCAATTTTAAAATCATGCAATACCAGAATTCGCTCCAACACACGGGTTAAAAAACTCCAAGGCTTATTCCCCCTCAACTCCTCAAGGCGTGACTGAACTAGCGAGCGACCCTTACCTACAATAATACCGATTCCAAATACCACACCTGAACATGAAAAAACCGCAATAACTTAAAGCCAGGCACGACAACACAATCGCAAGGTAATTACCACCATTGTTATATCGCACCCACCACTCAATCTGCTTACGACTCACCATCAATCGAAGTTCATCATCATACACAGCCCATACAAATTCACTCTCACCACTAGCATCTACAGCCACCCACAACTTTTTATGCTTCCGAACATCCAACAACCTTGCATCCTCACTGGAGAACTCAACCCTGTACTTATAACCCCCTTCATCTTGCCCCACAGTAAAATACAAAAAAGCTGACGACTTCGACCGATCCAAAGGATGGGTAACATATGCGCTGCGCAGCACCAACTTTTTCGGTTCCGGCGGCACTTCCACCCTCGCATCCCACATCATCACACCAAGCCCCAGCATAAACAGGCAACTCAACGCCATCACAACCAAATCCACACGGGTCGCCACATAATCAAGCGGTATATACAAAGACAGCTTTTTCATCCTCACCTCTTGCGCACTTGATCTAAAAATAAACTTCAACACCTGACATAGCAACCCTACCGATGTAGGGGGCCCGCAAGCCCATATTAACCTTCACCCATACGGCCAATCTCCACTACTAACTCCATACGACTTCCGACACTGTACTTGCGCAGCAATGAAGACACATGATCCCGTACCGTAAAACCACTAATACGCAACTGTTGCGCTATCTTCTTGTTCGTGCGCCCCTGCAAAAGCAAATCAAGCACTTCTTTCTCCCTGTGCGCAAGCTTCAATCCTTTTCTCCCAAACTATTTAATTTCTCACGGAAAAGCACCCTACAAAAACGCTCAAACACAACCTAGCCATCATTCAAAAAAATGACAACACAGTTTTTCACAACAATGAAAATTATAATCAGAAGAAATTTATATCGCGACCCAGCAAGAACTTACTTACGGGCAGACAAGAATAAAACCATAAAGATAACTTTACAAAAGCCCGACACTTCTCATCAAAGTGTCGGAAACATCAAAGCCACTAAGAAAATGATTACAACATCACCAACCGATTCGGCAGTTGGTTGCGCGCTTGGGTTTTGGGTATGTGCTGTGCGAGCACTTCAGCGCAGGCATCGATGCAAGTGATAAAACCTTCTGCCGTATGCCCCAACGCCACGCGGCGTACGAAATCGCTGACGATAGTGCCCCAGTCACTGTCGTCCAGATGGCGGGATATCCCTTCATCCACCAGTATTTCGACATAACGTTCAGCTTCACTGACAAAAATCAGTACACCCGTGCGCCCAGCAGTGTGGTGCAGTTTTTGTTCGAGAAACTGGCGCCGGGCCAGGTTACTCGCACGCCAATGCCTCACACGGGGCGGAATCAGGCGAGTGGTGATGGCCGGGATGCGAAAGATCAGGCTAAGAAAGACAAAGCTGGCCCATTGCAGCATCAGCAGAGTGTAAGTCGCCAGGCCGCTGTTCAAGAAGTGCACCACGGCCGGCAGCACCAAGGCAATCAGGCTGGCCCATAGCAAGGGGATGTAGCTGTAATCATCGGCACGGGGAGCCAGCACGGTGACGATTTCGGCGTCGGTGTGCTGTTCGGCACGGGTGACCGCGTCTTCGACCTGCCGTTGTTGCTCGGGGGTTAATAAAGCCATAAGTCTCGTACTCGTTAAAAAGTGAATTACCAGCCACCAGAGGCTCCGCCGCCGCCGAAGCTGCCACCACCGCCGCGAAAACCGCCACCACCGCCTCCGCCGAACCCGCCACCGCCAAAACCACCGGAGCGCGAACCGCCACTGCCACCCGAATTGCAGATGCCATAGAACTGACAGGCGGCAACCACCAGTACAAACAGGATAAATAGCAGCATCACCCCCCCGGGGTGCTCGGCCATAAAGTCGCTGCCGTCACCCTGGCTGCTGGCGTAGGCCGGTTCGGCCAGAGGCGTGCCGCCCAATACTTGCAGGATGGCACCCACACCGTCGCTGATACCTTGGTTGTAGTCCCCGGTTTTAAAGGCCGGGGTGATGATCTGGTTGATAATCACCGAGGCCTGGGCATCGGTGAGGCGATCCTCAAGGCCATAGCCGACCTCGATGCGCAACTTGCGGTCGTCGCGGGCCACGATCAGCAAGGCGCCGTTATTTTTGTCCTTTTGCCCGATACCCCAGGCACGGCCCAGTTGGTAGCCGTAGTCTTCGATGGGCATGCCCTGCAGGTCAGGCACGGTGACCACCACCACTTGCTCGCCGGTGGCCTTTTCGTGAGCCTGCAGGCTTTGCGTCAATTGCTCGCGGGTGGCGGGCGTGAGCATTTGCCCCTCGTCCACTACCCGCCCGCTGAGCGCGGGAAAGGTCAGCGCCTGGGCCGTGGCTATAAATAGCCACAGCAACAGGCCCAACCCCAGTCTTGATACGCGCATCGCTACCTCGAACGTTTGTTATCCATTATAGGAGCGGGCTTGCTCGCGATACATGCGGCGCGGTCTGTCAGGCAAATCGCGTTGATTCCATCGCGAGCAAGCCCGCTCCCACAACAAGCTCGCTCCCACAGGGGGGGGAACGGTATAAGGCCGTTAAAACTTCACTTCCGGCGCTTTGTCGGCGTCCGGGGTGGTGGCTTCGAATGTGGAGCGCACCGGCAGGTCGCTGTACATCACCGCATGCCACAAACGCCCCGGGAAGGTGCGGATCTCGGTGTTGTAGCGTTCAACCGCGAGGATAAAGTCGCGCCGCGCCACGCTGATGCGGTTTTCCGTGCCTTCTAGCTGTGATTGCAACGCCAGAAAGTTCTGGTTGGATTTAAGGTCAGGGTAGCGCTCGGACACCACCATCAACCGGCTCAAAGCTCCGGTCAGCTGGTTCTGCGCGTCCTGGAACTGCTTGAGTTTTTCCGGGTTGTTCAGCGTGCTGGCATCAACCTGGATCGAGGTGGCCTTGGCCCGCGCTTCAATCACCGCGGTCAGGGTGGCCTGCTCCTGCTTGGCTGCACCCTTGACCGTTTCGACCAGATTGGGGATCAAGTCAGAACGACGCTGATACTGGTTCTGCACCTGGGACCAGGCCGCCTTGACCTGCTCGTCGAGGGTGGGAATGGTGTTGATCCCGCACCCCGCCAGCAGACTGCTCAAGGCCAGAAGGGCGAGGGCTTTCCAGCCCGCTGCTTTAAAACTTTGTATGCCCATGCTTGCAACGCTCCGAAATAACAACATTGGGTTTATTGACCACACACCACGCCTAATAACTCCCGGCAATACTGGATTGCTCGCGGCGAATCAGCTAAAAGACTGCCTGCCATGCAGGAATACTCCGTTCTAAAGGTAGGTCAAATCTTTGATTCGAGTACTCCTGATACCTCCCCAGAACAATATCGCTGCACGAGCGTGGGTCTCCCTCGCTTCAAGTGAGCGGCTGCGCAGAAGAATCCAATGAGAAATATGTGTTTGCTGGGCATCGTCATCAGCCTGGCCAGTCACACCGCCTGGGCTCAAACCCCGGCCGCCCCGCTCCCCCCCAAAGACGTGTTCGTCGCTGAGCTGCTGAAAAAGATGAGCGTCGATGAAAAGATCGGCCAACTGCGCCTCATCAGTATCGGCCCGGAAATGCCCCGCGAGATGATCCGCAAGGAAATCGCTGCGGGCCGCATCGGCGGTACGTTCAACTCCATCAGCCGCGACGAAAACCGCCCGATGCAAGACGCCGCCATGCGCAGTCGCCTGCAGATTCCGATGTTTTTCGCGTACGACGTGATCCACGGCCACCGAACGATTTTCCCGATCAGCCTGGCCCTGGCCTCCAGCTGGGACATGGACGCCATCGGCCTGAGCGGCCGCATCGCCGCCAGGGAAGCCAGCGCCGACAGTATCGACCTGACCTTCGCGCCGATGGTCGACATCGCCCGTGACCCGCGCTGGGGCCGTACCTCCGAGGGCTTTGGCGAAGACACCTACCTGGTCTCGCGCATCGCCAAGGTGATGGTGCAGGCCTATCAGGGCGCATCCCCTGCCCTGCCCGGCAATATCATGGCCAGCGTCAAGCACTTTGCCCTGTATGGCGCGGTAGAAGGCGGCCGGGACTACAACACTGTGGACATGAGCCCGACACGCATGTTTCAGGACTATCTGCCGCCTTACCACGCCGCCATTGAGGCAGGCGCGGGCAGCGTGATGGTGGCCCTTAACTCGATCAATGGCGTGCCGGCTACTTCAAACATGTGGCTGATGCAGGATTTGCTGCGCAAGGACTGGGGCTTCAAAGGTGTGGCAGTCAGCGACCACGGCGCGATTAACGAGCTGATCAAACACGGCGTGGCCAAGGACAGCCGCGAGGCCGCCAAGCTGGCGATCAAGGCCGGTATCGACATGAGCATGAACGACAAGGCCTACGGTGAAGAACTGCCGGGCTTGCTCAAGTCTGGTGAAGTGCCGCAAAGCGATCTGGACAATGCTGTACGCGAGGTGCTGGGGGCCAAGTACGACATGGGCCTGTTTGCCGACCCGTACCTGCGTATCGGCAAGGCCGAAGATGACCCGGCCGACACCAAGGCCGACAGCCGCCTGCATCGTGCCGAAGCCCGTGAAGTGGCACGCAAGAGCCTGGTATTGCTGAAAAACCAGAACGATACCCTGCCCCTCAACAAGCAGGCGCGCATTGCCCTGGTGGGCCCGCTGGCCAAAGCGCCGATCGATATTATGGGCAGCTGGGCCGCAGCCGGTCAGCCTGCGCAATCGGTGACCGTATTTGACGGCATGCGCAATGCCATCGCCCAACAGGACAACCTGATCTACGCCCGTGGTGCCAATATCACGGACGATCAAAGCGTCGTCGACTACCTCAACTTCCTCAACTTTGATGCACCCGAAGTGGTCAACGACCCGCGCCCGGCGCAGGTCATGATCGACGAAGCCGTCAAGGCTGCGCAGCAGGCCGACGTGGTGGTTGCTGTGGTAGGTGAGTCGCGGGGCATGTCCCACGAGTCGTCGAGCCGCACCAATCTGGACATTCCTGCCAGCCAGCGCGCCCTGATTACGGCCCTCAAAGCCACCGGCAAGCCGTTGGTGCTGGTATTGATGAACGGCCGCCCGTTGTCGATCGATGTGCAACAGCAGCAGGCCGATGCCGTGCTGGAAACCTGGTTCAGCGGCACTGAAGGCGGCAACGCCATTGCCGACGTGCTATTTGGCGACTACAACCCCTCCGGCAAGTTGCCGATCACTTTCCCACGCTCCGTTGGCCAGATCCCGACCTACTACAGCCATCTGAGCATTGGCCGTCCCTTCACGCCGGGCAAACCGGGCAACTACACCTCGCAGTACTTTGATGAGGGCAACAGCCCGCTGTACCCGTTTGGCTATGGTTTGAGCTACACCGACTTCAGCCTTTCAGATGTCCGCCTGTCGGCCAAAACCCTGAAGCCGGGCGCAACCCTGACGGCCAGCGTCACCGTAACAAACACCGGCAAGCGTGCTGGCGAAACGGTGGTTCAGCTGTATATCCAGGACGTTACTGCGTCCATGAGCCGAGCGGTTAAAGAGCTGAAGAACTTCGAGAAGGTCATGCTCAACCCCGGCGAGCAGAAAGTCGTGCAGTTCACCCTCAGCGAGAACGACCTGAAGTTCTACAACGCGCAGTTACAGCATGTCGCCGAACCTGGCGAATTCAACGTACAAATTGGCCTGGACTCGCAAAACGTCCAGCAAAACAGCTTCCAGTTGCAGTAATTTCGCGTAATTGCCGGGAAGGCTCCACGCCGCCTTCCCGGCCCTTCCCCGCAACAATCCGTGCTTGACCTTTCCTATCTTTGCACCCGCCTGAAAATGCGTTCGGACAGCGCTGTTTTTTGTGGTAGGGTTCGCGCCCTCAAAATCCGGCACACAGGATTTGTCCCGGCTAAATCCGGTGACAAACGGCTAAATGCCGGTGCAGTGCGGCCTACGTGGATCTCCAAGCTTTCACACACAATTTACACACAGGGTTATCCACAGGCAGTACGTTGCACAACCCCTATAAAACGCATATCTTGTATCAGCTTCGCCAAAAAACCCCATATGTAGGGTTTTAGGCCAAAAACCCAACACAACTCAGACGAGAATTTCAAGCCCTTTTCTCGCGCCTGTCGGGTTAAATCAAACGCAGCTTTCAAAGTCCAAACCGCTTATGCGGATGGCAACCGTTTTCCAGCCAAAAGGTCGGAAAGCGGCCCGGGTGTTGCAGTAAAAATACTGTCATCCAACAGGAATACGGTTTCACGCGGTCTGCGTGAATCAAGACTTCGGCACGGAAGCGGCTTAACCCCCCTTCTGTACGTCCCGAAGTTGTTATGCCCGGTTCATTACCGGTTGTAGTGCTTCAGGACGGAACGGTGGGCACCCAAAAGGCGCCCAAACAAACATAGAGAATGTGGAGACACCCCCATGCAAACCGATACAACTCGCGAGAACTCGCAGGGTACCGATTCAAATCTGGATCTGTCTGCGACCGCGCCAGGCCAGCTGCGCGTGATCAAACGTAACGGGGCTGTGGTTCCTTACACCGATGACAAGATCACCGTTGCCATCACCAAGGCGTTTCTCGCAGTTGAAGGCGGCAATGCTGCCGCTTCGTCGCGCATTCACGACACCGTTGCGCGCCTGACCGAACAGGTCACCGCAACTTTCAAGCGTCGCATGCCATCGGGTGGCACCATCCACATCGAAGAAATCCAGGACCAGGTAGAACTGGCCCTGATGCGCGCCGGCGAGCAAAAAGTGGCCCGCGACTATGTGATCTACCGTGACGCACGCTCCAAGGAACGCGCCAACCGCGCACCGGCCGAAGACGCCGTGCAGGCTCACCCGTCGATCCGCATCACCCGTGCCGACGGCACCTTCGCCCCTCTGGACATGGGTCGCCTGAACACCATCGTTTCCGAGGCCTGCGAAGGTCTGGAAGAAGTGGACGGCGAGCTGATCCAGCGCGAAACCCTGAAAAACCTCTACGACGGCGTAGCGCTGAGCGACGTCAACACCGCCCTGGTGATGACCGCCCGCACCCTGGTAGAGCGTGAGCCGAACTACTCGTTCGTGACCGCCCGCCTGCTGATGGACACCCTGCGTGCCGAAGGCCTGAGCTTCCTGAAAGTAGCTGACAGCGCCACCCACCACGAGATGGCTGACCTGTACGCCAAGGCCCTGCCTGCCTACATCGCCAAGGGTATCGAGTTCGACCTGCTGAACCCGGTGCTGGCCACCTTCGACCTGGAAAAACTGGGCAAGGCGATCAACCACGAGCGCGATCAGCAGTTCACCTACCTGGGCCTGCAAACCCTGTACGACCGTTACTTCATCCACCACGATGGCGTACGTTTCGAACTGCCGCAGATCTTCTTCATGCGCGTGGCCATGGGCCTGGCGATCGAAGAGAAGCAAAAAGAAGACCGTGCCATCGAGTTCTACAACCTGTTGTCGTCTTTCGACTACATGGCCTCGACACCGACCCTGTTCAACGCCGGTACCCAGCGTCCGCAGCTGTCCAGCTGCTACCTGACTACCGTGCCGGACGACCTGTCGGGCATCTACCACGCGATCCACGACAACGCCATGTTGTCCAAATTCGCCGGTGGCCTGGGCAACGACTGGACTCCGGTACGTGCTTTGGGTTCGTGGATCAAGGGCACCAACGGCAAATCCCAGGGCGTTGTACCGTTCCTGAAAGTGGTGAACGACACCGCTGTAGCCGTTAACCAGGGTGGCAAGCGCAAAGGCGCTGTATGTGCCTACCTGGAAACCTGGCACATGGACATCGAAGAGTTCATCGAGCTGCGCAAGAACACCGGTGATGACCGTCGTCGTACCCACGACATGAACACCGCCAACTGGATCCCTGACCTGTTCATGAAGCGCGTCTTCGATGACGGCCCGTGGACCCTGTTCTCGCCGTCCGAAGTACCGGATCTGCACGACCTGACCGGCAAGGCCTTCGAAGAGCGCTACGAGTACTACGAAGCACTGTCCCAGTACCCGGGCAAGATCAAGCTGTTCAAGACCATCCAGGCCAAAGACCTGTGGCGCAAAATGCTGTCCATGCTGTTTGAAACCGGCCACCCTTGGCTGACCTTCAAAGACCCGTGCAACCTGCGCAGCCCGCAGCAGCACGTGGGCGTGGTTCACAGCTCGAACCTGTGCACCGAAATCACCTTGAACACCAACAAGGACGAAATCGCGGTTTGCAACCTGGGCTCGATCAACCTGCCGAACCACATCGTCAACGGCAAGCTGGACACTGACAAGCTCAAGCGCACCATCGACGTCGCCGTTCGCATGCTCGATAACGTGATCGACATCAACTACTACTCGGTACCGCAAGCGCGCAACTCGAACTTCAAGCACCGTCCGGTTGGTCTGGGGATCATGGGCTTCCAGGACGCCCTGTACCTGCAGCACATTCCTTACGCTTCGCAAGCCGCCGTGGAATTTGCCGACAAGTCGATGGAAGCGGTCAGCTACTACGCGATCCAGGCGTCCTGCGACCTGGCTGACGAGCGTGGCGCTTACGAGACATTCCAGGGTTCGCTGTGGTCCAAAGGCATCCTGCCGCTGGATTCGCAACAGATTCTGATCGAGCAGCGCGGCCAGAAGTACATTGACGTTGACCTGAACGAATCCCTGGACTGGGCACCGGTTCGCGCCCGTGTACAAAAAGGCATTCGCAACTCCAACATCATGGCCATCGCACCGACCGCCACCATCGCCAACATCACCGGCGTATCGCAGTCGATCGAACCGACCTACCAGAACCTGTATGTGAAATCGAACCTGTCGGGCGAATTCACCGTGATCAACCCGTACCTGGTTCGCGATCTCAAGGCCCGCGATCTGTGGGACTCGGTCATGATCAACGACCTGAAGTACTACGACGGTTCCGTGCAGCAGATCGAACGCATCCCGCAAGAGCTCAAAGAGCTGTATGCCACTGCGTTCGAAGTGGACACCAAGTGGATTGTTGACGCCGCCAGCCGTCGTCAGAAGTGGATCGACCAGGCGCAGTCGCTGAACCTGTACATCGCTGGCGCTTCGGGCAAGAAGCTGGACGTGACCTACCGCATGGCCTGGTACCGTGGTCTGAAAACCACCTACTACCTCCGTGCCCTGGCTGCGACCAGCACCGAGAAGTCCACCGTCAACACCGGCAAGCTCAACGCAGTATCGAGCGGCAAAAACAGTGAAGACGTTGCCGCGGCCCCAGCCGGCCCGGCACCGGTGCCAAAGGCTTGCGCCATTGACGAGCCGGATTGCGAAGCTTGCCAATAACCTGAGCAGGCAGGCGGGTCAAACCGCCTGACCCAAAACCCCCGTTAAACCCTGGCAACAGTTGGGTTTAACGGGGGTTTTGTTTTGCAGAGCGGACAACAATTTTCTAAAGAAATTGAACGCGCGCCTACCTTTCTCAGATATCAACGCTCTCGCAAGCGTATCCACGAGTACTGAAACGTTTTCTCCTCAGCCCGGTGCGTTCGTCTCCTGAAACTACCCCAGTCATGCCCAGCACAATACGTGCATATTTGTGCCGTCTGTACTTGCTCCCGCCCTACCCCCGAAGCCTCTAGGCTCTGTACGTAAACCCAAGAAATACGATTTTCTGTAAAATACACCGCCATTAAAGCCAGGAGGCCAAGATGGCAAAGCGGTATGAACTCCCCGACGCAGCCTGGGATCTGGTTGCAGATATCT